>CADBXO010000021.1 GCA_902798685.1 uncultured Bacteroidales bacterium
TTTCATGAACCAGCCTCTGCTGGCATGGGCTCAGGAGATTGAGAATCCGGTGCTGCTCATCCACGGCGAGAAGGCCCACTCACGTTACTTCTCGGAGTACGCCTTTGAGCGCATGACCGGCAGGCATGTGGAGGGTGTATCGGCCGTAGAGGGAAACAAGGAGCTCATGATTATTCCGGGCGCATCGCACGTGGACCTTTACGATGACGTAGCCGGAGTAATCCCCTACGACAAGATTGAATCATTCTTTAAAGCCAATCTGAAATGAGAGCCAAATTATTGAATATCGTACAAAAGGGGTCAGGCCCCAATTGTACTATTTTTAAAAAACAAAAGGCATGAGATTCAGGAACATTATTGCGGCAGCGCTGGCCATTTGCGTGGCATCGGGCTGCAAAGGACAGACAAACAATCAAAAAACAGATAAGATGAGTAAGTCAATTGTAATATTCTTTTCACACGCCGGTGATAACTACAGCGTAGGTGACATAAAAGTGGGTAACACCAAGATTGTGGCCGATTACATAACAGATATTATCGGCGCCGACCAGTTTGAGATAGTAACCCACAAGTATGACGGCATGGCATACACTCCGCTAATAGAACTGGCCAAGAAGGAGGCGGCCGATGGTGAGCTACCCCCGTACGAGGGCAAAGCTCCTGACCTGACTGCATACGACACTGTATTCATAGGCGGTCCCGTATGGTGGGGCACCTACCCTCAGGTTATGTTCACACTGTTCAAGGACATCAATCTGGACGGAAAGACCGTAATCCCGTTCACCACCCACGAGGGCAGCGGCCTGGCATCATGCGCAAGCGATGTAAAGAAACAATTCCCCAAGGCCAAAGTAACCCAGGGCTTCAGCATCTACGGCCACGAGGTACGCTCCGGCAAAGCCAAAGTCGAGAAGTGGCTAAAATCTCTTTAAAAGTGACGCAAAGGGGTCGTTTTATCTGACAAAGTGCATGGGAGTCCAGGGTTCATCGCCGCGTCCGGGCGCAGGTTTGCCGCCGGTGGCCTTAAGCAGCCAGGCCATGTTGTGCGCCAAGGCACGCATGGTCTGCAGCCCCTCCTGATCCTGAGCGGCCTGACCGGGTTCGCGGCCATAGACTATATTCCAGTACTGCGATGTTACCACAGGCATATTGAGCATCTGGAACGGCATATTCAGGGTCTCGAATACGGCCGATGCCCCTCCCCTGCGACACACGGCAACCACGGCCGCGGGCTTGCCGGCGATGGCGATGCTGTTTGAATAGAATGCTCTCTGCATGACAGCCAGCAGAGCGCCGTTGGGCTGTCCGTAATAGACCGGTGATCCCACGATGAGGGCATCGGCCTCACTGAACTTGGCGCCGATGACATTGCATATATCATCGTTGAATGCGCAGGCACCAGACAACTCCCGGCATTTGCCACAGGCGATACAGCCTCTTACCGGTTTGTTTCCAATCCAGACAATCTCACTTTCAATGCCATCGGACTCAAGAGTACGCGCAATCTCCGTAAGCGCCACGTTCGTATTGCCCTTTTGACGGGGGCTGCCGTTTATCATCAGTACTTTCATGTTAGTACAATATTTCAGTATGCTGCAAAGGTAAGGTTTTTCGCCAAAGTGTCCCACACCTACCCGCGTTAGAGCGTATTCTCGCTGCGGTGAGTGTGGGACATAGCCCCGAAATGAGGGTGTGTAACACAGTGAGCGGCCCCACGAGCGCTGTGAGCGGGGATGTTGTGTGACACTTTGGCAAAAAAATTGATAAATTCGCGCATCGTTTCAGATTGTTTGAGACAAATGAAATACAGCACGACATATCAGATTACATCGGCCCAGATGGATGGCCGATACCGCCTTACCGTTGACGGAATCCTTACATTCCATGAAAATACGATAGCCCGATATCTCACATCTCTGGGACTGGCGGCTTTTGACCTTCAGAAACAGGACCGCACGTGGGTGATATCGGAAATAAACCTTGAAATGCCCGCGCCACCCACCATGTGGACCGAGGACATTGAGGTCCAGGTATGGGTAAGCGAGATGTCATCACTCCGCATCTGGATGGAATTTACCATGAAAGAAGTGCATTCCGGCGTTCTGGCGGCACGCGGCAACAGCTGCTGGTCAGTCATTTCAATGTCCGAAAGGAAACTGCTGTCATGTGAAGGCCTTATTCCCAATACCGAACTCATCCCTGAGCTTGCAGCCGGGCCACACAAGAAACGCGCTGTCATAAAATTTCAGAATGAGCCGATAAACACACTGCAGCATTCGGTAAACCTTATCGATCTGGATTTCAACGGGCACACCACTAATCGCAGATATGTCCAGCTGGCTCTGGCCTGCTTTGAGCCGTCATTCCTTGAAGCCTACAGGCCCGACTCGCTTAACATCCGCTTTATCCATGAGTCCCGTATGGGCGATGAACTTGTTTGCCAGACACATCCTGCCGATGCCCCACAAACATTCGTAGGCAGAATCATCAACGGTTGCGGTCAAGAGATTTGCAAGGTAAGCAGCCAGTGGGTAAAAAGGGAACCCCTCCCCGATATAGCATCGGTCAACCTTATCCGCCATCCCCAAAAGTGACGCAAAGAGAAACGACCCCTTTGCGTCAGAAACCTCCTATTTGTCACCTCAAATTTTCTTGGTCATGCGGACACAGCAGAAAGTGTCCCCTTTGATTACGGGGCAGCAGCAGTCTTTGGTGTAGCCCAGTTTCTCATAAAAGCCCACTTTATTGTCGCGGCTATCCAGGACTGCGGTTTTGAAGCCCAGTTCGCGGGCCCAGTTTTCGGCCTCCTCAACCACCTGACGTCCCAGTCCCTGGCCGCGATATTCGGGCAGGACCACTACCCGGCCCAGATTTATATGGGTCTCGTCTATGGCGTACAGACGGCAGGTTGCTATGGGCAGGTAGTCATCAACAATGACTATGTATTTGGTCTGAGGCGTGTCGTGTTCGTCAAACTCGGCATCAAGGGTTATCTTGTGCTTGCGGGCCATGGCCTGGATTCGGACGTAGTACGCTCCCGCCTGCTGGGGAGTTCTGGTTGCGCGGATTATCTGCATGTTGGTATTGTTTGATGCACAAAGGTATTCTGTTTTTTTCATACCTTTGGGATAATCATGGTTCAACGTTTATAATTACTAACCTTACAGACATGACTAACCAACAATTAAGAGAAAAGCCATCAAACCGGTAAGATAACTATAGCGTCAAACTCCGCGTATGTTCTCGTCCAGGATCAGGGCGCACCATAGGGCAATAAGGCCTCCATGTAGGCCGATGCCCAGCACCCAGCTGCCGCCCACGGCAACAGTCCAGCACACTATCATGCCAACCGTAACAGGATAATAAATGTCGCCGGCCGCACGGAGTGAGTTCACCCCGAAGAAGTTAATGGCACGACCCACCTCAACCATTATATCTATCCAGAGCACGATGGTTCCCATGCGTATAATGTGCTCGTTATCGGTCAGCATGGAGAATATGGTATGGCCAAAACAGGCCGTGGTAAATGACAACACGAATGTGACTGCAACCGAAATGCGCAGAACACGCCTGCCCAGGGCAAACGCGGCGTTATACTTTTTCATGCCTGTCAGGTGCCCTATAACAATAGCCCCACCCTGTGCCGCAGCCAGTGAGAACAGGAACACAAAGGTGGTTATGGTCTGTCCGTACGTGCGTGTGGCCAGTTCATCGTTACCCAGAAAGTTGATAAAATAGGTCACAACCACCATTGAGAGGCTGTAAGACATCTGCTCGCCGGCTGACGGAATGCCCACCTTGAACAGTTTGCCGGCCTCCTGCCACGGGAACGGCCGGAACAGGCCCTTGGGCAGATGACCTATATACTTACGATACAGCAGATAAAGCAGCAGTACCGATGACAACGCCCTGCAGATTACCGTCGATATAGCAGCACCACGCACACCCATGGCCGGCAATCCGAACTTACCGAATATGAGGGCGTAGTTGCCCAGTATGTTTATGACATTGACCAGACCCGATACGAACATGGGATAATGCGCCTTGTCAACACTCCTCAATGCTGCTGCAGCCGACAGCGATACAGCCTGGAAAAAAGCGAACGCGCCCACAATCCGCATATACGGGAATCCCTGCGCAAACAGTTCCTCACGGGCCCCCATCATACCCAAAAGGGCCGATGCCCGACCGTACAGGAACACGCTGAACGCCATACCGATAAGGAAATTGAACAGGACCGATATGCCCATCACCTGCAGCACACGGTCGCGCTGTCCCGCCCCCACATACTGCGAGCACAGGATTGATGTGGCCATCGAAATTACCTGGAAGATGATGAATACAATGTTGATCAGCTGGTTGACCAGTCCCACCGCAGCAACGCTCTCATCGGAGTATCGGCTCAGCATGAAAGTATCGGCCGCACCCAATGTCATGACAAGCAGAGTGTCAATGAAAATGGGCAATGCAAGAACAGTCAGAAGGCGTGTAAGTGACCCGTATTTCATGCGTTGGTTTGAAATCGGCTGCAAAGATAAGAATTTGATTACCTTTGCGTGGAAATTATAAAACAAATATGGTTAAGCATATCATTCTTTGGACATTGAATCCGGAGTTATCCGATGATCAGAAAAAGGCCGTAAAGGCAGGTATTAAAGAGGGACTGGAGGGCCTTGTAGGCAAGGTTCCCGGACTGATCGACGTAAAAGTACAGATTGACGGCCGTCTGGCTTCATCAAACGCCGATGTCATGCTGGACAGCACCCTTGAGAGCGAGGAGGCGCTCAAAGCCTACGCCAAGCACCCTGCACACGTAGCCGTGGCCGATACCAAAGTCCGCCCCTATACCATCCAACGCTCCTGCCTGGACTTTGAAATCTGAAAAGACAAATAACATGACTATACGCAGAGCGGTAAACGATGATCTGGAGGCAGTAAACAGTCTGCTAAGACAGGTATTGAAAGTGCACCATGATGGCCGTCCGGACCTGTTCCGTGCCGAGGGTAAGAAATACACTGACAGTGAACTCCTTGAGATATTCTCCAACCCCGATACTCCCGTATTCGTATATGATGAAGACGAGATAGTTCTGGGTTATGCCTTCTGTGTGCTCCAACATCAGGAAAGCGGTAGCCTGATGCCGCTCAGTACCCTGTACATCGATGACATCTGCGTGGATGAGAACGCCCGCGGCAAACACATAGGGAGCAAACTGTTTGAGTATGTCAAAGCGTTTGCCCAGGAGAAAGGCTGCCACAACATTACGCTCCACGTCTGGGAGTGCAACCCCGGTGCCGCCTCATTCTACAAGGCCCTTGGCATGGCCCCACAATATACCTCAATGGAAATGCTCCTTTGACAGGAGGTAATAGACACATTCTGAGTCCCGATAGAACTCGGTAGCTCCCCAACGCTGCCAGTATGCGTGGGTTTTGAGCCGATGCATGACCGGTATGAATATAAAGTCATAACGGGACTTGAGTTCCGGCATGATTGACATGAGCATATCATAGTTTAGGCGTGTGCCGCGGTATTCCGGCGCTACTATGAATGAGAATACGCCTGTGTAACGCTGGGCGTTCAGGCTGGCCAGAAGTTCTGGAGCATCTTTAAGAATCTGCTCAGTTTCCTCTTCTATGCGATAATCACTCATATTCAGCAGACCTATAACGTCTCCTGCCTCATCGACTGCCTTGACGCTGAGCGGCCAGTTAAAGTGCAGGTCACGTACCCAGGTCTCAACCTCAGAGCGGTCAAAACCATATTGGCGCACCATCCAGTCTACGGTGAGAGGTGCATCGGCCGGAGTCATTCTGTGCAATGTGTATGGCTTTGAAATGCGTACCACATTGAAACTCAGCAGTATTTCAGGGTGATATGATAGTTTTGCCTTTCTAAGGCCCGGTATGCCCATATCGTCTTCACGGTTAACGTAGATGTATTGCTCTGGCAGATGGCAGGCAAACTGCTGGTTTATGATGGCAAATGCGCCCTCGATGTTGCGGTCGGCCTTTTCAACACAAATATCAAATGTGTCATTGGTAACGGCGGCGCCATAACTGAATGCAACCATACGGCCGTTTACAAATATACTGCCGCCTATCATACCCAGTGATTCCCAATTGCTGAAGATGGTTTCCATGACCTGCCTCTCAACATCTATGGTTTCACTGGAACCTTTTTCCCCCTGCCATATCTCTGTGAGCTTGCGGCATTCATCAAAAAGTTCAGGCGTGAGCGGGCGGTATTCAAAGTCTGGATTATCGGCCTTGAAACGGTTTACGTGATTGCGCTTGGCCTGCAAATGCCCGCCTTGCAGTAAGGCCAGATCCGTGCGGCGGTATATGTAATCAAACAGGTCTGGCAAGGGCTCGGATTCAACCTTAAATGATGAGAGAGCCTGCACCTGCGAGTCCTCAAGGGCATATATTGTAAGCTTTCCGCCACTGTCTGCCAGCAGTGCATTAATCAGTTCATCGGTCAGATTACCCGCCGTACATACAGAATAGGCACGCTCCCCTTCATAAATGTAACGCAACACTATAGCATCCCGTAGCACGCACACCTCTGTCTTATACCAGAATTGCCAGCCAATGATATTGGCAAAGGTATAGTTGCAGTTGCGGCGCCCCGAATTAAGCGTAACAGCCTGAATCGTCTCCCGGTCAGAGAGCGTCAAAGGATGAAAAGACAATTGCATTATTCAACCGGGAAGGTAAAGTATGTATCCGGATAGGGTTCATCTTTCAGGGTAAAATGCCACCACTCTGAATCAAGCGGCTTGAATCCGTGACGCAGCATTGCATCACGCAGGATCATGCGGTTGGCGAACTGAACATCGGTAATACCGCGGTAATCAGGATGGCTCTCTGTTCCGAACCAGTCAAATGTGCCGCCCATGTCAACCTCTTTCTCGGTTGTCATGTCAAACAGCGTGAGATCTACCGTTGATCCGCGTGTATGGCCGGACTTGGCCATGATGTAGTCAAGTTCAAACAGGCGGCTTTTATCCACATCGGGATAGAAGTATCGTCGCATGGTGGTGTCAGCCACGTCGGCCGCCCATCGAACAAAATGATCTACTGCACACTGCGGGCGGTAGGCATCATAAATCTTGAGTCTGTAACCAAGGCTGATTACGTCATCACTGACCGCCTTGAGGCTATCGGCGGCCTGGCGTGTAAGCAAAGCTGTTGGCGCCAGATAACCGTCTATGCGCGTGCCGACAAAATTGTAAGTGCCGTAGTAACGTATTTCAAGGATAACATCGGGAACCACATCAGTAATGGCTACAAAATCACTTGAGTCCTGCTCCTTAACCGTGCCTTCAGACTGATTGCAGGCTGCAAGCGTTAAGCAGAATGCTATAAAAAATGCAGAATACTTTCTCATAATATGTCCTTTTACGTCCCCAAATGTATAAAAATAGTACAAAAGGGGACTGTCCTTAATGTGTCATTTTACTATATTTGCAAAAAGGACTAATTATCACATTATGAGAAAATCATTATTTACAGTAGTAGCATCTATGATGATGGCTACTTATGTAATTGCACAGGACATTCCTACCGACATGCGTATGGAGATTATCGAGAGTGAGGATGACAGCCATGACCAGTACACTATCTTCAAGTACAAGGAGAAGAACGGCAACACCGGTTATTGGATGGGTGTAGGCAACAAGACTGAACTCCTAAGCCTGGTTCGTGACGATATTACAGACATGTCCATTTCACATATGGATGAGGTTTGTCTGCCTATGGGCAGCAACCGTCAGGAGGTTCTTGACAACCTGGATTCTTACCTGGAACTGCTTGACAAGCCCGCAGGCACTACCGTTGAATTCCCTTGCAGGATAGACAACTACGCTGGATTGGGCGATGAGTCAAAAACCACATGCATAGTAACCAAGCGCTTCCTGCAAGGCAAGCGTCTCTGCTTCCACTTTACCAGCGGCAAACGCACCGCCGAGGCCGACCTGCGCAAATCATCCATCAAATCCATGAAGGTAAGTGTAAAGCTTGACATGAAGCTCCACCCCAACAAGGATTGACCGTCCCCTTTGGTTTTATTTCATTATATTCGCAGCATTAAACCCACGGATTATATGAAAAAGCTAATCACTTCAATCATTCTTATTATGGCTGTATCGGCCGTAATGGCGCAGGAAAGTATTTATTCTTTCAAAGTTAAGGATGACAAGGGAACCGAAGTAAGTCTGGAACAGTATAAGGGCAAGGTCCTGCTCATAGTCAACACAGCCACACGCTGCGGATTCACCCCTCAGTACAAGGACCTTGAGGCCATTTATGAAAAGTATAACGAGCAGGGATTTGAGATTCTGGATTTCCCGTGCAACCAGTTTGGAGCTCAGGCTCCCGGCACAATCGCAGAGATCAAAGAGTTCTGCACCACTACCTACAACGTAAAGTTTACTCAGTTTGATAAGATTGAAGTGAACGGAGAGAACGAGCACCCACTCTACACCTACCTCAAGGCCAACGCTGAGAACAAAAACAACATCCGATGGAATTTCACCAAGTTCCTGATTTCATCAGACGGAAAGATCCTGAAGCGTTTTGAGTCCGGCGACAAAATGGAAGACGTGGAATCAGCCGTCGCCCAAGCCCTCAAGTGACAAAGGGGACGGTTCCGTTTGGCACGCTAAAAGAGAATCCCATCTGCGCTAAAATATGCTCAGATGGGATTTTTGCTTTCTGCAGACGAGCCAAACGGAACCGTCCCCTTTGTCAGCTTTTCCAGTGTTTGAGCTGTGAGAGGTGGGAATCGTAAAATGCGCGGCGCTGGGCATCGGGCTGATTATCCGGATTGGGCATGTGCTGGATCAGGAAATCTAGTAGAGCGTCCTTGCTGTCATATGTAAACTTGCCGTCGGTATAGCACCACTTGCAGTAATCCTCATTGAATGAGCCGTCGGGTTCGTGGCTAATCATGGAGTCATCGGACAACAGCATTCCGCAACATTGGCAATACAGAGTCTGTGGTGAGCCCAAGAGAGTATTGATAGATACGCCGAACTCGCGTGAAAGGACTTTGAGCAACTCGGGATTGGGCTGAGTCAGTCCAGTCTCCCATCGGCTCACAGCCTGACGTGTAACATTGATACGTTCTGCCATCTGCTCCTGCGTGAGATTGTTCTTTTCACGCAGATTCTTCAAGATTTCTTTTACTTCCATTTCTGTTTTGTTTTTGTTGATGGCGCAAAGTTACGCCGCCCATTCACGCTTGTCAAGAAACATGTTGTTGCTATTGCCCCACAGAGTATCCAAACCGCGTTTTAGAGTACATTTTTCTTACCACAAATATAAAAGAATTCTTCCCTATCTTTGTACTCCGGATTGAAAGATATGAGGCCGATGAACGACAAAGAGCTATACAGTGAGTTGGATTAGTGTACCTTTGGGACAATCATGGATATTAAGCACCACTATATTGAAAAAGGAGAAGGTTTCCCGCTGATTCTTCTCCACGGTAACGGTGAGGATTGCAGTTACTTTGAGCATCAGATGGAGCCTCTGTCTGAACACTTCAGAGTAATTGCAATCGATACCCGCGGACACGGGCAGACTCCTCGAGGCGATGCCCCTTTCACTATACGTCAGTTCGCCCAAGACCTGTTGGATTTTATGGATGAACACGGCATAGAGAAAGCCCATATCCTTGGATTCTCTGATGGCGGAAATATTGCAATGGTATTTGCCCTGGCCCACCCCGAGCGTGTAGAGAAACTAATCCTGAACGGTGCTAACCTGAATGCCAAAGGCGTAAAACCAAGCATACAGATTCCAATCGAAATAGGCTACAGAATAGCCAGGATGTTTGCCAATAAAAGCCCCGAGGCCAAGCAGAATGCCGAATTGTTAGGTCTGATGGTGAACGATCCCAATGTAAATCCCGCAGAGCTCTCACAGATCAAATGCCCCACGCTGGTGATAGTCGGCAATAAAGACATGATTAAAGACAAACACACCCGCCTGATTGCGCAAAGCATTCCTGGTGCAAAACTGTCTATCATTCCCGGCAACCATTTCATCGCCAACAAGAACCCTGACACTTTTAATCACGAGGTTCTGGAATTCCTTCTTTAGATGGCAATTGACTCCATCAAGGTCTGCAAGCAGATCAACCTTTAAAAGTAAAACCAGCCTTCTCCACTGCATCACGTACAGCGGATTCATCGGCCTTGCCTGTAACAATCAGAGTCTTGGCCGATGCGCTGGCTTTTGCTGACGTTACGCCATCAATGGACTTGACAGCACTCTCTACAGATGCCTCGCAGTGGCTGCAGTGCATTCCTTCTACACAATATACAGTGGCATCGGCCGGAATAGTTTCTTTATGGAAAACCTTGTTGAGCAGTTTCATAGACAACGCGAATAAGATTATTAGTGTTAGCAGTATTGTACAGATGAGCTTGAATGTTCCCGGTAGAACGTTTGCCGATGTGCAGCAGACATCATTCATAACAGGCGATACATTCAACCCTACAGCATTTATGATCAGGCCGAAAAGGACCGAAAAACCGATAATTGTGGAAAGGTAAATCCATGTAAAACGGTTACCCAATGACTTGCGCACCACCAGTATGGAGGCTATGTTCACCGCAGGACCGGCCATGAGCATAACAAGAGCAGCACCAGGTGACAGTCCTTTCATGATGAGCGCAGCCGCCACCGGGATGCTGCCTGTTGAGCATATATACATGGGTACGGCCACAATCAGGATTATAAGCATCTGTAACAGTGGGGATGAGCCGAATGTGAGGAAAAACTCATCGGGTACGACCACATTGATAAGGGCTGCCAGAAGGAGTCCGATAAGCAGTCTCAGACCGATATCCTGCATCATATCATAATAGGAATATCTGAATACCCTCCAGACCTTATTACCCCTTTCAACACGACAGGATGACTCAAGCACCGCACTGTCAGTATCTTCACTGACAAAACGGTTTATCAGAATACCGCCACAGATACCCGTAATAAGTGCAGCCACCGGGCGTATTATGGCAAAGCCCAGACCCAGGACGGAGAACGTAGCCAGGATTGAGTCTATTCCTGTTTGCGGAGTAGCTATCAGGAACGATGCTACTGCACCTTTTGATGCACGTTCATTCTTAAGGCCTATAGCGGTGGGTATTACTCCGCAAGAGCAGAGTGGCAGCGGAACACCTATCAGGGCTGCATAAAGTACTGACAGCTTGTTGTCACGTGACAGGTATCGGGAGTAAAACTTGCCGGGAACAAAGACATGAAGAATACCTGCTATCAGGAAACCCAACAGCAGGTATGGACTCATCTCGGCCGTAACCATCAATAATGCCTTAAAGAACTCATTCATATATGGCAAATCTACAAAAAGAATGCCAAAGGTGACAAAGAGGACCGTCACTTCTTAGTTGCCAATCTGATTGCCAGGATTGCGAGAGGGATTGTGATAAGATAGACAAGGATCAGGACAGGAATGTTGTCGATGACGGGAATCATCAGCTGATCGTAGCCGGGACGCATCTCCTCAACGGCAGCGGCAAGGGAGCCCTCGGTGTCTGTCCACCAGTGTGCGGTGTAGGTGAAGTATGAGAATGCCATAGGTACAAATCCCCAACGCAGGCTCTTTACAGGGTTTGACTGAAACTTGATCCTCAAGAACTCAGAGAGAGCTGCCAGGAAAACCATGCCGATTACGACATTGGCATCGGCCTCACCTGCTAAAAGGAAGAGCACAATCACGAAGCCGTTCATGATACTTGCGGCGCCGAATCCCGGAACCTGCTTGACCATAGCCTTGTAGATGAAAGCTGTGATAAACGGCAGCAGAGCACCTACGTAGGCGTAGCATGCGGGATGAATGATACCGGTTGATGCACCAAGAAAGAATGTGGCAAGATATGCAATTGCCAAAAGGATAACTTTAAAAATAGGTTTCATAACTGTAATTATTAATTGATTAAAAACTGTATTTGAGTTTAAGCCAGTACTCAGAGTTGTCGGCATACATCTTGAACATGCCCTTGTCGGCATGGAAAAGGTCGTAACCCAGCATTATGTGCATCTGGTCGTTCAGGGCGTAATCGGCCGTGAAACGGTTGTAGATGCCGCCGTCTGTCAGGTCCATGTAGGCAAAAGACTGCAGAGAGAGTGTGTTGTTGAGCAGGCTCTTTGAGATGCGGAATGTACCCATGTGAGTATGCTCAGTACCGCTCATGAGCGGTGTAAAATCCTCAATGAACTTATATGAGTACTGGGCCGACAGGTTCCAGTCGTTACCGGCATACCAGTCTATGCCAAGCAGGGCGTTAAGGCTGCCTGAACGCGGAATGTCAAGGCCCGATGCCGGAGTCTGCGCCTCATCAAAATACTGTGCGCCTTCAACGCGTATTACAAACTCGCCGAGCGGAAGGGAGACATCGGCCCCAAGCATTGTCATGCGGCGGTAATTTCCGGTTGCAACCAGATTCGTGCCGTCAAATGTGGTACTGAACACAGGCATCTTGTTCCAGGTACGCAGGGCGGAGAGTGAAAAGTCCACCCCGCTCAGGAACATACTGAGACGTGTTCCGAACTCCATATTCTCAAACTTACGCAAAGGCTCGGCGCCCATATCCATAACCACAGGCACGCCCATGTCACGAGGCACCACCGACCACGGGTTGGCGTCATCCACAGGCAGTTCAAAGAACGATGCCACAGGAACAGCCACAACCTCTAAATTCCAGCGATCTCGAATGTAACGCAGGCGCAAACCATTTACGGGAATACGTATGTCATCATAATCCTGAGCCAGGAACTCACTGTAATCCATGGGCGATATGATATCGGTCACACGCAGGCCGTCAGCCACACCCCAGGTTACAATCTGACGTCCGGCACGCAAGTCCCAGTGCTCATTGCCGCACCACATGTAGGCCTCACGCACCTGCAGTCCGCTACGCTCTTTCAACAGAGAGTTGTACACCATATTGGCCGATACAAACGCGCCCGCCCCACCCTTACTGAGGGTTAGTTCACCGCGTACGCGGCTGCGCGACGACATCCAGTCATGATCCGCCCCTGAGCGTAAGGCATGATAGGTATCGACAAAACCTTTCACACCCACGCTGAGCGGCTCCGATTCCTGCGCCACGGCAGGAATCGGAACTAAAAACAACAAAATAAACAGGAGACTTCTCATAGTCCTTTTTCGAGTTTTGCCACGGTAAACATTGATTTGTCTATTTGCAGATCATATTTAGGATTTAGCACGTTTATCACGGTACTGTGTCCGGTCTGCACGTTCTTCATCTCCATGCGCTGCTTGGTCCAGAATCCCTGAACCTGGCTTATCTCTGAGATGGAGAGAGCACGGTGCAGTTTGTCAAGCTTGTCATAGAACTCCACATACACAGGCACGCAGCAGTCCTGACGGATCCAGGTAACCTTACGGCTGTAGATCTCATGCTTATCGACCGGAACGGATTCAATCACCCAGCACTTCTGGCCGTCACGATCCTCCTCACGCAGCAGTTTGTGCTCGTCCTCATCGACATTGCGTGAGCCCATATCATTGTATGTAAAGTCTGTGCCCATGAAATAGTCGGTCTTGGACGATGATCCGCTGATACGGCGGGTCTTCTTCATAGCCGGCAGATAGAGCCATTTGTCATCATCCTTACCTATCTCATCATAATCCCAGGTCAGGAATCCGGTGCCGCTTACATCGCCCGGATAGGTAAAGAACATGAGTGATTTCTTGTCCTTGCCCTCATCAACAGACCACGAAGTAACCTTGCGGACGCGCTTGTCACCGTTCTTCTTAATCAGGGTCAGCTCCATCTCGGCATAACGTGTATCGCCGTCAGGAAGATCTTTAGCTTTCTGCATTATATCACGGCCAGAAAGGTTCTGGGCACTTAGAGGCATCACAGCCATAACGCTGAACAATGCCGATAAAAACATCTTTGCTTTCATAATTTCAATCATTTTTCTCGTTACCGAATACTTTAAATCTCTTTACCAGAACAGGTGTAACAAACAGGTCAGCAGCCAGGGCCGATACAATACCCACAATTGCCAGCAGGCCAAAGTGGAAGTTCATGGCGCACGGTGATGTGGTGAACGCGCCGAACACGGCCGATGTGATGATACTTGTGGTCACGATAGCCACACCCACAACCCTGAACGTGCGGTTAATGGAGAGAGGATACTTGCCGCAACGGTCATACTCCAGCTTGGAGTGGTTGATAAAGTGGATGGTATCATCGACCGCCATACCAAGCATCATGGGGATAATGGTGGCTGTCATCATATCCAGCGGAATGCCGGCCCAACCCATGGCTCCTCCAACAAATATTGCAGGCATGATATTAGGAATAAGACCTATCAGACCCACTTTTATGCTCTGGAAGGCAATCATAAGGATAATACCGATAATCAGGACCGATATAAGGAATGACTGCATCTGACCGCGAACCAGATACTGCATCATCACATTGTACTGCGGCAGGTTTCCAACTGCGGTTACTGATGCGCCCGGGAATATCTCCTTGGCCTGCAGATCAATGTCGCTGAGCTCCTTCTCAACCTCGGCCGAGTTAAAGTCCGATATCTCAACCATCAGGCGCAAACGGCGGTAGTCATAATCAACCCAGTACTCAGCCTCGCTGCCGCCTGCGTTCTCATAGAGCATCATCATCTGAGCAACCTCCTCCTCAGTATCAGGTATGCGATAGAAAGCAGGATCGCCCTCATTCAAGGTCTGGTTCAGATCCTTGAGGATATCCAGGATGCTGGTTGTACGTTTGGTCAGGCTGTAACCCTCAACAATCCGGGAGAGTTTCTCCAGACGGCGCAGGTTCTCAGGCTGCTTGGCGGCGTCATCATCGGCCATCTCAATTACCAGGTCATAACTGTAGAGTGATCCCAGTTCAGACTTGCCTACTCCAACCACCTTCTTTACGTACGGAACGTCAATACCCATGGTCTGCTCAATGTCAAATGCGGGAACTATCTTGAAGAGGCCGATGCACAGCACAACGCAGATGACCGTGAAGATGGTAACGATACGACGTGAGTGGTGCATTGTCCAGTCGCTCAGGCGTACCATCATACGGCTCCATGAGGTGTCACTGTCCTCGGTGAATCCTTCACGCGGCTTGCGGTTACGACCGAATGAGAGCAGCACGGGAGTGATTACCAGTGTAGTGAGCATAACAAACAGTACTGTCATGGAACAGATCATACCTACGCACTTCATGGGACGTATAGGTATTACAAGGAAAGAGAGCAGTGAGACGATGGTTGTCAGACCGCAGAAACATACAGACCAGCCAATCTCGGTTATTGTCTCCTCAACAGCCTTGCGACGCTCTCCGTGTATGCGCATGCGGCCGTTGAAATAAGAGAAGATGTGTATGTTATATGCAATTGATACCGCAAAGCCCAGGATAACGGGAATCAGAGTGGTTGTGGAATCCACGTACATGCCAGTGTAACCCGCAATTCCGTATGTAATGAACATACCACCTATTACTGCCAGGAAGGGTGAAACCACTCCGCGTAATGACTTGGTCATGATAATCATCACAACAAGGCAGATTATGCAGGCAATCATCATCAGACGGCTCATCTCCTTATTGATGAACTCCATCTTCTCATAGCTTACAACCGGCATTCCGGTGGCTTTGGGATTGAGTTTTGCGTACTTGGGGTTGTTAAGCACACGGTCTACCTCCTCACCCGTCTGCATATCTGGAGCTATATCGGTCTCCTTATGCCATACGCTGTCCTCGGGGAAGGCGCGAAGTTTGAGTACTACCCAAGACATGGTACCGTCCTTTGATACCAACTTCTTGGCAACATTGGGCTTGCTGTAAGCCATTCGGCGGATCTCGGCCATCTCAGGTGTGCCATCCTCTGGTATCTCATCAGGAACAATCTGCTCAATGGTCATGCCCCACTCGTCACCAACCATGAACTCTAAATCGGTCAGTGATGTAATCTTATCGGCATAAGAAACGCTGTCCATGAGCTCGTTGCTCAACTCACGCAGCAGGGCCAGGTTCTCCTTGGTAAAGATGTTGTCACACTCTGTCAGAACTCCTACAAAATAGTCGTTTCCAAAATGGGCTTTGAACTCATCGGTCTTGACCAACATTGGGTCACCCTCAATGAAATATGCGTCAAAGGAGGTCTCCTTGACCATTTTCTTCATTCCCACCATTCCTACAAACAGGATTAACACAAAGGCGCCAAGTGCTATCCAGCGCCTTTTAAGGAGTCCGCGGCACATGACTCGGAACTTCTCATTGATTGTTTCTATTCTCATATTATTAAAGCTATTGTGAACTCAGACAAAAAAAAGGAGAGCTTGCTACGCAGGCTCTCCCTTTTATTTAATAATCTGTCCCCACTAGGAGCGGAATCCGTTCCTATCTCTCTCCTCAAAAAACCAAAACATAATCCAATAATCATTAGAACCATACTTCATTCAGGTTTACGGCGGCAAAGGTACAGCCCCCTTTCCGTTCACGTAATACCCAAAAAAGATGATTCTAATCACTATAATTGTGGTCTATAACGATGGTTATGGGGGTGTTTTTCAGTATGGGTTGCAGTTTTTCGGTAAGTAAGTTCACAAAAGCTTCGTCATCGGTGACGGTCATATCGGGAACGACATCGATTGATACGCGGTTATCGGACTCGTAGAAGTAGAAGCCGTGTACCTGGAGTACGTGCTCCTGCTGTGCCAGAGTCTGAGTGACCTCTTTCTGAAGCTGGGCATGACAGTTGTCTCCGGTCGCGATGGCGTAAATTCCTACGGTCATTACTATTCCGTGATTGGCCATCATCATTTCAGATATCTTTCTGGTAAGTCCGTGGATCTGGTGCGCATCCATGGTGTCGGGCACGCTGACATGCAGTGAGCCGATGCTGAGGTTGGGACCGTAACCGTGCACGATGATGTCATACACGCCCTGCACGCCCTCCATCTCCAGAATCTCACTCTTGATCTGACGGGTAAGTTCGGCCGATACGCTTGCACCCAGCAGCTGATTGATCGGCGATGCCAGCATCTCAATACCGGCCTTTATGATCACAGCCGATATTAGTACGCCCAGATAACCGTCCAGAGATACATTCCAGATAAGCATGATACCGGCCGATATCAGAGTAGCCAATGTAATGACAGCGTCAAACAGCGCATCTGAGCCTGAGGCAATCAGAGCGTCACTCTCCAGTTTCTGGCCCTGCTTGCGGACATACCAGCCCAGCACCAGTTTGGTCACGATGGCTGCGATGATTACAATCAGTGTGATTGTAGTGTAATCCGGCTGTGTGGGATTGATGATCTTCTTTACCGACTCAACCAGCGATGTGATACCGGTGGTAAGCACAATGGCCGATATGATTATAGCCGTGAAATACTCCACGCGTCCATAGCCGAACGGGTGCTCCTTATCGGCAGGACGTACCGAAAGTTTGGTACCGACAATTGTGATTACACTTGAGAGCGCATCGCTCAGGTTGTTCACTGCATCAAGTACGATGGCAACCGAGTGTGCCAGCAGACCTACCAGGGCCTTGAATCCGGCCAAGAGGACGTTTGTGATGATGCCTATTACGCTGGTGCGTATAATCTGCTTAGATCTATTCATTATTCAATTTGGATATAATATCATTGAGCATCTTGTACAATGTGGGAGCAGTCTGAGGAGTTACGCTGTCGCAGAGAACTGCACCACCCACCTTGAATGGCACATCGGCCAGTTTTTTCTGCAGGTCCATGCCCTTCTTAGTAAGTGATACAATCATCTGGCGGGCATCCTTATCACCGCGCTGACGGGTAAGTATGCCCTCCTTCTCCATCCGCTGCAGCAGCGGCGTCACGGTGTTGGTCTCCAGATAGAGCTTGCGCGCTATGTCATTTACGGGCTGTGCATCGGCCTCCCAGAGTACAAGCAACACGAGATACTGCGGGTATGTGAGTCCGTGTTCCGAAAGGAGCGGATGATAGGCCTGCGTCATGAGACGTGAGGCGGTGTACAGCCTGAAACAGAGCTGATTGTCCAGTTTGAACTCTTCTTTCATCAAAGTAATGCCTGAATGTCTTTCTCCATCTGCTCGGGAGTCGTTGTAGGAGCAAAACGCTTAATAACAGTACCATCACGACTGATTACAAATTTAGTGAAATTCCACTTTATGTCACTCTCTTTTTCTACGCTCTTGCTGATGCTTTTGAAGAGCTTCTGAGCGGCCTTTGCCTTGAGGCCCTTATACTCCTCGGTGGGTGCCTGGCTCTTGAGATACTCAAAAATGGGGTGTGCCTGTGCACCGTTTACATCTATCTTCTTCATCAGCTGGAAGGTAACGCCGTGATTTACGCGGCAGAACTCCTCAATCTCAGCGTCAGTACCGGGCTCCTGATGTGCAAACTGGTCGCACGGGAAACCTACGATTGTAAATCCCTGATCCTTATATTTCTGATAAAGTGCCTCCAAACCGTCGTACTGCGGAGTGAAGCCGCACTTTGATGCAGTGTTGACTATCATGAGGACCTTACCCTCAAACTCATTGAAACTCAGTTCAGCACCCTTTCCTGTCAGTGCCTTGAAATCATAAATCCTTTCCATATCCGTTTGTTTTTATGTCGTTCGCGATACAAATATACGGTTAAATTTTATATCGCATACGATATTTACAAGAAATTATTCATACGAGATTGATTATACCCAATAATGAGTATGAACAGATATACTCAAAACTAGTAATTTTGCATCGGATACTTAAAAATGGTGACAGATGAAGAATGAATACACCCTGCAGGACAAGATGAGGGACCTGATTGATGACAACAATCTTATCCTTCTGGTACTGAGCAGGTTTGGAATACATTTTGGTTTCGGAGACAGCACAATAAATGATGTATGCCGTGAAAACAACGTGGACTGCCCCACTTTTCTGGCCGTTGCCAATCTGATAGCCGGAAAGGACTATACCGGTTACACCGTATCGCTGCCTGCCCTTATGGATTACCTCAAGCGCACGCATACATATTTCAGTGAATTCATTCTTCCGGGTATACGCCGCAAACTGATTGAAGCCCTTAACTGCAACGATGTAAATGATGTTGCGTTCCTGATACTCAAATTCTATGATGACTACACCGTAGAGATTGAGAACCACATGAAGCATGAGAACGATGTGGTATTCACCTACGTTGAGAAACTGCTCCACGGCCAGCCTACAGGACGTTTCAACATAGCAAAGTACTCTGTTGCCCATGATAATGGCTCCGGAAAGCTTAAGGAACTCAAGGACATTGTGATACGTCACTACCGTCAGCCCAACAACGACCAGCTCAACTCGGCCCTTTATGACATAATCAACTGTGAGAATGACCTTATCTCACACAGCGAGATTGAGGAGCGCCTGTTTGTACCGGCTGTCATGAAACTTGAAAAGTCCGTAATGTCCGGAAACGAACCCGAACAGACCAACACCCCCGAGTACAGTGCCGGCACCATGGCCATACTGAGTGAGCGCGAGAAAGACATCATCAAGTGCGTGGCCCGCGGAATGTCCAACAAAGAGATAGCCGATACCCTGTTCCTCTCCATCCACACCGTAACCACACACCGCCGCAACATTACGGCAAAACTGCAGATCCACTCTCCTGCCGGCCTTACCATATATGCCATCATGAACAATCTGGTGGATATAGCCGACATCAACCTGCAATGATATAAAGAATCACAATTTGTGAGTATTGCCTGAGCAGCCTCGAATCAGGACCTTTGCGTCGAAATTAAACGACAATGAAAAGAGTCCTGAAAACACTGGTTGCAAGTGCAACATTATTTATTACGGTTCAAGCCTTAGCACAGGAAAACACCCCTGAATCACGCCTGAGCGTGGGAGGTTACGGTGAAGTGGTAATGAGCCGCAACTTCTACAGCGATAATGTGTATCGCTACTCAAACCCCACCAAATATAAAGATGATCCCAGCCATGGCCGGTTTGACATACCCCATGCTGTTTTCTATATCGGCTATGACTTTGGCCACGGATGGTCCATGCAGTCCGAAATAGAGTTTGAGCATACCGGTGCCGGCAGTGCCGTAGAGAAAGAGTTCACTGAGGCCGGTGAATGGGAAACAGAGATAGAAAAAGGCGGTGAGGTAGCCCTAGAGCAGTTCTGGCTCCAGAAAACCATAAAACCCTGGCTTAACATACGCGTAGGACATATGGTTGTTCCCGTAGGCGCCCTCAACAACGCTCACGAGCCCCTGAACTTCTTTACTGTATATCGTCCCGAGGGTGAGTTCACCATCCTGCCCTCCACATGGCACGATACGGGCATCGGCCTTTGGGGAGACTTTGAAAAGTGGAGTTATGAGTTCCAGGTGATTGCCGGACTTGACGCTTTCATGTTCAACCGCGACAACTTTGTAAAATACGGTGCCGCTTCACCCTATGAGTTCAAGGTGGCCAACAACTACGGTTTTGCCCTGAGGGTTGACAACCGCTCAATCAAGAACCTGCGTCTGAGCCTGAGCGGCTACTACGGCAACAGCATGCACAACTCATTTCCCAATGATATGAAGGACACACGCTACAAGGACATCAAGGGCCGTACCGCTATAGGATGTTTTGATTTCAGCTATAAAGGCCGCAACCTGATCATACGCGGAAACGCCGACTACGGATATGTATCGGACGCCGTGACCATCAGCACCGTAAAGCGTAACATGACGTCAAACAATGCCCCCTACAAGAAGACTCCGGTTGGAAAAGCCGCAATCACTTACGGAGGCGAGGCCGGTTACAACATTCTGGGAAAGGCCGATGAAAAGCTCTTTGTCTTTGGCCGATACGAGTTTTATGACCCGTACATCCCCGCAGCTGATCAGCAGGACTACACATTTACTGACGTACGCCGTATTGCAGCCGGCATCAACTGGCTCCCCATACCGGAAATTGCCGTCAAGGCCGAGTTCTCGGAGCGTTTCCGCTCGGAGCGCTACAACAACGAGCCTTCAGTATCAATAGGTATAGCATACATGGGATTTTTCAAATAATAAAACCATAATTAAAATGAAAAAGAAACTGATTTTTGGTTTGGCGGCTGCCGCACTGGTAATGACCGCCTGTGATGAAGAGAAGAAGAGTGAGGATTCCGTTGCTCTGGACAATGACATCAAAGCCGCTGTCGAGCAGTACGTTCCTAATGTAATCTACTCTACCTATAATGATCTGGCCAGTGAGTCAGAGGAACTCTATGACCTGCTCGCCGCTGCAGCCGAGAAGGGTGTTAATGCACTTACTCAGGCAGAGGTTGACGCCATCTGCGCCAAGTTCCTGCAGGCACGTCAGTCATGGGAGGAGTCAGAGGCTTTCCTGTACGGTGCAGCAACCGATTTCGGTATTGATCCGCACATTGACACATGGCCTCTCGACGCACCTTCACTCGCTACCGCTCTGAGCAACGCCGAGCAGGTTGAGTCACTCGAGGGTGAGGATGGTATCGCATATGCATCGGCCAAACTGGGTGCCGAGTTGCTGGGATTCCACGGTATTGAGTTCATCCTGTTCCGTGACGGTCAGAACCGCACTGTAGAGGCTCTGCGCGGCAATGAGGATGATGAGGCATTCAACGGCAAGACCGTAACCGGTGCACAGGAACTTATTTATGCTGCTGCAGTAGCCGGTGACCTTCGTGACAACTGCTACCGTCTGAGCGTATCCTGGAACCCCGATGCACCTGAGGCATATCAGGAGCGCTGCGAGGAGCTTGAGGTTCCGGTTTCAATGACCGGTTCTGACAAGACCTACGGCGAGAACATGCTGGGAGCCGCAAAAGCCGGAAGCACATACGCTACTTGGCAGGAGACAATGGCATCAATACTTGTTGCCGGATGCTCAAACATCTGCAACGAGGTTGCCAACGTAAAGATGGGTAACGCCCACAGCGGTGAGGATGTAAACTACATCGAGTCACCCTACAGCAAGAAGTCATTCCAGGATTTCATCGACAACATACTCAGTATTCAGTACTCACTCTACGGCAAGGCCGGTGCTACCGCCCCCGAGAGCAAGTCAATCATCAATGTACTCAAGAACTACAAGTATGACGGTGCCGATGCCCTGCAGAACAAGCTTAACGCATCTGTCGATGCCCTTAAGGCTTGCCAGGCAAAGGGTGCATTCGTAGATATCTATACCGATGCTCTTGTCCAGGCCGCTATGGATGTAATCAATGAACTTGACGAAGAACTTAACAAAGCCGCAGAGTGGATTGTTAAACAGTAATATGAGATGAACATTAAAGGATTTAGCGCCCTTTTGTTAGGGTTGACTGTTGCCGTCGGATGCACCGACGGCAATGGTGGTATTAAGGAGAACGTTAATACCCGTGAGCCCGATGCCAAGTACGTCGGACAGGCAGTAGGCAACTTCAGTGCAAGCGAGTGGTATCCCGGCGGACAGCTGGGTACTACCGACAATGTTACTGCCGGATGCTATGAGGATGAGACACCATCCGTTACCAATCAAGGGCTTCTGACAGCCTTCAATCTGGGTGAGGCTGCGTTTGAGCGCAAGTATACCACAGCCACGGCCCCGTTTAAGGGACTTGGCCCTGCCTATCTGCGTTCATCATGTCTGGACTGCCATCCCGGCTACGGACACGGTAAGCGTCAGTCTGAATACCGCGCTGAGTTCGGCAACGGCTATCTGCTGGTTATTTACCATCCGGTTGACGGCCAGAACAGCGATGACGGTCCGTACGTAAGTGAGGTTACAGGTATGCCCCAGACAAAGGCCACCTACCCCTTCCTGCCCCCTATCGATGAGGAGCAGATTGTCATCCAGTGGCTACCCGTAACAAGCATGGAGAGCGGTCTGCCCATGACATTCCCCGACGGTGAGGAATACAGCCTCATATACCCCGAGGTAACCATCCCCGCAAGCGCATTCCACACCAGCCCCACTCCTTATGAGACCGGAGCGGTTGCATTCCGTCTGGAATCAACCATCGGCATTATCGGCTCAGGACTGCTTGATGCCATATCACAGGACAGCATACGCGAGCAGTACCGCAGCGAGGCCGCGCATGCAGAACTCAACCCTGCGTTCTGGGATAAGGAGGCCAACGACTTTGCACCCACAGCCTGGTACACACTGGCAGCCGGACGTTTTGCTGACGGAACCGATGCACCCGCAGGCACCAAGATGGTCAAGAAGTTCACCTATGCAATGACCCGCGCTTCGCTGCAGGACGGTGCCGGTGCCAATGCCATCTGGAACATAACCAACGTGAGCCGCAGCGACCGTCCCTATCTGTACACGACCAAGGCTTGGGCTAAGGCAATGTCAGAGAACGCACAGGTCATAGCCGCCATCAAGGCCGATCCCACATCACCCTATTATGCCGATGGCACCGATGAGGGTATACGTGAGGCAGTCCTGAACCTGCTCGATCCCTCTACCAACCAGTTTGACAACCAATGGCACAACTTTGAGCCTGAGATGGGTGACCAGCAGTATTACAACTTCATGGTATGGCACCGCGGCCTTTCCATTCCCCGTGCCCGTAACCTGAACCGTGAGGAGGTACAGAAAGGAAAGGAGGTATTCAACCGCATAGGATGCGCCACCTGCCACCGTCCTTCATGGAATACAGGAAATGACAACTACTGGAAGCCTGCCGTATATGCCGACAAGGAACTGCCCCGTTATCAGGAGCAGACCATCTGGCCTTATACAGATATGATACAGCACCGTCTCTTTATGAAGAACGGAATTCACGGAAGCTGGTGTCGCACCACCCCGCTCTGGGGCCGCGGTCTTTCACGCATCAACACCGGAGCCGAGGACCGTCTGCATGACAACCGCGCCCGTGACGTCATTGAGGCCATTATGTGGCATGGTTACAGCAAGGAAAGTGATGCATACTGGTGCACCGAAAAGTTCTACAACCTGTCAAAAGAAGAACGTGATGCCGTTGTAGAATTCGTCAATTCAATCTAATTTTGAATAAATTAAACTTCGCCTCGGAATAAAAACAAACTAGTTTTTTTTTCTTCTCTCGGCTCGTATTAATTTTACTGCGTGAAAACAAACAAGATACTTAAATACACCAGCATTGGTTCAGCGGCCGCCGTCATCCTTATGATGGCAGCCGCTACCATTGTTGAGAAGCTGTACGGTACAGAAACAGCATTCCGGCATTTCTATCACAGCCCCCTGTTCATTGCCCTCTGGGCTGTCACCGCAATATCAGGAGTATGGCTCATGATCAAACGCGGCACAATAAAGAAACCGGCCACATTCTTCCTGCACATAGCGTTCGTGCTGATACTGGCAGGCGCATTGATTACCCTGCTTACAGGCAAGAGCGGCAGCATGTACCTGCGCCGCGGTGAGACATCGGCCTATTGGTCATCGGCAGAGGGTTTCCGTCAGAAACTGCCGTTCAAACTTACGCTCAAGGATTTCAGCATTGAGTACTATCCAGGCACCAATGATCCGTCTGACTATATAAGCAAGGTGGTTGTGTCCGATAATAACACGGAGTACACCATCTCCATGAACAACATACTCAAGTACGGAGGCTACCGCTTTTATCAGACCAGTTATGACGCCGATCTGAACGGAAGCGTATTCTCAGTGAGCCATGATCCTTGGGGCGTATCCGTGACCTACACCGGATACATCATACTCCTGCTCTCCATGATAGGGTTCTTCTTCCAGAAAAACTCCGGATTCCGTATGGCACTGAAGGCCCGCAGCGAGGGATTCTCCAAGCCGGTAAGAACAGTTCTGCTGGTTCTGAATATCCTGCTCTTTGGCTACCTGACCTTTGTAATAGGCCGAAACTGGTACCGCTCCGGACACGGCCCGTTTGTAGGCACATATTCCGTGATGATGCTTATGGCATGGCTTGTAACGGTTGCAATGGCATTGCTGCGCAAGCGTCTGCCCATTATCCAGCCGCTTGGCTTTGTGCTGGCAGGATTCTCAATTCTGGTGGCATCACTCTCATTCTCTGACCCCGAGGCCAACCTTATGCCGGTACTGCGTTCACCGTTCCTGAGCGTACATGTGCTCTGCATGATGGTATCATACACGCTGTTCGGACTTGTGGCCCTGATAGGTGTTGTAGGACTGATCAAACGCGACGATGAAACCCGCTCAATGCTACGTGACATGAGCCTGAGCATACTCTACCCCGCTGTTTTCATGCTGACCACCGGTACTTTCATAGGAGCCGTCTGGGCCAACATTTCATGGGGTAACTACTGGTCATGGGATCCCAAGGAGACATGGGCGCTCATAACCATGCTGGTCTATGCCGCAATGCTTCACAGCAGTACCATGTCCCGTTTTGCAAGGCCGCGTTTCTTCCACGCTTACGCGGTTGCGGCCTTCCTGACGGTACTGATAACATACTTCGGAGTCAACTTCCTGCTAGGAGGAATGCACTCCTACGCTTAAGCCTTATTTCTTGTTGGGTGTAAGGCGGTACATGGCTACGTCATGACCGGGAACCGTTACCTTGAGAGCCTTCTTGGTATTACCCACCTTGGCCTTCTTGGCGTTGGGTTCCCAAAGATTCTCAATGTTATAGGTAATGGCATCAAATGATGTCGAGAGGTGACTTACCTCATCATCGGTCAGGTTGTAGTCCTGCCAGTTGATATTGCACTCCACAGGCTCGGTTGAGCGGTTCAGCAGGCAGAATGCCCAGCCACCGTTCTCAAGCGGTTTGAACCAGTACTCAATCTCGTTTTCAGTCTTATAGCGCAGTCCCTGAACGCCCAGCTTGTCCTGATCAATTGCAATCACCTTCTTGTTCAGGATGATGGCGCGGGTCTCATCGGTCATCTTTGAAAGGTCGTTTCCGAGGATAAGCGGAGCTGCCATCATGCACCACATGCTGAAGTGTGCACGGTCCTCGTTGACTGTCATACCGTTACCGACCTCAAGCATATCGGGATCATTCCAGTGACCCGGACCTGCATACTTGCGCAAGGGAGCATTCTGATCAATGATGCTCAGAACGGTCTGACCCCAGCCGCGCTGACGGGGATTACCTGCAAAACGGGCGGTGATGTCACCAGTGGTACGCCATGAATGACCTACGTTTTCGGCCCATTCCCAAGGCTTGTTGGTACCCCACTCGCACATGCTGAACAGTATGGGACGTCCGGCGGCACGCAGGGCGTCACGCATCAGTGTATAGGCACCGCGCGGGTTGATATTCTCACTTGAGCACCAGTCATACTTAAGATAGTCTATTCCCCAGCGTGCATACTGAAGGGCATCCTGATACTCATGGCCGAAACTTCCGGTACGGCCTGCACAGGTCTTACGGCCTGCATCGGAATAAATACCCAGTTTCATACCCTTGGAGTGTACGTAATCGGCCAATGCCTCAATTCCTGAGGGGAATGTATTGGGATCTGGCTGCACGAAACCGTCGGCATCGCGCTCGCCATGCCAGCAGTCATCCATGTTCAGATATATGTAACCGGCTTCAACAAGACCTTCATCCACCATGGCATCGGCCTGTTCACGAATAAGTTTCTCACTGATGTTCTGACCGAACTTATTCCAGCTGTTCCAACCCATCTGAGGGGTATCGGCCAAACCTTCCCATTTCTGTGCTGCGCTCCAGCCCGGAACCAGCATCGCTGCAACCAGCAGCATACCTGTAAGTTTCTTCATATTATTGGTAATTGAGTTAGTAATGGCAAATATAAAAAAAATCCCCGGAACCGCACGATTCAAACGGTTCCGGGGACCCCTGATCAAGCCATCACTGGCTCTTTCAGAAAGAAATTCCAAAAACAAGGTATGCCATCTCGGCACATGGGTTGAAAGTCACTCCGGCCGATACAGGAAGACTGAAGCTCTCTGTTATGTCAATTGATTTCGCTGCACTGAGTGAGACATTGGTTACGGCAAATCCTTCAGTACCGTAGAATCCGCTCTCAAAGGGAACCACGCCCAGACTTGCAGTAAAGTCTGTACCGCCCAGGCTGAACGGGGCCGATATCTCACAATATGAGCTGAATGCTGCATCACCGTTTGCGTCGTAATCGGCACCTGCCACGTTTGTGTACCAGCTGATTGAGGCAAATCCAAGGTCATATCCGGCAAATGCTTCAAACACATGGTTGGTAGCACCTTTTCCGTACTTGAAGTAGCGTCCGTAGGGCTCGTCACCTGCACTGAACCAATAGTCAGTCAAACCGACTGTGGCTCCTGCTATCGAGTAGCTCAGGGTGATATCAAGCTCTCTGGTGTCAAGGAAGTTTGCAATTCCTACCGATCCCCAAAGTGAGAGGTCAACTCCGGCCATGCTCACACCCAATGTAGGCTGTATGGCTGCGTCACCGCATTTGGCACCTCTCCAGATGTATTCACTTACTACATCTGCTGCAACTGTTGTTTCAATCTCTGCACGCAGCGGGCTAACCACTGCAATCATTATCATTACTATTGAGAATATCTTTTTCATAGTGTTATTGAGTTTTAAAGGTTAATTGAAATGTGTTTTCTTAGATTTATACGTTGTAAGCGGTCTCTCCGTGCTCGTAGATATCCAGACCTTCCTCCTCAACTCTGGGAGCAACGCGGATTCCATGAACCTTCTTAAGGATTACGAATGTGAGCAGACCAAGTCCGAATGACCATGCGCATGTTACCAGTGAGCCAAGTGCCTCAACACCCAGGAAGTGCCAGCCGCCACCGTAGAACAGGCCACCGTCCATTGCAAACATACCGGTCATGAGTGTACCAAGGATACCGCAAACTCCGTGAACAGATACTGCACCAACGGGATCATCAATCTTGCAGACCTTATCAATCAGGGCAACTGAACCAACCATTGCAACACCGCAAACAGCGCCGATGATTGCTGCACCGCCTATTGATACAAGGTCGCAACCTGCTGTGATACCTACCAGACCTGCCAGGATCAAGACCGCCGGTAGCAGCAGCCATGTTGGTTGTGCACATTACGTGTGAGATAGCGATTGCGTTCTCAGCACCTTCAGCAGCCAGCTGTGAACCGGGGTTGAAACCGAACCAACCGAACCAGAGCAGGAATACGCCCAGAGCGCCGAAGGTCAGGTTGTGGCCGGGGATAGCGCGTGACTCACCGGTCTTTGAATACTTACCGATACGGGGACCAAGAACCATGGCACCTGCAAGAGCAATCACACCACCGCAAGAGTGAACAACGGTTGAACCTGCAAAATCATGGAAACCAAGCTCTGAGAGCCAGCCGCCACCCCAGGTCCAGTGACCCTCGATAGGATAGATTACAACTGAAATGATGATTGAAATAAGTACGTACATTGAGAACTTGGTTCTCTCAGCCATACCACCTGATACTATTGTAGCGGCGGTAGCGCAGAATACGGTTTGGAATATCAGGGTGCACTCAGCGGGAACGTTTGAGTCACCAATGAATGACCAGTCAAAAAGGTGAAGTCCACCAATGAAACCGTTGTTGGCTCCGTGCATAAGGCCGAAACCTATCATCCAGAACAGGAACGAACCTACCATGAAGTCAACGAAGTTCTTCATGAGGATGTTGGCGGTGTTCTTGGAGCGGGTAAAGCCGGCCTCAACCAGGGCGAAACCAGGCTGCATAAAGAACACCAGCATAGCTGCTATCAATACCCAGACTGTATCCAGTCCGCTTATACTACTTTCACTTACTGTTGTGATAATGTCTTCCATAACTTGAATGATTTAATTGTTTTACTTCTTGTCGGCCAACACTGTATCACCGTGTTCTCCGGTACGGATTGACCATGTGTCATCCACGGGACTTACAAAGATTCGTCCATCACCCACCTGACCGGTACGGGCTGCACCCATGATGGCGTCGATGGCGGGCTGTACGAACTGATCACGGCAGATGATCGTTATCTCAATACGTGAGATGATGTCCGTGCTGTACATAACGCCACGGTAGATTCGATCCTGACGGTCCTGGCCGATTGCATGAACTTCAGCATACGAGAACCAGTTGATGTCAGCCTCAAAAAGTGCTTCCTTGACATCTTCAAACCGGGTTTTCCGGATGATTGCTTCAATTTTTTTCATAGTGTTTGTTTTAAAAGGTTATTGGTAAAAACTTGATTTCGGATAAAAAAAAAGACTGATCAATTAATGACCAGTCTTTATATTGAACTCTCTATTTATCTACGATGTTTAGCTTACCTGCTGGTCAAAAAGTATAGCCATCGGAACCTGATTATTCTGGTTCTGATTATTCTGCTGCTGGTTATTATTCAGCTGAACAGTGGTTATATTTTTAAGACCGATAAACATAAAATCTGTCTGTTGTTTCTGATTTCTGCTGCAAAGGTAAGTACTATTTTGATACATTGTTCACCAAAACTGCAAAAATCTTACTTATTTCTTGAAAAATTTCCAAATTCCTTACAAATAGAAAGTGAATCTATCAAAATATCAGCTTTTTGCAGAAATTGCTGCTGCAATGAATGCTTTGAACAGCGGATGCGGGTTCTCCGGAGTACTCTTGTACTCGGGATGGAACTGTGAGCCGATAAAGAACGGATGAACTGACTGCGGGAGTTCCACAATCTCGGTCAGACCCGTCTGAGGATTGTGGCCAGATGCCACTAACCCGGCCTTCTTGAAGTCCTCGGCATACTTGGCGTTGAACTCATAGCGATGACGGTGACGCTCGGAGATCTGCTTGGTTCCATATATCTTATATGCAAGAGTATCCTTCGTGATTTCGCAGTCGTAGGCACCCAGACGCATTGTACCTCCCTTCATGGTGGTCTTCTTCTGATCCTCCATCATGTCGATAACGGGATGCTTGGTATCGGGATTGACCTCGGTAGAATCGGCATCCTTGAATCCAAGGACGTTGCGGGCAAACTCTACTACGCACATCTGCATTCCCAAGCAGATTCCAAAGAACGGTATCTTGTTCTCGCGGGCAAACTTGATAGCCTCTACCTTACCCTCCAGACCGCGTGAACCGAATCCGGGTGCAACCAGGATTCCCTTCATGCCTTTCAGTTTATCGGCCACATTGGCTGCGGTAATCTCCTCGCTGTTTACAGAGTGGATATGAACCTTGCAGGAGTTGGCAGCACCGGCGTGTACAAGTGCCTCCAGAATTGATTTGTAGGCATCCTGAAGTGATACGTACTTACCTACCAGAGCAACGTCAACCTCAGCTTTGGGATGCTTGAGACGATCCAGGAACTCTTCCAGCAGTTTCAGGTCGGGCTGATTGAAGTTCTCAATGCCAAGTTTGCGGACTACAAGCTCGTCAAGATGCTCTGCGTGCATGTTCAGAGGCACCTGATAGATGCTCCATGCATCGATGCTCTGGATTACGTGACCGGGCTTTACGTTGCAGAACAGGGCTACCTTGCGGCGCAGTTCCTCACTCAACGGATGCTCGGTACGGCATATGATTACGTCGGGCTGGACACCGGCCTGCTGCAACATCTGTACAGAGTGCTGGGTCGGCTTGGTCTTGAGCTCCTTGGCGGCGCTCAGATAAGGTACCAGAGTAAGGTGTATTGACATGCATGAGCCCTCGGGGAGTTCCCACTGGAGCTGGCGTACGGACTCAATGAACGGCAGGGATTCCATATCACCTACGGTACCTCCTATCTCGGTCAGCACCACGTCAAACTGGCCGGTCTGGCCCAGCAGCAACATGCGGCGCTTGATCTCATCGGTGATGTGAGGAACTATCTGGACGGTCTTGCCCAGATAGGCTCCCTCACGTTCCTTGGTGATCACGGTATTGTATATCTTTCCGGTGGTGACGTTGTTTGCCTTTGATGTATGCACACCCAGGAAACGCTCGTAGTGGCCCAGGTCCAGGTCTGTCTCAGCGCCGTCATCGGTCACGTAACATTCGCCGTGCTCATAGGGATTAAGCGTGCCGGGATCGATATTTATGTACGGGTCAAACTTCTGGATAGTAACCCTCAGACCTCTGGCCTGCAACAGCTTGGCCAGTGAAGCGGCAATAATACCCTTTCCTAGCGACGAAACTACTCCGCCGGTAATAAATACGAATTTTGTCTCCATATGACTAATGTTTTTCTATTCTACTGTAACAGATTTTGCAAGGTTACGGGGCTGGTCTACGTCACGCCCCTTGGCAATGGCAATGTGGTATGCAAGGAGCTGCAGAGGTATCACTGAAAGCAGCGGAACCAGGCACTCCTCGGTATCAGGAATCTCAAAGTAATAGTCAGAGATGTTGCGCACATCAGTGTCACCCTCGGTAATGATGCTTATTACCCTGCCCTTACGCGCCTTCACCTCCTGGATATTACTCAGTATCTTGTCATAATGACCGCGTTTGGGAGCAATCACTACAACCGGCATCTCCTCATCAATAAGGGCAATCGGACCGTGTTTCATCTCGGCTGCGGGATAACCCTCGGCATGTATGTATGATATCTCCTTGAGCTTGAGGGCACCCTCAAGTGCAATCGGATAGTTATATCCGCGGCCCAGGTAGATAAAGTTATGAGCGTATGTGAATGTCTTGGCAAGTTCTGCAATCTGCTTATCGTGCCCCAGAATCTTCTCAATCTTGGCAGGTATGTTAGGCAGCTCCTTGATTATGCTCTGACGCTGCTCAGGTGATACGGTTCCCTTCTCCTGGGCAATGTTCAATGCAAGCAGCAGCAATGTCTCAACCTGTGCGGTAAAGGCCTTGGTCGATGCCACACCGATCTCAGGACCGGCATGTGTGTAGCAGCCCGTATCGGCCTCACGTGCAATTGACGAGCCTACTACGTTACATATTCCAAAGAGGAATGCGCCTGACTCCTTGGCCAATTTCATGGCTGCCAGGGTATCGGCCGTCTCACCGGACTGTGATATTGCAATCACCACGTCATCGGGATAGATCACGGGATTGCGGTAACGGAACTCTGATGAGTATTCAACCTCAACCGGCAGACGTGTAAGGTCCTCTATAAGATATTTGCCGATAAGCGCTGCGTGCCATGAGGTACCGCAGGCGCAGATTATGATTCTGCGTGCCGCCATCAGACGTTTCTTATGATCGATGACACCGGACAGCTTGACTATTCCCAGTTCGGGATGCAGACGGCCGTTCATTACGGTGCGTGTGGTATCGGGCTGCTCGTGAATCTCCTTGAGCATGAAATGCGGGAATCCGCCCTTCTCAATCTGGCTCAGGTTCATCTCAAGTTTCTTGACAACCGCGGTCTGCTCAATGCTGCGAAGGTCAGTTATCCTAACCTCCTTACCGCGTTCCAGGAACGCAATCTGCTCCTCACCAAGGTAGATTACACGGTCAGTATACTCGACTATGGGAGTGGCATCGGAACCTATCAGGAACTCGCCGTCACCTACACCTATTATAAGAGGACTACCCTTACGGGCTGCAATCATGCGGTCGGGCTGGGTCTTGTCCACGATAACGATGGCGTATGCGCCTATCACGCTGTTCAGGGCCAACGGAACGGCCTCCTCAAGGGAGATGTTGTGAGAATCCATTATGTACTGGATAAGCTGTATCACAACTTCAGTATCGGTCTCACTCTTAAAATGGTATCCCTGGTTCTGCAGCTCTTTCTTGAGCGAACGGAAATTCTCAATGATTCCGTTGTGTATCAGAGCCAGATTTCCTGATTCCGAGAAATGCGGATGGGCGTTGACATCGTTAGGTTCTCCGTGAGTTGCCCAACGGGTATGTGCTATGCCGACGCATCCGCTCAGGTCCTTACCCTCGACGGCGTGCTCCAGATCGGCAACCTTACCTTTTGTCTTGTAAATGACCAGGTCACCGCCGTCATTTATAAGTGCCACACCGGCGCTGTCATAACCGCGATACTCAAGTCTTGACAGTCCTTTAATCAAAATAGGATAAGCCTGACGCTTACCGATATAACCTACAATTCCGCACATAAATATATCCTTAAAAAAGGAGGAAGGCTGGTCCTGCTTGAACCAGCCTTCCTCAATTTATCATTTCTATATTTCCGATCTCTTAGTACACATACGCATTTCCAATAATTGGCAATGAATATGGGGCAAAAGTACTAATTGTATTTCAAACTGCAATGCGTTTTAACAAAAAAGTTTCAGATTGAAAGACATATCATTGATTTACATGCAAATTGTCATTTCTTGACAACTACATTGATAACACCCTTCTCCTTGCCCGGGATAACCTGCATCTCAAGGTAACCGGTGTTCCTGGTGCCCTCGCCCAGCAGTGTCAGCTTGGCTGTTACGGTAGGCTTGGGATTTGGCTCGTTGGAGATGAGCTCCTTCTCTGTCAGCTGACCTGACCACAGAACCGGACCGTATGAGTGGCTCAAAGTCCATGTGCCGGGTTCAACCTCACCGAATGAGTACTCGGTAGCGCCGTCCTTAAGCATGATGTATCTTGTGCCTGCGCCCTGTGCATAACCGGCATTACCGCCGCCACCACGTGCTGCAAGCTGGATCTCAGCTCCAAGGCCGATGGTCTCAAGCGGGTTCTCGTGATACTTGGGCAGACCGCTGCTGAATGCCTCAACCTCAAAGTAATACTGCTTGGGAGCGGTATTCAGGCTGTGCATGTAAAGGTCGTTCTTGCCGTATACGATGTAACTGTTGTAGAGTTTCTTCTTCTCGATACCGTAGCGTACAATGTAGCCGTCTGCACCGGGAACGGGCTCCCACATAACATTGGCCTCACGCAGGTCATCCGGATTGCGTACAGCCATGAACTTCTTGACCTTCTGGGTCTTCATCTGCGGAGTGGTTCCGAATATGCGCAGATCCTTGATTGAGAACTTGGCGCCGTCATAGGTAGCAACATTGACAACCTTCACGTAACGGGCCTGTACGGGCTCCTTAAGCTCATTGTAGTCATGCTTGAGCTCCAGCTTGTTCTCAGGCTTGCTTATGATCTTGGTCCAGCTTGAGTTATCGTCCGATACAAACACCTCATAGCACTGATAGAGCTGCTCGGCCTGAGCCTGCTGCGGTCTTGCACCGCCCATCATGCCACCGCCGAATCCGCCGCGGCCGCCACCTGCACGTGCTGCGCCGATGTGGTCCCAGTTAAGCTGAATGGCGTTGATAGTAGCCTTGGCACCCAGGTCAACAGTAAAGAACTCACCTGCATCACCTGTAGCGGCAACCCAGCAGGTCTTGAAATCCTCATCCAGAGCCTGTGCGGGAGCATAGTTCTCAAAGGTCGAAGAAACTATGGCTTTCTTATTGACTGACAACAACTTCCAGTCAACATAGTTGTCTACGCCACCCACCTTGCGCTCATCGGGATAGAACTGAGGATAGTCACCCAGAGCGGTATTTGAGTACATGATACCCTGCTTGTCGACGGCAGTGGGATAAATGGCCAGTTCTGAACCGCGGCCGCCCTCACCGTACTGTGCGGGAATCATGCAGATGGTCCACAGGTTACCCTTCTTGTCATGGAATGTGCTTCCGTGTCCGGCGCCTACCTGGAAACCGCTGGTCTTGAAAGTAAGCGGGTTGTGCTCACAGTAGGTAAACGGGCCCATGGGGCTGTCTGACATATAGATACCGTGTGAATATGAGATGAACTCAAGGCCGATGGCAGCGTACTGCAGATAGTACTTGCCGTTATGCTTGATCATGTAGGGACCCTCAATCCAGGGGAGTTCCTCGGGACCGTACTCGCGACGGCCATTGAAGATTGAATAGATCACATCCTCAGGCTTGCGAACCTCAAAACCGTGGTTCTTGATATCGCTCCAGAACAGCGGTGTAGGATCGGCCTTCTCCTTGAATGTCTCCTTATCCAGCTCCACTACATGGAACGGCATGATCTGTGACCAGCCAAAGTACATATAGAGGCGTCCGTCATCGTCCACAAACATGTTGGCATCACCGTAACGGTCGCTTGAGAGCTCTCCTATCTTCTCCCACTCTCCCTTGTAGGGGTCAATGGCGCGATAGACGTTGCGGTTGTTCATGGAGCAGCCTATCAGCTTGCCGTCCATCTCTACGACCGATACAACGCCGGCAGGATAACCGGGAGCGTCAACATAGGTCCAGTCTCGGAAATCGGCCGAATACCAATAGCCGCGTCTGTGAGAAACAAAGAGGAAGTAATTGTCCTCATAGATAATGACTACAGGCTCTCCGCCGCGAACGGCGCGTTCATTACCCACAACTACGTCAAGAGGGTTGGCAAATGTGTGCTGGGCCTGTGCCGAAATGCCGGTCAGAGCCATAGCTACGCCGGCAATAGTCCATTTGATAATCTTTTTCATATTGGTTGTAATAAGGTTAGCAATCAGTACCGTTTTTGCAAATATGATAAAAAAATATCTAACTTTACACCTTGAATAATTAATTTTCCAATAGTACAAGCGTTATGAAGAATTCTACCAATTTCTGGGGATTGCTGGCACTGGGTGTCTGCATTATCCTTGCTGTCGGAAAGTTTACCGGCACAAAACGTGTTGTAAATGTAAAAGGTCTTGCCACTCAGGAGGTTATGGCCGACCACGTTATCTGGCCCCTGGTTATCCAGGATGTTGATAATGACCTTGTTAAGCTCTACTCCACTATGGACAACAAGAGTAAGGAGATCGTGAAGTTCCTTAAGGAAGGCGGAGTTCAGGAGAGCGAGATCAGCATTGCTGCTCCCACCGTATATGACCGCAGTGCCAACCGTTACTCGAACGAGTACATTGCATACCGTTATCAGATGCAGCAGGTTGTAACCGTAAGCTCAAGCAATGTCGAGCTTGTACGCCAGCTCATCCTCAAGCAGGGCGAGCTGCTCAAGAAAGGCATCGCCATCAGCGGTAACGACTACGAGCATCAGACCCAGTATGACTTCAACGGTCTGAACGAACTGAAGCCTCAGATGGTCGAGGTTGCCACACGCAACGCACGTGAAGTTGCCCAGAAGTTTGCCGATGATTCAGGCTCAAAGCTGGGTAAGATCCAGACCGCATCTCAGGGCCAGTTCTCAATCTACGACCGCGACAGCAACACTCCGTGGATCAAGAACGTACGTGTTGTAACCACAGTTACCTATTACCTCAAGTAAATGCAATTAATAAGGAAATATTTTCCGGATCTGACGAGCCTCCAGTATGAACAGCTGGAGGCTCTCGGTCCGTTATATACCGACTGGAACAGCAAGATCAACGTCATATCACGCAAGGATATTGACAATCTGTACGAGCATCACATACTCCATTCCATGGCTATCGCCAAGGTCATCAAGTTTGTGCCCAATACGCGTCTGGCCGATGTCGGCACAGGTGGCGGACTGCCCGGAATACCCTTGGCCATCCTGTTTCCCGAGTGCAGCTTCACTCTCATAGACAGCATCGGCAAGAAGGTACGTGTAGCTCAGGATATTGCTGCCCAGATAGGTCTCAAGAATGTAATCTGCCGCCATGAGCGCGCCGAGGAGGACAAGGACAAGTATGAATTCATACTGTCACGCGGCGTTATGCCCCTGCCCGACCTTTGTCAGGTAGCAGGACATATGCTTGACCGGAAGACACAACGCAACGCCTATCCCAACGGTGTGATCTGCCTCAAGGGCGGAGACCTGAGCACCGAGACCGCCAAGTTCAAGAAGGTGGCCGAGATTACCGAGATAAGCCGATACTTCCAGGAGGAGTTCTTTAAGGACAAGAAAACCGTATACGTGCAGATATAATGGAAGTCAAATGCTTTGAATTCAACTTCCTTCCGGTCAACACCTATGTCATATGGGATGAGACCAAGGAGGCTGCAATCATCGACCCCGGCTGCTTCTATCCCGGCGAGACCGAGACTTTGGCTGCTTTCATCCGCGATAACGGACTTACCGTAAAGCTGCTTCTGAACACACATCTGCACTTTGACCACGTTTTCGGCAATCTCTTTGTCGAGGAGACATACGGTGTAAAGGCACTAGCCAATGACCTGGATATGCCCTGGATAAAGACCATGTCGGCCAGGCTGTCTGTATTCGGAATCAACTACGACGGTCACGTAAACCCCATCGACCCCGAGAACGTACTCAACGAAGGCGATACCGTAACGTTTGGCAACACCACCCTTCACGTACTGCATGTTCCCGGCCACTCGCCCGGCAGTCTGGTATTCTGGAACAAGGAGCAGAATTGCGTATTTACCGGTGATGTCATCTTCCAGGGCAGCTACGGACGCACAGATTTCCCCGACGGCAACCATCAGGCACTTATGGACGGCATCCGAACCAAACTGCTCACCATGCCCGACGACACGATAGTTTATCCCGGTCACGGACCGATGACAACAATAAAACACGAAAGAAACTACTACTGATTATGAAAGCCAAAGCCTTACTGACCACACTATTTGCATTCTCATTCAGTCTTGCCGCCCAGGCGCAGGAGGAACTCAACTCGGCCCTGGTATTCGAGACCTACGAGTGGGATTTCGGCCAGATAAACGAGGCCGATGGTGTCGTACAGCACACTTTCAGGTTCGTAAACATATCAAAGGACCCCATACAGATTGACAACGTATCCACCAGTTGCGGCTGCACCACCGTACTCTACTCCACCCAACCCGTTGCTGGCGGTGAATACGGCGAACTTACCGTTGCGTTTGACCCGTCACGCACCGAAGGCAGAGTACTGCGTGAAGTCGAGGTATTCACCAAGGACCGCCGCAACTACGCCAGCCTTATGATATCGGCCGATGTCAATCCCATCCCCATGGGACTGGAGCAGATATACCCTCACCTGCTGGCCGGAACCGTTAAGACCAACGCCAAGAACTGCACCTTCGGATACATTACCCAGGGTGAGAAAGTAACCAGGATAGTAAGGGTTGCAAACGTGGGTGACAAGACCGCGAAACTGTCAGTCGTAACCACCGGCAACCGCAACGGAATGACCGTAGAGTGCCCCGAAATAGTAACTCCGCAGGATGTTGCCAGCATCCGTATCACATATGAGATAGGCAAAGGCAAAAACCACTTTGGAATGGCCCGTGACACCGTCTGGGTTGTAGTTGACGGAGTCAAAAGCCAGGTACCCATTCCGGTGAACGCCTTAAGGATTGAGAAACTCTCACAGGAGGACAAATACAAACCCGTAATGAGAATTGAGCCCTCCTACGTGGACTTTGGAGAGAAGGCACCCGGCAAGATCTACAAGAAGACCATCATTATAGGCAACACCGGTAATGCCGACCTCATTTTCCGCGACGTAGAGCCTATGGAAGGCACGGCAATCAGCATTGAGACCGGTCAGGTAATCAAGCCCGGCAAGGAACTCAAAGTCACAGTAGCCATCACCAACTCCACCATCCCCCACAACGCCACTCTAGGCTCCATCAACCTAACCACCAACGATCCTACCCGACCGTTTAGAGAGTTGAGACTGCAAGTTGACACTAAATAAAAAGAAAGCCGATTCGTTTGAATCGGCTTTCTTTTTTACTTGACTGTAAAGTCAAGGGATTTGAGATCCTTGTCGAGCGATGAGGGACCGTACAGAATCTTGTAACGGCCCGGCATTGCTGACAGTTCGTCAATCTTCTCATCATAGTACTCGAATGCCTTGGGCTCAAGAGTGATCTTAACCTGAGCGGTCTGGCCTGCGGGGATATTCACGCGTTTGAATCCCTTGAGAGACTTGATGGGAGCTGCAGGATTGTCAAGTGACTTGATGTAGATCTGAACAACCTCATCGCCATCCATCGTACCGGTATTGGTAACAGGAACAGTGATATCGACTGTACCGCCGGCCTTGATGCTCTGCTTTGACAGGGTTGCTTCACCATATGAGAATGTGGTGTAACTCAGACCGTAACCGAATGCGTACAGAGGCTCACCCTTGAAGTAACGGTATGTGAAGCCGTGATCCATGTTGTAGTCCTCTACGTCGGGCAGCTGATCTGTGCTCTTGTAGAAGGTAACCGGCAGACGGCCTGCAGGGTTGTAGTCACCGAACAGTACATCGGCCACAGCCAGACCACCGGCCTGACCGCCGTACCATGCCTGCAGCAGTGCCTGATACTGGTTCTCAACAGCACCGAATCCTATTGCAGATCCTGAGCAGTTAACCAGAATGACGGGCTTGCCGGTCTTGTACATAGCCTCAAGCAGGTTCAGCTGAACCTTAGGCAGCTCGATCTTGGTACGGTCACCGCCTGAGAATCCCTCATAGTTTACACGCATCTCCTCACCCTCAAGACGGGCTGAGATACCTGATACCATGATGATTACATCGGCATCCTTAACCTTCTGTGCAACTGAGTTGAATTCAGCAAGCTTGCGCTGGCTGAGCTCGAATGTCAGATATGCTGAACCTGTCTCACCCTTGGTGTACTGGAGCTCAATGTTATAGGTACGGCCCTTGACAACCTTGAATGAAGGAGCCTGTGTCTGCATGCCGCGACCGAATCCGCCACGACCCTGTACAGCCTGCTTCTGCTCGGCAATAACCTTACCGTTCACAATCAGTTTCCAGGTATCATTACCACGCAGGTTGTAGCTCAGGTCACCTGTAAAGTCAGCAACATAGGTACCAGTCATGCGGGCTGAGAAGTTGGTCATCTCAACATTGTCGGCAAAACGGTAGTCACCCATGGTGCGCATGTTGATCTCATTGTAGAAGCCTGCATTTACAGCCTTACCGCTCATGGTGGTGTTGTTCCAGAACTCTGCATAGAGTCCGCGACCGTTGTTCAGGTCACCCAGATGGTTAACGGTCAGGTAGTCATCGGCCAGCTCGCAACCACGCTCGTAGATGATCTTGGCGTTAGGAGCCTTGGCACGGATAGCCTGCAGGATTGAAATCTGGTTCTCACGTGTAGGAGTACCGTTGTAGTTACCGTACTGCATTGATACGTTGTCAGCATTGGGACCTACAATTGCAATTGTCAGACCCTCCTTCTTAAGAGGCAGAATGTTGCCCTGGTTCTTGAGCAGAACCATAGCCTCGTCGGCAGCCTTATGAGCCAGAGCGGCGTGTGCGGGGCTGCTTATGTCATCGGCACCCAGATCCTTCCAGGGATCCATCTCGACGGGATCATGCATGCCCAGCTCAAAACGTGAGCGCAGGATACGGCGCAGAGATACGTCGATATCGGCCTCATTGATCTTACCATCCTTCATTGCCTGAACCAGAGCGTTGTAGCTGGTACCGCACTCAATATCGGTTCCTGACAGGACTGCGTCTATACTTGCATCGGTGGCATTCTCATGGGTCTCATGCTGGCCGCGTGTGTAGAAGTTGTTGATGGCACCGCAGTCCGATACGACCAGAGCCTTGAATCCCCACTTGTTGCGCAGTATGTCGGTGAGCAAACGGTCGCTGCCGCAGCAGGGCTCGCCCTCATAACGGTTGTAGGCACACATAACCTCCTGAACGTTAGCCTCGGTTACCAGAGTCTTGAATGCAGGCAGGTATGTCTCCCAGAGGTCACGCATGGATACGCTTACGTCAAAGCGGTGGCGGTCAGCCTCAAGTCCGCTGTGAACGGCGTAGTGCTTGGCGCAGGCATGTGTCTTGTAGTACTTGGGATTGTCACCCTGCATACCCTTGACAAGAGCGGTACCCATCTTACCGGTCAGGTACGGGTCCTCACCGCTTGTCTCCTGACCACGTCCCCAACGCGGATCACGGAAGATATTGATATTGGGGCACCAGAATGAAAGTCCCTGATGCCATGCACCGCCTGTAGCGCGTGTCTTACCGAACTGGTTGTGGTCCGATGTGTTCCAATGTGCGCGGGCCTCATCGGACACAGCGGTGTAAACCTCATACTGCTGAGCATCATCAAATGTAGCGGCAAGTGCAATTGCCTGCGGGAATACGGTAGCACCGTTCATGCAGATACCGTGGCAAGCCTCTGACCACCAGTTGTAGGCAGGAATGCCAAGGCTGTCAATAGAGATTGAACCGTTCATCATCAGGCCTACCTTCTCCTCGGGAGTAAGCAGTGACAGAAGGTTCTCGACACGTTTCTCAATCTTGAGATTGGGGTTCTGGAAGGGATACTCATACTTGGAGTTTCCGCTTCCGCACGCCGTCAGCGACAGTACCACTGCCCCTACGGCCAATACTTTAGCAATTCTCATAAGGTTAATATTAGGGTTACTTGGTTAGTTTGAACTCGTACTGATCTCCTGACGGTAACTGCGGCGGGGAGTCTCCTCGACGGGTGTATCATCATGAGCCTTGAAATCCTCCCAGTATGCAATCTTTGCCAGGTAGAATTTACGTACGTCCTCCCATTTGTAGTACGGGCGCTGTTCCTTGCCCTTGGCGTCAGTGTAGAACGGAACGGTTTCGGGCAGTGTAGCCTCTTTCTCATTGAGCAGGAACTTGACAATCACCTCACCCTTCTTGTCGCGGAAGAATACCCACTGTACGTTACCGCCCATATAAGCCAGATTGTATGCAGTCCAATGGTCGGCTACGCTCTCCAGATCATCGGTGCTGTATCCGGAACCGTTCAGGTCCAAAAGTGAGAAGAATGACATAAGTGTAACCTCATGACCGTAACGCAGCATCACGCTGACACCGTTACCGGCCAGTGCCTCATCGGCAAAATCAATGAAGTTCTGCAGAGTTACACAGTGGCCGTAAGGAATCACATTGTCTGTAAGAGGTGAAAAGCCGGCCTGTGAGTACCAACGCATATTGTTCATAAGGAACAAGTCATACCATTCATCATAGGTAAACACGTCATCAAGGTCAACACCGGGGTCCGATCCCTGAGCATATGAAGCCACATCGTAAAGTGATGAATATAGGCTTCCACTTTGGTCACGTCCGCCTGCAGTCTTGATGTACTCGGGATCCTTGAACAGGGCACTCATAAGGCGCTCCGGATGTGTGTGACGCTGGTTAAACTCCGATACCGCTGCGCTGATCTTACGTTTATGGGCCGATACGGCCTTATCCTCGGTATACATCCAGGGCTCGTCGTGGTTGCTGGAGTCATAGTCAGTCTTGATCTTGGGACGCATGCGCAGAATCTGCATCAGGGCCGAATACTCACTCACCAGCACGCGGTGTGATGTGGTGGAACGGGCCATGATAATCTTATCGTTCGTAAAGAGTTCAGGATAGTTCTCCACCATACGGCGTGCTATGTCACGATGCTGCTGCATGCCTTTGGGGGTAAGGTCACCTGCACGTTGGTCGGCCTCGGCACGGATTATCTCCACGCGGCGCAACACGTCCTTGCCGAAATCAGTCAGGGCGCCGGCATCATCGGCCTCCTTCAGGATATTGTACGGGCGGTCGTAGTTGGACGCATTGTCCAGGAAACGTGAGCCGTGACGGCCGAAATGTGTCAGATATACGGGTTTGAAGCCTTTGGGAGCCGGTGTGAGAGGTTCAGTGGGAGCTTGGTATGCATAAACCGAACCTGCCATCTTCTTCAGGTTATCGGCATTGACCTGGTCCCTTTTTATGATTTGAGCTTTAACACTGAATGCCAGCAACAACACTGACAACGCTACGAATATCTTTCTCATAATGCGATTAGTAATTGTTTGTAAAGATAAGAATCTTAGATTATTTTTGCAAATAGATAAGACCTACTAATATGCTGACCGAAAGTATTGCCGTAACCAGAATCCTTATAAGCGCCCTGTTTGGCTGCTGCATAGGTGTTGAACGATATATTCACAAGCATCCCGCAGGAGTAAGAACTTTCATGCTAATCTGCATGGCATCTACCCTGGCTACTCTCGCATCCATCTGGATTTGCCAGACCAACCTGAACCTCATTAACGGTGATCCGGGCCGAATTGCAGCCCAGGTGGTTACCGGTATCGGTTTCATCGGCGCCGGCCTTATTATAAAGAATAAGTACGACGTGTCCGGTCTGACGACCGCGGCCAGCATATTCGCAACCAGTATCATAGGAATTGCCGTTGGCGTAGGACTGATATGGGTATCGGCACTGGTTACCGTGATAGTCATTCTGGTACTGGCGTCATCATTCCTTTTCCATGAGAACAATTCCCGCCAGAAGGCCTTGGAACAGGAGGAAAAAGAGAATCAGGAAACATCAAAGGACAATAAATAACCCTATTAACTGTATGAAAACAAAACTATTGCTTTTCGCGGCAACAGTCTTTACGGCTTTGTCGCTCCAGGCTCAGACGCCTGATCCCAATTTCTTCATTTACCTGTGCTTTGGCCAGTCCAACATGGAGGCCGGCGCCACTCCGGCTGATCAGGACAAGGATTGGAACGATCCCCGTTTCCAGTTTGTATCGGCCGTGGATATGCCGCGTTACAACCGCGTAAAAGGTGAATGGTATACCGCAACACCCCCTATCTGCCGTCAGAGCAACAACATGGGTCCGGTCGATTTCTTTGGCCGCAAGATGATTGAGGAGCTCCCCGAGCAGTACCGTGTAGGTGTAATCAACGTCTCTGTAGCCGGCGCCAAGCTGGAACTCTGGGACAAGGATGCCTGCGAGGAGTACCTTGCAATGGAGGCCGCCGATCCCAGCCGCAACTGGCTTGTGAATATGGCCAAGGAGTATGATATGAACTGCTATCAGCGCATTGTCGATATGGCCAAGATCGCTCAGAAGAGCGGTGTCATAAAGGGTATGCTGGTACATCAGGGTGAATCCAACCCCGACGATGACCAGTGGTGCGCACGCCTCAAGAAGATCCATGATGACCTGTGCGCCGACCTGGGTCTGAACCCCGACGAGATACCTCTGCTTGCCGGTGAGCTCAAGCAGGCTGAGCAGGGCGGCGTTTGTGCTGCATTCAACGAGGTTGTTCTGGCTAACCTTCCCAAGGTCATGAAGAACGGTTACGTAATCTCATCACTGGGCTGCGAGAGCACCGGTGACCAGTTCCATTTCAGCACCGAGGGTATGCGCCTTATGGGTTACCGTATGGCCGAGAAGATGCTGCAGCTGCAGGGATTCAAGCCCGTCCAGGAGCGTTCAGTTACCCTGAACCTCAAGAAGAAGGGTCTTGGAATCGAGGTAAGCCCCACTCTGTCAGGTATCTTCTTTGAGGACATCAACCAGTCACTTGACGGCGGTATCTGCGCACAGCTTATCCAGAACCACTCATTCCAGGCATACAATGTGCCCGATGCACCCGCACGTGACAAGCAGAAAGAGTTCTCATATTCAGACACTGTATTCTTTGGCTGGACAGTCCTGAAAGGTGAAGGCGCTGTAGGTCAGGCTCACGCAGTTGCCGACAAGCCTCTGGTCAAGGACCTAAAACGTTACTACGACTTTGATCCCAACGATAAGTATGACGATGAGCTACGCTACGCCCAGTACAGCGTCAAGTTTGACATTGACACCATAGGCAGTGGATTCGGAATAGCAGCCAACGGTTACGGCACAGCCCCCAATGACCGCCGCGGCTACTACTCAAACAACACCCAGAAGGCCTCTATCCCCGCCGTACAGGGTGTAAGCTACGACCTTACCCTCTATCTGGCCGGTCAGTCATATCCCGGAACCATCAAGGTTTGCCTTGAGGATGCAAACGGACAGGCAAACTCAAACGTAATTACCATATCAGGCCTCAAGAACGACTGGCAGAAATACACCAGCCAACTCAAGGCCGAACGCTCTGTTGACAGCCGTCTGAGCATCATGGCCGATGCAGCCGGTACATTCTGGCTTGACTACGTAACACTGCTCCCCGAGGCTTCACAGCTCTGGCAGGATGGCAAATTCGGCCCCTTCCGCAAGGATCTGATGCAGGCTCTGGCTGATCTGCACCCCACATTCATGCGCTTCCCCGGCGGATGCGCCAGTGAGGGTACCAACTACTTCGGCCAGCCCTTCTGGAAAAACTCCATCGGCCCCGAGGAGGAGCGTATAGGATTCCGCAACCACTGGGGTTACTGGACATCACAGTACGTAGGATTCTATGAGTATCTGCTTATGGCAGAGTCACTTGGAGCAACTCCCCTGCCCGTTCTCAACAACGGCGTAACCTGCCAGTTTGCAGGCCATCAGTACATTGCTCCGCTAGAGACCGAGGCCGACCGCAAGCGTTTCCACGACATATTTGTATGTGACGCCCTTGACTTCATAGAGTTCTGCAACGGCGGCACAGACACCAAGTGGGGCAAGATGCGTGCCGATATGGGACATCCCGAGCCCTTCAACCTCAAGTACCTGGGCATCGGTAACGAGAACAAGGGACCGGAGTTCTGGGAGCGTTTTGACATCATATATAAAGAGGTGCAGGCAAAGTACCCGGATATCATCATCGTCTCTACCGCAGGTTCTGCCGCTGACGGTCCCGAGTTCAACGCCAACATGCATGAAATTGATGAGAAGTATCAGAACACCGTTGTCGATGAGCACTACTACCGCAACAACCAGTGGTTCTACACCAACGGTGACCGCTATAATGCCGATAAGGTTCGCGGAGCCGACGGCCTGACCTATGACCGCAACCGCCCCACCCGCGTATTCGTAGGTGAGTTCGCAAACAACAACAGCAACAACGATTATGCGTCTGCAATGGCCGAGGCCGCATACTGGACCAGCCTGGAGCGCAACTCCGATATGGTTGTAATGGCAGCCTACGCACCGCTGTTCTGCAAGAAAGGCTTCAACAAGTGGAACTCCAACCTCATCTGGTTCGATAACCGCGGTCTGTGGCGCACCACCAACTACTACTACCAGAAGCTCTTCTCAGAGGCCGGTAACCGCGCCTTCCAGATGACCGACGTAATGAACGGAGCCGAGGCCGATGCAAGCATCTACACCTCACCCACCGTCGACACCAACACCGGTGAGATCTACATCAAGTTCGTAAACTCTGAGGCAGTAGACAAAGAACTCACCATAAACATGGGTAAAGGCCAGAACCGCAAGAAATACACCGCCACAGTAGAGTTCATCTCCTCACACGACACCAAGATCAAGAATCAGGGAGACCAGAACACCTACGCCGGAGCACAGCCCCAAGCTCAAGCTCTCACCGGAGGCCGTCCCGGTCCCTTCGGAGGCTTCGGAGGAAACCGTAACCGTGTATCATACACCGAAGCAGTAGTCCCCCACACCAAGAACTACGGCACCATCAAAAAGCAGTTCCAAGTAACACTGCCCGAAAACTCAATCGGAATCATCAAGCTGACTCCTGCAAAATAAAGCCATTCAAGAACCAGTCGAGTTTTCGACTGGTTCTTTCTCCACTCCACAAAATAAGGTTGTCCACTTTGGGCAACCTTATTTCTTCCAAAAGTCTATAGGGGGATTCAGGACTCTCGCACCCACGCGTGACCAGTGGGAGGGGCCCAAGCCATTGGCTTGGGAGGGCATTGTCCAGAATCCCCCTATAGACTTTTTCACCTAATAAAAAAATCAGGGAACCCGAATGGATTCCCTGATTCAATATCTGTGGAGAGGATTAGAAACGACCTCCCATGCCGCCGCCGAAGCCGCCGCCGCCCATAGGCATACCACCGCCCATGCCGCCGCCGAAGCCGCCCATGCCGCCGCCAAATCCGCCGCCGAAGCCGCCCATGTTACCACGGAGCTGAGCACGTGAGTTGCGGTCACCCATAAGTGACAGACGATAGGTCAGAGTTGCCATGAAGTAGCTGGTGATATTCTTGCTCTCTGTATCACTACGTGAAGTAGCGCTCATTGAACGGCTGATAGTACTGCGCTGGTGCAGGATATCATAAGCTGCAAGTGACAGACTAGCCTTATTACCCTTCAGGAATGAGAATGACATTGAAGCGTTCCAGATAAGCTCGTCTCTGTTCATGTCACCATCATAACCACGACGGCTGTTCATGTTCAGGTCAGAACCCAGACGCATGTTTCTCCAAGGAATGTAAGCCATGACACTGGTACCGTAGCTGTAATCATATGTATCCATGTTACGGCTGGGATCAATATCATTGGTTGAGTGCTGATAACGCAGGCTACCGTCAAGAGAGATAGTCAGATAGTCATCACGGTACTCAGCTGACAGGCTCTCATTTGCACCGATTGTCTTGGTTGTTCTCAGTTTAGCCTCCTGATTCAGCTCAGAAGCCCAACCTTCCTGATGCCGGAAGCTACCGGTTGTATTGCTCATGATTGAGTAACGGTCATCGGGGAATGTGTAGTTGTAAGTAAGATTCAGGTTTGCATCCCAGTTAGCCAGGAAACCATCCATGTTGACAGGTAAGCTCTCACTACCACCATTCTCAAGTAGGATAGACTTGTTGGTAATCTGACGCATGGTGTTGCTCACGCTTATAGTGGTGTTGAAGCTACCCATTGTTACAGGATTGTACTTCTGATAACCCAAACTCAAGTTGTTGTTGAAAGTAGGCTTCAGACCGGGGTTACCGCTTGATATTCTCAACGGGTTGCTGTCATCACGGATAGGAAGCAACTGCTGCATTGAGGGCTGGCTTGAACGTCCGTTATAACGGATGTTGATCTGCTCCTGACGGGTAACTCTGTAACGGAACTGTACTGTAGGAGTCCAGTTGAATACTGTGCGCTCCAGGAGTGTATCCTTAAGACCCATACCAGTGTAGTTCATCTTTGAGTGCTGAGGCAGGATTGACAAACCTACTGTGAAGTTATATGACTGGTCTGTAGCATTCTTACGGAACTGCAACTGAATGGTCTGGTCGTAGTTGTAATAGTAAGAGTTTGTACTCTGAAGTGTATCCCTATCAGCAGGATTGGTTGTGTAATCCCAGTAGTTATTCAGACCGAAGTTTGCATCAGGAACATTATAAGTAGCACGGTCACTGTTCTGCTCGCTGTATGCATACTGATAGCTGAACTGCAGATATGTACCGGTTGCTATAGGCTCTGAATAGGTAGCCTGAATATTGTAGCTGTTACGGTCACTGGGATTGTCATTGAATCTTCTGATCAGATTCTGAGTGGGAACCGGAGTATAGTAGTAAGTCTGGTCATTGCGCTGCTTCTGCTCGCTCTCTGAGTGGCTCAGGTTGTAAGTACCACGAACTGATACGTTACGTCCACGGTTTCCGAAACGTCTTACGAACTGAATGTTACCGCTGGCCGATGTGCTCTTGCTAAGACTGTTGTTTGCACTGTTCTGAGTGTTCCAAATAGCCTTGTTGTAATAATCATAGAGAGAATCAACGAAATCAGCTACAGGGTCAAGACTTGCAGGATCAATGTCAAACTGCTCATAAGGATAGTTAGCTCTATTGTAGATAGTAGCTGTATCAAGAGGATCTGACATTATCTTCCAAGGATCGCTTCTGAACTGAGCCTGCTGTGACTCGCTCCAGCTGTCCGACTCACTGTATGAGAACTGAGGCTGGAAAAGCAAGCTGGTGTAATTGTCCTTATTCCACTCAATACGCATCTGAGCACTGATGCTGTTGCTACCGCTTCCGTTAGCACTTACATTACGGCTCCAGGTCTCGGTGCTGGTATATGCATTCCATGAGTTGGTCTTTGAACTTGACTGGTTGTCACTGTGGCTCCAGTTTACGCTACCACCAAGCTCATACTGATAGTTGTCTGAAGAAACCTCATTACCAAGGTTCATAGCGAAGTTGGCACCGGCTGAGTAGCTCTTGTTGACGCCGCCTCCGCCGCCCATCATGCCGCCGAAGCCGCCGCCCATGCCCATGCCGCCCATGCCCATTCCGACACCGCCGCCCATACGCATGCCGCCGAAGCCACCCATACCGCCTGAAGACTGGCTAGCAGAACCCATAATTGTGAACTGCTTGTCCTCATCGAAACGGTTAAGTGAAGCGTTAACCTGGTAGAGTGCTGCTACATCAAAGCCCTCCTTCTCAAGAGGAGCACCGCCACCGACTGAAAGGTTACCGAACCAACCCTTGGCCATACCCTTCTTAACCTGGAGGTCGAGCACTGTCTCTTCCTCACCGTCGTCAATACCGGTCTGACGGGCCAGGTCACTCTGCTTCTCATAAGCCTTGACCTTCTCGATCATATCGGCTGTGAGCTGTGTCAGAGCAACGGTCTTATCATCATTGAAGAACTCCTTACCGTTAACAAGGATTCTTGATACTGACTTACCGTTAACGGTGATGTTACCGTCACTGCCAATCTGTACGCCAGGAAGCTTACGGATAAGGTCCTCAACAGATGAGCCCTCAGGAAGTTTGTAGGCTGCGCTGTTGAACATAACGGTATCATTGATCATCTGTACCTTTGCCACAACAGCTGAGATGGCAACCTCTTCCAGCATCTGACCACCTCTCATGGTAATCTTACCAAGATCAGTTGTTGTTGAACCGGATCTGAGTGTGAAATTCTTATTTGCATCATCATAACCGATGAAGGTTACATGTGCTACATAGTTACCAGCCTTGAGGTTGGCAACTACGAATGAGCCGTCTTCTTCAGTTGAAGCACCACCGATGAAAGTGGAGTCAGTTCCTGAAATCTGATAGATCGACACATTAGCGGGATAAAGAGGCTCAGCCGAGTCGAAATCGTAGACTGTACCTTTTACCGATAGATTCTGTGCGAACAGCGCTGTGGCTGAAGTCGCCAGAAAAGCAAGCAGAGTGGCAATTCTTTTCATTTGATTGTAGTTATTTTTTGTTTTGATTGTATGCACACTTATGGAAATACACCTTTACTATATTACAATTGACGCTTGGTTAAATGTGAAATTGACAAATTAACAAATAATTTACATTTGGATTAAAAATGTGGCTCATGGTTTAATCACAACAATATTTTCTACCTTTGTACTGGACGTTTTTAAATAACAATAACACTCATTTTGATTATGAAAAAGATATTCATACTTCTCAGTTCATTTTTAATGCTTCTGATGGCCGTTTCCTGTAATGAAGAAAAGGCTTCGACATCCGAATTCAGGGAGTTTGAGATCAAATGCCATGACGGTTCAGTCAGAAAAGGAGGTATCTATCTGCCCCAGGGTATCAAAGCCAAAGATGAACTGCCCGTTATCTATATGGCCGACGGACTTGTATTCAAGGATTGCAACTTTAAAAGCATGATGGACTCTCTGATCAGCTTAAAAGCCATCAGCCCCGTAGTCATAGCATGCTCATATGAGAACAAGATGTCAGTTCCGGGATATAAGGTATCATACCGTAATGCTGAATATGTTGAGGCTCTGGCCAAAAATGACAACACCCTGGCCCAACTGTTCGAGAATCACAACAAATTCTTTGTGGATGAATTCATACCTTATATAGAAAAGGAGGCTCCGGTATCCGAATCGGCCGCCGACAGGATATTCTTCGGCACATCAAACAGTGCCGATTACGGTATTACACTCAGCTTGCGTAACCAGGGACTGATCAGTGAGTACTGGTGCTATTCACCCGTATTCTCAGATATCAAGGATTACGGAATGCTGTCATCTGAGACATCTTACAGAATATGTTGGGGAATCAAAGAGGAGGTCGGAATGGATGATTACTTCCCCAACCTGCTCAAGGACATAAGGAAACGCGGCGGAAAGGTTCATTCATGGGTCTTCAACGGAGGTCATGACCGCGAAATGTGGAAATACTGGTTCAGTGAGGAACTCAAGACCCGTTTCCCTGCTAAATAATAATCTTACAATTACTACCCAATATGAAAAGAACTGTCATTACAATCGCACTGGTCCTGACTCTGTCTGTTGCCACGGCTCAGGACAAACTGTATCACAACACATTCAACCTCAATCAGGTAGAACTTCTGGACGGCCCGTTCAAGCACGCTATGGACCTTAATGTCAAGGTACTGCTTGAATATGACACCGACCGTCTGCTGGCGCCCTACCTCAAAGAGGCCGGACTGCCCAAGAAAGCCGAGCTTTTCCCCAACTGGGAAGGACTGGACGGCCACGTAGGAGGTCATTATGTATCGGCCCTGGCCATACACTATGCCGCAACCGGCAACAAGGAGTGCTATGACCGCCTGGTCTATATGATTGATGAGCTGGAGCGCTGCCAGAACGCCAACGGAAACGGTTACGTAGGCGGTGTACCCAACAGCAAGGAACTCTGGAACAACCTCAAGAACGGTGATTTCGGACTCTTCCGCCGCGCGTGGGTTCCATGGTATAATGTACACAAGACCTATGCAGGCCTGCGCGACGCGTGGCAGTATGCCGGCATTGAGAAGGCCAAGGATATGTTCATAAAGTTCTGCGACTGGGGTCTGGACATTATCTCCGGACTTGACGATAACCAGATGGAGCAGATGACCGGAACCGAGTTCGGAGGTATGAACGAGGTATTTGCCGACGCCTTCCAGATAACCGGTGACCGCAAGTACATAGAGGCAGCCAAGCGTTTCCGCCACAAGGATATATTCGAGAATATGGCCGATGGCAACGACAACCTGGACAACAAGCACGCCAATACACAGGTGCCCAAGGCCGTAGGTTACGCGCGCGTGGCCGCACTTGATAATGATGAACGCGCACGCAAGGCTGCAGAGTTCTTCTGGGACCGCGTCGCCAACCACCGCTCTGTAGTAATAGGCGGAAACAGCCGCAGCGAGCACTTTCCGGCTGCATCGGACTACAAGAGTTACGTGGAGCACCGTGAGGGCCCCGAGTCATGCAACACCAACAACATGCTCAAGCTTACCGAGTTCCTCTTTGCCATGGATCCCAAGGCCGAGTATGCCGATTTCTATGAGAAGGCCATGTTCAACCATATCCTCTCAACCCAGCATCCCGAGCACGGCGGTTACGTCTATTTCACACCGCTGCGCCCCGCACACTACCGCGTCTACTCAGCAGTCAACGAGGGCATGTGGTGCTGCGTAGGTACCGGAATGGAGAACCACGGCAAGTACGGAGAATTCATCTACACACATAACGGGGCCGATGAACTGCGCGTGAACCTGTTCGTGGCATCACGCCTGACCTGGCCCGAAAACAAGGCTACCATAACACAGGAGACACAGTTCCCCTACTCCGAATCTTCAAAACTCACCATAAACCTCAAGAAGAAACGCAAGTTCCGCCTCATGGTCCGTTGCCCGGAGTGGACTACATCGGACTTCAGCATCAAGGTTAACGGCAAGGAGGTTGCAGCAGGCGCACAACCCTCATCATACGTAGCTATTGAGCGCAAATGGAAGAACGGTGATGTGGTAGAGATCAGTCTGCCAATGCAGAACACCATTGAACCGCTTGACCATGAGACCGAATATCTGGCCATAAAGCACGGTCCCATTGTTCTGGCAGCCCGCACTGGAAATCAGGATCTGGCCGGTCTGGTAGCCGATGACGGCCGCTGGAGTCACATTGCCCACGGATCATTGGTTCCCGTAGCCGAGACACCTATAATGATAGGTTCAGAGTCACAGATTGAGAATAAGGTAAGCGCGCTCAAGCCCATTCAGGGTAAGCCGCTCCATTACGATGCAACAGCCCTGTTTGACAACAGCCGCTTCCAGAACGTGGAACTTGAGCCCTTCTTCAGCCTGCATGACAGCCGCTACGCCATCTACTTCCTTTCACTCAGCCAGGAAGATTATGGCAAGATGCTCGATAAGATCAAGGCCGATGAAGCCGCAGCCCTGGAACTTGACCGCCGCACGGTCGATGCCATCGTACCCGGTGAGCAGCAGCCCGAGGCTGACCACAAGATGACCAGCCAGAACTCAATGACCGGCAATGAGGATAACAAGCCCTACCGCACATTCCGCCGCGGAGGCTCATTCAGCTTTGACCTCTACCCTGACGGCAATACAAACCTGAGCCTCTCACTGGGCTACTGGGGCAGTGAGAACTTCCAGAACCGCGCCCTTGAGATACTCATTGAGGATATGCCGTTCATTACCGAGACCGAGTTCCCGGCAAACGGCCAGGCTGAGATTGTACGTAAGGAGTATGACGTTCCGGTAGGATTCTACCAAGGTAAGGAGAAGATTCGCGTCACACTGCGCGCTCCCGAAGGCCGTATGGCACCCCGCATTTTTGATATCCGTTTCCTAAAATAACCTGCAAATGAGAAACTTAAGCCTAATTACTATAGGACTGGCAATAGTCCTCAGTTCATGTAACGGAGTTAAGGAGCAGGATCCCAAGTTCATGGAGAACCTGCCCTACTATGTAGAGAACCTTGAAGTATTCGGACTCAATCAGGAGCCGGGACGTGCATTCCATATTCCGGAGAGCAGCATATCACTTAACGGAACATGGAAGTTCAACCTGTATCAGAATCCGCTTGAGGTTCCCAAAAACTTCTACAAGAGCTCTTTCAATGACCGCAAATGGGGCACCATAGAGGTTCCGTCCAACTGGGAGATGCAGGGATACGGCCAGGCTATGTTCCGTAACGTATCGGCCCCCTTCCCCAACGGTCAGCCCCTGTCCATGCTGGAGCGTTTCCAGAAGATTCTGGATGCCCCCGATGCATCCGAGCAGCAGAAACGTATGGCCCGCAGCCGTATGAACCTGTCCAACCCCTTTGCCGTACGTGTACCGGATGTCCCCATGGACGTAAACCCCACCGGCGCATACCGCACGGAGTTCACCATACCTTCTGACTGGAAAGGCAGTGAGGTATTCCTGCGCTTTGAGAAGGTGGCATCGGGATCGTTCGTATGGGTGAACGGAAAGCAGGTAGGTTACAATGAGGGCGCACAGGAGCCCAGCGAGTACGATATCACGCCTTATATAAAGAGTGGCAAAAACACACTGGCCGTAATGGTGCTCAAGTTCTGTGACGGATACTATCTGGAGGGACAGGACTACTGGCGTCTGGCCGGTATATTCGATGACGTTACCGTCTACTCCACCCCCAAGGTCAGGATCTATGACTGGCAGGTTATAACCGATTTCGGCCCCGACTTCATTGATTCGGACCTCAAGCTTGCCATGGATGTACGCTCATACGGACTTGAGGGCAACGGCTACAAGGTCAAGGCCACAGTATCAAAGGATGGTCGTGAGGTGGCCAGTATGGAGAACGGACCGTTCAGCGTAAAGGACGGAACCAGCACCATAAACCTCTCCGCCAAGGTAAAGGCTCCCAGGAAATGGACAGCCGAGACCCCTGAACTCTATGACCTCACGATGGACCTCATCGGCCCCGACGGAGAGGCTGTAGATCATATCGTAAAGCGCATAGGATT
>CADBXO010000022.1 GCA_902798685.1 uncultured Bacteroidales bacterium
ACAATATATACGGTATGCTACTTCTTCTCTGACAATCCTGCCGAGGTCGATGACCTTTTCCAGGAAGTGTTGGTTAATCTTTGGAAAGGGTACCCCAAATTCCGCGGTGAAAGCAGTGTAAAGACTTGGCTTTGGCGCGTAAGCCTTAACACCTGCTGTGCGATAAGCCGAGGCGAAAAGCGGAAAGCACCAACAGTTCCGCTTGGTATTGAAAGCGACATCCTCAGCACCGGAAATGATGAGTCAAGTCATCAGATCAAGATGCTGTACGACAGGATCAACAAACTTGAAGTGTTTGACCGCGCTATAATCCTTCTGTGGTTGGAGAGTATGAGTTATGATGAGATTGCAGCCATTGTAGGCCTTACGACATCGGCCGTTACAAGCAGGCTGTTCCGCATCAAGGAGCAACTCAAATCAATGTCTAACAATTAATCCGTTAATCCTATGACAGACAATACTTTCAACCTCGATGAACTCAATGAGTTGAAGCAGGCTTATCACCTTATTGATGAGAAACTGGACGGCAAGGAGATCGTAACTCCCGAGCAGATCCGCACCGTTACTCTCAAGAACATAAGCATCTTTACAAGATTGTTCAAGTTCAATACCTCATGGAGTCTCTATGCCTTCACCCCCATATTGATTCTCATGTTTGCATTCAGCCCCAAAATCACAGCCACCGGCATGTGGATACTTGGCATATATCTGGCTGTTGAACTTCTGCTGCACTTCTTGCTGATACGCAAAATGAACAGTGTCGATCATTCTGAGCTTGACCTAAGGACGCTGTTAAGCGACGAGTTGTTCTACACTAAGAGCACTTTCGCATTGTCATGTTCAGGATTTGCCTTCTGGATTGTGTTTAACTACTTCTACATGGGCATCGGCGCATCCATAGCAATGGCGGTATTATTCATATTGGCCATCGGTAGCAGAACCCGATTCTTTACCAAGAAGGTAAGCTTCAGGGAACTCACAATGCCGGTTGAGCCCAAGGAGCCCGGAAAGTTCAGAAAGGCAATGACATGGTTCTTCCTCGGCATTTTGATCATAGTAACTCTCATATTGGCCGCAGGTTTAATCTATAATTCGGTAGGTGGCACAATAAACCCCATGGAATTCTTTGCCTCAGCGGGTTGCGTAATAATCTACATAGCTTTTGCAGTCAACTTCCTGTTCCTTGAGAGATACAGAAAAGGTCTGGCCGATAAGCTGTTCAGAGTTATTACAATTGCAATTATTGTCGGCATACAATTGCAATTATTGTCGGCATAGTGCTGTCCGCCATACCCATCGCGCATTCGATTGTAATTAATCATACCTTTAACAATGGCACTTTATCACCGCTGTTGATTGGAACATTGGCACTGTTCATAAACGGCACCATAAAGCGTACCAGGAACAAGTGATATAAGAGAATTACCCATCAAAGTCCAACCTAAAAAATATACAGAAATGAAATACCTCAGATTATTTGTTTGCATGACAGCCACAGTCCTGCTGTTCACAGAGTGTAAGAAAACCCAGTCCTTTGTAAACTTTGTTTCAATAACCGATTGCGATAAGGCCCAGGAAGTTGCATTTGAGGATGTAACGACCGATGTCAGGATAGTTCCCCTCATAAGCGATGAGCCCATAGGCGGCTGTACCGGAATCAAATGTTACGGATCCACAGTTCTGGTACGTGCCGATCAGGGACAAAGCCTGTTCATCTTTGAAGACGGCAAACTGACAGCACATCTGTGCAAGGTTGGCCGCGGTCGTGGAGAATACACTCGCATAGGTGATTTTGTATACTCCCCCAAGAACAAACTCCTTTATATCAAAGGAGCCGCTGGTATCAACCATGTACTTGTCTATTCCTTCCCTGACCTGGAGTTCCTGAGATCATTTGACGGCGGTGACTTCACAGCTTTTGCCGAGCATGACGATTCCACTCTCATCTGCCGAATGGCTTATGAATATGACTGCAAGTTTGCCGATTATTTCGTCAGCACAAAAACAGGCGAGAAACTCGGCTTAGCAAAAGAGGTTGGCCTGACATCCCTAATGTACAACACCGAGATGAATTATTACACTCCCGATCACAGAATTCTGCTTGAAACGGGCTCTGTCAATACCATATCGGAAATTCCGGCCAAGATAGGTGAAAAAGAGAGAATCATACGTAAGTTCGACTTTGGTGACAAGAGTATTTCCTCCAAATACGATTCAATCAACTCAGAAGATGACCTGAACTCCATGTTAACAGACTTCATGCAGTCCATCTTAAGCAATACAGAAACCATCCTGAACATAAACAATGCCGTTGCGGCCGAAGGTTCTGTCTCCTTCTGGTATAGTTCCCTCATCAAGGGAAAGGATGCCACCTATTGCCGCATCAACGACAACGATCAAATGGTCAGATACTGCGGTTTCAAAGCTTCGGGAACAAAAACCGGACTGTTTGCAACCACCGTAACTGAGAAAGGCGAATACGTAACTCTGGTTGAAGGACTCCCCGAGACACTTTTCGATGAAGGGGCCGATGAGCGCAGCGAGTTCTCTGCCAAACTGGAGAACACAATGAAAGCCCAGGCCTTCAACAACCCCGTCCTGGTATTTTATAACATAAAATAAAATATAGCCGCTCGTTTCACGTTATTACAACAGATGAAACGAACGGCTGTATACCTCTTGGTTCCAGCCCTGTGGTTGCTTTGCAGCTGCGGGGCTGAACTCAGTCTGCGCAAGGGTGACCAGCGCTATGCCCTGGGTGAATACACCGAGGCCGCCAATCTCTACAAGAAAGCCTACGCCGGAACGCCCTCATCTGAGAAGGAGCTGCGCGCCGAGACCGCCTTCAAGCTGGGCGAATGTTACCGCCGCACCAACTACGTGCCGCGTGCCCTGGCCGCCTACCGCAACGCCATCCGCTACAACTACCCCGACTCTGTAGTCTATCGCCACCTGGCCGATATGCTCCGACTGGACGGAAAGACCGCCGAGGCTCAGAAGAACTACCTGATTGCCCTGGAGCATGACTCCACCGACATACTTGCACTGAACGGTCTTGAATCCTGCCGCAAGATACAGGACTGGAAAGACAACCCCACCCGATACATCGTCAAGAAGGACCCCATACTCAACGGCCGTTACAGCGACTGGTCACCGGTTTACGGCAGCCCTGAGTATGATGTGCTCTACTTCACCTCATCCCGCAAGGAGTGCACCGGCGAGGAGATAAACGCCATAACCGGCATGAAGAACTGTGACATATTCGTGTCACGCAAGGATGACAAGGGCATCTGGAAAAAACCTGAACCCGTTGAGGGAGGACTCAACTCCGAGTTTGAGGACGGAACCTGCGCAATGAGCCCCGATTTCTCCACCATGTACTACACCTACTGTGCATCGGACCCCCAGCAACCCCGTCCCGCCACCATCTACAAATCCTCCAGGTCCGATGCCGCATGGTCCAAAGGAAACCCCTTCGGCAGCTCCAAGGACTCAATCTATAACTTTGCGCACCCCACCGTATCGCCTGACGGAGAGTGGCTCTATTTCGTGTCCGATATGGACGGAGGCTACGGCGGAATGGACCTGTGGCGCATTCCCATAGACGGCCGTCTGATAGGAGCCGAGAACCTGGGGCACGATATCAACACCCCCGGCAATGAGATGTTCCCCATGTTCCGCAAGAACGGAGAACTCTACTTCTCTTCAAACGGTCATCCCGGCATGGGCGGACTGGATATATTCTGCGCCGTAAGCACCAGTGACACTACCTGGACCGTGACCAATCTGGGCACGCCCGTAAACTCCCAGGCCGATGACTTCGGCATGACCTTTGAGGGTGACTACACCCGCGGATTCTTCAGCAGCAACCGCGGTGACGGACGCGGACGCGACCACATCTACACCTTTGAACTGCCCGAGACCGTTCACAACATAATTGGCTGGGTCTATGAGAAAGACGGCTACGAACTGCCCGATGCACTTGTCTACCTGATAGGAAATGACGGTACGAACCTCAAGCTGAACGTCAGGGAGGACGGTTCATTCACACAGCGCGTCAAGCCCGGAGTAAGTTACCTGCTGCTTGGAACCGCCAAGGGATTCATGAACTACAAACAGGAGATGACGGCCGACAGCACCGACCAGGACCGCGAGTACGTGCTGCAGTTCCCGCTCTCATCAATCTCCAAGCCTGTTCTCATAGACAACATCTTCTTTGACTTCAACAGCGCCAACCTGCGCTCCGAATCGGCCCAGTCACTTGATGAACTGGTACAATTGCTCACCGACAACGCAGGCGTAACAATAGAGATTGGAGCCCATTGCGACTATAAGGGTGATGACGATTATAACAAACGCCTCTCACAGCAGCGCGCCGAGAGCGTAGTGGAGTATCTGATCAGACACGGCATAAAGCAAGACCGCCTTACAGCACGCGGTTACGGTGAGTCACAGCCCAAGACCATCAACAAGAAGGTAGCCGAGAAATATGATTTCCTGCCGGAGAATACCGTCCTGACAGAGGAGTTCATACTGAGTCTGCCCGATGCACAGCAGGAAATCTGCAACCAGTTGAACCGTCGCACCGAGTTCCGCGTAATACGCACCACCTACGGCCTGTTCGGCGGAAAATAATCAGGATATGGAATTGCGTATCCTCCACTCCTGAGGATACATGTTGTTGGCGCGGTTGCCAATGTTCTTGGCAAATCCCAGAGGTATGTTCTTATAGGTGAGCAGCACTATCCCGCGCGGCACATCCTCAAGTCTCACGGCATCACAGTGAAGGTATGCAAGTGCCTGCTGACGCGTAACCTCAACCCTGTTGAAAGCATCTGGATTCAAAGCGGTACTCATGGCCAGAGCATGAGCCGGAACCCAGTCACGTCCCTTCATGACAGCCACCTCAATACCCGGCACCAGTGCATACAGTTCCTGTCCGGCCTGCCACATATCATCCTTGAGGGCCGATGGCAACGCAAAGACAGACTCATTCTTTATAAAGAACTCGTATCCGTCGGCAAGCCATGTCTTGCACTCAGCCGGTATCTTTGAGCTGTCAGCCTTGAAAGGTCTGCCCTTCAATGCAACCTGTCCCCCTTCAGGCTTGCGCAACAGGCAGAGGAAGAAACCCTCGCCGCGTGTGCGGTGCTGCATGAAATGGTATACAGGCAGATTATCCTCAGTAAGCGAACCGGCAATATTCCACTTGGAATCAGGATTCAGGTCAATGGCCTGAGCCCCGAACCTGTCCATAATCCAACGTACATTGTCCTCATCCTCCTGACGGTTGAAAGTACAGGTACTGTAAATAAGGTATCCGCCGGCCTTGAGTGCGGGCCAGATATTCTCAATTATCTCACGCTGGCGCACAGCACACATCTCAACGTTCTTAAGGCTCCAGTCACGGACAGCACCCTCATCCTTGCGGAACATACCCTCACCCGAGCAGGGTGCATCGATGGCAATCAGATCAAACAAAAGGCTTGACTCACCTATCTGCTTGGGTGAATTGCAGGTGACCATCACACCTGGACGGCCCCACTTGACCATATTCTCGGCCAGTATCTGCGCACGTGAACGCTGAATCTCATTTGATACGAGCAGGCTTCCCTCAGGAAGCAACTGTGCCAGAAGGGTTGACTTGCCGCCGGGAGCCGCGCAAAGGTCAAGCGCACGGACCGGTCCGCTGACGCATTTCCTCAACGCCTCGGCCAGGAACATGGACGAGGCCTCCTGCACATAGTAGCAGCCCTGATGCAGCAGCGGATCCATAGTGAACTGGGGACGGTGGTCCAGATAGACGGCGCGGTCCATCCACAGGACGCGAGCATCGGCCCTGCATTCAAGTGACTCAAGGACAAGATTTTCGGCATCAGGAGCCTTGGTGTTGAACCTTATGCTTACCTCCGGTTCAGTCTCCAATGCAGCCAGCAGAGCGTCACGCTCCGCGGCCGGCAAGATGTTGATAAATTCCTGCTGAAAAGCCATGCCTTAGTTGAATTATAACGCGAAGGTAAGCCAAAAAATCAGTATATTCGCAGACAATAAAAAGGAAAACTGATGAAACAGTATCTCGACCTGCTTGACAGGATACTTCGTGAAGGAGTGCAGAAAGGTGACCGCACCGGCACCGGCACAATCAGTGTGTTCGGACACCAGATGCGTTTCAATCTGGAGGAGGGATTTCCGCTCCTTACCACCAAGAAACTGCACCTCAAATCCATCATATACGAGCTGCTCTGGTTCCTTGACGGCAACACCAACGCCAACTGGCTGCAGGAGCGCGGTGTACGCATCTGGAACGAGTGGGCCGATCCCGACGGCAGCCTGGGTCATATCTACGGCTACCAGTGGCGCTCATGGCCCGATTATGAGGGAGGTTTCATAGATCAGATTTCCGAGGCTGTAGAGACCATCAAGCACAACCCCGATTCACGCCGCATAATCGTGAGCGCATGGAATGTGGCAGACCTCAAGAACATGAACCTGCCCCCCTGCCATGCCTTCTTCCAGTTCTATGTGGCTAACGGACGACTGAGCCTTCAGCTCTACCAGCGCAGTGCCGACTGTTTCCTGGGCGTGCCCTTCAACATAGCATCGTATGCACTGCTCACCATGATGATGGCACAGGTAACAGGACTCAAACCCGGTGATTTCATCCACACTACTGGTGATACTCACCTCTATCTGAACCACCTGGAGCAGGCCCGTCTGCAGCTCACACGTGAGCCGCGTCCGCTGCCCAAGATGATCATCAACCCCGATGTAAAGAGCATATTCGACTTCAAGTATGAGGACTTCCAGCTTGAGGGATATGACCCGCATCCGCACATCAAAGCCGACGTTTCAGTATGATATCGATAATCGTAGCTATAGCCCAGAACGGAGCCATAGGTTATAAAGGGGACTTGATCTATCATCTGTCAGCTGACCTGCGTCGTTTCAAGGAACTCACCACAGGCCATACCGTGATCATGGGACGCAAGACCTATGAATCACTTCCCAAGGGTGCCCTGCCCAACCGCCGCAACATAGTACTTACGCGCCAGCAGGGAGTCTCATTTCCCGGCACCGAGGTCTATTCATCACTTGACGAAGCCCTGAGCAAATGCGCCCGTGACGAGAAGGTTTACATCATGGGAGGAGCACAGGTCTACACACAGGCGCTACCAATGGCAGATGAACTTGAAGTCACTCTGGTACATGACTCACCCGCCCAGGCCGATACATTCTTCCCCGAGTTCGGAAGTGATCCCACATGGCATCTTATCAACCGCGAGGATCATGATCCCGATGAGAAAAACCCCTATCCCTACTCGTTCCTGACCTACCGCAGATAAAACAAGAAAGGCTCCTTGAAAAAGGGGCCTTTCTTATAAAGGAACGTATAAACGTTATTTATCCTTATTATCCTTACCGGCTGAATAGACGATGTTCAGAGCACGTGCCTTACGAAGCTCCTGCTTCACGTCGGTTACGATACCCATCTGAACACCCTGGTCTATCTTAAGAGACATCTTCATAAGGGGCTTATCCTTCTCGAACATGCTCTCACGCTCAGTTGATACGAACTCACGGATTGCCTCCGGCTCAGCGAAAAACTCATTAAGCTGAATACGGGGAGCGGCACCGTAAATTGCGCGATACTGCTTTGAGGGAGGACCGATGTAAATGTGTGACACCAGTGACTTTCTCTCAAGCTTCTCGATCTCTGAACCTCCAGTAGGAGTCTTGACCTGAACCTTTACCTCTACATCACGCATGGATGTTACCATCATGAAGAAGAACAATACGGTAAAGATAAGGTCAGGAAGTGACGAAGTATTCAACTCCGGCATTTCTCTTTTTCCGTTACTTCTGAATTTACTCATTGTGCAGTACCATATTGTTTAGGTTCAGCCTCCGATATCTTGTTAGAGTAAACACCTCTAACTACCGGCTGCTCAGTCTTCTCATCACAATCGCTGTAGTGCTTGCCAAAATGCTTTCTGGCCCAAGCATCTCTCAACTCGCTATAAGCTTTTGACAGCTCATGCTGGACTTGGAAATAAATCTCGTAATTGGTGGTACGGTCCGTCTGAAGTGAAATGACATGCTTGATAGTTGTGTTAACTGTGCCATATCCTTCAATCTCGAACGGCTCGATTACAGGGAGGTTGGGGTTATCGTCAGGATTTGCAATGAACTCCTTGGCGATATCCTTCAGCTCGCTGACCTCAATCTGGCGATTTATTACACCATTCTTGACATAGATCTCATTGAATTTGTTGACCTGGACCGTCATTACATTACGCTCCTTGATCTTCATCTCCTGCTCAATCTCATCGGGGTTCCACTCCGGAAGACGACGGGACAGACCCGAGTCAGTATCCATAGATGTGGTCACCAGGAAGAAGATCAGCAAGATAAATGAGATATCCGCTGTCGAAGACTGGTTAAGTCCGGGAACTTTTCTTTTTCCTTTTCCCATAACTCTGTTTCTTCAATTTAATCTTCTTACTTTCTTGCCTTGAAGATACCGATCATTGAAAGAACGGTGCAGATTATTGAAACTACTACAAGAGTGTAGATTGAATACAGGCAGACATCTGTCAACTGGAGAGCCCATACAGTCCTTACAAGCTCGCCGTCACCCTTGCGGACAGGAGTTGTGCTTGACAGGAAATATGATACAGCCAGGATTGCGAAGGTGAATATGAATACCCAACCTGCGAAACCGGTTCTGCGCTGTCCGGAAGTCTTTGTCTTCAAGTTCCTGATACCTGCTACGATACCGAATCCAAGAACTGATGCTACGCAAATGCCTACAAGGGCATAGAGCCAGATCAGCAACAGACCGGTAAACTCAGGATCTGTCAGGTTTTTACCGTTCAAGCTGGTCTTATTTCCGTATCCTACGCCGAAGAACAGTACGAGTACTACGGCTGAGAGGATAAAGAGAATAGCAAGGACCCACTTGGACGCCTTTATTTGTTTATTCTCGTTTTCCATAATTTGGAGCTATTACTTTTTGAACTTCAGGTTGTACTTCATGATGATGTCGAGCAGAGATACTGAAGAATCCTCCATATCTGTGTTAAGAGCCTCGACCTTACTCAGAATGTAGTTACACCAGCCTTCTGGATATCATCGAATGCCTGTACCATACCGATCACAGTTCCAAGGAATCCGAGTGAAGGAGACATTGCAATGAACAGGGTGATCCATGAGAGGTTCTTCTCAAGGTTAGAAGCCTGAACGCTACCGTAAGAAACAACTGAACGCTCAACTACGTCAAGACCCTCGTCGATACGGAGCATGCCCTGATAGCAGATTGAAGCAACAGGACCACGAGTGTCGCGGCAGATAGCCTTGGCACCTTCTACATCACCGTTCTCAAGAGCAGCCTGAATGTCCTCGAGGAGCTTCTTGCTGTTGATCTCAGAAAGGCTGAGGAAAATAATACGCTCGATGCAAAGAGCAAGACCGAAGATCATAGCGATGGCAACCAGAGCCATGAAGCCTGCACTACCCTCGATGAACTTAACCTTGATGGTCTTGTGAAGACCCTTAGCGTCATCCTCCTCCTCGGCGATAACGTCGTCAGCCTCTACATCTTCAGCAGCTGCGATTGTATCTACAGCAGCAGAATCTTCCTGAGCAACCTCCTCTATGGCAGGTGCTTCTTCCTGAGCATTGATTGTCTGGTTCACTCCAAAAGTAAGGAGGCCCATCATTGCAACGAATGCAAATACCTTTTTCATTTGAGATAATTTTTAGTTATTGGTTATATTAATTGTTTCAAGTAATCAGTTTCAAACTCTGCGGAAAGACGGGGATTCGAACCCCGGATACGCTTTTGGCGTATACACGCTTTCCAGGCGTGCCTCTTCAACCACTCGAGCATCTTTCCCTTCAGGCACTATTTCTATCAAAGCCGTGAACTCCGAATATACCCTATATTCTATATTTTGCGTACTTTTGTACCAAATAATGTTCAAAGATAGGGTATTATAACTGAATAATGAAGTCAGAATTCAGAATAAACAACGCGCTTCGTCCGCTGGGATGGCTTTACGGTCTGGTTACCGGCATAAGAAACCTTCTATATGACAAAGGTATACGCAAAAGCCAGCAGTTCGGACTGCCTGTAATCAGCATAGGCAACATCACCGTAGGCGGTACAGGCAAGACCCCGCACGCAGAATACACCGCCACCCTGCTCAAGGACCGTTTCAAGACAGCAGTCCTGAGCCGCGGATACGGACGCCATACCAAGGGTTTCTTCATGTCCGATGCCCATTCCGACAGCGGACTGATAGGCGATGAGCCTCTGCAGATAAAGCGCCGTTTCCCTGATCTTGAGGTTGCAGTATGCTCTGACAGGGCTCAGGGAATAAAACGCCTGGTAGAGATGTGCAATCCGCAGGTGATCATACTCGATGACGCATTCCAGCACCGCAGGGTAAAACCCTCACTGAACATACTTCTGGTAAACTGGCACCGCAACATCATGGATGACGCCATGCTGCCCGCCGGTTATCTGCGCGAAAGCGTCAAGGGACGCCGCAGGGCTGATATCATCATCGTCACCAAGTGCCCCGAGGACCTCTCCAAGGAGGCCATGAATGACCTGGAGCAGAGGCTTAAGGTAAATCCCGGGCAGCAGGTCTACTTTACCACCCCGCATTACAACAAGCCCTACCTGATAGACGATGCAGGACAGCCCCTTGAGCTTCCTCGTGTGCCCCTGCTGGCCGTAACAGGCATAGCCTCACCCGCCCTTATGAAGGCCGAACTTGAGCGTCAGGGCCACAATCTCTCATATATGGACTACCCGGACCATTACCGCTACTGCAAGCAGGATATAGCAAATATCACATCCCGCCTTGAGAGCCTTGGACCGGATGCGGCAATGGTGACTACAGCCAAGGATGCCGCCCGTCTGCAGGATCTGAACCTGGCCGACGAGTTAAAGAAAAAGATTTACATACTCCCTGTAGGAGTCCGTTTCCTCCGCGATGCCGACAAGTTTGAAAAGACCGTCATCAGTCACGTGGAATCATTCGCAAACAAGAAATAACAGAATACAATGGCAGATACCAAACGTACCGAGATAGCAGAACTCGGAGAGTTCGGTCTTATAGACCACCTCACCAAAGACCTCAAACCGCAGAACGCCTCCACCCTCTACGGAGTTGGCGATGACTGCGCCGTACTTGACTATTCAGGAAAGGACAAGGAGGTCCTTGTTACAACCGATATGCTCATGGAGGGAGTTCACTTTGACCTCACCTACGTACCCCTGAAGCATCTGGGATACAAGAGCGCCATGGTCAATATATCCGATATCTACGCCATGAACGGTACACCCCGTCAGATGACCGTATCAGTAGCCCTGAGCAAGCGTTTCTCAGTTGAGGACATGGAGGATTTCTATGCCGGCATCGTGCTTGCCTGCCAGCGTCACAACGTGGATCTGGTTGGAGGTGACACCACATCATCACTTACCGGTCTGGCCATCAGCATAACCTGCATAGGTGAGGCCGAAAAGGGCAAGGCCGTTTACCGTAACGGCGCCGGCCAGAACGACCTGATCTGCGTATCTGGCAACCTTGGTGCCGCCTATATGGGACTCCAGTTGCTGGAGCGTGAGAAAGCCGTGTTCAACAGCACCCCGCATGACCCCAACGAACCTTTCAGCCCCGATTTTGCCGGAAAGGAGTATCTGCTGGAGCGCCAGCTCAAGCCCGAGGCACGCGGCGACATCATTAAGCAGCTCCGCGAGGCCGGAATCCAGCCCACCGCCATGATGGACATATCCGACGGTCTGTCATCGGAACTCATACATATCTGCAAGCAGAGTAACACAGGCTGCAGCGTCTATCAGGAGCGAATCCCCATTGACTACCAGACAGCAGTCATGGCCGAGGAACTCAACATGGACGTCTACACCTGCGCCCTCAACGGAGGCGAGGACTACGAACTCCTGTTCACCGTGCCTCTGACCGACCACGACAAGATCATCCAGCTCAAGGATGTCAAGCTGATAGGCCACATGACAAAACCCGAACTTGGCCGCCACTTAGTGACCAAATCCGGGCAGGAAGTCGAGTTGAAAGCCCAGGGTTGGACTTCCAATCTTTAAATACTTTTTTCGATATTCCAAACGAACGCACGGAGGCCGAGTTTCTCGGTCGCTACGTCCATTGCGTGCAGTTTCTCCAGGACTATATCCACCTTGTTGTCATCAACCATGGTGATTATGCCCGAGCACATTGAGGGCCACGCGTGGTTGCCGTAGTGAGGCTCACCGGTCTTGGAGCCCCTGCCCTGCAGCTGCTCCACCATGGAGAAGCCGCGGCAGTTGCTTGTGGTAAGCAGGTCAATTATACGCTCTGTATATGACTGGTCGAATGCTATAAATATTGCTTTCATAGTTGTGCCTGATTAATGTTTTGCAGTCTTGTCATGAATGAACTGATCCTTGTTCTGGGCCCAGAAAGCGGCCAGCTCCAACTGCTTGCGGTGCTTGCGGCGAGCCTTCTTGATACCGGTGCTCTGGAACATGCAGTACAGGGTAGGTACAAGAATCAGGGTCAGCAGGGTTGATACTGTAAGACCGCCTATTACCGATATACCCAGCGGGCGCCACAAGGCCGATCCCTGTCCATGGCTGAGAGCCATAGGAATCATACCCAGGATAGTGGTAAGGGTTGTCATAAGTACAGGACGCAGACGGCTGCGGGCAGCAGTTACGGTAGCCGTAATGGCCGACATTCCGCGCTCGCGGCACAGACCCGTATAGTCAATGAGCACGATACCGTTCTTAACTACGATACCAATCAGCATTATGGCACCCAGCATACTCATCAGGTTGATGGATGTACCGGTAAGTGCAAGTGCAATCAGCACACCGCTGAGTGCGAACGGTATTGAGAACATGATGATGAACGGCAGAGTGAGAGACTCAAACTGTGCAGCCATCACGATGAACACAAGCATGATGATAAGCAGTGCCAGGGTAGCCATATCGGCAAATGACTCCTGCTGGTCCTCATAGTCACCGGAAATCTGGATAGTCACACCCTCGGGCAACTCCATACCGGCAATCACCTCCTGACCGGCCTCGACCACATCACTAAGGGCAGCGCCGCCGGCAATTACGCAGGTAACGGTATTGATACGCTGACGGTCCTTACGCTGGATGGTAGGCGGAGTGAACACCTCCTCCAGATGACCTACGTCACGGACGCGGACTGCGTTGGTACCGCTGCCGTAAAGCAGGATGTTCTCGATATCGGACAGTTCAGTACGGTACTCGGGAGCATAACGTACCTTTATATAATACTCCTCACCGTCCTCACGGAAATATGATGCGGTGGCACCGTAAATGCGGTTACGCAGATATGTGGCTGCGGTAGAGAGGTTCAGACCGTGCTGAGCCAGTTTCTCGCGGTCAAACACCACCTCATATTCAGGCTGGTAGTTGTCACGGCTTATGTAAGCCTCACCCACGCCGGGCACATCCTTCATTGCGGCCAGGAATTCGGCGGCCACCTTATCGGTCTCACCAAAGTCATAACCGTAAATCTCGAACTCGGCGCTTGACTGACCGCCCATGCTCATACCGCCGCCGGCAGTAACCATGAAACGCTCAATCTCGGGACGGGCATTCAGGTCGGCACGCATCTCGGCCACAACCTGGTCCGATGAGATGTTACGATCACCCAGTTCCTTAAGTGAGATGGTGAATGATATGATATGGGTACCGTTGGTCTGCATTGATGCGAATGTGTTGTTCTCATCGGCAGCACCCACGCGGTAGTTGCAGGTCACCAGGTCATCGGCATAGCGCTTCATCCAGGTATCCGACAACTCCTGAGCCACCGCCCTTGAACGGTTGGTGTTAGTGTTGATAGGCATGTAGATGGTGGCCGATATACGTGACTGCTCATCGGACGGGAAGAACTCGGACTTGAGGTTTCCGGCAGTGAACAGTGATGCCACGAACAGCACAATGGCTATAAGCACAATAGTCTTGCGGTGACGTACTGCCACGTTGATAAGTTTTGAATACCAGTGATCCAGACCATCCAGAGCCTTCTGGATTGGACGGTACAGGAATGTATGTATGCGGCTGCCCTTCTTCTCCAGCTTGAGCATACGTGAGCAGAGCATAGGAGTAAGGGTCAGTGACACAACCAGTGAGATGGCAATGATGATACACATCATCCAACCCAGCTGCTTGAACATGACGCCTGCCATACCCGACATCATGGTGAGCGGGAAGAACACGGCGAATATGGTCATTGTGGATGCCATAACCGATACAGCCACCTCATTGGTAGCATGTATGGCAGCCTGCTTGGGGTTGGCGCCGCGCTCAATATGAGTTGTGATGTTCTCCAATACCACAATGGTATCATCCACAACCATACCGATGGCAATGGTCAGTGAACTCAGAGATATGATATTGAGAGAACCGTCGGTCACAAACAGATATATGAACGATGCAATCAGTGACAGCGGGATGGTGATAGCCACAACCATTGTAGCACGCCAGCGGCCAGTAAAGAAGTATACCACCAGCACCACAAACAGCAGGGCGTAGAGAATAGTCTCAGCCAGAGAGTTCACGGTCTGTATGATATCCTCCGATCCGTCATGGATCATACCTATATGAATATCGCTGGGCAGGTTCTTCTGCAATGCAGGCAGAGCGGCATTCACCTTGAAATCTCCACGGTATTGGCACCTGTCTGCTTCTGGATAACCATCATGGCACCCTGAACACCGTTGTTGTAAGACTCCTGGGCACGCTCCTGGGTACGGTCCACAATCTCGGCCAGGTCACTCAGATAGACGTTACGTCCGCCTATTGAAGCCACAACCAGGTTGGCCATGTCACGCGGATCCTTGAATTCACCGTCCACGCGCAGGGCATAGGTCTCATTACCCAGATCCAGGTTACCGCCCGGGATACTGCGGTTCTCAGAACCTATCAGGGCTGCAATAACCTCAATGGTCAGGTTGTAAGCCTCCAGCTTGGCGGGATCGCAGTAAACGTAAATCTCACGCTGCGGGGCACCTGTAACAGAAACGGTACCCACACCGGGAATACGTGCCAGCGGGTTGACCACATTCTCATCCAGAATCTTGTAAAGAGCGCTCTGGCTCTCACCTGCCTGGACTGACAGCAGCATGATAGGCATCATACTGGTATCAAACTTGAATATGATAGGCTGTCCCGCGCCGTCCGGCAGCGAGTTTGAAATCATACTGAGTTTGTCACGCACATCGTTGGTAAGGTCATCAATGGAGTGGCCGAACTCAAACTCAAGCGTGATTACGGATACGTTCTCCGATGAACGCGATGTGATATGCTTGATGTGACTGCAACTGTTGAGTGTGTTCTCAAGCGGGCGGGTCACGTTATTCTCTATATCCGATGCGTTAGCGCCGTTATAGTACGTAAACACCATGATGGTGTTGGACTCTATATCGGGCAACTGGTCAATGGGCAGCTTGGAGTAAGAGAACAAGCCGAACACCACCACTGCCACGAAACAGAGTGCCGTAAATATTGGTCTTTTGACCGATCCTTCGTATAGACTCATGGTAACGTGCTGTTTACTTCTTTACTTCAACTTCCTTGCCGTCGGCCAGTTTTGACTGACCTTCAATAACAATCTGTGCTCCGTTGGATACACCCGATATCAGCTCGTAGCGGTCACCCAGACGCTGTCCAAGTTCAACCTTGTTGTAGCTAACCTTACCGTTGTTGTATACATATACAAAACGGTCACCTGATCCGGAACGCTTCTCAATAGCCAGGTCCGGAACAACCACGTGGTTGAGTGTGCCCATATTCAGAGTTGCGCGGGCAAACATACCGGGACGCAGCTTGAGGTCCTGGTTGGCCACAATAATCTCAACCGGGAAAGTATGAGTCATGGCGTCAACGGTAGGATATATCAGAGATATCTTGCCGGTAAAGGTCTCACCGGGATATGCATCCAACTCAATCTTAACCTCATCACCCTTCTTTACTTTTGAGTAATACTGTTCCGATACGTTGACAGTCAACTTTACGGGAGCAATCTTCTGAACAACCAGGATGGGCTGACCGCCGTAAAGGTCACCGTTGTCATAGGTTCTTGCAGTAACCACGCCGTCAATGGGGCTGGCCAGACGGGTGTTCTCACGCAGTGTCTTAAGTGATTTGCGTGCCACCTCCAGTTGCAGTTTCACATTCTCCCACTCGGACTGTGACACACCGCCTACCTGATATAACTGGTCTATGCGGTTGAACTCTGTCTCCAGATTCTTGAGCTGCATCTCCTGCTGGCTCAGAGTGGTCTCATCCATCTCAACCAGGATCTGTCCTTTCTTAACGTTGTCACCCACCTCCACGTTGATCTTGCTTATGCGTGCGGGAGTAGCGGGAGCGATGTTGTTCTTAATCTCACCTACAATGGTTGCCGAGTAAACCTGAATCTGAGCAACAGGCTCCTCTACCACCTTGGCAAGTGTTACCAGGGGTTTTGCTGCGGGCTCAGCCTGAGCTGCAGCAGTTGACTCTGTCTTCTTCTGCCCGCAGGCTGCCATAATCAGCATGGAGCAGATAGCAATTCCTGAAATTCTGAATGCTTTCATTTTATCTTGACTTTTTAATTATACCCTTAGTTATTCATTTCCGGCAGCGGGAATACCCTCTTCCTTACCCAGAACCTTGTCCAGGTCTGCCTTGGCTGCCAGGTAGTTATAAATTGACTGGCTGTAAGTAAGCTTTGCCTGGGTAAGCTGTACCTCACTGTTGTTGAGTTCCAGTATTGTACCCTTACCAATCTCATAGCGTTTGCTTGCTATCTCGCGCCCCTTCTCGGCCTGCTCAATAGCCTCACGGTTGCTGGCCACCTGCTCGGCATTGGCCTTCATGTTGTCCACGTAACTGCGAACCTGCATACCCAACTGTTTCTCGGTGTAGTCAATGTTCTGGCTCAGCTGGCTTATCTGCAACTTAGTGCTGCGCAGTTTGGTGAAGTTACCCATACGGAAGATAGGTACTGAAAGAGACAGCACTATCGATGAGCTCTTGGCCCATGTATATTCTCCAACGTTCCAGTTGTCGTTGTAAAGAGACTGGAAAGAGTATGTTCCTGCCAAAGCAAGTGTGGGAAGGAAATTCATCTTCTGAACTCTGAGAGTCTGGTTGAGCATAGTCTCATTGTTCTTGAGTTGACGCATGTTCGTATTGTTCTCAAGCGAGTAGTCTGCTGCTGTAAGTGACTCAACATAAAGCCGGTCCTCATAATCCTCCAGACTGCCCTCGACAACGATCTCCGTCTCGGGATCCATTCCCATTAGGATCATAAGCTGCAGTTTGGCCAATGTCACGGCGTTGCGGGCCTGGATAACGGTTGGATTGAGTGAACGCAACTGCACCTCGGCGCTTATCTTGTCATATTCACTGGTTCCACCCAGTTCATAAAGTGACTTGACCACATTGAAGTTCTTCTCGGCCTGCTCCAGGCTCTTGCACAGCACGTCATAACTGTCCTGCGCCAGGATAACCTGATAATAGGCCTTGGTAACCTGGTTTACCAGATCCAGCTTTGAACTGCGGCTCTGCTCAACGGCATTGTCCAGATCACTTTTGGTAAGGTTCATCGTGGCATATACCGTAGGAGCGAACAGAGGCAGGCTCACCTGGATCTGACCGTTCCATGTACTGGTATTATCCTGACCCATCTTGAACTCCATTCCGTTCAGTTTCATCACGGCTGCCAAGACTGTGTATTGTATGGTACCGCTGAAATCGGCACTGGGCAGCAAGGCCTGCCAGGCCTCATCCTTGCTGATTTTCTTAACCTCAATCTGTTGCTCGGCCACCTTGATGGTGGGGTTCTCACTCAAGGCAATCTTCAGGGCATCGTCAAGCGTGAGTTTCAGTGCACCGCCTGTCTCCTGGGCATTGACGGCAACCGCAAACAATGCAGCTGCAACCAGGAATCCTGCCCTCCTTAAAAAATCTCTCTTCATCATCTATTGTTTGATTTATACCTATACTTTTCAAGCATTGCCATACCCTTGGGTGCGGCAATTCCGCGCAGCAGCACAACCATGGTACCGTTTATGAGTTGCTCATAATCATAAGTACCCTTACGTGCCTCCTCTCCGACTACCCTTCCTATGGCGTTGAACGCCATCATCTCGACATCCATATTCAGGTCATCGCGGAACACGCCCTGCTTAACCCCCAGTTCCATGAAACGGCGGATATTGCCTTTCATATCCTCCATGTATTCACAGAACAGTTTCTTAAGGTGCGGATACTTGTCCATATCGCTGAACCTGTTGTGATCCGTTTCACGTGATTCCCTGATTATCACCTCAAGATACTTCAGGAAAACCGTCAGCACATCATCCTCACCGCTCATCTCGGCCTCCATAAGTTGGCTTATGTGACCCATATGATTCTTAAGGCACTCTATCAGGAGCGCCTCCTTGCTTGAGAATATTTCATACAGGGTACGTTTGGAGACAGACAGTTTCTGAGCCACGTCATCCATGCGCATGGTTAGATTACCGTCATGAAGCAGTATCTCTGTAGCGGTATCTATCGCCTTAATGCGGATTTCCTCTCTGTTTGTGGGGTTGATTATCATCCTCGTCAAGTCCTCTCTTTTCGGACCGCAAAGATACAAGAAAACTCCACGCGGTGCGCAGAGTTTTCCGACGAAAACGGCTTATTTAGCCATTTTTAGCACTTTATCACTCTCATCTTCCGCCAACCGGGTATTCGGCTCTATAAATAGTAAAGCCGTTCCTGACAGCTTCGCCCGATACATAATCGTAGTCGTTGTAATCCCAAATTAAACCCTCGGTGGCAAAGAAGGTCGCATTAGAGACATCACCCTTGACCTTCAAGAGGGAACCGACCGCCATTCGGACCACACCTTTAATGTCTCCCTCAACAATCACCTGAGCGCCCGGCTGAAGACTCACATTACCATCGATGTCACCCTTAATGGTCAGAGTGCTGCCATCTGCTATGGTGATAGGAAGTTCACCGGCATTCAGGATTGCAACTCCGTCGGGATTATTGATAATGCTATACTCTGAAAAAATCTTGGAAGAGACAGCCGTATGGTTGCTGACGCCGCCCACCAGCTTAATCTGTCCGTCCAGACGCGCATCGAACAGATGCACATTCAGCACAGTGTAGCCCTCGATATCGGCCGCACCGCCATTGTAAACAGCAACATCACCCATATGTCCCAAACGGTACTTGCCGTTTTCAGGAGTATACACAGTAACCGGACTGTGATATAGAGTCTGCACCAGCAACGGCTGTTTCTGCATCACCAGGTTCTGCGTGTATGAACTACCCCCAAACTTATTCAGATTAACCGTCCAACTGGCCTTGTAAGTATCCCATGTCGTGCTGTCAATAGCCGTAAGCGTGAACACATCGGACGTCTGCCCATAAGTTTCCTCAGGACAGTAATTTATTGACGCATAAAGTTTTGAGCCCTCAATCGGCCCCATTCTCAGTTTTTCTCTTTTAATGGCAGACATCCTATACTCACGCACCAGGCCATCCAACTCGGTGGACAAAACAGCACTCTGGACCTTTATGCCCTCGACCGGAGTTGTTCCGTCCTCATCGACGAACTGCATATCAATCTCCAGTCCCGAGTCATTCGGCCACAGTTTCACAGTGTCCTGCATCACTATCTCATCGCCCTCCTTCAGGCGAGGATGCAACAGGTAAGTACTGGCATGTCGGCTTTCAATCATCTTCTTGGCCGATCCGTCCTGCTTGGTGTAATCGCAGTACAAGCCCTCCAATCCCTTGGAACTCTGGCTCCAGCCATACAGAAGCCTAAACTCAAAGTGTCCGTCAACATTGCGGCGCTCGGGAGTGAGCACAATCTCATCCTGAGTATTATCCTCACGGTAGAATGTCACATCGCCCACAAGAGTACATGACAGACTGTCGGCCGATATGTTCGTCTGCTCGAGCACCTGCATCTTGCCGTATTTATCGCACGCCATAATATTCCCAGCATCATTGATCAGATACACCTCACGGCCGTCGCCGAACCTTATGCCCGACTCGGGGTTCTTAATCAGTGCAGGAATTGAAACGTGAACTATAAGAGCACCGTCATAAGTATACTGGCTCTCTCTTTTTGGTTCAATGATATCATCACTATTGCAGGAAGCCAACGCAAAACCTGCCATCAGCAGACAAAACAAGGTCTTTTTCATATTTGCAATAAAAAACTAAGGTCTGAAAACGGGACGGATGTTTACGCATTCACTTCTCTCTCCTACGCTCAATCCGTCGCTACTATTACTGCCTAACATATAAGCAATGCCATAATCATAGTTTATAAGACGAAGGGTTCTTGACCAGATGTATGCATTAGGCCAATCAAAATATCTGCCTCCTCCGTAATACCCTCCAATAGGAAGATAGATGTAATTGCCATTAATTTTGCTGACAACCTTCAGTACCTGTTTCCCATTGATTGTCACCCGAGTAAAGTGATCGCTGTTTTCCCATAAATCCGCTATATCCTGCTGATCCGGCATATGCCAGGGACCTCCCCATTTTACTGCCGCCACGTCATCGGCAGGATCGAGAGTGGTTTTTCCGTCAGTGTCAGTATATTTGGAGTATGTAGGTCTGTTGTTTATGAAATCTATGGTTTCAACCCTAACGCCGTTTATTGTCAACTCCTCGGTCTCTCCCCAACAATAGTAACCTCCCGGCTCTTCCGGGGAAACTGCGTCAACATTGCAGAACGCCCACATTACGGGAAGGCCTAAGTCCACGTACTCCATTCCGTTTTTCTTAGGCAGAGCCTCAGTCCGGACCTTGATTGTATTTCCAAAATAAAATGTTGTATCTGTTCCGGTTTTAAAACCGATACATGACCGGATGTAGTAGTCTGTAGAAGTATTCAAGGTTTTCAAATCGGTTTCATTCACTCGCGCATAAGATTTGTACTCTATTACCTGAACCCCGTCAGAGAATAAACTGTCATCCGAGATCCAGACGGAATAAACGCTATTGTCAAATCCGTATTCCACCACCTCCATAGTGTACGAAATGCTCATAGGAGCCGTCTTAGTTATAGAAACCGATGCGTATTCATCAACATCAAACGGTGTTTGACTGACAGTTACTACTTTACCGGAACATATTATCTCGTCCGTTTTTGTCAAATATCTGTTACCCCTCTTATCCATTTGAGACCAAGATATGGCCAACAAATGATCAACTTTTACCAAAATAGGTTTGAAATAATAAACTGAGTCCGGATACAGATCTGAAAGACGGTTCTGTGTCACATAATCAGCACTTTCGGGATGGCCGAAACTGACTTTTACGGATCTGCGGAACAAGCTGTCTGTTGAGTACTCCACTCCGCATTCATAGTAACCGAAATGATTATCATACATCTCTCTTGTAGGGCGCATCTGACTTATCAGCACCACATCTCTGACACCATCCCTTTCAACCTTGACGAAATCAATTCCGGGTTCGTCAAACAACAACGGTTCCACTGTCTTGTCCTCTTTACACGAACTTAAGACGAGCAGACCGAGCAAACAAGAAAACAAACATTTATTCTTCATAAACCTTGAACGTATGATTATCAATGTTATTATTTATCGGCCCATTGGTTCAGAAAGTGTAAACCAACTGAGCGCAGAGGCCAAGATGAACCACACCTTCATATTGTTCCTTTGGCAAATCCTGTGTCACAGTCTGAGTGCCATCTGTAACTGTTACCGATCTGATTGCACCAGCTGTATATGAGATATCGGCACCTAAGGTGAGATGTTCATTAAGGAAGTATGAGTAGTTGAAGTCAAATGTCCATCCCAGGGTGTTGCCTTTCATGAGGATGTACTTGTTATTAATGGTTTGCTTGTCATTAAACATGATCACTCCAAGGCCGAAATTGTCAGCAAACAGATGCTTACCGTTACGGCTTACCATACGGCCGCAATACATCGGTCCCAGGAAACTGATATTGACTCTCTCATCCAGGATTCCTTGCTCAGTAGTACCGTTATCATATGTCAGGGTGACTGCATCGGCCGATGTGCTATGCATGACCTGATACCTGAAACCCAGACCGGTGTCATTGCGATTCTTTAAATAGCGGATATATTCCGCTCCCACAATTGTACCGTTCAACAGTCTCCTTATATGCTGTTGCTCAAACATATCAAGACTGGGATCGATCTTGTTAAGTCTGCGTCCGTATCCCGCATAAACACGGAAGCTGTTGTATCCGACCTTATCCAGAGGAGAGATAAATGCAACTGATGACTCCTGTGATCCTGTGTTATAGGTACTTACAACGTTTCCGTTACTGTCAATGACCTTTATATCATCCTGATTCACTTTGGCTTGATCAGCCAAATAAAGATTGGAATTCATTACGTGGATGTCTGAACGCACGCCGGGAGAACCGAAACTGTTCACCTTTACGTACTTGGCACCCTCTGACCATGCCTTGGTGCGGGTCACCTCGGCCATCTTTTCATAATTGGCTGAACCTTTGACCTCGATGGTTCCCATCCACTGGGCATCGGCCGGAAGAGGTTCCTTATCCTGAAGCATTACCACATCCTCAATACTCGGCTGCGGATTCACTCTGCGAATAACATTTGAAGTAACCTGGGGTGAGCATGAAGACATTGCCCACACTGCAACGCAAACAAAAAAAGCACTCTGAATTTTCATTTGAAATATGATTAAAATTATTGCAGAAAAGAAACTATCAAAGCATCCCAAAAGCACTACAAACAAACAGGTCAGTAATTTTTACCATTAAAAGACAATTGTTATACATTTGCGAATATAGTAAGTTAAATAAATAAAAATGGCCCCAGCTATAAGCCAGGGCCATTTATTAGCATTATTTAACCGTTACTCGGCAAGGAGGTCCTTAAGGAAACTGTCAAGCTCCTCATCCAGCCCCTGCATAAGACTCTGACTGAGCAGGGTGTTGTCCTCATCGAAGAGCATCAGCTCAGCAACTGTCTCGCGGTCATCGTCCACCAGAACAAATGAAAACGGTTTCCAGATGGCCAGGCTCTCAAGCGGCTCTTCTGCATCTATATCCTTGAGGATACGGCGCAGGGCCTTCTCCATTACCTGATAGAAATCCTCCTCGGGTATCTCGACCAGATCCGACAGACGGGTGCTAGCCAGATCGCGGTCATCATCACTTACTGTTACCTCACCCGTTTCACGGATGGGCATGATATGTATGTCCGTCACTACTGACTGTTCCTGAGGACGGCGGAACTCGTTGATGACTCCGTTGAGGAGTGTCTTGATTTCCTGGAATGATGATTCGCTTAATCTCATAGCTGTATGGTTTTTATCTTGTTTTACAGACCTTGGCCGTGGCAGTTCTTGAACTTCTTGCCGCTTCCGCAAGGACATGGGTCGTTACGTCCCGGAGTCTTGTCTACGCGGATAGGCTCACGAACCTGCTGACGGGTATCACGTCCGGCTGCTGCGCGCTGGTTAGGATCACCAAGATCGCTGTTGCGGTTCTCAGTGTACTGACGGCGCTGCTGACGGTTCTGTGCCGGTGCCTCACGAACCTGATCGGGATCGGGCTCCGGAATCTGACCGCGCATAAGGATTGATACGGTCTGGTCATTCATCTTGTTGACCATGTTGTCAAACAGGTTGACTGACTCAAGCTTGAATATGAGCAACGGGTCTTTCTGCTCGTAGCTGGCGTTCTGTACTGAATGCTTCAGTTCATCAAGCTCACGCAGGTTCTCCTTCCAGCACTCATCAATCTGGTGCAGCAGGATTGCCTTCTGGAATGATGTTACTACGCTCTTACCCTCGCTGTCGTATGCCTCCTTGAGGTTGCACGGGATCTGATATACGCGACGGCCGTCGGTGATGGGAATCAGTATGTTCTCATAACGGTCACCCTGCTCCTCGAATACCTTCTTGATGACAGGGGTAACTATCTGAGCCATACGCTCGCACTTACGCTTGAAGGTATCCATAGCGGCATTGAAGATACGCTCTGAAACCTCGTCCTGTTTCATCTTCATGAACTCCTCCTCTGTGAACGGGAGCTCAATGGCAAGTACGCGGAAGGCCTCCATCTGCAGGCTCTCATAGTCGGCGCAGTTCTCGGCTGCTCCTGCTGAACGGTCCCAGATCATGTTGGCTATATCCATTCCGATACGCTCACCTATCAGGGCGTGACGGCGCTTCTCATAAACTACGGTACGCTGCTTGTTCATCACGTCATCATACTCCAGCAAGCGCTTACGGATACCAAAGTGGTTCTCCTCAACTTTCTTCTGTGCCTGCTCGATACGCTTGGTGATGAAGCTGTTCTCAATCATCTCATCCTCCTCAAGACCCAGCTTGTCCATGAGCGGAGCAATACGGTCAGATCCGAACAGACGCATCAGGTTATCTTCAAGTGAGATGAAGAATACTGATGAACCCGGATCGCCCTGACGTCCTGAACGACCGCGCAACTGACGGTCAACACGACGGCTCTCATGACGCTCAGTACCTACGATGGCAAGACCTCCGGCCTCACGCACCTCAGGTGACAGCTTGATATCGGTACCACGACCGGCCATGTTGGTGGCGATGGTTACGATACTCTTCTGACCTGCCTTTGCAACGATATCGGCCTCCTTCTGATGCAGTTTGGCGTTCAGAACGTTGTGCTCGATCTTACGCATGGTAAGCATACGGCTCAACTGCTCACTGATCTCGACCGATGTAGTACCTACCAGTACAGGACGTCCGGCCTCAACCAGACGTACAATCTCCTCGATTACGGCCTTGTACTTCTCGCGTTTGGTCTTGTATATGCGGTCATTCTGATCGATACGTGCTATGGGCTTGTTGGTGGGGATTACAACCACATCCAACTTATAGATGTCCCAGAACTCACCTGCCTCAGTCTCAGCGGTACCGGTCATACCGGCCAGCTTGTGATACATACGGAAGTAGTTCTGAAGAGTGATTGTTGCGAATGTCTGGGTTGCAGCCTCGATGTTGACGCGCTCCTTGGCCTCGACAGCCTGGTGCAGTCCGTCACTCCAGCGGCGACCCTCCATGATACGGCCGGTCTGCTCATCGACAATCTTTACCTTGCCGTCCTCGGTTACGATGTAGTCAACATCGCGCTCGAACATGCAGTATGCCTTGAGCAGCTGGTTGATGGTATGTATGCGCTCGCTCTTTACGGCGTAGTTGGTAAGGAGTTCGTCCTTCTTGGCAAGACGTTCCTCCTGACTCAGGTCCTTCTCGTTCTCAAGCTCAGACAACTGGGTTGCGATATCGGGCAGGATAAAGAAATCGGGATCCTGGTTGGTGCCGCTTATAAGCTCTACGCCCTTGTCGGTCAGGTCTACGCTGTTGAGTTTCTCATCGATCACAAAGTACAGGGGCTCTACAGCCTCAGGCATACGCTTGTTCTGCTGCTCCATGTAGATCTCCTCGGTCTTCTGCAAACCTACCTTGATACCCGGCTCGCTGAGGAACTTGATAAGAGCCTTGTTCTTGGGCAGGGCCTTGAAACTGCGGAACAGTGAAAGGAATCCCTCGGCTACCTCATCCTGGTTCTCGGAATGTACCTTCTTACGGGCATCGGCCAGATACTGTGTAGCCAGACGCTTCTGGGCCTCGAAGAGTTGCTCTACCTGAGGACGCAGCTGTTCGAACTGCTGGTCATCACCCTTGGGTACGGGACCCGATATAATAAGAGGTGTGCGGGCATCGTCAATGAGCACCGAGTCAACCTCATCCACAATTGCATAATTATGTCCTCTCTGTACAAGTTCGCTGGGATGACCGGCCATATTGTCACGCAGGTAGTCAAAACCGAACTCGTTGTTGGTACCGAATGTGATATCGGCACGGTATGCGTTACGACGGGCCTCTGAGTTGGGCTGATGCTTGTCGATGCAGTCAACTGACAGACCGTGGAACATATAGAGCGGACCCATCCACTCGGCATCACGCTTAGCCAGGTAATCGTTCACTGTCACAACGTGTACGCCGTTGCCTGTCAATGCGTTAAGGAATACCGGCAGAGTAGCTACAAGAGTCTTACCTTCACCGGTAGCCATCTCGGCGATCTTACCCTTGTGCAGTACCACGCCACCGAACAGCTGAACATCATAGTGGATCATGTTCCAAATGGTGTCGTTACCGCCGGCTACCCAGTGCTGCTGCCAGAGTGCCTTGTCACCGTCTATGACAACAAAGTCATGCTTGGCTGCCAGGTCACGGTCAAAATCCGTGGCGGTCACCTCAACCTGCGCGTTCTGTGTAAAGCGGCGGGCTGTATCCTTGATGATGGCGAATACATCCGGAAGGACCTCATCCAGAACCACCTCATAGCGGTCCAGGACCTCTTTTTCCAGCTTATCTATCTGGTTGAACAGCGGCTCTCTGTCCTCAAGCTCGGTCTGCTCAACCTTGGCCTTAAGTTCCTCAATACGTTTTTTCTCAGGTATGACAAAATCGCGCACCTTCTGCTTAATCTGCTGTGTTGCGGCGCGCAGCTCATCATTGGAAAGTTTTTCATACTTAGGATAAGCTGCCTTGATCTTCTCCACCCACGGCTGAATCTCCTTTATGTCGCGAGTCTGCTTGTTTCCGAACAGTTTCCCAATAAACTCGTTAAAACCCATTATGCGGTATTGTTATTTGTTACTACTGATTACATGGTACGCAAAAACCGTACCGAAACGCAAAGTTACTCTTTTTGCGATAATTTGCGCCATTTTTGTCGCATCATCTACAAAATAGTACAAAAGGGGACAGTCTTTTAGTCGCTTCACTTTGTAAAAGCGTCCCTTCTGGCCGAGCGCCCCTTTTTATCACTTTTCAAAAGTTATTAACAAAAATTGGACATACATCTGAATAATATTACCTTTGTGCATCTTTACTCAAAGAATGCGCAATAGTCTTCTACACAGCATTATTACCGATGCACTCTCATACATCCCGAAAAGATGTAGCAATGATTTATTAATCAATATATTAAACATATATCATGCGGATTTCGCCCAGAGTCTGCGCGGTTTTTTTTGCGCCTATAGCCCAATTAATATTTATACAAAATGGAAGTAAAAAAGAAAAAAGAGTATGCAGCTCCCACGACCGATGTCGTAGAGCTCAGGACAGAGGGGCAACTGCTCCAGATGTCAGGTGGTGATTTTCCCGAATGGTTTGACGGTGGTGATTTATTCTAAATTGGATTAAGCTATGAAAAAGTTATTCATTACACTTTGTGCCGTATTTGCACTTGCAGCTTGCTCAGAGAGCAATATTCCAGAGATTGAGACCCCCCGGCAGAATGAGAACGCATCATCGCCCGTAACCTTCAATATCACAGTTCAGCAACAGGGTGACACCAAGGCCCGCAAGACCGACTGGGCCACAGGTGACGTGATCTACATCATGTTCCGTGACATCAAGACCAAATACCTGACCATTACCTATAACGGTTCTACATGGACGGCCCAGGCTTATGATGGCACCAATGCAGCTACCACTTTTGATGTGGCTGACTTCAGCCCGGTAACTTGGACAATTTCAACCGCCGTGCATTTCCCAGTTGCAGTAGATGCCTCTCTTAATTCCGAAACAGGTGTACTGACATTCCAGAAAGACGGCGATGACGTTAAGACCTACTATCTATGGCAGGCCGGTGCCGATTATACCCTTGACGGCGCCAACGTAAATCTTACCCTAACGCTCCAAAAACCATACCACACCGTTATGTTCCATATCCCGGGTATTCAGGACAACGTGGATGACTATAAGCTTTACATAACCAAAGAATCTGTTAATTTAGATTACAATACATGGCGCAGCATCAATTCCGGCAATCCTTCATATGAAGATATAATTAATGCTGCAGTTGACGGATTCCAGGGCGTAGCTGATGCCGATGGCGCCCTATTTGCCGCATTTGTGTATAACGGCATTGGTCTTGGCGAGGCTCAAAACTACACCTTCACTGTGAAAAGCCCCGTTCAGCAGTACACAATCAGCGGTAGCTTGACCCTTAACGCCGGCTATCAGTACAGCCTCCCCGCACTGAGCAGCAACAAGTGGACACCTAAGTTTAAGTTTTCAGTGAGCAGCACAAAAAAGGTATTCTTTGCTCCCGGCAACTTGCAGGCTACTACGACTGACAATGGTGCTACTTGGACTTGGAATTTTGCCGCCCATCAGTATGATTACATCGGCAATGCTACAGCCAACACTGATATTAACGGAGTTAAAACTGTTTCCCAAAACGGCACTGTGGACCTTTTTGGATATGTTGGAGTATCTGCTGCCGATGCAAATGACTGTTATGGAATCAATAACAGCACTGACTACAGAGATTATGGAGCCCAAAAATCTGACATGCTGAAACATGACTGGGGTACACTCGAAATCGGTTCATATCCTGCCGGAACATGGCGCTCCATTAAGACTAATGAAATAGATTACCTTCTGAATACGAGAACTGTCTCTCATACAAATCTCCCTGATGGAACTAACAGTTCCGAAGCCAGATTTACCAGGGCGACTGTCTGTGGTGTTCGCGGACTTATCATTTTCCCTGACAATTATAATCATCCGAATGACATAACTGTGACAGGCTCAAGTAGGAGTTACAATGCTTCCAGCGCCTTCAACTCGTTTATTGTTTCAGCAGAATCTGATTGGAATAAAATGGTTGATGCCGGTGCTGTATTCCTGCCTGCAGCCGGATTACGTGAAGGCACCACAATATCTGATGCTGGCACATATGGCAATTATTGGACTGGAGATGGATATAATGAATATTCACGTTCTTATTGTTGGTATTTCAATGATACTTATTGTACCTATGCCTCTTACGAACGTAAGAAAGGATGCTCTGTCCGTTTAGTACAAGATCTGTAATCAAGTTATCAATAGATTTAAAAAGAGTACAAAAGGGGCCTGACCCCTTTTGTACTCTTTTTGCGATAATTTGCGCCATTTTTGTCACATCATCTTTGCATCGTGATGATCATCCCGATTACTCCTATGTAATCATCGGCCCCTTGGCTGACTGAATTGGATTTGAGCATGGTATCCATCATCCTGTACTGGATGTCATCCAACAGCCTGACGCGTTTATTTTGCCAGAATTCCCTGTTCTGCCTGTAGTCGTTTATGACCGTGGGACTGACACCGGCCAGCCATTCGTCATATTCCTGTTCGGTAAACAGCGAACGGGCATTGATGGCGACATACGGAAACAGATGCAGGTATCCGCTGTACCGGACTCCGTCATCATCGGACCGGCTGCAATACACATATGCCCAGTAGTTTGCCTCTGCCTCACTTGTCACACCTGCCAGATGTGCCTTCTCGTGGGCCAGCGTAGACGGATATTCGTTGTCCGGAAGGTCCGGATTCAACTGCGATTCACACCAGAACGGTCCCATATAACCCAGTACCGATACCCATGAATAGAGAGGGTGTAGCAACACCCGTTTGGTACGTTGCCATTTGTGCAGCCTGGAATACCCCAGCCTTTGGGGTTCCTGACCGTAAAAAATGTTTATATCCTTCTCCAGATGTTTCCTGTCGGTCCTTACGGTTGCGCCCGCAGTCCGATTCAGTTCATCGGTATAATCCGCGACAAAGCGACAGAACTCCTCATGGTCAAAATGCCGGCGCTCCACCCCGGCCCGCTCATACAGCGGAGTCCGGAAATAGTTGTTTCCCCAGCCCATGTAGAACCATATCACCAGCCACATGACGGTAAGAGCGGTACTCTTGAGCCAATACAGGAAGCCCCGTCTCCTTTTGATTGCAACCCATATAATCCGGATGAACAGAAAAGCAAAGAACAGAACCGTTATCTCCTCAAGCGAAAACGGGAAAATACACGACACCAGCGAAAGCACAGTCTGCAAAACGGGATAGCATAAGTCTGCATAAAACTCAGCCACAGGAACAAAGAACCTGCAAGCCCCCACAAACCCCAGCAAAATCAACCCGATAAGAGTGCTTCTTTTCATACCGCAAATATACTCAAAAAGGTTCCAAACGGAAGGTTTAGCTCGACGAAGTCAACCGTCCCCAATGGCACCAAATTCAGCACAGTCCGGACTATAGATTAAGGAGCGTTAGTGGAGAGGCGTTGGGAGGGGCCCACGGAGGATCCCGTTAAGAACGGCGCATGTTTGACGAACGTTAGGCCCCGAAGGGGACTATAAGGAGGAGTTCGACGTTTAGGGTCCGGAGGGGTCCCGAGTAGACTCGGAACGTCGTCTCCTTAATCTATAGTCCGGACTGTTTGATTTATTTATAACATAATTTGCATAAAAATGTTTTGGCTTATTTATAAAATAGGTATCTTTGCGGTCACATTTTGGAACGAGTTATGTATAACATGTCAGTCATTACCTTTATTGTGGACGTGGTGGTCGCTTGGCCGGCGCGTTAAGGGAGAGGTTATACCTGACATTCTGATACAGGCCCTTCTCCCACAAGGAGAGGGGCTTTTGATTGAATATATATACAAAAACAATAAACAGGAGATATGAGAATTCCATTACGCAGTGACCAGTGCACCGTAGGACGCCGCATGGCAGGAGCCAGAGCCCTCTGGGTCGCCAACGGCATGAAACCCGGTCAGCTGGGCAAACCCATCATAGCAATTGCCAACTCATTCACACAGTTTGTACCCGGACACACCCATCTGCACGAGGCCGGTCAGATTGTCAAGGCTGAGATTGAACGCCTGGGCTGCTTTGCCGCCGAGTTCAATACAATTGCCGTGGATGACGGTATTGCCATGGGTCACGACGGAATGCTCTACTCTCTGCCCTCACGTGACATAATTGCCGACAGCGTAGAGTACATGGTAAACGCCCACAAGGCCGATGCCCTGGTCTGCATAAGCAACTGCGACAAGATCACCCCGGGTATGCTAATGGCAGCCATGCGCCTGAACATCCCCACCGTATTCGTAAGCGGAGGCCCCATGGAAGCCGGTGAGATGGGCAGTGCCCGTCTGGACCTGATCGACGCCATGATCAAATCGGCCGATGAGAGCGTATCGGACGCCGATGTAGAGGCAATCGAACGTGCAGCCTGCCCCGGTTGCGGATGCTGCTCAGGTATGTTCACCGCCAACTCAATGAACTGCCTTACCGAGGCCCTGGGTATGTCACTGCCCGGTAACGGAACCATCCTGGCTACACACAAGAACCGCGTGCAACTCATGAAGGATGCAGCCGCCCTCATTGTAAAGAACGCCCTCAAGTACTATGAGGAGGGTGACGAGAGCGTACTGCCCCGCAGCATAGCACAGAAGAAGAACTTTGAGAACGCAATGAACCTGGATATCGCCATGGGCGGTTCCACCAACACCATACTGCACCTACTGGCTGTTGCATATGAGGCCGGCGTTGACTTCAAGATGGACGACATTGACCGTCTGTCACGTCACGTACCCTGTCTGTGCAAGGTAGCACCCAACACCCAGAAGTACCACGTACAGGATGTAGGCCGCGCAGGCGGTGTACTCAACATCCTGGCCGAACTTGCAAAGGGAGGTCTGCTCCACATCGATGCCAGGAGTGTGACAGGAATGACATACGGAGAGCTCATTGAGAAGTACAGCATCCTCAAGGCCGATATCGACCCCGAGGCTAGGCGCATATACTCAACCGCACCTGCACGTAAGTTCAACATAGAGCTGGGCTCACAGGACTGCACATACAGCGAACTTGACACCGACCGCGCCGAAGGTTGCATCCGCGACCTGCAGCACGCCTACACCAAGGACGGAGGTCTGGCAATCCTCAAGGGTAACATAGCAGTTGACGGCTGCGTAGTAAAGACCGCAGGTGTTGATGAGAGCATCTGGAAGTTCTCAGGTCCCGCCAAGGTATTCGACTCACAGGAGGATGCCGTTGAGGGTATACTGGGAGGCAAGGTTGTAGCCGGCGACGTAGTAGTCATCACCCATGAGGGTCCCAAGGGAGGTCCCGGCATGCAGGAGATGCTCTACCCCACCTCATACATCAAGTCACGTCACCTGGGTAAGGAGTGCGCCCTGATCACCGACGGCCGTTTCAGCGGCGGTACATCAGGTCTGAGCATCGGCCACATATCACCCGAGGCAGCCAACGGAGGTGCAATCGGTAAGGTACTGGACGGTGACATAATTGACATAGACATACCCGCACGCAGCATCAACGTACGCCTGAGCGATGCCGAGCTGGCTGCACGCCCCATGCGTCCGCTCACCCGCAAGCGTGTAGTTGCCAAGAGCCTCAAGGCTTACGCCAACATGGTAAGCTCAGCCGATAAGGGAGGTGTCAGAATTATTGAATGAACGTTATGACAGAACATATCACTGGAGCTGAAGCATTGCTCCGATCACTGCTTGCCGAGAACGTAGATACGGTATTTGCATATCCCGGCGGCTCAATCATCAAGGTGTTCGACGCACTCTACGGTCACCGTACTGACCTGCGTCAGATCCTGGTTCGCCACGAGCAGGGTGCCACCCACGCTGCACAGGGTTACGCCCGCGTATCGGGCCGTACAGGTGTGGCCATCGTGACCAGCGGACCTGGTGCCACCAACACCATCACCGGTATCAGCGATGCCATGCTTGACAGCACCCCCATCGTTGTAATAGCCGGACAGGTAGGGACCGATGCCCTTGGCACCGACGCATTCCAGGAGATTGACCTGGTAGGCGTAACCCAGCCTATCACCAAGTGGAGTTATCAGATACGCCGCGCCGAGGATATAGCCTGGGCAGTGGCTCGTGCATTCTATATCGCAGGCTCAGGCCGTCCGGGTCCCGTAGTGCTTGACTTCACCAAGACTGCCCAGATGCAGCAGATTGACTTCAAGCCCGCCAAGATAGACTATGTACGCAGTTACATACCTGCACCCGACCCTATCGAGTCACAGATAAATGAGGCCGTAGCCCTGATCAACAGCGCCAAGAAGCCGCTCGTACTGGTAGGTCACGGAGTAGAACTGGGTAATGCCGAGAAGGAGCTGGCCGCTTTCATCGAGAAGGGAAACCTGCCCGCAGCACGCACCCTTCTGGGACTTGCCGCCCTGCCATCGGACCACCCCCTCAACATGGGTATGCTCGGTATGCACGGTAATCTGGCTCCCAACGTAAAGACCAATGAGTGCGATGTCCTGATTGCAGTCGGCATGCGTTTTGACGATCGCGTAACAGGCACGCTCAGCACATACGCCAAGCAGGCCAAGATCATACACCTTGACATTGACAAGTCTGAGTTCGGCAAGAACGTAAAGCCCGATGTAACCGTATTGGGTGACTGCCGCCAGACACTCCAGCTCATTACCGAGCGCATGGAGAAGGCCGATCACAAGGAGTGGATCGAGAGCTTCAAGCCGCTTGACAAGGAGGAATTTGACAAAGTCATCAATATAGCCGTAAATCCCAAGAATGGCCCGCTCAAGATGGGTGAGGTTGTAACTGAGGTAAGCAATCAGTCACCTGCAGATTCAGTTCTTGTAACCGATGTAGGTCTGAACCAGATGTTCGCATCACGTTACTTCAAATACCGCTCACCGCGCAGCATCGTTACATCAGGCGGTCTGGGAACCATGGGATTCTGCATGCCCGCAGCAATAGGTGCCACATTCGGTGCTCCCGAGCGTATGGTACTGGCATTCTTCGGCGACGGCGGTTTCCAGATGAACATTCAGGAACTGGGTACCATAATGGAGAACCAGGCTCCCGTCAAGATGATCCTGATGAACAACACCTATCTGGGCAACGTACGTCAGTGGCAGCAGATGATGTTTGAGGGCCGATACTCATGCACCCACATGATGAACCCCGACTACAGCAAGATTGCCGCAGCATACGGCATCCCCTACCTGCTGGTAACTGACCGCAGTCAGCTGGCCGATGCCGTTAAGCAGATGATCAGCGCCAAGGGTCCGTTCATTCTCGAGGCAGCAGTGCTGGAGGAGGAGAACGTCATGCCTATGATCAAGCCGGGCAATTCGGTTGACCAGATGATCTTTGAAATCAAATAAGGATGATTATGGAGAACGAGAAGAAACTATACACACTGATTGTTCATTCAGAGAACATCGCCGGTATCCTGAACCAGGTTACCGCAGTGTTCACACGCCGTCAGGTAAACATTGAGAGTCTGAACGTATCGGCCTCATCAATACCGGGCGTGCACCGCTACACAATCACCGCATGGGCCGATGCCGAGACCATCGTAAAGATTGTGGACCAGATTGAGAAGAAGGTCGACGTACTGCAGTGCCAGTACTTTACCGATGATGAGATATTCATGCAGGAGGTAGCCCTATACAAGGTTGTCACAAGCGTGCTTACCGAGAACCCCGAGATGTCCAAGATCATCCGCCGCTACGGCGCCAAGCTGATTGAGGTCAACTCAACCTTCTCTGTAATCGAGAAGACCGGACGTACCGAGGATATCACGGCTCTGAACCGTGAGCTCTCAGCCCAGGGAGGTATGCTCCAGTTCGTAAGCTCAGGCCGCGTGGCAATTACCCGCGCCCGCATCGAGCATGTAAACGAGTATCTGGACAAGATGGAGGCCAGATACGGCAAGAAGTAAAAACGAGTATTTAACTACATAAAACTAACAAGACTATGAAAATGAATTTCGGCGGTGTCATTGAAGAGGTAATGACACGTGAGGAGTTCCCGCTGGAGAAAGCCCGCGAGGTACTCAAGAATGAGACAATTGCAGTTATAGGTTACGGTGTTCAGGGTCCTGGACAGGCTTGCAACCTTCGCGACAACGGTTTCAACGTAATCGTTGGCCAGCGTCAGGGCAAGACCTATGACAAGGCCGTTGCTGACGGTTGGGTTCCCGGCAAGACTCTCTTCTCTATCGAGGAGGCTGCTGAGAAAGGTACAATCATCTGCATGCTTCTGTCTGACGCAGCTCAGATGCAGCAGTGGCCCAACATCAAGCCTTACCTGACCGCAGGCAAGACTCTCTACTTCTCACACGGTTTCGCTATCACCTGGAACGACCGCACAGGCGTTGTTCCTCCCAAGGATATCGATGTTATCATGGTTGCTCCTAAGGGTTCAGGTACATCACTCCGTACCATGTTCCTTGAGGGTCGCGGTCTGAACAGCTCATACGCTGTATATCAGGATGCATCAGGCAAGGCTCTTGAGAAGGTTCTTGCATTCGGTATCGGTATCGGTTCAGGTTACCTGTTCGAGACCACATTCATCCGCGAGGCTACATCAGACCTCACCGGTGAGCGCGGTTCACTGATGGGTGCTATCCAGGGTCTGCTCCTGGCTCAGTATGAGGTTCTCCGTGAGAACGGTCACACTCCCTCTGAGGCATTCAACGAGACAGTTGAGGAGCTCACTCAGTCACTCATGCCTCTGTTCGCACAGAAGGGTATGGACTGGATGTACGCCAACTGCTCAACCACTGCACAGCGCGGTGCTCTTGACTGGATGGGCCCGTTCCACGATGCAATCAAGCCCGTTGTTCAGAAGCTCTATGCAAGCGTTAAGAGCGGTAACGAGGCTCAGATTTCAATCGACAGCAACTCAAAGCCCGGCTATCGTGAGGGTCTTGAGAAAGAGCTGGCTGCCCTGCGCGACAGCGAGATGTGGCAGACCGGTGCTGTTGTACGCAAGCTCCGTCCTGAGAACAACTGATCATAAGAGATCATACAAAAAAGAATCCCTCGGAAATCTCCGAGGGATTCTTTTTTATGTTCGGTACAGATTAGAAAATCTTGTAGCGGTTGTCAACTACCTTAGCCTGATAGTAGAGCTCCTCAAGTACAGAACCCATGATACGGCTTGAAACCATAGAGCGTGTGCGCAGTGACTCTGTCTTCTCGTCAAACTCAGCGGTGTAACGGTCATCAGAGATCTTCTCAGCTACGAATGCGCAATACTCACCCTGCATGGGAACGGTAAGTTCGTTCTTCTCCAGATTGAATACGCTGGGACCTACGATAGCCTCATTTGAAACGATAGCTGAAATGTATGCGTCATTGTTGAAGTTCAAAGACCTGATGGTATCGAATCTTACAACGTCCATAGCCTTGAGCTCATCGATGCTCTTACCTGCAAGCTGTCCCTTGAGAATCTCAAACTTCTTGTTGTTGAGAGTCTTGAGTGACAGAGAAGCTGTTGCATCCTGGATGCTGCGTGTGCCGCGCGGATGAATCTTCTCAACACCTACAGCAAGAAGATGATCGTTGGCGTTTCCAACCTCATAGATACGTGATACCTCGCCCTCCTGAGCCTCAAATGCCCAACGAAGAGCCTCACGTGACTTGGCAACACCACCTATGTTATGGTTGTAGTTCTCAAAACCGGGGTAGTAGAGCAGACGGAAGTCTGAATCCTCGGCATTGTTCTTGAGATCCTCAACTGTTGTGTTCTGTGACAGGAATGCGCTCAGCTTGTTGTAAGCTGCATTGCTGGTCTCCTCGCTGAACTCTACAGGACGCTTTACAACTGCAAGGTTGTATTTCTTGAGAGGAGTCTTAACATCTGAAACCTTGATGACAAGGATTACTCCCTGTACATTGATTCTGGTAACATCACCCTTCTTCATTGAGTTAAGGGTATTTACATAGAGAGCATTCTCACCGTCAATTGCTGCAGGCTCATATGAATCAGCGGCAAGCCACTGCTCGGGAGCTGACTGACCGTAGTTCTGAGCGATTGCCTGGAAATCGGCACCTCTCTTCTTGGCAGCGGTAATGATGCTGTCGGCACGCTTGATGGCAGCAGCCTCATCCTCCATGTCAACCTGAATCAGAGCGAACTGGATTGAGTCATAACCTGTAGTGCTTGAGATATACTTGAATGCATTGTATGTATCGTCAAATGCGTTGTAGTAAGGACCGAAGACCTCGCCTACCTTAACTGAGTCGAGTCTTGCAGCAACATCATCAGGCAGGTTCTTGGCTGAACGTGCAACCTCGCTGAATGACTCAACTGAACCGGCGCGGCGCAGGAATGAAGCATAATCCTCAACGTCACCCTCCATCTGGTCAACGATATCACTAACCTCAGCAAGCAGAGCATCGCGGTCAGCCTGGCTGGGAAGGATCTCATAGTCGATGTAAACGATGTCACGGTTCTCAGAGTAGTTGTAGAGAGCCGGCTTAGCCTCATTGTAAACCTTCTTGAGGTCTGATGTGGTAACCTTGGCGTCTGCATCAGGAACTGATGAGTAGGGAACCAGAGCCATCAGGACATCAGCTCTCATGATACGGTTGTCAAATGCACTCTTTGAAGCAACGGGGTTGCAAAGCAGAGAAGCCTTTACAAGTGATGTATACTTGTCATAGAGCAGATTGCTCTTGATGTTCTTCTCGATGAAGAGCCAGTAGTTGTACATGCTCTGATAGTACTGATACTCCTCGGCCTGAACCATAGAGGGATCCATCTCCTTGTAGAAGGCGAGGAAGCTCTTGAGTACATCTGCATCAAAACCACCGTCTGTAGTGCTGAACGGAGTTCTTGCAAGAATAGGATCTGCACCGCGCTCGATTACATCCCTAACCTCAGCATCAGTAACGGTAAGACCGATAGCCTTAGCCTCAGCCTCAATGATACGGGTGCGGACCATGGTAGCCCAAACCTCATCCTTAAGATTGTTCTGATCCTCCTCTGTGATGTCTGAAATCTGATTTGCGAACTTGACTACGTCTGTGTAGATTTCAAGTTCATCCTGGAAATCCATAGCAGTGATATCCTCACCTGCAATTGTACCTACATACTGGATTCCCTGGTTGGGACGGATAATCTTCCATGCGTCACCGAGAATAAAGGCGAGCATAGCAAGACCGATAACGATAAGAAGCAGTGGTCCTTTGCTTCTGATACTCTGTAATGTTGCCATTTTTATTGTTGTTTTTATTCGTTTTTGCCTAAAAAAAATCCGCTAATGCGGGTAAAAGCGCACAAAAATACTAAAAAATGTTCTAAAACTCCAATTAGCGCTTATTTATTTAATGTAAGTTCCACCAGCTCAATCTTGGTATCACCGCGTTTCAGTATCCTGAATGAATAATCACCTACGTTTATCTTCTCGTTAACCTTGGGGAAGCCCTTGGTCTTTGTAAGGATAAGACCTCCCACGGTCATATATTCATCGGACTCCGGAATATCCAGACCGAACATGGAGTTCACCTTGTCAATCTCCATTCGGCCCGACAGCAGGTAACCGTCATCGGTCTTCTTGGCAATCAGATTCTGAACATCATGTTCATCCTCAATCTCACCCAGAATCTCCTCGATTATATCCTCAAGAGATACTATTCCCGATGTGCCGCCGAACTCGTCAACAACCACGGCAAGGCTCTTCTTGCGCGCCATAAGCTGTTTCATAAGCTTTTGGGCTGCAAGGGTTTCGGGTACGAATGGCACAGTCTGTATATGGTCGTGCCAATCATTCTTATGTCTGAAAAGTTCCGATGAGTGTATGTAACCTATGATATGGTCCATATCCTCGTCATAAACCAGGATCTTGGAGTAGCCGGTCTCTATGAACATCTCCCTGAGCGCGTTCCATGAAACACCCTTCTCCACCGCACACACCTCATTGCGGGGTACCATGCAGTCGCGTGTCTTGACATTTGAGAAATCAAGCACATTCTGGAAAATACGCACCTCCTGATCCGGCTGGCTGTTCTCCTCGTTTCCTGACAGTGCCGACTGGACAAAATAGTCCAGGTCCACCTTTGAGAAAGCCTTTGCGGTGTTCTCCTTGTCTATCCGTACGCCCAACATCCTGAGCAGCATACGTGACAGCCAGGTGGTGAAGAGGGATATGGGATAGAGGATTATGTAAATCAGATAGATGGGGAATGCCAGGAAATTGAGTTTGCCGTTGGGATTGAAACGGAATATCGTTTTGGGAACGAACTCACCTACCACAATTACGATGGCAGTCGATATCAGAGTCTCAATGACAATCATCAGGAACTCATTGGCGATAAGTCCTGCCGGCACAAGCATCTCTATCAGATGAGCCATCATCGTACTGTAGAGCACAAGCGCGATGTTGTTGCCCACCAGCATCGTGGAGATGTAGATGTTGGGGTTACGGAAGAATCTCTCCAGAAGACGGGAGCTGAACGTATGACGCTCCACATCCATCTCAAACCTGAGGCGGTCGGCCGATACAAAGGCTATCTCAAGCCCTGAAAACAGCGCCGAGAAGAACAGCGCCACAAGCATTATGATGAGAGTGTGGCTCATTTGTTCTCAGTGATCGGGAAAATACCTTCAGTCTTGCGGATAGTATACTCGGTCATACTCTGGTTTGAGTTGAAACCACGACCTACAAGTATCTGTTTTTCCTGCTTGATATGTATGACGCTGTCGGAGTACATCCTTTCATTGCGGTTGTTCACGAACAGCTCAGGGGTATCGAACTCCTCATTCCTGATGTTCTCGGCATGGACATTCTTTTTAAGATGCCATAACTCGTCATCAATCATGTAATAGGCGGTATCCGCCACGAGTTTTGACTCCACCTGCATGAGAGTGTCCAGAATCTCAAGCATTACCCCCTGCTCCATACTGTAGAAGGGAGGCTTCATCTTGTCGAATATCTTCCACTCCTCGGCTATCACATGATAGCGTATGACTCCGTTCTCGGATATGTACATATCCACACCACGGGTGGTTATGACCGATGTGGAGTCACGACTTGTCACCGCCGGTCCCAACTGCTTGTCCTTGTTTCCGCAGGAGAGGCAGAAAAACGACGAGACAACCGCCAGAATGACGGTTGCCAGGTACGTTATCTTTTTCATCGGTTCAAGACCGGTGGTTTGTATCATTTATCTGATAGTGGTAGTCTCGTTGATCCAGCCCTTGATCTCGATCTGATCACCTACCTTGTAACCAAGCATGAACAGGTCGTTGGCATCCGGGCACTGTTTCTTATAGGTGCTGATGAGCTCGTTGGCCTTGGCAGCTACTGAAGGATCAACCTTCTTGGCCTGCTCCAGCTTGTCGATAACTGCAAAGTAAGCGCAACGGTTCAGAGCGGGCTCACTTGTCCAGTCACGCTTTACATAGTAGAGCTGAGCCAGAAGGATGTAAGCATCACCTCTGTTGGGGTTGTTCTGCAGGCACTTCTGCAGGCATGAACGACTGCGGTCGTAGTTCTCCTTTGCGAAGTAGAGGGTTGCCATCAGGTAATAGGTACCTGCAATGCTGGTCTTATCATCATCAAGCTCGATGGCCTGGTTGTAATACTCAATAGCCTTCTCGGTATCGTCACGCTGCTTGTAGTAGAGAGCACCCAGAGCCTTTGCGGTTCTTGCAGAAGGCTGGATGGCGTGAGCATACTCAGAAGCTGCAAAGTAAGCGTCGCTTGAGTTGCACTCGAACATCTGCATGATCTTAACGACCTTGGTCAGATACTCAAGGTTATCCTTGTTTGCCTCGATCTTGGGA
>CADBXO010000023.1 GCA_902798685.1 uncultured Bacteroidales bacterium
CAAACTATTTATGTCAAGAACAAATTTTGAACAGCTTCTCGAAGCTGGTTGCCACTTCGGCCACCTGCGCCGCAAATGGAATCCCGCTATGGCTCCTTACATCTTCATGGAGCGCAATGGCATTCATATCATCGATCTTAACCAGACTGTAGCCGCTATTGATCAGGCTGCTGAGGTTCTCAAGCGCATGGCTCGCGACGGAAAGAAGATCCTCTTCGTTGGTACCAAGAAACAGCTCAAGGAGCTCGTTGCTCAGAAGGTATCTACCGTTGGTATGCCTTACGTTATTGAGCGCTGGCCCGGTGGTATGCTCACAAACTTCCCCACAATCCGCAAGGCTGTGAAGAAGATGACCACTATCGACAAGCTGACTCAGGACGGTACATATTCAAACCTTTCAAAGCGTGAGATCCTCCAGATCACACGTCAGCGCGCCAAGCTGGAGAAGAACCTCGGTTCTATCGCCGACCTGTCACGTCTGCCGGCCGCTCTGTTCGTAATCGACGTTCTCAAGGAGAACATCGCCGTACGTGAGGCCAACCGTCTGGGTATCCCCGTATTCGCTATCGTTGATACCAACAGCGATCCTTCAAACATCGACTACGTTATTCCTGCCAACGATGACGCTACCAAGTCAGTTGACGCTATCCTGACCGCTTGCTGCGAGGCTATCGCTGAGGGTCTTGCTGAGCGTAAGGCTGAGAAGGGCGACGAGGCTGCTGATGACGAGGCTGGTGAGAAGGCTGAGAAGCCCCGCAAGGAGCGTATCCGCAAGGTAGCCAAGAAGGAGGAGACTCTTGAAGAGGCTCCCGCTGCTGAAGAGGCTCCCGCCGCTGAGGCTGCTGAGGCTCCCGCCGAGGAGGCTCCCGCAAAACCCAAGCGTACACGCAAGGCTGCTGCTCCCAAGGCAGAGGGCGAAGCTGAGGCTTGATTTTCATTAACCGTAAAAACATTAAAGAAAATGGCTGTAACACTTGATGATATTAAAGCTCTGCGCACCAAGACCGGTGCCGGCATGTCAGATTGCAAGAAGGCCCTGACTGAGGCTGAAGGCGATTTTGAGAAAGCTATCGAGATAATCCGTAAGAAGGGTCTGGCAGTTGCTGCAAAGCGTTCTGACCGTGAGGCTTCTGAGGGTTGCGTTCTGGTTAAGGTTGACGGCAACTTCGGTGCTACCATAGCTCTTAAGTGCGAGACCGACTTCGTAGCTAACAACAAGGATTTCATTGCTCTTACCCAGAGCATTCTGGATGCTGCTGTTGCTGCTAAGGCTAAGTCACTTGACGAGGTTAAGGCTCTGCCTTTCGAGGGCAAGACCGTTGCTGATATCGTTCTGGAGCGTACCGGTATTGTAGGTGAGAAGCTCGAGCTTGATGGTTACAACTATCTTGAGGCTCCTGAGATCGCTTCTTACAACCACCAGGGTAAGAACTTCCTCTGCTGCCTGGTTGCCTTCAACAAGGAGGTTGCCGACAAGGAGTATGTTCATGAGATCGCTCTGCAGGTTGCCGCTCAGAATCCTATCGCTGTAAAGCCCGAGGAGGTTCCCGCCGACATCGTTGCACGTGAGAAGGAGATCGCTGCTGACAAGGCACGCGAGGAGGGCAAGCCCGAGAATATGATTGAGCGCATCGCTGAGGGTCGTATGAAGAAGTTCTACGATGAGAGCTGCCTCCTGAACCAGAAGTACATCGTTGACGAGAAGAAGACCGTTGCCGAGTACAAGGACCTCACCGTAACTGCTTTCCGCAGATTCACTCTGAAGTCTGAATAATTCAAGATTTCTCTATAAAGAAAGAGAGGCATCCAAATCGGGTGCCTCTCTTTTTTTATCCTTTGGTTTGCGAATAACCGAGAGAGAGCAGTTTGGCTTTCAACTTTTCACGGAAGTCACCTTGGATTATTATTTCACCATCCTTGGCTGATCCGCCGCATCCGCAGAAGGTCTTGAGGGTGCGGGCAAGCGCGTCCATATCGGCCTGAGGGCCCTGGAATCCGCTTATCACGGTCACGGTCTTGCCGCCGCGGCCGTTCTTTTCCATCCTGAGGCGCAGTTTCTGCTGCTGGGGTGGCAGGAGTTCCTGCTCCGGCTCTTCATCGGTCTCATAGTTGAAATCAGGATTGGTGGAGTACATGACCCCAAGCCTGTCCTTCCAATCGTTGTCTTTCTTTCCCATAACGGCAGTAAAATTACTAACTTTGTGCCAATTAAAAGGCCAATTATGAAAATCATCTGCGTTGGAATGAACTACTCCAGGCACAATAAAGAACTGGGGGAAACGTTATTAACTCCGGAGAATCCGGTCATTTTTATGAAGCCGGACTCTGCGATCCTGAGGAACCGCCGTCCTTTCTTCCTGCCCGATCATCTGGGCCGGGTGGATTATGAGACGGAGCTTGTGGTGAGGATAAACCGTCTGGGCAAGAGCATCAGCGCTCGTTTTGCTGACCGCTACATTGATGCTGTTACCCTGGGCATTGATTTCACGGCACGCGATATGCAGAATGATTTCCGCCAGAAAGGGCTGCCGTGGGAGCTGTGCAAGGGTTTTGACCAGTCGGCGGTTGTGGGTGACTGGATTCCAAAGGATAAGATAGGAGACCTGCAGAATCTGCATTTCCGCTTGGATATTGACGGTAACACCGTTCAGGAGGGACATACGGCCGATATGATATTTCCTGTGGCAAGGATAATTGAGTATGTGAGCTCGTTCTGCACCCTCAAGACGGGTGACCTGATATTCACCGGTACTCCGGTAGGAGTGGGCCCGGTAAGCATCGGACAGCATTTGCAGGGATTCCTTGAGGAAAAGAACGTTTTGGATTTTCATATTAGATAGACTTGAACAGAAAGTCGGCCTTAATTCTGATTGTCATGCTTTTGTGCGCGGGCGCAGGTCTGCGCGCTCAAAGATCAGGTTTTGTGGATGTGGACTGGACATCCATGAAGTCTGATTCCGTACGCCCGTGGAGCGGTTTCGGAATAGCACTTGACGGCAGCTGGCAGGATTCGGCCTACACGGCTAAGATTGAATATCCCGAGCTCTCCAAAATCAGCGATTCAGACCTTAAGAGATGGAATCTCCAGGCCGATGACATACCGCTGTGGCCCGATGTAGAGGCATCGGTCGGAGTAACACGCGGCAGCGCCACTCTTGATGCGGGATTCATGCCCGTCATAAAGCGTGACGGCGCCTATTATGCAATACTGTCATACAAAGCCTCTGTAAGCGCCCGTCCCGCAGCACGCAGGGCACCTGTCCAGACACAGGACCGATACACCCGCAGTTCAGTTCTTTCAGAGGGTAAATGGGTAAAGATTAGGATTGCCGAATCCGGCATCTACAAGCTCTCATACAGCTCTTTGCGTTCGATGGGTTTCAGTGATCCTTCCAAGGTCCGTCTGTTCGGCTACGGCGGCGCTGTACTGCCTGAAACAAACCTTCAGGAACTGACAGACGATGTTCCGGAGCAGCCCATGTGGAGAGGTGACGGTTACATGCTGTTCTACGGTCAGGGACCCGTCAGCTGGAAGAAGACACAGCAGGGTTATGAGCATCAGGTCAATACCTACTCAGACTGGGGCTATTACTTCCTGACTGACCGTACGGACTCTGTGACGGCGTCATTTGCCCTGTTGGAGGCCGATACCATTCCGGGTGATACAATTGATACCTATCCCGACTTTACGGTATATGATTCCGATGAGTTCAGCTGGTACCGTTCGGGCAGACGTATGTTCGAGAAGTATGACTACGCTAACGGCAACTCAAAGACATATGGCTTTGACCTGACCGGCCTGGCAAGTGACAGCGTGGGCGTGAAGGTGGCGTTCTCGGCATCATCGGCCAAGACTACTAAGGTCACTGTAAGCGTGAACGACTCTGAGACGGGAGTCATGACAATAGGTGCCAAGAGCTCGTCTGCATCGGCTGTGGTTAATGAGAAGTCTTTCGTGAGCCGCGGACAGTTCAGTGAGCATAACACGGTGACTCTGGTGCATGACAGGGCGTCGGGCGAATCGGGACATCTGGATTTTATCCGTCTTAATTTCATCCGCCGTCTGGCTCTGTATGGTTCAAGCACGGTGTTCCGTGTGGATAAGAATGTCACTGACATAAGCTTCAGCGTATCCGGTTCAAACGCCGACGTACAGATATGGAAACTCTCACCTGACGGTACCTGCGCCATTGTGCCCTCCGTCTACGCTGACGGAACGACCGTCACTAGGAGGGCTTCATACACTCCTGATGATGTGCTGGTGGCAGTGAACGTAAAGGGTGCTTTCCCGGAGCCGGAGAGGGTGGGTGCAGTAAACAACCAGAACCTGCATGCTCTTGAGGCAGTGGACATGGTGATTGTGGTGCCTGCGTCTGACAAGCTTACTCACGCCGCTGAGCGTCTGGCTGCTGCACATCGTGCTATTGACAGCCTAAAGGTTGAGGTGGTCCGTGCCGACAAGATTTACAACGAGTTCTCATCGGGTACCCCTGATGCCACCGCCATACGCCGATTCATGAAGATGCTGTATGACCGCAGTGATGTGTCATCGGCCCCGCGTTATCTGCTGCTGATGGGTAACGGAGCATGGGACAACCGCATGCATGTATCTGACTGGGCGGGTCAGAACCCCGATGATTATCTGCTCTGCTATGAGTCATACGAGTCACTGAGCCATACTGCATCATATGTCATGGAGGATTATTTCGGACTGCTGGATGATGCTGAGGGCAAGTCCCTGCTGACTGAGAAGGTTGACCTGGGAATAGGGCGATTACCCTTCACTACAGCGTCGCAGGCAAGTGCCAAGGTGGAGAGGATCATTGAATACATGCAGGGCCGATACTCGGGCGCATGGTCCAACAAGATCCTTGTACTGGGTGATGACGGCGACAACAATACCCATATGGAGGATGCCGACAAGGTGGCCCGCGTATATCAGAGCGCCAATCCGGCAATTGATGTGCGCAAGATCTACTGGGATGCCTTCAAGATGGAGGTTACATCATCATTCAACGGGTATCCTTCGGTCCGTAAACTGCTGATGGAGCAGTTTGATGAGGGCGCACTTATAGTGAACTACTCAGGACACGGCAGCACCGAGGACCTGTCACATGAGCTGGTCATGAACAAGGCCGATATGAAGAACCTCAAATCCAAGCGTCTGCCTTTCTGGATCACGGCCTCATGTGATATTGCTCCCTTTGACTCTCCTCTGGAGAGCATCGGCCTTAATCTGGTATCTAACACTGAAGGCGGTGCGATAGGTATCCTCTCAACCACCAGAACGGTATATGCAACGCTGAACGGCTGCATCAACCGCAGTTTCAGCCGATACGTTATATCCCGTTCAGCCGACGGACGTCTGAACGCCTTGGGCGACGCTTTGCGCCTGGCTAAGAACGAACTGGTGACATCAGGGGTAGGTGAGAATGACCGCACGGAGAACAAGATTCACTACGTGCTTCTGGGTGATCCTGCACTGCGTCTGGCAGTGGCTGAGCTTACCGCTGTGGTGGATCAGTTCAATGAGGCCGATACCACCGTCACAGGGGCTGCCAAGGCCGGATCAGTGGTTACGGTGAGCGGTCATATAGAGTGTAACGGCGAGCGCGTCACGGATTACAGAGGCCTGCTCTCAAGTACCGTCTATGACAGCGAGCGTACCATTACCTGCCGTGACAATCTTATGTCGGCCGATGAACCCTTTACATTCAAATACCGTGATCGTGTGCTCTACTCCGGAACTGATTCTGTAAGGAACGGTGAGTTCACATTCAGTTTCCCTGTTCCGCTGGACATAAACTACTCCAACCAGAAGGGCCAGATACTGCTTTATGCAAACGGAAATGACGGCCGCAATGCCAACGGTGTCTATGAAAACTTTACTGTAGGAGGTACGGCCGACGGACTCTCTTTGGATTCCGTAGGTCCTGAGATAAGCCTCTATCTGAATACTCCCACATTCCAGTACGGCGGCAGTGTGAACGCCACTCCGATGCTTGTAGCAGAACTGCGTGACAGCTCAGGCCTGAACACATCAGGAAACGGTCTGGGACATGACATACTGCTTGTGATAGACAACAATCCCAACTGGACATGGGTGCTCAACGGCAACTTTGAGCAGACCGCAGGTGACTATACCGGCGGCAGGGTGATGTTCACCATCCCTGAACTGCCCGAAGGCAAGCATGAGCTGATGCTCCGCGCATGGGATGTGATGAACAACTCCACAACCGTTTATCTGGGATTCAAGGTGGTAAATGACCTCAAGCCCAAGTTCTCGATCGACGTCACGGCAAGCCCGGCACGTGAGAGCACCGCTTTCGTGATAACGCATGACCGTCCGGGTCAGAACGCAAGTGTAACCATCCAGGTTTCAAGCAGCGACGGAATGCTGCAGTGGGTCAATACCGTCAGGGATGATTCAGGCTCCGGCGTGACCGTTGTAGACTGGAATCTGCAAGGCAATGCAGGTCACAGGATGCAGCCCGGACTCTACATCGTGAGAGCCATAGTGGGAACTGACGGAGGCGGCAGTGCATCGGCCACATGTAAACTGGTCATAGTGGGGCGGTGATACAATAAATGCCCGATTTTGTAGTTAATTAGTATGATGAAACGCAATTATATAGCATCTGTTCTGTTTGTGGGACTGGCTCTCACATGTCAGACTGTTTACTCTCAGAAAACAGGTAAGGACGTAATGCAGTTCAATCCTGTATATACCGGTGTGACTTCACTCTCCATAGCACCTGATTCACGTGCAGGAGCCATGGGTGACGTGGGCTGTGCCACCGATCCTTACATGGATATAAACAACCAGTACTGGAACCCCTCAAAATATCCGTTCACAAACAGCCAGGCAGGTATTTCACTCTGTTATACTCCTTGGCTCAGAAAACTGGTAAGTGACATTGACCTGGCCAACCTGACCGGTTACTACAAGCTTGATGACTACTCTGCATTGAGCGGGTCACTGACCTACTTCTCACTGGGTGAGGTGTTCATTTCAACTGACGGCGGTCAGTCAATAAGCAACTTTGCCATCCATCCCTATGAGATGGCCATTGACTTTGACTACTCCCGCAAACTCTCCGAGACCTTCTCGGCTGCCGTAGGTATGAGGTTCATCTACTCTGACCTTCAGTACAACTATGACGATGACGTGTTCCCCGGCAAGGCCTTCTCGGCCGATATCTCCATGTTCTATCAGAACTACATCGGCGTGGGTCGCAGAGACTGTCTGCTGGGTCTGGGTCTTAACGCATCGAACATAGGTAGCAAGATCTCATATGACGGCGGTCAGACCAACGAGTTCATACCCACCAACCTGCGTCTGGGTGCATCACTTACCGTGCCTATTGACGAGTTCAACTCATTCTCCATAAGTGCCGATGCCAACAAGCTGATGGTTCCCACCAAGCCCACATACGGACAGTACATGAAGGACCGTCATGTTGAGATAGAATCCGATGCTCCCGATTACATGGAGTATATCTCCGAGTACAACGGATGGCTCTCTGAGATTGGTTACAATGAGCTTTCACCTATAGCCGGTATATTCAAGTCATTCAGCGACGCTCCCGGCGGTTTTGAGGAGGAGATGCGTGAGATTTACTGGGGCGTAGGTGCCGAGTACAATTACAATGACCAGTTCTTCCTGCGCGGAGGTTACCACTATGAGAATGAGTACAAGGGTAACCGCAAGTACTTCACCGTAGGTGCAGGCTTCCATATGAACGTCTTCTCACTGGATGCAGCCTACCTGATTTCAACCGCTCAGAGCAATCCTCTGGACCAGACATTACGTTTCACCCTGTCGTTTGATATGGACGGCATCAAACAGATCATAGGAAGATGACAAACATTCGTGTAGGATACGGATTTGACGTGCACCGTCTTGTTGAGGGCCGAGACCTCTGGATAGGCGGAATCAAGATTGAGCATACCCTTGGCCTGCTGGGTCATTCAGATGCCGATGTGCTCATTCACGCCATATGCGATGCGCTGCTGGGTGCCGCAACCCTGCGTGACATAGGCTACAACTTCCCTGATACTGATATGCAGTACAAGGATATTGACAGCAAGATACTGCTTAAGCGTACCGTTGACCTCCTGGCCTCAAAGGGATGGCAGGTAGTCAATGTCGATGCCACAGTGTGCGCAGAGCGTCCCAAACTCAATCCGCATATCCCTGAGATGCAACGCGTCATGGCAGAGGTGATGGGTGTGGAGACTGACCGTATATCGGTTAAGGCAACCACGACCGAGAAACTGGGCTTTACAGGCCGCGAGGAGGGCATATCGGCCCACGCCGTAGCTCTTATCGAAAAGATTTAAAGATAGAGTTTAAGATCTGCAATGGTCCTGGCTACTGATGCCGGGACCATTTCGTTTATGGGCTCACCGTTGGCCACGCGCTTACGAATATCGGTCGATGACAGGTCAACCAACGGGCATTCCAGTAGGGTAACGCCATCAGGTGTGGCAATGGTCTCATAACCGGTACGCGGATAGACGATTATCCGGTAGTTGCTTAGAATGTAATCAGATTCCCTCCAGTTGCCGAACTTGACCCAGTTGTCAGCGCCTATGGTGAGTATGAATTCACGGTCGGGATACTGGGCACTGATGCTGCGCAGCGTGTTGGCTGTGTATGAGGGTTTGGGAAGGCTGAATTCGTAGTCCGATGCCTTCACGTTGTCCATATCTTTTACTGCCTGGACAGCCATTTCATAGCGCAGACGGTCATCCAGGAGTTCTTGATCCTTTTTCCAGGGATTGCAGGGGGTGATGAGTATCCAGACCTCATCGGCCAGACCTTGCTCCAGAACGCTTCTGGCAATAGTCAGGTGACCATTGTGGAGGGGGTTGAACGTTCCCCCGAACAATGCTGTCCTGATGGGTTTAGACATTAAGGAATGACTTGATTGTGGAGAGTGCTTTCTGCTGAGCCTCCTCAAGGACATCGTTCACTATAACGACATCGAACTTGGGGGCGAATGTGAGTTCGTAGCTGGCCTTGGCCACACGCTTGGCAATCATCTCGTCACTGTCCGTGCCGCGCAGTTTGAGGCGGCGCTCCAACTCCTCTACCGAAGGGGGCTGTATGAACATTGAGAGGGCCTCGTCACCATAGTACTTCTTGATGTTGCAGCCACCTACCACATCAACGTCGAACACTACATTCATGCCCTCATTGAGACGCTTTTCGACCTGCTCCTTAAGTGTACCGTAGAAGCAGCCTGAATAGACCTCCTCATACTCCAGGAACTCACCATTGGCTATGCGTGCGCGGAACTCATCGGCCGAAAGGAAAAAGTATTCCACACCGTTCTTTTCGGTACCGCGCGGGGCACGGCTGGTGGCCGATATGGAGAACACCATCTTGAGTTCGGGATGCTGCAGAAGCCACTGGACGATTGTGGATTTGCCTGAGCCTGAAGGGGCTGAGAATATGAGACACTTGCCGCGCATAATCACATCACGTTGAGTACCTGTTCCTTGATCTGCTCCAGCTCGTCCTTCATGCGGACTACTATGTTCTGCATCTCGGCCTGGTTGCTCTTGCTGCCCAGGGTATTGATTTCACGTCCCATCTCCTGGGCAATGAATCCCAGTTTCTTGCCCTGTCCGTGGCCCTCCTCGAGAGTCTTGATGAAGTATTCCAGGTGGTTTGAAAGACGCTGCTTCTCCTCGCTTATATCCAGCTTCTCGATGTAGAATATCATCTCCTGCTCAAAGCGGTTCTCATCATAGTTCTTGCCGACTGCATCAACCATGGATGCACGCATACGCTCCTTGATCTTGGCTACGCGGTCTTTTTCATAAGGCTCAACTGATGCCAGCAGGGCCGATATGTTGGAAATCTTCTCACGGAACTTCTTCTCAAGAGCGGCACCCTCTACCTTGCGGTACTCAACCAGAGCGCTGATGGCCTGGTCAACAGCCTTTGAAACTGCTGCCCACTCCTCATCACTTACCTCATCCTGCTGGTTGCTGCTGATAACGTCAGGCATGCGCAGTACGGTTGTGATGATGTCCTCTGGAACTTTGTAGTCTGTCTGGGCTGCGATTGATTCAATCTGCTGCAGATAGTTGTTGAAAATGGCTGTATTGATGGTCTGCGCACCTGTGGCGGCAGCAGCATCGATATAAAGTGAAAAGTCCACCTTGCCACGCTCCAGAGCAGCGGTTATGCGTGAACGTATGTCAAGTTCCTTGTCGCGGTAAGCCTGGATTATCTTGGTTGATATATCCATGGCCTTACTGTTGAGCGACTTGATTTCAACTATCACCTTGCGGTTTCCGACTTCGGCTGTAGCCTTGCCGTAACCTGTCATTGACTGAATCATAATGTGCAATTATTTTGATGCGCAAAATTAGTCATTTTGTTGGTATTATAGGTTCAATCTTTTTTAGATTGGTCCAGCAACTGACGTATTTTCCTGGATAACTTGTAGGTCAGACGGTCAGAGTGATACAGGTGCAGGCCCTGTTCCTTCAGATAATTATCTATCAGTGCCACTTTGTCCTTGTTTCCGTCAAACAGCGATTCCAGTTCCGTGTCTGTGAACTGTATCAGATTGGCAAGAGTAGGTATATGAAACTCTATCAGGCTTCTCTTGATGGATTCGTCCAGACTGGTATCTTCAATTAGGGTAAGCAGTGCCGGGTTTTCGTCAAGTTTTCTTTGCAGCGCCTGGTCCGATACAAAACCTATCCAGGTCTTGACCCGTTTTGTCTCACACGATTTGTCATATTGACTGCGCAGTTGTTTATCGGAATAGATTGAACGATACTCCCTTATGGCTTCCTGTAACCAGGGATTTATAGGCCAGTCATTACATGGGCTCTGATTGAACCTGAAACACATATCCAGATACCACACGATATTCTCAAAATCAATACGCATGGCAACCAGACTGATCATCATGAGTTGTATTTCATCATCCTTCTCCATCTCCGAGAGATCAAGCCTGCGTTCATCACTGGTTTCAACGATATATTTGTGTGATGAGAGGTTACATACCAGACTGGTTTGCTCATAAGCCGATATGGCAGCACGGAAAGCGTCTTTCTTGAGTTCAATGAATCCGTTAAGTGGCATTGCCTTGAGTTCCTTGTCGTCTATGGGGATGTGGTAACTGGGATCAATGGGATGAAAATGATATTTGATACAGATCTTATAATAAGATTGCCAGACTTCATTCAGCGTTTTCTTGAACTCGTAGAATTCTTGTGCCAAATTGTTTTGTACTCCAGCTCCGAGCGGGATTATTTTTTTGCAGTGTTTTTCCTCATCTTTGGTATGACAGTAAATTTTGTAGTGCTCATCAAACCATTCAGGATACAGTGATGGTCTGGTCTTGTTAAATGTATGCACGTTGCCAGGTGGACTTATCATCCATTTATCCAACGTGGCAGGACATTCTCTTAATGTAAGGCAGTTGGATGATATCTTATATGTCCTTTGGGCACAATGACGCAGAGTGATATTATTATCGGACAGGAACCTGGTTACCTGCTCGTAATATGTCTTGTTGGTAGCGGATATGGCACGCAGTTCTTCATCGGACATCTGGACCAGATCCAACACTCTGTCCACGTTATTCCAATAGAGCCACTCCTTTACCTGCTCCGATAACTCCATCGATACACGGGGTTCCTTAAGGAAAGGGTTGTAGTTCATGGCATCAACCAGAGTCCGCCAAATCACGAAATTCTCCCAATCCAGGTCCTTGGTCATTTCGGCCTGTTCGGCAAACTCCTTGCGCAGTTCAATCTTACTGTGCGTATATCGGAACTCCTTGACCTCATCCACAAGCCAGGGGTTCATCTCTTTATTCTCTATCAAGTCCTTATTTGTCAAAGCAATAATTGGTTTCAGTTCTGCTAAATTACAAAATAAGTCATATATTTGTGGTTACCAGTTAATGTTTTGCTTATGAGACTATCTGCCGAGGTCAAGTTCCATTGCCTGCTTGACGATACGCCTATTGAGTTTCCGGTTCAAGGTATGATTGGTTTCTTCCATCCGTTGGAGAAATCATTCATTCATATTGATGTTGAAGTGCCCTATCGGCTTGAAATGAACGAACTGAGGGTAGAGATCACCACTGCCAGTGAACAGAAGAAACTTGAGTGTACATGGGATAATGATTCCATCGAGATGTTCCGTGACGGAAATCATCTGCATTTTTCTCCCTTCCGTATGGAGGATCTGGTCTTTGAAGACTACAAACTGGAGCCTGAAAAGTCCGATACTCTTATCATGACACTGTACAAGGACGGCAAGAAGGTAAAGAGCAACAAGGTTACAATCCTTGGTCCCTGGCCGAATGTTAACTCATCCCACCATGAAGTCACTATAGACGATATTCTTGAGGAACTCCATAACATGCCCGGCATGGAGAGCTTCAAGAAACGCATCAAAGATATGGAGGTGTGCAGCAGGGTGAACAAGGAGAGAGTGGAGGCCGGACTGCCCGAAATCCGTCCCATACTCAATACCATCCTGATTGGGGGCATCGGCACAAATGCAACCAGATGCGTGGAGATGATGGCCGATATCTACTTAAACCTGGGCCTGATTAAGGGTTGTGAGGTTAAGACCATTAACGTATCCAGCCTTCTCTCCGACACCGTGAACGGGAGTTCCGGGAATATGGCAAAGACAATAAGTGAAATGTACAGTGGAGTGCTACTGTTTGAAAAGGCGCATGAACTCTATAAATCCGAGTACAAGAATTATGATTCCGAGCCCCAGATAATCAGGGCACTCATAGATTCACTTGGCCAGGTCCGCGACCAATCCGGCTGGATGTTGGTGCTTTCCGGTTATGAGGAGGGACTTGAAAGCCTCTTTGCCGCAAATCCCGAGCTTAAGGGTTACTTTTCGGCCCCCGTCTATATCGATGACTACAACTCAAAGGAGTTGTTCCGGCTTGTTGATCCCATTTGCAGCGAGTATAAGCTTAAACTAACCCCTGAGGCCCGTAACAAACTGGAGATGTATATCCGTCACAAGCAGAACTACAGCGGTGTGGGATATGAGAATCAGGAAATGATAAAGCACATCTTTGATGAGATGATCGTTCCGGCTCAGTTCCGCCGCATCGATTCCATGCGGAATCCGTCTCCAAGCAAGATGCAGACTGTCGAGGTAGAGGATATCCCCGAACTCAACAGCAATTCGGGCGATGCAATGGCCCAACTCGACGCACTCATAGGACTGGAAAGCCTCAAGAAAAAGATTCATGACTATCTCAACGTAATAAGGCTGGTCAACCTGCGTATGGAGAAAGGCCTGCCCACCAGAATGCCGCGTCTGCATATGGCGTTCCTTGGTAATCCCGGAACCGGTAAGACCACTGTTGCCAAGATTATCGGCAAGATATTCGCATCATGGGGAATCCTGTCAACCGGTCATGTGATACGTACCGAGAAGAGCCAGATGGTTGGTCAGTACATAGGTGAGACCGAGTACAAGATGCGCAACCTTCTGGCCCGAGCCAAAGGAAATGTCCTGTTCATAGACGAGGCCTATCAGTTGATCGACGGCAATGAGAAAGACCACGGACGCATTGTCATGAACTCATTGCTTACCGAATTGGGCAATGATGAAAGTGACCTGGTGGTAATCCTGGCCGGCTACACCGCACCTATGAAAAAGCTCCTGGAGAGCAATGAGGGTATTGAGAGCCGATTCCCCAACGTCTTCAACTTTGAGGATTACACCACCGATGAATTGATGCAGATTGCTCAAATCATGATTAAGGATCAGGGCCTGGAATTATCCGATGGAGCCGAGGCAAACCTTCGAGCTATCATTGATGAGGAGGCCAAAAAGCCGTCACCCCGATTCGGTAACGGCCGATACGTTTCAAACCTTATACAGAACCAGATTCTGGCCTCAATGGGATCACGTCTGGCCTCAGTCAAGGCTCCCACAGCCGATGATCTTATAATCATCAAACCCGAGGATGTCGTAATAGGAAAACTGCACAAGGATGTGGTATTTGATGATGTTGCCATTGACGCAGCTCTTGCCCGCCTGGACAAACTGTCGGGACTGAGCAACGTAAAACAGGCCATCCGCAACTTTGTACAATCCGCCCGATACCTGCACTCCATAGGCGAGCCGTATGTGGGCAAAGGCTTGCTCTCATGGCGCTTTATAGGCAAGTCCGGAACCGGCAAGAGCACCGTGGCCGAGATAATGGCCGCCATACTCAAGGGCATGCACCTGATTGCCAACAGCAACATAACCCAGGTCAAGGCCGAGAGCCTGTTGAGAGAACATCCGGCCGACTTTAAAAACCGTCTACAGGAGGTTGTCAAGAGATCCTGTAACGGACTGATCTTTATCGATGCCGATACCAAACAAATGGATATGTCCACATCCGGATACAGCAGTTTCGTAGAGGACGTAAAAATGAAACTGGAGGAACTCACCGTCGAGGTAGGCGGAGAATGTGCCCTCATCCTGGCCGAACTCGATGCCCCCAACAAGACCGTTGCCGAGCAGATGAACGAATCAGGTATTTACGAGTTTGACCACACCCTTGTATTCAAAGACTTCACTCCCGATGAACTCTACGATATTCTCTGCGACTGCCTTAAGAAGTTCAAGATAACATTCTCACCGGCAGCCGAGACCCATATCAAAAAGTACATCACCACACTGAAATCCAACTACGAGGCCAACGCCCGCACAATGAAACTGATGTCCCGCACCATCCACCAGCAGGTAATCCTGCGCGAGTCCGGTCTGACCCGCCGTCCCAAGGAGCATCAGGTCCAGCTGGCGGACATCGAAACCTTTAGGTGGAATAGCCGGAAGGGGCGTGTGGGGTATTAATTGTAAGACGATATATGAATAACCAACAATATGCTTTTATAATATGAAAAATGATTCCAATTTAGGTAATGACAAATCTAAAGAAGAGAGAAATCTCTCCATTCATGATAAATTAATTATTACCTTGCTTTTGTTTTTTTTAGGGGGATTGGTATGTCTGTTCCTCTCTGTTAAGTATAGTTGGCTATCGGGCATATTATTTATTCTAACAGGCTCATTATGGAGCTCCATTCTTTGGTACTATCGATTAAAAGACACCGGTAATCTTGATAGAGAGCTGTCAAGAAACTGGAGTAGTCAATTATCTCTTCTTTTTAGTATAGTAGCCATTGTATATTTATTTGGTTCAGGCCTTCTTCTGCTGTTTCGTCACGATTTTGGTGATGGCTTCATTACAACAGGTTATGATGTTTTCCTGTTACTTGCACACAGATATCTTGGCTTTAATTACTACGAAGATGGGGTCATAACAAATAGTGCAGTCCTTTTGTTATCCGTTTTTGGATCGGTTTTGGTAGGTGGGTTACTTATAACAACTTTGTCCAACATCGTTCAACAAAGAAAACAGGATGTTGATTTTGGTGTTATCAGGTATAAAGATTTTAATGGGCATACAGTTGTGATAGGATTCGGAGATTATGCAATTCATCTTATCAAAAACTTATTGATGAAAGACAATGAATCGATAATCGTTTTGATGACTAATCAGAACATGTTAATGGTTCGTTCCAGAATAAGGGTGATTCTGTCAGAACAGTTGATGAATCGACTGTTTTTTATATCGGGTGAAATGACTTCTAAGGAAGATGTCATTTCTAAATTGGTTATATCAAAAGCAAAAGAGGTTTATATCTTGGGTGAGGCAAACGAATTAGGAGTGGATTCCAAGTGCGTCGAATGTGTTAAGTATATATCTGCTGCACTTAATAAAGCAAAACAAGAAGATAAATGTGGAAAACAACAACCCAGGAATGAGTTGGAAAAACTACCTGTATATGTACACCTTGAACATTTGTATTCAAACAAATACATAAGGTCAGCCGACGATCCGTGCCCAGTTAAGGACGCTGACAATATCTTCTTCAGGCCATTTTGCTTTTATGAAAATTGGGGTCGTTTATTATGGGGTTATAATTCTCTTCCTCAATATGCACCATTGGATTATATTCCAGTTACTGAAAGAAAACACGTTCATCTTGTGGTAGTTGGGCTCAATAGTATGGGCGCGGCTTTAGTATTGCAAGCTGCGCGTATTTGCCATTATCCTAGTCTTAACGATAAAAACAAGACTATAATATCAATTATAGAACGCGACAGTAGTATAATTGATGAGTTTCAATCGATTTATCCGGGTCTTTCCCAACTTGAAGATGTTGATGTTCGTTTCGAAAAGCAAGATGATGGAAATTATCATACGTTTGAATCTTTTGCAACCAAATTGGATCACTATGCTAAGGACGAAGATACAATTTTGACAATAGCCATTTGCTATAGAGATCCAGATCAAGCAATATCTGCAGCATTACGTTTGCCGGAATCAGTCTATTACCAGAAAGGTTTTATAGATGTGGAAAAGAAAACGGGCAAGGAATCTATAACTAATAGGATGCAAATACAGGTTCTGATTCGTCAGGAAGTTGCCAATGGGATAGGACATATCTTGGACTTGGATGAGGTACACTATATGAATTGTCATATTTTTGGAATGTTCAATGAAGGTCTAAACCTAAGATTATTTGATGATACGTTGCCAATGTATGCTCAAGGCAACTATAATAAAATGGATAGTAATGATTTTTTGCATGATTATCAGTCATTTATAAATGACACCTCGAATGGAAGAAAGGATAGCTTGAAATCTTTTAAGAAAAAATGGCTTGAATCCAAAGAATGGGGAAGAATGTCAAACCGATATCAGATGGATATGTGTGGTTCCTATTTAAATGTACTTTACTCTCAGGGTTTGTTGAAGCGCGTAAAAGGAGGTGAAGAGTGGGATGTTGATGATTACCTGAAGAATGGTTATTATGTCCTATACAAAGGTGATAAACGTCCAAAGTACGCTCCTGCTTATTCTTCTGATATTGCATATGCTATCTCAGAGATTGAGCATCGTCGTTGGAATGCTGAACGTAAAATCGCAGGATGGAGGGCTCCCAGAGATGGAGAAATACGCCTTGACTCGTTTTATATTCATCCTTGTATTATCCCATTTGAGAAATTAAGTGATGAAACGAAATATAAGGATATTATAGTTCTTAGGGCAGCGCCATTATTTGATTATATGCGAAAAGTACTTTATAATGAACAAACAATAAATTGATTATGTAATAATACAATGGAATAATTCAATATTTGATGTCTTTTTTGATAATTCTTGCAGGATTACCAGCAACCATCACACCCTCTGGTACATCTTCCAATACCACAGAACCGGCTGCTACCATAGCCCACTTGCCGATAGTGACCCCACACATGATGGTTGATCCAGCGCCAATTGAAGCCCCATAACAGACATGGGTTTCTTTGAGATTCCAATCTTTTTCTCCGACTTTTTCCCCATTTCGCAAAATTGCCCGCGGATATTTGTCATTTATGAAACAAACGTTTGTACCTACGAATACGCCGTCATCCAGACAAACTCCTTTATAGATACTGTTATTATTTTGTATCTTTACTTTATTTCCAACTACAACTCCGTCGTCTATATAAACATTTTTGTGTATTTTACATTCATTACCGATTATGCTGTTAGATTCAATAATACTATAATCTTCAACTATACAATTTTTACCAAGTTTTGCACCTGGTTTAATTACTGCAGATTTTGATATTTTAATTCCCTTATTCTTTTTGTCCCAATCAGAAATCATTTTATCTAGAAATTTGGCTAGATGATTTGCTTCGGGAGTTAGCAGCCTTCCTGTATACTTTTTGTGGATTTGCGCCATAGGAATAAATTCCGTTTTGGCGATTTCTAAATAATTGTCAGGAGCTAGGTTCCTGTAAATAGCCATTTGCTCCAACAAAGAAGGTGAGGAAGGTAGATCTACTATACAATAGGAAAGGAGCTCAACTTCTAAACGATCACTCTTAATAATTCCTATTTCCAATATCCCTTGTCTGTCAGTTAGCATATCAGGAGATAGTCCCACTTCTTCCCAAATTCCACGTTCCATATATCTTCGTGCATTGATATGGACACAATTGTTTTTGTCTTTTAAAATGGGTTTTATCTCATCTTTTTCATATTCTTGATTTATTATGGAAGAATTGCTTTCACGCACACAATCTTTGACTATGCTAGATGTTTCATCATATGAAAAATGCCACATGTTGCCGGCAGATATAGAATCAGAACGTTTGACCCAAACCATATTTAGATTATAATCTTGATTTGTTATTACAAATCCTCCCATCCCCAAGGAACACAAGAACGGTGCAAACTTATTTACGTTAGTTTTGTTTATTTGGTTGAAACAATCCTTTACAGATCGCAGAATATGATACATTTCAACCATACACTTAAAAGTGAAGTAATCAGAATAATACAATTCAATGTCTAATAAATGTTGCTCAGTGTTTCGAGTCCTATCATCAATTATGTCATAAAGACCGGTCATTGCTCCATTAAACATGGTCTTTTTTTCTTTTTCTACTTGACGCAGGAATACATCGCATGTGACAGTTGCTGCGATTTTTATAAAACTATCTATATCAAAGTTCTCTCTTGTATATCCCTGCAAATATTCGGATCTGTTTGTTTTGAGCCAATCAAAGACTTTTTTTATGTCATAATACTCAGTTATGAAGTCAAATAGTAACTTCTTTATGCATTCTAGATCTATGTTAATATCTTTCTTGAGTTTTTCAATCTCATCAAAATCCTTTTTATACTTCTCTTTAGGAGAAGAAAAATGAATGTTACTCATTTGCTCGCTCCTTTCCTCGGGTATAGGAATGAAAAAACCCTTAGGGATTACAGTCAGATTGATATTTTCCCATTTATAAACAGCATCACCATGACAAAGAACGTTATAGTCGCCATATGGGGTGTCTCTTTTCAGTATTCTTTGTATTTCAATTCGTATTAAGAAAAGATTCTGATCAGTAAAAATGCTGAAATGTTTAGAGAGATCATTTACACTTTCTGCCAAGTCAACGCGTTTCTTTTCTTCTTCAATTGCTTCTAAATATCCAGGTATATGTTGAGCAATCTTTTCATTGGCAAGCCATTGAATGCCACTTAACATTTCCTTCATTTTAGGTTTCATCTTGTTTAGATCTATATCATCTTTGACATAGACTAAAATCTTTTTTCCGGTCTTTTTTGCATATCCTAGTTCATTCTCAATAATGAAGGGCGATTCTTCAACTTCCTTAGTGTATATCAATAAGAACAACTCTGAATTGTCAATTCCTTTTTGAATTATTGATGCGTATTCATGGCCCACAAATTCGTGAAGAATGTCTTTATCAAACCACGCTTTGATTTGATTTTCTTTCAATTCATAAAAGAGGCGTGAGACAAAATCTATCTCGTCACTTTTATAGCTGATAAATACATCACATGAACCAATGGCGTTCTGAGTCTCAATTGTTTTTAAAAGTTCATTATCCATATTTTCAAAGCTTTATTGATTGATTATAGTAGCGGGGTTACCTGAAACTGTTGCGCCATCAGGTACGTCGGTTGTAACTAATGCACCAGCCCGAATAGTCGCATTCTCGCCAATTGTTATTCCTCCCATAATAATGGCCCCAGAATGAATGGAACATCCCTTTTTGATGTAAATCTTTTGAAGATTGGCGTTGTCCTTTTTACATAAATCATCATTTGAGATGGTTGGGTAGTTCTCTTCTATGCAAAAGCATACATTCTGCCCAATTGTAACATCGTTTTCAATTTCTATTCCATAATAGATACTGTTATTGTTTTCGATCTTCACACGATGCCCGATAACAACTTCGTCTTCAATTAGGACATTACGTTGAATATTACACTGACTACCAATATTACAACTGTTCCCAATTTTGCATAGATCGCCTAAGGATGTATACTTTCCGATATTAACGTCAATGCCAATATCTACATTGTTACCTCTCTCTACATCGTAACGGTTTCCTATGTATGAGTTAAATAATCTATTTAGAAGTTTTGCCAGGTATTTTGCCTCAGGGGTCGCTTGAACTTCTTCAAGTTTATGCAACTTACCTATAGGCAATAATTCCAATTCTTCAAAATAATTTCCTAATGGTGGTAATTCCGTATTATTGCTTAGTTCGTGGTATGAGAAAATAATAACCTCAATATTATCTCCTATTTTCAAATTAATACTAGTAATTCCGCTAGATCGGTCATCATCATTTACAATAATACCAGATTCTTCTTCCGTGGCTCTCTTAAAGGTACTAAATAAGTTTATTGGGATACTATCATGCTTTTCCACAATAATGTTATTGTTTTTATCTTTTTCACAGTCTTTATCAATGCAAATACATTCATCGTACGACAAATGCCAGATCTTTTCAGAGGAAGATGGAATAGAATGCTTCCTGCACAAAAGGAACGATTCGTATCCTTGCTTATATATATGAAATCCTCCAAGAGAGAATGAAGTAAGAAATGGAGAATATCGTGTAAGGTTGTTTTTGTTAATATTGAAACAATCTTTTACGGAGCGCAAGATATGGAAAAGATTGTTCATACATTTGTAAGTAAAATAGTCGGTGTGGTAGAGATTGACTGTAAATGCCTTTGGGGATTCTTTTATATTGTAAACGCCAGTCATATCTGCATTTAAAAGCAACAGATTTTTTTCACTAATCGTTTGTATGAGGTCATCTGCCGTATAATTACAACATACATCAAGTAGATCCGTTTCAGTAAACTCAGTATCACAGTAAGTGTTAATGTATGCGGGCATATTATTCTTTATCCAATCGTATATGCCGGATTGACTATAATTCGTTTTGATAAAGGATAATAATTTATTATGAATATCTTGTGCGTCTATAATGGGGGTGGATAATAAAGAATGTATACCATTCTTATCGTCGTTCTTTTTGAATCCCAGATTAGTTAGTTCTTCTTTTTTATTTGATGGTATTTCCAGATAAAAACTCTTTGGTAATACTTTGATATGCACATTACTCCACTTAATAGCAGAATCGTCTCTTTGAAACAGATTCAGAAGAGAGCTATATGATGCTGTGCCAAATAAAATAAGGATCTTAGAAACTATCGAACACAAAAATTCATCTAAAAAGATAGTATCTTTTATAATATGGGCTTTCTCACCGTTGATGATATTTATTATTGGTGTTATCCCCTCGTTTAATCCAGAAGATAATAAACCATATTCATATACAGTCTCACTCATAATCCAGTGAGATTGTTTTAATAAAACGAATAGCTCAGAAGGAAAAAACAGACTTTGTATTCTGTTGGGAATTATACATATTATATCTTTACCTAGACTTTTGGCATAGGTTATTTCTTCTATAACAAGACTATTAAATAATTCGGGAGAGTAAATTAGCACTATCTTTTGAGACTGAGATATGCAGTCCTGAATTATACTTGAATAGAGCGACCCTACTTTTTTATTTGATACATCATCAATAAGACAGGGATTCATTTCGTGCCTTATAGTTTCATCTCTTAATCTTTCTGCAAATTCCTTGTCGGAAGAATGGTATGAAATGTAGATGTCCCACCTGTATTGTCGTTTTTTTTTGTTTAAGTCCTTAAAACGCAACAATATTCTATTTATGGAATCTTCAAATCCGTCATCATTGTGAAGCGTAACTGCCTGTTTGAATTTTATCTCTGATATTGATTTCGGCAAATTGTCGGGATACTCTATAAATTCGTTTTGAACAAACACTGGAATAATATTGGTTCCTGCTTTAATGGCAGTTTCAACTTCTTTAGTTACCCAGTCTCCTTCTTCAACACACCTATCCAATGCATTTTTGCTGAGTACTAATATGAAATTCTTACTCTCTTTGATTGCATCGATGATTTTATCATTAAACTTCCCTTCTCTTAAGGAGTCATAGTCGAAGAATACATTCCCACACCCCCTGTTTTTTAAGGCTTGCATTATATTCCTGGCATATTCTCTGCCAGTTTTCTTTCTATAACTAATAAAAACGTCTGTCATATATTAAGATATGGTTTTAAGTGAGTTATTTTCATGATATCAAATTCTTTTTGCGTTGAAAATCTAATGCTATTATACTTACGATGGCTATTTCTTATGAAGTTCAAAGCCTAATTTAAGCACCAGCTTAATGGTATTCATAGCAGTAGCACGGTCATATTCTTTTTCTCCTTCGGGGAGTTCGGAATAGGGAACCAAATCGGGGTGTTTTTTGAGTTTGTCATCTCTAACTGGGCCATAAGTCCAGCCTTCTTTCATTCTTCCGGCAGACCATACTTCATGAATGTTCTCTGCAATGGCTTCGCGGAGTGGCTCCAATTCGGTCGGAATCTCCACGTCGCTAACGTCAATTGGCTTGGGGATATACTCTTTCATAGGGGTAAAGTAATCGGTTAATAAGGGTAGGTTGTTGGAACTCCAATACTTGTTTTGTGTCTGATAAGCAATGTTTTGCTAAATTATGTTATTTCTTTTTCATATCCAACATTTGCAGTAAGATTCTTTTCCGTAGCTTTGTGCAGTATGAAGACAGATTGTCATTGCCACATCCTCCCCGGAATAGACGACGGGGCCGCAAATCTTGAAGAAGCCGTATTCCTGGCAAGTTGGCTTGTCAAACATGGATATCAAAGGGCCATCTGTACATCGCATTGCTCATTCCTTTATCATAACACTCCCAAGACTGTTACTGATGCCTGCAACCTGTTGCGGGATGAACTGGAGCGCCAAGGCATAAATCTGGAGTTGGTTCCATCCATGGAATACCGTTTTATAGAATCAACCTGGCCCACGGTGAGACAAAACAACTGGCTTATGCCGTGGGAGGGTAATCATATTCTTATTGAACTTCCCTTACATAATCCTGAGCGGATGGGTAGTATTGTACCTGCCGATGAGATCAGATATTTGATTGAGGACGGCTTCCAGCCCGTATTGGCACATCCGGAACGATATACTTACATGGAGATGAACGCAATCCGCGCCCTTAAGGATGCCGGGGCCCAGTTCCAGCGCAACCTGGGTTCGCTGGAGGGCTGGTACGGAGATGATGTCAGCATAAGAGCCAGTGAAATGGTTTCAGAAGGCCTGTTTGACTGGGTTGGAACAGACCTGCACAATTATCGTTATGCAGATTTCTTTGAGAACCATGTTTTCAATACAAAATGATTATATTTGCGGAAAGACCATTCACAAACCAATTAAGACAAAAGGATTATGAAAAAGAAATTCATCTGTACCGTATGCGGATACGTTCATGAAGGAGACGAGGCACCCGAGCGCTGCCCACAGTGTAAAGCACCCAGAGAGAAATTCAAGGAGGTTGTAGAGAACGGTGATTCCCTGCAGTTTGCCTGCGAGCATATTCTTGGTGACGGCCAGGTTGGATCGGCCGAGATGGTAAATGACCTGCGTATGCAGTTTAACGGCGAATGCAGTGAGGTGGGCATGTATCTTGCCATGAGCCGCCAGGCTGACCGCGAGGGTTATCCCGAGGTAGCCGAGGCATTCAAGCGTTACGCTTTTGAGGAGGCCGAGCATGCCGCCAAGTTTGCCGAGCTTCTGGGTGAGGTTGTATGGGATACCAAGACCAACCTTGAGAAACGTATGAAAGCCGAGCACGGAGCATGCGAGGGTAAGCTGGCAATAGCCAAGACCGCCAAGGCCCAGAACTGGGATGCCATACATGACACCGTTCATGAGATGGCCAAGGATGAGGCCCGTCACGGTAAGGGATTCGAGGCTCTTTACAAGCGCTATTTCGGCAAGTAAATCCTAAAAAGAGTTATCAAACGGACTAAAGGCCGTATCGGGGTGGAAATTAGACCCCGATACGGCCTTTTCCTTTGGAAAAATATCCTTAACTTCGCAAATTAATACGTAGATAAGAAGGGATGAGTGTGATAATGCACATAGAGTCTGCCACCGACGGCTGTTCGGTTGCAGTGAGTGATGAGGGACACCTGGTGTTTGACAAGGCCGACCGTGAGGGTCATAACAATGCCGTATCGCTTGGAGTTCTGGTCGATGAGGCTTTGTCTCTGGTGGACAGCCGTGGGCTTAAGCTGGATGCCGTGGCCGTAAGTGAGGGCCCGGGTTCATACACAGGATTGCGTATCGGCGTTTCCATGGCCAAGGGTATATGCTACGGCCGCGGCATAAAGTTGATATCGGTCTCAACTCTCAAACTTCTCTGCGTGCAGCCACTCTTAAGCCTGGAACTTCCCGATGACGCTCTGCTTTGTCCCATGATCGATGCCCGCCGCATGGAGGTATACAGCGCAATTTATGACCGCGCTCTGAATGAGGTCCGTGAGATCCGTGCCGATATAGTGGAGGCCGATACCTACAAGGAATTCCTTGACAAGCATCCGGTATGGTTCATGGGCAACGGTGCCGCCAAGTGCAAGGATACTATTAATCATCCCAACGCCCATTTCCTGGATGACATCAACCCCGAAGCCCGCTGGATGTTCCCGCTGGCCGAGCAGTCGTTCAACAGGGAGGAGTTCCGTGACGTGGCTTACTTTGAGCCCTACTATCTGAAAGATTTTATTGCTGTTAAACCTAAAAAACTGGTTTGATGAACTATAATACCCAACGAGAGAAAATGCCGATGCCCGAGTACGGACGTGCCGTACAGGAGATGGTTGAGTATGCAGTGACGATTCCCGACCGTGCGGAGCGTCAGCATTGCGCCAACACCATCATCAACATCATGGGCAGTATGTTCCCCACACTGCGTGACGTGCCTGATTTCCAGGGTAAGTTGTGGGACCATCTGGCATTCATGTCGGACTATAAACTGGACATAGACTATCCCTGCGAGATTACCCGTCTGGAGAAGACACAGCAGAAACCGGATCAGATTGACTATCCGGCAGGTGATAT
>CADBXO010000024.1 GCA_902798685.1 uncultured Bacteroidales bacterium
ACGGTAACCTCACGGTTCTTCTTGCCATGTACACGGCGCAGGATGGCCTCCATGCGGAGTGTGAGCTCTTCCATGCTGAAGGGTTTGGTGATGTAATCATCGGCACCGATCTTAAAGCCCTCGAAGATATCGTCCTTGAGGTTCTTAGCGGTCAGGAACATGATGGGTACATCAGAGTTGATAGCGCGAATCTCTTTTGCAAGAGTGAATCCGTCCTTCTTAGGCATCATTACGTCGAATACGCAGATGTCATACTTGTTCTTAATGAAAGCTTTGTAGCCGGCATCACCGTCAGGACACAGTTCTGCATTGTAACCCTTAGCCTGAAGGTACTCGCGGAGGAGCATTCCGAGGTTCTCGTCGTCCTCACACAACAGGATGTTCAGTTTTTCTTCCATAGTCTTGTAATTTATAGGTTATTCATTGTTTTGCGGTAATGATATGATAAACTTGGTTCCGTTGCCAAGTTCACTCTCAGCCTTGATAGTGCCTTTGTGATTTGTGATGACCTGCTTGACGTATGCCAATCCAAGTCCAAAGCCCTTAACGTCATGACGGTTACCGGTATGAACGCGATAGAACTTATCAAAGATCTTTTTGAGATCATCTTTCTTGATTCCGATTCCGTTATCGGCAATGGAAATCATAAGTTTACCGGGTTCATTCCATGTGCGAACCTCAAGGTGCAAGGGGACATCGGCACGTTTATATTTAACGGCATTATCCATGAGGTTGAAGATTACATTTGTAAAATGCATATCATCAGCCATTGCGAACGGATCCTCAGTTTCGAACTGGGCGTCGATGGTTCCTCCGATATTCTCAACCTTAAGCTTGAAGGTATTGATAACACCATATATAAGTTCATCAACATCTATCTCCTTCAGTTTCATGGTATTGCTCTGACGCTCGAACATGGACATCTGGAGCACCTTCTCTACCTGGAAACGGAGACGCTTGGTTTCATCGTTGATAACTCCGGAATAGTGTTTCAACAGCTGCGGAGTTTTTTCAAGCGACTGGTCATTAAGCATCTGAGCTGCCAGAGAGATGGTTGATATAGGTGTCTTGAACTCGTGAGTCATGTTGTTGACAAAGTCATTCTTCATCTCGGTTATCTTGCGCTGGCGTGTGATAACGAAGAGGGTGAACGCGAAGGTTACCATCAGAATGGCTATGAATATAAGAGACGGGAGCATGAAGCCCACGGACTTGTCAATGTAATCATCCAATGTGGGGAAGTACACGCGGATGACGCCCATGCGGTTGGGGTTGTCATTATGGAACACAACCTGAGTCCAGCTGTGATCGAAGGCGTTTGGATTGGCATCCTTACAGCAGGTGTAGATAACACGACCGGTATTGGTTGTGAGTATAAAATGGTAGGGGATATTAATTCCGTTTTGTGAAAGTTCCTCTGCCAGTTCGTTGGCAAGAGTGGAGTAATCAATACGTTGAGCCAAAGTTCTGTTACCCGTGTTTACAATCATGTTGTAAATGACCTCATCAATAAGTTCCTTATGGGTCAGGTAGCGCTCAAGCTGACGCTGCTGAAGAATCCTGGAGCGCTCACTTATGACTCCGCTGCCGTTATCGCTCTGAGAACGCGGTATCTGCAGTGAAGGCATGGTGGGTGTGGTTGACTCCAACGAAGGAGTCTGACCCGGAGTGCTGGGAGACTGAATAGGCGGCTGAATAGTCTGGCTGAATGAAAACGAGCCATTCTGAAATGAGAATGTCTGGCTGTAGAAACCGTCCATGGAAAGATTACCGTAATTGGACTCACTACGCTCAATCATCTCACGGATATCCTCCTCAAGATATCTTTCTGCCTCAGCAAGCTCAAGTTTGTGAGCGACTTCATAAAGGCTGCGTGTAACAGACTCGTCAAAATGCTGATAACGCATATCTGTCATCTTCTTGATATAGCTGAACTGCAATGTCAGCAGGAAGACGAACGAAACGCACATTACTGCGCTCAATATCCAAACGATTGACTTTTTCATATGGGCAAATATAGTGACGTTTTCGTAAATGCAAACAATTAACTTAATTTTTTGTGCGAATTTTAGATAAAAAAGGCGGAATTGTGGTAATTCCGCCTTTTGAAGTTATCAAAATAACAACTATAGTTATTATTCCTCGTCTTTCTGCTGTGCCTCGAACTCCTTGATGAGCTTGTCCTGAACATCGGTAGGAACGAGTTCGTAACTGCTGAAGCTCATTACGAATGAACCGCTACCACCGGTGATGGAGCTGAGAGAAGTTGAGTATGTAGCCATCTCCTTGAGAGGCACCTTAGCCTTGAGGACCTGATAGTTACCCTCACTCTCCATACCCATGATCATACCACGACGACCCTGGAGATCACTCATTACATCACCCATGTACTCTGCGGGCACGAGAACCTCAACATCATAAACAGGCTCAAGAATCTTAGGGCCGGCCTCCTTGAAGGCTGCGCTGAATGCGTTACGACCTGCAAGCAGGAAGGAAATTTCATTTGAATCAACGGGGTGCATCTTACCATCATATACTATTACGCGTACATCGCGTGCGTATGAACCGGTAAGAGGACCCTGCTCCATGCGCTGCATGATACCCTTGAGGATAGCAGGCATGAAACGGGCATCGATAGAACCACCGACGATACTGTTTACATATACGAGCTTACCACCCCACTCCAGCGGATATTCCTCAACGCCCTTAACGGTCATCTTGAACTCCTGGTTGCCGAACTTGAACATATCGGGCATGGGCTTGCCTTCAACATAAGGCTCAACAATAAGATGAACCTCACCGAACTGACCGGCACCACCTGACTGTTTCTTATGACGGTAATCAGCACGAGCGGGCTTGGTGATAGTCTCACGATAAGGAATCTTGGGCTCCTCAAAGTTGATCATCATCTTATCATTGTTCTCAATGCACCACTTGAAGGTACGGAGATGGAACTCACCCTGACCTGACGGAGCTCCTTGGACTGCTCGATAACGAGTGTGGGATCCTCCTCACGCATACGGTTAACGATGGTCATCATCTTCTCCATATCGGCCTCGTTTACAGGCTTGAGAGCACGTGAGTACTTGGAGTTGGGATACTTGATGAAGTTGAATGTGCGGTCAGCGCCCTCATTGAGGGTATTGCCTGTACGTACATCCTTAAGCTTAACTGTGCAGCCTATATCACCTGGAAGGAGTTCAGGAACCTGTACGCGGGTGTTACCCTGGCTTACGAAGATCTGAGCTACACGCTCCTTGGAACCACGGTCTGAGTTGATCATATCCTGACCCTCATGGGCCTTGCCGGACATAACCTTGAAATATGAAACAGCTCCGATATGGGGCTCGATTGTTGTCTTGAAGAAGAAGAGAGATGTGCCGGCAGCATCAAGCTTAACAACATCACCCTTGGAATCCTTAACCTCCTTACCCTGCAGAGGTGAGGGAGCTACATTGCCCAGGAACTCAACAAGACGGCTTACACCTACGTTGGGAGCTGCGGCAGTGCAGACGATGGGGAACAGGCCACAGGTCTCGATACCCTTGCGGAAACCGGCACGGATCTCATCGATTGTAAGCTCACCCTGATCGAAGAACTTCTCCATGAGAGCCTCATCATTCTCAGCTGCTGACTCTGTTACAGTGTCACGCATGGTCTGAGCCTTATCGGCAACTGAACCGGGGATATCCTCGGCCTTCATGGCTGAACCGTCAGCGAATGTGAGCTTCTGGTTGAGCAGTACGTCAATTACACTCTTGAAAGAGGGACCAGCCTGCTCGGGGAACTGGATAGGTACGCATGTGGTACCGAATGTAGAACGGATCTGCTCTACAACGTTATCATACTCGCACTTGTCGCTGTCAACATGGTTGATTACGAAGAATGCGGGCTTACCAAGTTTCTTGACGAGACGATAGCTGTTGATAAGACCAACGTCAACGCCGCGTGAACCGTTTACTACAAGAATGGCGGAGTCACAGATGTTGAGGGCGGTTACAGCCTGACCTGAGAAGTCATCAGAACCCGGGCAGTCGAAGAAGTTGAACTTACGTCCGAACATTTCAACTGCAAAAACTGTTGAATAGACTGAATAGCCATACTCAAGCTCTACTGCTGCAGTGTCACTGACGGTGTTCTTAGCATTAACTGAACCGCGGCGCTTGATCACGCCAGCCTCAAAAAGGATACTCTCAGTAAGAGTGGTTTTTCCTGATCCGGCTCCGCCAAGAATGGCGATATTCCGGATGTCTTCTGTTTTATAATTCTTCATATTAGTAATAGTGATTTAGCAATTAATTAGGTCAAGTCTTTAAAACAAAGGCTCGCAAATTTATCTAAATCTTGGAACAAATCCAAATAAATCAACAGAAAAGGGAACTGATGATTGTATCGCTGACAAACATGTCTGACTCAGGTATTCTGAGGTAATCTCCATCAAGAGACAAAGATCCGTCTGACAGGAATTTGCGGGCACTTTCAAGCAAGCTGAGACGGTCTTTTTGAGGCAGGGCGGAGAGATCAATGCCACGCGCCGTGCGCAGGCCGAGCATTATTTTTTCATTGTAGAGATCAGCATCGGAAAGCTGCTCGATTTCAAAGACGGGAGAGTCATTTTCCACTCCCTCCATATAGGCGTCAAGGTCCGACGGATTCCATTGGCGGGAACGGCCATCGTAGGAGTGTGCACCTGCACCCAATCCAAGATAAGGAGTGCCGTCCCAATAGCTGCTGTTGTGACGGGAGTGGAAACCCGGACGACAGAAGTTGGAGATCTCATAGTGTTCATAGCCTCCATTCCGTAGGGTGTCACACATCAGGGTGAACATCTGAGAGCAGAGGTCATCATCGGCCGGTATCAGTTTACCCTGATCGCGGAGAGCGAGCAGCGGGGTATTCTCCTCATATGAGAGACAGTAGGAGGAGATGTGCTGCACTCCGGTTGAGATTGCAATCCGGAGGTCATCACGGAACATGTCAAGCGTCTGGCCGGGGAGACCGTACATAAGGTCGATGCTGATGTTCGAAATGCCTGATTCACGGCAAATGCGGACAGCATCAAGGGCTTGGGTGGCCGTGTGACGGCGGCGCAGGAAGGATAAGAGTTCCGGATTGAAAGTTTGAACTCCCATACTGATGCGGTTGACTCCCAAGTCACGCAAAGCGGTTACGAATTGCGGCGTTATGTCATCAGGGTTACACTCAACGGTGAGTTCCTGAAGGTTTTTAAGGCCGATTACCGAGTCTATGGCAGAGATGATCTGACCAAGTTGCTGAGGAGTGAGACGCGACGGGGTTCCACCTCCGAAATAGACGGTGCTGACGGGGGCATCGGCCAGGTATCCGGCGCGCAGTTCCAGTTCGCGGCAGACGGCCTTTACATAACGTGCGGCTTCCTCCTGACGCACAGTCGAGAAGAAGCCGCAGTATATACAGCGTTTGGCACAAAAAGGTATATGTATGTATATACCGGCCAATGTTACATCATTGAGTTGATGACTTTCATCACATCCTCACCTATGGCGTTGGCTGCATCCATTGTGGACGCCTCGGAATAGACGCGGATGATAGGCTCGGTGTTGCTCTTACGCAGATGTACCCACTTGTCGGGGAAGTCTATCTTGACACCGTCGATGTCATTGATCTCCTCATTTGCATAGATTCCCTTGACTTTGGCAAGAATGGCATCGATATCAGTGCCGGGCTTGAGGTCAATACGGTTCTTGGCTATGAAGTAAGGAGGATAAATCTTACGGAGCTCGCTGACGGTCTTACCCTCATGTGCCAGGTGGCTCAGGAAGAGAGCGATACCTACGAGTGCGTCACGGCCATAATGGAGAGCAGGATAGATGACTCCGCCATTGCCCTCACCTCCGATAACGGCACCGGTCTCTTTCATCTTTGTGGTTACGTTGACCTCACCTACAGCTGCTGCATTGTATTGGCCGCCGTACTGACGGGTTACGTCACGAAGAGCGCGGGTTGAGCTGAGGTTGGAGACGGTATTTCCGGGAGTATGCTTGAGGACGTAGTCTGCTACGGTAACGAGGGTGTACTCCTCACCGTACATGGCGCCGTTCTCATCAATGAATGCCAGACGGTCAACATCAGGGTCTACAACGAAAGCCACGTCGCGGCCGCCTTTCTTCATGAGATTCATTATGTCACCGAGGTTCTTTTCAAGAGGCTCGGGATTATGCTGGAAGTCACCGGTGGGATCACAGTAGAGTTTGTCGACGCTCTTTACGCCAAGTGCCTCGAGAAGATCCGGAAGGATGATGCCGCCTACTGAGTTGACGCAGTCAATGGCGACTTTGAAACCAGCCTTGCGGATAGCCTCGACATCAACCAGATCAAGTGCCAGAACTGACTCGATATGACGGCGGTTCATGGTGTTGTCTGTTGAGTAATGCCCCAGATGATCGACATCGGCATAGGTAAATTCCTCCTTATCGGCCAGTTCGAGTACGCGGTTACCATCGGCTGCACTCAGGAACTCACCTTCACGGTTGAGCAGCTTGAGGGCGTTCCAGTGACGCGGGTTATGGCTGGCAGTAAGGATGATACCTCCATCGGCCTTGAGCCATGTTACAGCAAGCTCGGTGGTGGGAGTGGTGGCAAGACCTATATCCGTTACATCAAAACCCATTCCGAGAAGTGTTCCGCAAACAACCTCGCGGACCATCTCACCAGAGAGGCGGGCATCACGGCCGACTACGATGCGGCTGGCAGAGGGGTTTCCCTCACGTACCCAAGTCGCATATGCTGATACGAACTTTACAATATCAAGGGGAGTCAGGCCATTACCGGCCGGACCTCCTATCTCTCCGCGAATACCGGAGATGGACTTTACCATTGCCATAGCTTATTACTGATTTTTGGGCTTTGTTATTGTAATCTCATAGAATGCAGGATATACTCTGCTTGCAGCGTTTTGAGTACCCTGATTATGAGGTGCTATTATTCTGACCTTGGCCGAATTGCCATTGTAGAGAACAGGTTTGATAAACGGCATTGTCATCAGCCACGAATTGGGTACCGAATTGCCATATGCTCTTGTCATGATACCGCTGAGGAATGATCCGCTGTAAGTATCACCTGTACGCTTGACATAAAAGATATCGGGATCCTGCTGAAAGAGATTCATAGTCAGGGTATCACCTGAACCGACATAGCTCTCTACATAGCGGGCATTGAGATACCAAGTCTCACCGGCGCTTATCTGTCGGCCTTCACCACGGCGGATAATCTGCATGTAAACGCCGTTATCCTCAAAGAGGACGTATTCATTACGGGTTGTATCCGGACCTGTGATAGGATTGTCAGTAACGGTATCCTTGAGGAACTCCTGAATGCTGATGACATCTACGTTGTGTGAGTCCAGCCAGGCACGTACCTGTTTCGCTTCACGTTCTTTCTGTTCGGCATAGGTTTCCTCATCCTCCTTGCATGATGTAAGTACCGATGAAAAAGCAACAAGGCCTAAAACTGCAAATATCAGTTTCTTCATATCATTTTTTGAATAATTGTCTTATACAATCCTCCTGTGAATGGGACCACTCTTCAAGTCCCTTCTGGAAGACTTCAACAGCCTCCTCGAGAGTACCGCGAAACTCTCCTCCGGCAGCATTCTGATGACCGCCACCATTGAAGAAATCACTGCTGAAACGGTTGCACGGAACGGTACCGACTGAACGGAATGACAGCTTGATGACACCCGCCTCCTTATCCTCGCGGAAGAAAGCGCTCATAAGCACACCGTTTATCTGGAGCGGCATATTGACGAAACCCTCGGTGTCACCCTTCTTGTACTTGAACTTGTGCAGTTCCTTGTCTGTCAGAGTGATGAGGGATGTGGATTTCTCAGGGAACACCTGCATCTTGTTATTGAGAACGAATCCCTGGAGACGCAGACGTGACTCAGAATAGTTGTTGTAGACAAGGCGATAGATCTCATCCTTGTCAACACCTTTATCGAGCAGATGTGAGACGACCTGGAAGAGGTTGCTGTTATTGCTGTTGTATGACAATGCACCTGTATCGGTCATGATTCCGGTATAGATGCACTGTGCCATCTCCTTGTCTATCTGATTGAAATCGCCGAGGGCGCAGATGAGATGGAATACAAGTTCAGACGTAGATGAAGCCTCCGGGTGTGACAGAGTCACAGTGTAATTGGCACCGGGGAACGGATGATGGTCCAGCAGGAACTTCTTGGCTTTGGAGTAGAGGAAGCTGGCTGCAACCTTTCCGATACGGCCTACGACGTTGAAATCGAGGCAGCAGAGGACATCGGCCTTATAGACAAGTTCCTCATTGGCCTCAGGAGCATCAGAAAAGACTCTGATCTCATCGGCACCGGGAAGCCATGTCAGGAAATCCGGAGCGGAATCCGGGACTATAACCACAGCCTCCTTGCCCTTGCTCTTAAGGTATCGGCAGAGAGCCAATGATGAGCCGATGGCATCACCGTCAGGGCCCATGTGGGTCAGTATCACGTAACGGTCAGCCCACCCCATCCAGATGCGGAACTCGGCTACGTCAATACCGGATAACATGTTTTTTATCATAGCACCGCAAAGGTACTCATTCTGATTCAAATCACAAAGTTTTGGACGGCAGCCAAAATAGAGGCGAAAGCGATACAGGCAAGAGCATTGACAAGGTGGCGGGTACGCTTTTCCTTATACCATTCACAGATGAGTATGACGACGGCATAGATGACGAAAATGACCCATCCGCGACGCAGCGAGAGCTCAATCTGGGAATACGGCAGGGCCGATATTCGCGTAAGCAGGACGGTCATGGTATCGATAAGCCAGGTGAGTGAGGTTACGGCTAACCCCCTGAGCATAGGGAACCAGCCGATGATCCAAAGCGACATGGAGAGTGACACGATGATAAACATGACCGGCACGACAAACAGGTTGGCCAGCATGACGTAGGTGGAGAAGCCTGAGAAATGATACATGACGATGGGAACCGTGCCTATCTGAGCTGCCAAAGAGAGTACAGACACACGCCATACGTATCGGCCCAGAGGGTTGCGGGGCTCATATACCTCAAGCATGATGGGCGTGATGATGACGATAAACAGGACCGCGCTGAAAGAGAGCTGGAAGCTCATGTCAAACAGAGCCGACGGGTTGGCGGCAAGCATGATGATGGCGGCGATTCCAAGTGAATTGAGGGCCGATGTCTCCCTCTCGAGCGCCCGGCATACGGCTACGATGGAGAACATGATTAGCGTTCTAGTGATGGAGACAGGAACGCCGATGGCGAATGCGTAGGCCCACAGTATGCCCATGACCAGGAACTGCCGCAGCCATTCGGCACGACGAAAAAAGAATGCCGGAAAGATAAGATAGAGGAACCAGCACATGATACCCACATGCAGACCCGACACCGCCAGCACATGGCTCACTCCGGATGTGGAGTAGACCTCACGGAGCTGATCGCTCAAGGCACGTTTCTCACCCAACGATACGGCCGATACCACCGCCAGGGCATTGCCGTCCAGCCCCCACTCCCGGTACTTGCTGATGACGGCGCGTCGGAAACGTACCGCACGGATACGGAGCCCCTCTGTGCCGTCGGGCGGAAGGGAGTGCCAGTCCTTGGCCTGCACGCGCAGGGTGCCGGAGATGCCGTGACTGAGCAGATAGGAGGCGTAGTCGAATCCGGCACCCTCACTGGAGGGTTTGTTGACCTTGCCGTCAAAGACAATCATGCAGCCCGGTTCAAGAGAGGCCGCCGCACTGTCCTTGGGCAGATAGAGATAGATATTATGACCTCCGTAAACGCTATCCCTGAGCATCACCTCAAGCCTGTAACTGCGTTCCCTCTCCAACGGATATGAGTTGAGCACGCCATGATAGACAGCATAATGTGAAGGCCACTCCACCCTGACCCTGTTCATCTGAATGGCGTACGACGAGGCACCGGCAAGCACAAAAGAGAGCGACAGACAATACCCGGAAATACGGGGATGTCTGCCGCTGAATATCAGTGCGAATAATGCTATCAAAAGGGTTGTGCCGATGAGGCACCAGACCGGCATCTCTGCCCGGGTGTTCTCAATGGTATCCGATATGTATATCCCTGCTATAAGGGGAATGACCAGCCTTAGAGAGGGCCAGTCCGAAAGTTTCACTTGCTATCCTAGAGTTTCTTGAGTTCCGAGATTGCCTTTTCCGGATCTGGTGCCGAGAAAATGGTGTTGCCCGATACAAGAACGTCAACACCGGCCTTAACCAGACGGGGAGCAGTCTCAAAGGTGACGCCACCATCAACCTCAATGAGAGCCTTTGAACCGGTCTCATTTATGAGCTGACGCAGCTCCTTAACCTTATCAATTGAGTGCTCGATGAACTTCTGACCGCCGAAACCGGGGTTGACTGTCATGAGCAGGACCATATCTACATCACGGATCACATCCTTAAGCATGCTTACCGGTGTTGAAGGGTTCAGGGTAACTGCGGCTTTCATGCCACGGTTCTTAATCTCGAATATGGTGCGGTTGAGATGACGGCATGCCTCAAAATGGACATTGTAAGTAGATACACCCAGTTCCTGGAAGCGGTCCATGAACTTCTCGGGCTCCACGATCATAAGGTGGAGGTCAAGAGGCTTGGTGCAATACTTTGCCACATATTTCAAAACAGGAAAACCGAACGAAATGTTCGGTACAAATACTCCGTCCATGATATCAAGATGGAGCATATCCGCCTGACTGCGGTTGATCATCTCAAGGTCCTTGCGCAAGTCACCGAAATCGGCCGACAAAAGCGAGGGGGCTACAATTGTGCTCATAGTTCTAAATTAAGAATCGAATCCAACCCGGATTCTGCCACAAAAGTAGTCATTATTATGCCACATTACACATCTCTGCCGCGAAATTGCGGAGAAAATCAAGTGTCTTTTGTGCCGGCTCACCGTAGGAACCGCTCCTGACGGCTGCGCGGATAAGGTTTTCAGAAAGATAAGAAGAAGTAGTAGAAGTCTGATCCATAGGCGTCCTTTGATTTGTTCACCTATAAAACGCAAACCTCTGAAAAATAGTATGTAAGATGGAAAGAATTTTCAGAAAACTTTCCGAATCAGCCTTCTGTTATACTGCAAGCGACAGTGCTATGCCGTTGTCAACAGACATCTTACGGATGTTGATGAGGGCATAACGCATACGGCCCAGGGCAGTATTGATGGAAACGCCGGTGATATCGGCTATCTCCTTGAAACTGAGATCCTGATAGTAGCGCATGAAAACGACCTCACGCTGATTGTCGGGAAGAGCATCGACCAGACGGCGTACGTCACGCAGTGTCTGCTCGTTGATCATTGTATCCTCGACATTGGCCTCGGCCAGACTGGCATCGTTCAGCAGGTCATACTCCTGAGCATCGTTGCTGACGGTGTTCTCATTCTTGTCCTGGCGGAAATAGTCAATGATAAGGTTATGAGCAATACGGGTGAGCCATGCACCGAACTTACCGGTACTGGTGTAACTGCCCTTCTGGAGAGTTACTATAGCTTTTACGAATGTATCCTGGAATATGTCATCAGCAAGATCTCGGTTGCGTACAACAAAATTGATGTACGAATACAACTTGTCCTGATAACGTGATAAAAGGGTGTCGAACGCCTTTGTGTTTCCGTCTGTGTACAGAGCTACCAACTGGTCGTCGGTGAGCTGATTTAAAATCTGCATTACTTCTTCTTTACTTGGTTTGTAGGAGTAAAGTTCAGTCTATAGGCAGTTCGTTTTAGTGAATAATTTTGTTATCAACGGGGCAAAGATAATGTGAATTTTTCTTAATTCACAAACAAAATGTCATTTTTAACACTTCCTAGGCGAAATAACAGCCGTCTGAAAGGTCGTTTCCGCACAAAAATGAGCACACCGGCATACGCTTTTTTCCGGCCGCCTGGACCTCATCCAGACGTATGGCTCCATCGGCTGTATAAACCTCCAAAACACGTTTTCCGTCACAATGGATAGTACCGGGCTTCATTAAGGTATCGGCCGATACGGGGGTAGCTGAATAGATCTTGAAATCCTGCTCACGGCCATCGGCAGAGCGCAGTACGGTCCAAGCTGCGGGATACGGGGAGAGACCGCGGATAAAGTCATTTACCTTAGCTGTAGGCTGATTCCAGTCTATGCGGCAGGTCTCCTTGAAGATCTTGGGTGCGGGGCGCAGCTCATCGGCCGGAATGGAATCCTGCGGGATGGGCTTTACGCGGTCAGCGATGATATCATCCAGGGTGCGTACGGTGAGATCGGCCCCCAGTTCCATGAGTTTGTCATGAACGGTGCCGGCATTGTCTTCCGGTAAGATGGGAATGCTCTCCTTATATATAATATCACCCGTGTCAATCTCATGCTTAAGGAAGAAGGTGGTCACGCCGGTCTCCTTGTCACCGTTGATGATGGCCCAGTTGATAGGGGCGGCACCGCGGTACTGGGGCAGCAGCGAGCCGTGAAGGTTGAAGGTACCCAGGCGGGGCATGTTCCAGACAATCTCGGGAAGCATCCGGAATGCCACCACGATCTGCAGGTCAGCCTTGAGGGCAGATAACTCCTCAATGAAAGCGGGATCCTTGAGACGCTCAGGCTGCAGCACGGGTATGCCCTGCTCTACCGCGTACTTCTTGACAGGACTGCTCTGAAGCACGCTGCCGTGACGGCCCATGGGTTTGTCGGGCATGGTAACGACACCAACTATATTGTAACCGCCCTCAAAGAGACGGCGCAGGGTGAACTCCGCGAATTCGGGAGTGCCCATGAATACTATTCTGAGGTCTTTCTTATCCATTTCAAAAATTACTCTTCAGAGAGTTCCAGCAATACGTTACGGTATGAGTTGAAGATCTTGGACTTGGAGACGAATCCCAGGTAATGACCCTCCTCATCCTCAACCGGAAGGTTCCACGCACCCGTCTCGTCAAACTTCTTCATGACCGTTTCCATAGGGTCTTTGACCGATAAGCGGGCGGGCGGCAGTTCCATGAGTTTCTGTACCGTAAAGCGGTGATACAACTCCTGTCGGAACATAATGTTACGGATGCTCTCCATGTTGACCACACCCACCAGGCAGTCGTTATCATCCACCACCGGGAATAGGTTACGCTTGGAACGCGCGATTATGTTTACCAACTGGCCCAGGTCCATATCGGGGCTCACGCGCAGGAACTCCTTCTCAATGAGGTTGTCCATGCTCATAAGCAGCAATACCGACTGGTCCTTATGGTGTGTCATGAGCTCACCCTTCTGAGCCAGACGCATGGAGTAGATTGAGTGCGGCTGGAAGAGCTTGATGGTGAGGTATGACATGATTGAAACCATCATGAGCGGCAGGAACATGGAGTAGCCGCCGGTGAGTTCAGCAATAAGGAACACACCTGTAAGCGGAGCGAACATGACTCCCGACATCAGACCGGCCATACCCAGCAGGGCGAAGTTCTGGACAGAGATATCGGCCCCGGGTGAAAGGCGGTTTATGATAGTTCCGTAGATGAATCCGGTGAGGCAGCCCAGGAACAGGCTGGGTGCAAAGATACCGCCACAGCCGCCTCCCGCGTTGGTGGCGGTCGAAGCGAACACCTTCATGAGCACAACCAGTCCCAGATAGAGCAGTATTTTACCGCCGTAGAACAGCGATCCCTCCATTACCTTCTCGGGGTTCTCATTCACATTGAGCAGCATGCCGATGGTGTCATAACCCTCACCGAACAGTGACGGAAAGAGGAATATGAGTATACTCAGCACGATGGCGCCAAGAACGAACTTGACCCAGGGATTGGTAAACTTCTTGAACCAGGTCTCGAACCAGTGCATGGTCTGCGAGAAATAGAGCGAAACCAGTCCGCAGGCAATACCCAGAAGCAAGGCGTGCGGTATTCGGCTCAGGTCGAATCCGTGCTCCGAGACAAAGTGGAACATGGAATCGGTCCCGGTAAATACATATGAGATTGTGGCGGCGGTGACCGATGATACCAACAGCGGCAGCAGCGATCCCATGCTCAGGTCAAACATAAGCACCTCAAGCACAAAGACCAGACCCGCGATAGGAGCCTTGAAGATACCGGCAATGGCACCTGCCGAACCGCAGCCCACCAGCAGCATCAGCGTGCGGTGCTCCATCTTGAACATACGTCCTATGTTGGAGCCGATGGCCGATCCGGTAAGCACGATAGGAGACTCGGCACCGACAGATCCACCCATACCGATGGTGATGGCACTGGCAATGACCGATGAGTACATGTTGTGCGGCTTGATACGTCCGTTCTTCTTGGAGAGTGCATAAAGTATCTTGGTGACACCGTGGCCGATGTCATCGCGGACGATATAACGGATAAAGAGACCGGACAGGAGGATACCTATGACCGGATAGAGCAGAAGGCTGTAGTTCTCATGACTGATAATGAGATGACCTGAGATAAAGCCGTGAATGACTGAAATCAGGTACTTGAGCACCAATGCGGCAAACGCGGTGAACACGCCCACCACCAGACTGAGCAGCAGGATGAACTGACGCTCGCTGATATGATCCTTGCGCCACAGGTTGAACTTGTTGAGCAGGGACTCAGTCTGTCTTTCTATTTCATCAGTTTTCTCTTTCATTACTCTCTGATTACTTTAACCAATCCGCCCGAACCCAGTTTGATTATGCCCGATGCAACCGAACGGGTCTGCTCGGCCTGGCGGTATTCAACAATATAATCCACTCCGGCACGGATCTCATCAGAAATCTCGCTGAAGTTGGCCGGCGAAGGCTGACCGCTGATATTGGCCGATGTCGACACCACTGCCCCACCCATGCGGCGGCAGAGCTCCTGCGAAAACTCCTCCTTAGTGACACGGATACCCGCGCTGCCATCCTCGGCAATAAGCTCGGGAGCCATATGGCGCACGTTGTCATAGATGATGGTAAGAGGCTTCTCGGCCAGATCCATCAAGTCATACGCCACGTCGGGGATATCGGGCACATAATAGCCCAGTTTGGCATCGGAGTCAATGAGCGACAGCATGGACTTGCTGTCAGAGCGAAGCTTGAGTTCAAAGATACGGCGTACGGCAGCCGAGTTGGAGGCATCGCACCCTATCCCCCAGATGGTATCGGTGGGATAAAGGATGATACCGCCTTCACGCATCACCTGCACTGCACGCTTGACATCTTCAATGTACTCTTTCATCAGAACTCACTTGTAAAGTGGAACTTAATATGCTTAAAGTCTATCTGGGCCATCTGCAGCACATAGCCGCTATCGGCCAGGAACACGTCACGGCCCTCCATATCGGTAGCCATGAACTGGTACTTGCGTTTCTTGAATGCCTCCAGTTCAGCCTCATCGTCACTCTCAATCCAGCAGGCCTTGTAAAGGCTTGCGGGCTCCCAGCGGCACAGAGCATTGTACTCATGCTCCAGACGGTACTGGATAACCTCGAACTGAAGCTGACCGACTGTGCCGATAAGCTTGCGGCCGTTGAACTGGTTGATGAACATCTGAGCCACGCCCTCACCCATCAGCTGGTCAATACCCTTGGCAAGCTGCTTGGCGCGCATGGGATCAGCGTTCTCAATATACTTGAACATCTCGGGCGAGAAGCTGGGCAGACCCTTGAAATGGAGCTTCTCACCCTGAGTGAGCGTATCACCGATCTTGAAGTTTCCTGTATCCGGAAGGCCGATGATATCGCCCGGCCATGCCTCCTCGATGGTGCTCTTGCGCTGCGCCATGAACTGGGTGGGCGAAGAGAATCGGAAGGTCTTGTCCAACCTTACATGATAGTAAGGCTCGTTACGCTGGAACTTACCCGAGCAGACCTTGCAGAATGCTACCGATGAGCGGTGATTAGGGTCGATATTGGCCGTAATCTTGAAGATGAATCCGGTGAACTTGTTGTCCTCGGGTTCCACCATACGCTCCAGCGCCTGTGTGGGACGCGGACTGGGTGCAATCTGCACAAAACAGTTGAGCAGCTCCTGCACGCCGAAGTTGTTCAGGGCCGAACCGAAGAATACCGGTGCCAGCTCACCGCTCAGATACTGGCTGCGGTCAAACGGCTCGTAAACACCGTCTATCAGTTCCAAATCGGAACGCAGCTTGGCAGCCTCGCGCTCACCTACGTGAGCCTCAAGGTCGGCGCTGTTTATATCGACCTCTACCTTCTCAGTCACCTTCTGCTTATCAGGTGTGAAAAGGTCAAGTTTCTGCTCGTATATGTTATACACACCCTTGAAACGGGCGCCCTTCTCAATAGGCCAGCTCAGGGGGCGTACGTGAATCTGGAGTTCCTCTTCAAGCTCGTCAAGCAGGTCAAAGGGGTCATTACCCTCACGGTCCAGCTTGTTCACGAACACAATCACCGGAGTCTTGCGCATACGGCACACCTCCATGAGGCGGCGCGTCTGCAGCTCGACACCCTTGGCACTGTCAATCACGATGATGACACTGTCAACGGCAGTCAGCGTACGGAACGTATCCTCGGCAAAATCCTGGTGACCCGGGGTATCCAGAATATTTATCTTGTAACCTTCATAATCAAACTCCATTACCGATGTGGTAACCGAGATTCCACGCTGTTTCTCAATGTCCATCCAGTCCGATGTGGCTGTCTTGCGGATCTTGTTGGACTTTACGGCGCCGGCAACCTGTATCTGGCCGCCGAACAGCAGGAATTTTTCAGTAAGTGTGGTCTTACCGGCATCAGGGTGCGATACTATCGCAAATGTTCTTCGTCTGTTAATCTCTTCAATCATAATATTACTCTAAATCCAAAGTGCCCTCCTTATCCTCACGGTAGAGCACTGCCAGCTTTCCTATGAAAGCCGATACTGCCTTCACGGCCTGTGCGGTTGACGTGCTGACCTCCTTACCCTGTACACGGAGCAGCCATACTCCATAGAGCATATTGAAACAGTCACGCAACTCGTCATTCTCAGTACTGTGGTTCTTGGCGCGAAACTCAACGATGAACGGCAGAGCCTTGTAGTACATATCCCTGTACTCAGGCTGCTTGTGTGAATTGAGCAGACGTGTATGGAGATCCTCCAGCAGTACCAGAACGTTCTCATTGATCTGGAGATGGCCCTGGGTTACCTTACCCTCGGTACGCATCATCTCAATCAGGTCATCATACCACTGCTTCCACTCACGGCACTCAGCGTCGCTGCGTCCGCTGACCTTGATGACGGCATCATAAAGCCTGTCACTGTCAAGTCCTGCAGCACGTATCATATCCTCAACCTGCCACATGTAAAGCAGGTACTCGGCTATATTCTTCTCTCTAAGTTCTTTCTGAACAAACATCTTACAGTTTCAAAAGTATTGAAGTGCACCACGCTACGGCGGCCACTATCAGTATGGTTCCCAGCACCCTGTTGATTATCCAAAGTCCGCGCAAATCAAAGCGGTTACGCAGTTTGTTGATCAGGGTTGACAGGGTAAGCCACCAGCAAACATCGCCCATAAGGACAAACAGGTATGTCTGCATCTTCATCGTCGTATCGAAGTCATCGACCGGGAGTGAGAAGAACGCAAACAGTCCCATGTAAAAAAAGACCACCAAAGGATTCACCACAGCCACCAGAGTTCCCGTGACCAAAAGCTGCCACAGAGAATCCTTCTTGACCTTTACCTCCTTTGATGCCGCAAGGGGGTTATTCCTTACGGTCGTGATGCCGAATATAAGCAGCAGGGCGCATCCCAGCAGTTTGACCACCAATGCTATCGTAGGATCCTCGAGATACCCCAGAACCAACGACAGGCACATCATAGTAATCATGATATACACAGCATCACTTATTGACACTCCAAGGCCGGTAAGAAATCCTTTCCACCGGCCCTTGTTGAGTGTTCTCTGTATGACAAGCACCCCCGACGGTCCCGTCGGGGCTGCTGCCAGAAATCCTATAGCCATGCCTTTGAGGATTAGCTCAAAGGCCGAAATATCAATCATCAAGTTTTGCGCGTTTCTTTCCGAATGCAAAGTTAAGACCTAAACTGAAATTAAGACCAAAATCATGCAAAGGAATGAACTGCGGATTGAATTCTGCCTTCAGACGGTCAACTGCTACGAAGAAATTCACACCTCCGGGATGCAGGTTGAGCAGGAATCCCATCGATGAACCCATGGTTGTGAACGATGCGTTTCCGCTCAGGTCAAACCATCCGCAGGGTGAAAGGGTAAGTGATGTACGTGACTCGGCATAAGGCCAAAGACCTGTACGGTAAGTAAGCAACTCACCGAATGATATCCATTTGGCGAAAGGCAGAGCATACTCGGCACCTGCCCTGAAGGTCGCGTTAAGAAGAACCTTCTCCTTCTGGTCTGTGGTTCCGGTCTGGTACATCTGGACCATATCATTGAAATCATCCTTGATCTGATCCATTGTCTCATCCTCGTTGTCACCGCTTACGTCATAGTTGTTGAATCCCTCGAACTCCACATACTCGTTATTGTTGGTGGCAAAAGTATTCATATTGGCCCAGCCGATGAATCCGAGGTCCGTAATGGCGGCCGATACCTTAAGACCGTCAACGATATCCTTGAAGTCATATTCGGCACCCAGGTCTACAGCAAAACCATGGCTCTGGGGAACCTTGAAGTTGAATCCTTCGATACCGTCAAATGTCTGATTTTCGGGATCCAGTTTGTACTCGGCACCGGGCACGGAAGCCTTGATGGTACCGTTTGACTTGACAAGCCACTCATCCTCATGCAGTTTGGCATCAATCTCATTGACTGTGATATCGGCATAAGCGATACCCTCCAGGAGCTTAAGGCCCAAACCTATCGTAAGGTTTTCACCGATTTTGTGAGAATGGGTAAGTGAAGCCTCCAGATAGGAAATTGAATTGACATTGATATTCTCAATCAGATAATCGCCCTGAGCGAAACTGGCCTTCATGAAGCCGAACAGTTCCTTGGGAAGATTGATCTGCTCGTTGTTTCTGACTTTGAGGTTGAATGTGGTGAAACCGTTCTTTCCGCCCACACCCAAAGCAAGAATATCCATATTGAGTCCTACATTGAACTGAGCTGCCTTAGGCATAGCATCCAGGAATGTCTTGGCGTCTATGTCAGGACTCATGAATGTAGTCAGCATGCCGGGTTTGGATGTTGACTCGAAAAGGAAGTTTGCCAGACCCACTGAACTGGATGCATCGACCTGAATGTTACTCAAGGCAGGAATTGCCATGAATACGGGACGTTCGGGAGCGAATGCCGGGTTCAGCTGGTAACGCTGGTTCATGCCCTCAAGGAAATATCCGGAACTTGCACTCTGTGCAGATGCAGCGACAGTCATAAGCAGCATTGAAACTGCTACGAATGATTTCTTGAATATTTGCTTTTTCATAACGTGTATCTGTTTAGAGTGTTAATGCTTATCTTTCTTGTCCTTGTCACTATCCTTAGCCACATCGGTAAGGTCAACCTTAAGTCCCTTCGGGAACTTGAGACGCAGTTTCTTTACCAACAGCCACTGGCCCTTGCGGATACTGAAACCGTCTTCGGCCGATTCGCAGGCAGCCGTGAATACGATAGACTCAAGTTTTTCAAGTCCGTCTCTCTTGACATCCACATCAAGAACCATCGGAGCCTTGGTGATTGTATCACTGCCGGCCTGAATTGAGAATGAACCTATAGTGACATCGGTCAGTTCCCTCAAATTCTTGTCATATGCCTTGGCTGTGAGTCTGACACCAAGAGGAATGGTGCTCTCCACGTCACCGATCAGCTGAATCTGGACTGCCTCGATCTTATCGGCCACATCCTCCATATCCTTGCCCAGTTCCTTGATGGTATCTGAATACTCAAGATAGAGGTCGTCGAACATCAGAGGAATGGAAACATTGTAATCACCGGATACGGAGAGTTCACGTGTCAGGTCAATGTAGTGGTTGACTGACTGGTCAACACCTGCAGTGAGATCGAATACGATCTTGTCAGGTATGGTAGACATAAGATCTGAAAGGCGGCTCATGCGAATGTAGATGGTGTCATCTGAAGAAGTAACCTTTCTCTTATTCTTGTAGATAACCAGTGTGGTAGTGCGACTTTCGGCTGTTGTATCACACTTGGCAATACGGATGGTTCCGTCGTCAGGAATTATGTTCCGAGCGATGTAATTGCCCTTGGAATCCATAGATGAGAGGCACAGGTCGATATCAATCGGAACGGTAACCGTGCTTATAAGGTTGATGGTGAGCTGAGGATCACTCAATGAAAGAGTGTTATTCTCATTCTGGAAGAAATCCGCATCACCCAGGTCAAGGGATACCTCCTCATGAACCGGATCTATCTTGGGATTTACCTTACCGTAAACGGACTTGACCTCGATCGAGCTGAAACTTACCTCAGGAGATACCTTGATGACATCAAGCTCATTGGTCTGAATCTTCTGGTTGTTTACGATAACCGTTCCGCTTATACGGACTTTCTGGTTGTTGAGAACCAGATTGCCGTTTTCAAGCCACAGAGGCTCGTCAAACTCCATTCCGGTAATTGTCAGACCTGAAACGGAGAATCCGTCGGTTGAATGAAGCTCCTCATCTAGGACACCGTTTATAACGAGACTGTTACCCCTGACGTTGATACGGGTATCGGCACCGTCATAAGCCAGCTTTATGAATTTCGGGAACTCAACAGTAAACTTTGAGAATGTAAGTTCAGTAACAGTCTGAGGAACACCTTCAAACTTAAGACTCATAACCGCACCAGCCGGTTCGGTCAGATCGATACGCTTGATCATAACCAGAGTCTCGTCCACATGCTCATTGATCGATATCTCGGTTGAATCCTTGAACACTGTTGTCATCTCGCCGGTTTCAATATCAGCTTCATCAACAACGAACTTTCCCCAGAATGCAACCTCCAGTTTCTTGTTCATGTGGTTGAGCGAATCGATGGCAGCCAGATCGACATTGTCATTACCGTCTACTACGACCTTGCCCGAATAAGAAACCTCTGTATTCAATTCTATGGAATGTGTCACCGCATCAACCGCCTGGTTGACAGCAAGCTCCTTAACCTTGAGAGCCACGGTATGGCCGACTGCCTTGGTAGCATCGAGAGACAGCCTGCTGGCGGTTAACCATGTTCCGGCATCCTGACCATTCTCATTCTTGCAGTAATTGTCATCAAATGTAAACTTGGTCGGGAATCTGAGATCAATCTTGCTGACGCCGTTCTTGAGAGTGAACGGGTCCATGTTAAGATCTGAAACCCTGAGGTACAGCATGCTCTGCTCAGAGTCAAACGTAATAACATCGACCCTGCTAATACCTTCAAGATTAGCAACTACGCAACTTGAAGAGATCTCCTTCTCTTCAACATCCATTTCACGACTTACTGTCTCCGCCTCTATATCTGCCATCTTAAGGCTGGCCTCCAGATCTACACCTACCTCAAACGTTGTAGGATTGTCACCTGTCACGCCGTTAACAGTCAGTTCCAGATTGTACTGGATGCTCTCGTGATAATCAATCTCATTCTCATACTGAGGATCAGAGAAATCGGCGTACCTGACATAGAATGTGATAGGCAGATGGTTATTTGCGCCCAGTGCGCTTAACGACTGGGTTGTCATGGAAATACTGAAAACATTTCCGGTGACACTTACACATTCTGCCGGGATATAAGCATCAAGATCCGTATCCTTGGCCAGAACAAAGTTACCCGGGAAAGAGATGACCAGAGATGACACCTTTACATCAGGATTTGTCAGAGCCTTGTAGATACCATCCAGATTTACATCCAGTGTAAGTTTCTGGCCGTTCTTGGAACCCTTTGTCGGACCGAACCACAATTTGTTCAGCTTCTTGACATCCTCGGGGAACTCATAGGTGAAATTGCACCCCATGGCCTGCGGATTGATGGTGATTCCAATGGGAGGGATAGGCATTCCGTGACCGGCCGGTACGTCATAAGGACCAACCACCGTATCTCTCTTGAATGAGGGGAGGTTCATATTGGACAGGTCTATTGACGGAATATCCAAAGTGGTATAACTCTCCATCGTGTCAATATCAACATCATTGACCTGAGGATTTTTGAACTCCGTCTCGAGAGGATCAATATGAGGAGGTTCAATATCTATCTTGACAGGATCGATACCTACATCAATCTTGCTAATGGAATCCTTCATGGTGAATCCGAACAGGCCACCATCAAGTGTATCCAGAAGAGATTGGTCACCATCCACCTTGATCAGAGAGTCAAGAAAGATGGTATCAAGACTACCGATAGGAATAAAAAGACCTCCGGGGCCGATCTGCATATCCAGACTGATTTCCTTGTTAAGGTCAAGTTCATCAGTAAAGTTAAGACAGGAGCCAAGGCAGAATGCCGCTATAATGCCGCATAGAGCCAATGATCTTTTGCTTTTCTTCATAAACTGTTATTGGTTTTGTTGGTTTTTGTTTGATACAAACTGATTGATAATCGGACAAAGATACGAAATAAAGGGTACACACGCGCGTGCATACCTTGAAAATTTTAAAAATTGTGAAAAGATTACTCTTCCCTGCCGTTTTTGGAATCACGGCGGACTGTAACGCGGATGCCTGAAAGACGACGTTCCTTCTTTTCCATCACCTTGAGAATCAAGTCCTTGCAGACCAGTTCCTCATCCTTCTTGGGAAAATCGCCCTTGAGCTCAAGAAGGAAACCGGCCAGGGTATCAGCCTCACCCACATACTGGGCGTAATCGTCCTCGTCAAGTCCGACGATCCTGAAGAAGTCTGACAGCAGGGTCTTGCCCTCAAATACGTATGTATCGGGACCGGTCTTGCGGTAGCTTACCGAGTCGTCGTCAAACTCGTCATTGATCTCACCGAGTATCTCCTCAATGACATCCTCAAGGGTTACCAGGCCCGATGTCCCGCCGAACTCATCGACCACGATGGCCATATGGATACGGCCGGTCTGGAAGTCGTGCAGAAGGTCATCTATCTTACGGGTCTCAGGTACAAAGAATGCAGGACGAATAAGCGACTGCCAGCGGAAACCGTCACCTTTCTCAAGGTATGGCAGAAGGTCCTTGATGTAAAGAATTCCCTTAATATTGTCCGATGTGCCCGAATAGACGGGAACACGTGAATAGAAATTCTCGCGGATGCACCGGATAACCTCGCCGTAACCGGCTTTGATATCCAGCATTATCATATCAATTCGGGATGTCATAATATCCACAACCGTTTCATCACCGAAACGTATGACACCCTCAAGGAGCTGGTGCTCGTCCTGTATATCCTCTGAGTCGGTAAGTTCCAGAGCATGCTCCAGCTGATCTACCGAAATGTTGATATTTTTCTTAGACTGAATGCGATCGGACAGAACCTTTGAACGCATCAGAAGTGAAGATACCGGACGCAGTATTACCGTCAATGCAGAGAGCAGTCCGGTAGCTCTGAGACTGAACGAAAGAGAGTTGTGTGCCGAATAGAGTTTGGGGATGATCTCTCCGAACAGCAGCAGAATGAATGTCAGTATAACCGTGAGCACCAGGAACTCCACCCACTCTGCACTGAAAACCAGCATCTGCGAGAATGCCAGGTCAAGCAGCAGGATTATTGCCACGTTGACCAGATTGTTGGCAGTCAGTATAGTGGCCAGAAGGCGCTCTGAGTCAGAAAGCAATGACGACGCCCTGCGGCAGCGCGGGGAATCATCTTCTGAAATGTGTTTAAGTTCCTCGGGTGACAGCGAAAAGAACGATGTCTCTGAGGCCGATACGAATCCCGAGAGAAACAAAAGAAGCAGGGCCGTCACCATTGCAATGACGGACCCCGCAGTAGGAATATTAAAACCGATAGGTTCTATAAGGCTTACGATTTAAGTTAGAACGGCATTCCGGAGTCTCCGGGTTCCGGCGCAGCACCGGGCTGCGGCTGCTGTGTTCCATCCGCCTTCTGCTGAGGACGGGTGAGCATCTCCATGGAATCAACAAAAATCTCAGTGACATAACGCTTTACGCCGTTCTGGTCATCGTAACTGCGGTTACGGATGTTGCCCTCAACGTAGAGCTTGTCACCCTTATGAACGTATTTTTCAACGGTCTCGGCCAAACCTCTCCAGAATACGAGGTTGTGCCATTCAGTACGGTCAGGCACCTGAGTGCCGTTCTGAGCAGTGTAGCCACGTTCAGTCGTGGCCAGGGTAAGGTTAGCTACACAAACATGGTTGTCCAGATATCTCACATCCGGATCCTTACCCACATTTCCAATCAAAATTACTTTGTTAACTGACATAATAATTAGGTATTAATATTTCAATGCAAATATACTAAAGTTTTTTTTAGAACAAATTAGGATTAAATCTTTTCTGAATCAGCAAAAAGAACTACATTTGCAACTCGAAAACAAAAAAGCGACATTTTAGACTTAAATAATTGAAAATATGACAAAAGCAGAAGTTGTTAGCGAGATCGCCAAGAAGACAGGTATTGACAAGACCGACGTTCTTGCTTGCGTAGAGGGTTTCATGGAGGTGGTAAAGGATTCACTCGAGAACGATGAGAACGTTTACCTGAGAGGTTTCGGAAGCTTCATCACCAAGAAGAGAGCTGCCAAGGCTGCACGCGATATCCTTAAGAACACCACTATCACTGTTCCCGAGCACAAGATTCCCGCTTTCAAGCCGGCCAAGACTTTCGCCCTTGCTGTAAGAAAGTAATAGTTAACTAAATAAATATCACAGTTATGCCTAGCGGTAAAAAGAAAAAAAGACATAAGATGTCTACGCACAAGCGTAAAAAGAGACTGAGAAAGAACAGACATAAGAGCAAGTAAGCTCCGTCTGTGAAAACGATTCTCAAAGAACAAACTTGCCGCAAAATTGTTTTCGTCAGGTTTGTTCTTTGCTTTATAACGAAGTAATACACTAAAAATACGATGACAAGCGAACTGACAGTAAACGTCCAGCCCGACAGTATTCAGATAGCCATTACGGAGGATCACAACCTTGTTGAGTATCAGAAAGACGCTCAGGAGGTCACCTTTGCGGTAGGCAATCTCTATCTGGGACGTGTCAAGAAGCTCATGCCCGGACTCAACGCCTGCTTTGTGGATGTAGGGTCCGAGAAGGAGGCCTTCCTGCACTATCAGGACCTGGGCCCTCAGTTCATGTCATTGAAGAAGTACATCAAACAGGTAAGGGCCAACCGCAAGAAACTTGCACCCTTCGCAAAGGCCCAGCCCGTACAGTTTGATGAGAAGCAGGGCAACATAAGCACCGCACTCGAGCAGGGTGACGAGATAATCGTACAGGTAACCAAGGAGCCCATCTCAACCAAGGGTCCGCGTCTGACAGGCGAGATATCCTTTGCAGGACGTTTCCTGGTGCTCATCCCGTTCGGCGACAAGGTCTCGGTATCATCCAAGATCAAGTCAAACGAGGAGCGTGCCCGACTCAAGCAACTCATTCACAGCATCAAGCCCAAGAACTGCGGCGTAATAGTACGTACAGTTGCCGAGGGCAAGCGCGTAGCCGAGCTGGACAACGAGCTCTCCATCCTTTACCAGCGCTGGGAGGACTGCCTCACCAGGGCAATGAAGGTAGAGAAGGCTCCCGAACTCATTTTCGAGGAGACCAGCCGTAGCCATCCTGCGCGACATGCTGAACTCGTCATACGAGTCTATCCACGTAAATGACGAGAAGACCTATCAGGAGATACGCGACTACGTATCACTCATTGACCCGGACAAGACCAAGATCGTAAAGCTGTACAAAGGCGAGCTGCCCATATTCGACAACTTTGCCATCACCAAGCAGATCAAGTCATCGTTCGGCCGCATAGTATCATACAAGAGCGGAGCATACCTTATCATCGAGCACACCGAGGCTCTCCATGTAGTGGATGTCAACAGCGGTCACCGCGTCAAGGCAGGCACTCAGGAGGAGAACGCACTGGAGGTTAATCTGGGTGCGGCCGATGAACTGGCACGCCAGTTGCGCCTGCGTGATATGGGCGGAATCATAGTTGTCGATTTCATTGACATGGCACTGGCCGAGGACCGTCAGAAACTCTACGAGCGTATGTGCCAGAACATGGAACGCGACCGCGCCAAGCACAATATCCTGCCATTGAGCAAATTCGGCCTGATGCAGATTACCCGTCAGAGGGTACGTCCGGTGATGGATGTCCCGGTTGACGAGACCTGCCCCACATGCTTCGGCACAGGCACCATCAGACCCTCAATCCTGTTCACCGATCAGTTGGAGAATAAGGTAAGCTGCCTTAAGAACCAGATGAAGATGAGCAACTTCACCCTTTTCATACACCCGTACGTGTACGCATATCTTACAAAGGGTCTGTTCCCCATCAAGATGAGATGGCAGTTCAGATACGGATTCGGAATCAATCTGCTTCCCGACCAGAATCTCCCGTTCCTCTCTTACAGGTTCATAGACCTTAAGGGCAACGAGATTGACATGAAGGAGGAGCACGAAATCTTATAATTTCCATCATTTTTTTTAATTGACGCATTAACACTTTCGGGGTTATTGCGTCATTATGTCGGAAACGGTCAAAAACAGATGACATCAGAAGTCCTGACAGAAACATACAAGTCACTGAGCGACGGGCTCTACAGAGTGGCGTACTATATTCTGGAGTCCAGGACAGATGCCGAAGACGCCGTACAGGACCTGTTTATCAAGTTGTGGAACAGCCGTGACCAACTGGATACCGTCCTCAACCTGAAAGCATACTGTACGACACTCATGAAAAACCTCTGTATTGACAAGCTCCGCAAGGAGCAGCGCGTGCAGAGCATGGAACCGGGACCGGACATAGCAGAGTCAAGACAGTTTGCCGATGACTATGACGCCCGGGAGAAACTGGAAAGGGTTCTGGCCGCAATTGAACGGCTGCCCGCCCGCCAACGTGACGTGATGAAGATGTATGTGCTGGAGGAGATGTCATATGACGAGATTGAAGAGAGAACAGGAATGTCAAACCTGACTTTGAGGGTACTTCTTAGCAATGCCCGCAAGTCATTAAGGAGCCAGATATGAAACGATTGGAAGATATTGAAAATCTGAGTATGCTTGATCTCGACCGGATAGCATCCGACGAGAGCATCAAGGTACCTGCATCGCTCAAGCACGACATAGCCGTAACGGCACGTGCACTTGAGATGTCATCCAAAGAAGAAGATGAGGTCAAGAAGACTCATACGCATCATCACAGATACAGAAAGATTCTCAAGATGATCTCATACCCCGCAGCAGCGGTTGCAGTCGTCACCATCGGCCTGCACCTCTCATTCCAGGATTCGATTCCTACCCCCAAGGATACATTTGACGATCCCAAGATGGCTTATGTCCAGATGGAGCAGGTATTCGGATTCATATCAGAGAAAATGAACACCGGTATGGATATCGCTGATGTAGCCGAGCCGGTAATTGATAAAACGATAAACGCACTAAGATGAAAAGAATAGCAGCATTTGTGGCAGCAATGTTTCTGCTCACCGCCGGAGCCTGGGCACAGGACGGCAAAGGAATCTACAACAAGTATTCCGATAATGAAGAGGTAAGTGCAGTCTACATTTCCTCATCAATGTTCAAACTCATGGGTAAGGTGCCCAACATGGAACTTGGCGAAGGCAGTTCCATGGACCTGGGATCCATCATCAAGAACCTGAACTCCATGTATCTCCTTGACTGCGATGATCCGGACTTATGCAATGAGATCAAGTCCGATGTAAACAAGTTCATCAAGAAGTATGACTTCGAGATGCTGATGGAAATCAAAGACAGGGGCGAAGTGGTACGGATCTACACCACCGGTAATGAAAAGACCGTAACCCAGTTCATCCTTACGGCATCCGAATATGAGGCCTTCACCTTCATCTGCCTGGACGGCACAATGAGCCGCGCAGACCTTGAGAAGGCCATAGCGAAAGCCACACAACAGATGGAATAATCAGCGAAGAAGGAGGGTCATGCCCACTGACAGGGGATTCTCGTCAGAGAGATGATTACGGTTTGCAAGAGGTTTCATCTTAACCCCGAACTGCTGGGAAATTGACCAAAGGCTGTCACCCTTCTTTACCACATAAGTCCTGTGCTCACGATCGGCACGGGACTTTTTTCTTTCCAGATAGATAAGAGTTCCGGCAGGTGGCACGAACTTGCGTTCCGCCTCATTGAAACGGCGCAGCAGGCTGAGCTGCATGCCGTATTCACGTGCAATATCCTTAAGAGTCTCACCCTCACGCAGACGTACGCAGCGCTGACCGTTAACCAGCATGGGCTGATGCGGAAGCTGTCCGGGTTTGAGGCGGGCGGCGCCGTTCTTGTCATAACGGTCCAGTCCGTAGCGTTCTATGAGTTCTATGAGTTTGTCAGCGTATGTAGGACTGGTGGCATAACCGGCAGCCTTGAGTCCCTTGGCCCACCCTTTGTAATCAGTGGTACCCAGTTTAAAGAGCGACTGGTAACGTGCTCCGTTGACCAGAAACAGTGAGTGGTCACGGTATGAATCATCGGCATCAGAGTAACAGCGGAAACACTCCTGACGCTCGTCATCATCATGATACATCTTGCGGCCCGTCCAGTCATTATGGCATTTGATCCCGAAATGGTTGTTGCACTTGGTTGCAAGTGTGCTGCGCCCCGCATCGGACTCAAGAAGGCCCTGTGCAAGGGTGATACTGGCAGGTATGCCGTATTTCTTCATCTGTTCCACAGCCATGGCGTTGTACCTGGCAATGTAGGCCGAATAGGCGTCCTTGGACTGGGTTTGAGTTACGGGGGCCGATGCCGTCGGTTTGATGACGGAGCAGGAAGCCAGCAGCAGAGGCACGGCAAGCGTTGCTAATCGGAGTATTTTCATTACTAAGCAGATGGTTATGCGAAGTTAATGAAATATGCTGAAAAATTGAGTAAATTAGCGGTCGGATAATTGACCCCGGGCATATGAAGAAACAGAGTCGTACCATCGAGTGGAGTGTATTGAGTCAGGACGAGCTGAGCAGCAGTGACCTGAAGTTGGTAAACGCAGCCAAGGAGGCCACGGCAGGAAGCTGGTCACCCTACTCCGGATTCAAGGTAGGCGCCGCTCTGCTGCTTGATGACGGAACAGTAGTTACCGGCAGCAACCAGGAGAATGCGGCATACCCTTCAGGTCTTTGTGCCGAGAGAACCGCCCTGTTCGCAGCAGGTCACGCCCACCCCGGCAAAGCTGTCACGGCACTGGCCATAGCAGCCCGTAATGACAAGGGTTTCACAGCCCAGCCCATCACTCCCTGCGGTGCCTGCCGTCAGGTACTGGCCGAGACCGAGCAGCGCGGAGGTCGTCCTATCCGGTATATCCTTTACGGAACTGAAGGTACCATGCTGATTGAAGGCGGAACGGATTCCATCCTGCCTTTCTGCTTCGGTGCAGATTCAATGAAGTAAGTTTATAATTTTTTAATGTGCCAGTGTGTCACCGCATGTCGCTGTGGCACAATGTTTGTTGCATATAAGGTGTTATTGCAAGATATATAGCAGATGAGTAAGAAGAAAAAAAATAAAATGTCAGAAAATTTCCAAACTGAAAATGATCAGGAGAAGGAGGTTCTGAACGGTGCGGAGCAGGATGCTGCAACCGCCCCGGAAAACCAGGAGAAGAGCACTGAAGAGCCCCAGGAAGAGACTGTTGAGGACAAACTGGCCAAGAGTGAGGCCGAAGTCGCCGACCTCAAGGACCGTCTGCTCCGTCAGATGGCCGAGTTCGACAATTACCGCAAGCGCACCATGAAGGAGAAGGCAGATATAATCCTGAACGGAAGTGCAGGAGTTGTGACCGATATCCTTCCCGTGATAGACGACCTGGAAAGAGCTATTGCAAACTCAGCCAAGTCAGAGGACTACAATGCTCTCAAGGAGGGCGTCGAGCTTATCTACAACAAGCTGATGCATACTCTCGAGCAGAAGGGTCTGCAGAAGATATCACCCAAGAACGAGCCTTTTGACACTGATTTCCATGAGGCAATCGCCATGATCCCCGCTCCCAGCGAGGACCTCAAGGGCAAGGTTCTGGATTGCGCAATTGACGGATACAAACTTAACGACAAGGTTCTGCGCCACGCCAAGGTGGCCGTAGGAGAATAACAATATGGCAAAAAGAGACTATTACGAGGTGCTTGAGGTCCCAAAGACCGCAACTGCCGATGAGATAAAGAAGGCTTACCGCAAGAAAGCCATACAGTACCACCCTGACAAGAACCCCGGCAACAAGGAGGCCGAGGAGAAGTTCAAGGAGGCTGCCGAGGCTTACAGCGTGCTGAGCGACCCCGACAAGCGCGCCAAATACGACCAGTTCGGATTTGACGGACTGAACGGCGCATCCGGATTCGGCGGAGGCGGCGGATTCAGCGGCGCAGGCATGTCCATGGACGACATATTCTCCATGTTCGGCGACATTTTCGGAGGCGGCGGATTCGGCGGTTTCGGCGGATTCGGCGGCAGCCGTGCACGAGGCCGCAGCGGAGAACGCAAGTCGAGAGGATCGGACCTGAGGGTTAAGGTTGCACTGACTCTTGAGGAGATCAACACCGGCGTCACCAAGAAGTTCAAACTCAAGAAGCTGGTTCCCTGCCAGCACTGCAAGGGCACCGGAGCGAAGGACGGCTCAGCAGCCGAGACATGTCCCGACTGCCACGGTTCAGGTGTGGTAATGCGCACCCAACAGAGCTTCTTCGGCATGGTTCAGACACAGACCGTATGCCCCCGTTGCGGCGGTGAAGGCAAGATCATCAAGGACCGTTGCCCGCACTGCAGCGGTGACGGCGTGGTATATGGCGAGGAGATCGTAGAAATCAATATACCGGCAGGCGTTGCCGAGGGTATGCAGCTCTCAGTTGAGGGCAAGGGTAACGCAGGCAAGCACAACGGTTACAACGGCAATCTGCTTGTACTGATTGAGGAGGTTCCCCACAAGGACCTGGTACGTGACGAGAACGACCTGGTCTACAACCTGCTGCTTACAGTTCCGCAGGCTGCACTGGGAGGAGCCATAGAGATCCCCACCCTGGACGGCGCCGTAAAGCTCAAGATCGAACCCGGCACACAGCCCGGCAAGATGCTGCGTCTGCGCGGCAAGGGTCTGCCCGAACTCAACTCCAGCCGCCGCGGCGACATGATCGTAAATGTAAGCGTATATATACCGGAAACACTCTCCAAGGATGAGAAGGCCGCCATGGAAAAGTTACAGACATCGGACCATTTCCAGCCCACCCCGTCCATCAAGGAGAAACTGTTCCGCAAGTTCCGAAGTTATTTTGATTAAGCACAAGTGAACTACCAAGAAGCTGTAGAGTATCTCTACACACAGACACCCCTTTTCCAGAACGTAGGCCAGGAGGCATACAAAGAAGGCCTGTACAACACGGTGACGATTGACCGCCACCTGGGATGCCCCCACAAACTTTTCAAGACCATACACGTAGCCGGCACCAACGGCAAGGGCAGCGTTTCACACACCCTGGCCGCCATCCTGCAGGCATCGGGCCTCCAGACCGGACTCTACACGCCACCGCACCTGACTGATTTCCGCGAACGCATAAGAGTGAACGGCAAGCCGGTAAGTCCCGATTACGTGGTAAAGTTCATAGAGAACAACAAGGATTTCCTGGAGCCCCTCCACCCTTCATTCTTTGAAGTGACGACCGCCATGGCATTCAGCTGGTTTGCCGAGCAAGAGGTAGACGTGGCGGTAATCGAGACCGGTCTGGGCGGCAGAATGGACTGCACCAACATCATCAAGCCTTCACTTTCGGTTATAACCAACATAGGTTTTGACCACATGAAGTTCCTTGGTGGAACCATACAGCAGATAGCTTTTGAGAAGGCCGGAATCATGAAAAAGGGCGTTCCGGTGGTTATTGGCGAACACAACGAGATTACCCGTGACGTCTTTACACGCAAAGCCGAGGAGGTTGGCACAAAGGTCATCTTTGCCCAGGATAATTGTAAGATTATTTCGCATAAATACGTAAATCCTTCAAAGGTCGTATATGAGACTGCCGCACTGCCCGCACTGGAGAGCGGACTGGCAGGAATGTGTCAGGAGAACAACGCCAATACCATTCTGACAGCCGTTGAGGAGCTGAAGCGACATAAATTCAGCATCACCGAGGCCGCCATAAGGAAAGGCTTCAAGGATGTATGCCGCATGACAGGACTTCGCGGACGCTGGCAGAGAGTGGGCAAAAAGCCTGACATCATCTGTGACACCGGCCACAACAGCCATGGCCTGAAATACATTGCAAAGCATCTGGAGGAGCTCTCCGCAAAGCCTGGATTCGGCAAGCTGCGCATCGTAATGGGAATGGTGAATGACAAGGATGTGTCAGATGTTTTGGCACTTATGCCCAAGAACGCGCTCTATTACTTTACCCAGGCATCGGTCCAGAGAGCCCTTGACGCAAGCACCCTGAGAGACCTGGCAAAACAGGCAGGACTGACCGGCAGAGTATTCCGTACGGTAGCCCAGGCGGTAAGCACGGCGCAGAATGAGGCATCGGCCGAAGACCTGATATTCGTAGGCGGAAGCACCTTCGTGGTAGCCGACCTGCTCACCATGCCCGATTTCTACATACAGGGCTGAAATTTTAACCTGAATCGCTTGGAATAGTATCTGAAATTGGCTTAATTTGCGTGTTTTATTTTTAATAACCACAATAAGCCAATTATACTATATGAGCGATTTCTTCAAAGAGAATCTGGCCGGCCTCAAGAGGGAGGATTTCCAGGCAACAGTAGAGGGTAAGAAGACCGATCTTTACATACTCAAGAACAAGAAGGGGGCCGAGATAGCCGTAACAAATTTTGCAGGTGCACTTTGCGCCGTAATGATGCCTGACCGGGGTGGCAAGATGGAAAGCGTTGTTTGGGGTCATGACAGCATCAAGCACGTGATGGAGAGTGAGGAGACTTACCTGAGCGTCCTCATCGGACGTTACGGAAACCGCATTGCCAACGGAAAGTTCACTCTGGACGGCAAGCAGTACACACTGGCCATCAACAACGATCCCAACAGCCTTCACGGAGGTCCCACCGGTTTCCACAAGCGCATCTTCGACGCCGAGCAGACCGATGCCCAGACAATCAAGCTCCACTACCTGTGCAAGGACGGCGAGGAGGGATTCCCCGGCAACCTTGACGTAAACGTTACCTATCGTCTGACCGATGAGAACGAACTGGTTATCGAGTATGAGGCAACAACCGACAAGAAGACCGTAGTATGCCTTACCAACCATGCCTACTTTACACTGAACGGCATGAAGAAGAACCCGCTCACGGTTCTGGACTACCAGATGACCATCAACGCCGATCATTATATTCCAATCGACAATACCGCAATTCCTCTTGGCACCATCGACAAGGTTGAGGGAACTCCGTTTGATTTCCGCACCCCGCACAGAGTCGGTGACCGCATCGAACTAGGTGAGCAGACCAAGAACGGCAACGGTTATGACCACTGCTGGGTTCTCAACAAGCGCGAGCCGGGAGAACTGAGCTTTGCAGTAAAGTGCGTCGATCCCGCAAGCGGCCGTTCACTGGAGTGCTACACCACCGAGCCCGGTGTACAGTGCTATTCAGGAAACTGGTGCAGCGGCAGCACATGCGCCCACGGTTCAACACTGCCCAAGCGCTGCGCTATCTGCTTTGAGGCCGAGCACTTCCCCGACAGCCCCAACCGTCCCTACTTCCCCAGCACGGTTCTGAATCCGGGTGAGGTCTACACACAGACAACAATCTATCGTTTCGGAGTGGAATAATCCCCTAAGATGGATACGACCATTCTGAGAAACAGGTTCCGCCAGCAGTTCGGCACAAGCGGTGACCTATACTTTTCGCCGGGACGCATCAACCTGATTGGCGAACACACCGACTATAACGGCGGATTCGTCTTTCCGGGTGCTGTTGACAAAGGCGTAGCCATTGAAATATACCGCAACGGATCACGCAAGGTCTGCCTCCTGGCGCTTGACAACAAGAAGCATCCGTACGTTGAATTCACGCTCGATGACACCTCAAAACCCGAGGAACATTGGGCGTGTTATATTTTCGGCGTATGCAAAGAGTTGGAGAAGCACGGCGTTACACTGGGCGGATTCAACGCTGCCATAACGGGGGATGTTCCGGCCGGTGCCGGCATGTCTTCATCGGCCGCACTTGAAAGCGTGTTCGCATTCGCTCTGAACACCATGTTCGCCGACGGCCGCGTCGACAAGTTCGAGCTGGCCAAGATCGGACAGGCCACCGAGCACAACTACTGCGGTGTCAAATGCGGAATCATGGACCAGTTCGCATCGGTATTCGGACGTAAGGGTTGCCTTATCCGTCTGGACTGCCGTTCACTGGAGTATGAATATTTCCCCTTCAATCCCGACGGTTACAAGCTGGTACTGATCAACTCAATGGTCAAGCACTCTCTCGGAAATGAGTACAACGAGCGTCGCGAGAGCTGCGAGAGAGCTGTAGCCCTGATGAACCGGGAGTTCGGCGGCGTGGAGACCCTGCGTGACGCAAACTACCAGATGCTCGACACCGTCAAGGGTGACCTGAGCAAGGAGGACTACCGCCGTGCCAAGTACGTTCTTGATGAGAAAGAGCGTGTCCTGGCCGTATGTGCCGCCCTTGAGGAGAATGACTACGAGACCGTAGGCAAGAAGATGTATGAGACCCATTGGGGACTCAGCCGTGACTATACCGTAAGCTGCCCCGAGCTGGATTTCCTGGTTGAGACTGCACAGGAGTGCGGCGTAACCGGAAGCCGTGTAATGGGTGGCGGATTCGGCGGATGCACCATCAACCTGGTGCGTGACACCATCTATGACAAGTTTGTTTCAAAGGCCAAGCGCGAGTATGCACGCAAGTTCGGAATAGTACCCGAGATCTACAGCGTCACCATAGGCGACGGCTCGAGAAAACTGCAATAATTCATTAATCACTAAATAACCAACAAAATGAGAAAAACAAGTTTTATCGCTCTCGTGGCTGGTGTGCTTGCTCTGACAGCATGCTCACAGGAGCAGGAGGCTCCGGTCCTGAACCAGGCCGACTTCCAGATGGAGTTTACAGGAAAACAGACTGACCTGTACAAACTGACCAATTCAAAGGGTGCAGAGGTTTGGGTAACCAACTTCGGCGCACGTATCGTTGCCATCATGGTTCCTGACAAGAACGGCAACAAACAGGACGTTGTAATCGGATTCAAGAACATCAAGGACTACACCACTCTGTCCAGCGACTTCGGTTCAACCGTAGGACGTTATGCCAACCGTATCAACCAGGGTCAGATCACTCTGGACGGCGTAACATATCAGTTGCCCCAGAACAACTTCGGTCACTGTCTGCACGGAGGTTGCGACATTACCATTCCTCTGGGTTGGCAGAACCTGGTATGGGATGTAAAGGAGGTAAAAAAGAGCTCTATCACACTGGTGATGAACTCAGCCGACGGCGAGGCCGGATTCCCCGGTAACGTTGTAGCAACCGTAACCTACACCCTGACCAAGAACAATTCAATCGACATTGTATGGAAGGCTACCACAGACAAGAAGACTGTTGTCAACATGACCAACCACAGTTACTTCAACCTGAACGGCGACCACTCAATTCCCGTTACAAACCATATCCTTACTCTGAATGCCGACAACTTCACTCCCTGCGACAGCACATACATGACCACAGGCGAGATCCTGCCGGTAGCAGGTACCCCGATGGATTTCACCAAGGGCAAGGCCATTGGCAAGGAGATCAACAACTACGACTACATACAGCTTAAGAACGGTAACGGTTATGACCACAACTGGGTTCTGAACACAAAGTGTGACGATACCAAGTGCGCCGCCAAGCTCTACAGCCCCATCACCGGTATCTACGTTGAGGTTTACACCAACGAGCCGGGTATCCAGTTCTATTCAGGTAACTTCCTGGATGGTTCAGGCATCGACAAGCAGGGCAACAAGATGGAGCAGCGTACCGGTTGCTGCCTGGAGACACAGAAGTTCCCCGACAGCCCCAACAAGTCAAATCTGCCCGGTTGGTACAGCGCAGAACTGGTTCCCGGTCAGGAGTATTACAGCCATTGCATCTACCAGTTCGGTGTTGAGTAATTCACTAAAATCAAATTATAAACTAACAATAAACAAATGGAAAACAGCATTATGCAAGGACTGGCCAACAATGGTTTCAAACCTGTTGACTATGTGATTTTCTTTATTTATCTGGCCGTACTTATCTTCCTTGGTTTCTTCGTATCAAGAAAGAAAGACGGTAAAGAAAAGAGTTCAAACGATTACTTCCTGGCCGGTAACACCCTGACATGGTGGGCCGTTGGTGCATCATTGATTGCAGCGAACATCAGTGCCGAGCAGTTCATCGGAATGTCAGGTTCAGCTTACGCATCAGGTATCGCAGTTGCCGCTTACGAGCTTATGGCTGCCATCACCCTGGTTGTAGTAGGTAAGTTCATCCTGCCGGTAATGATCAAGAACAAGGTGTTCACCATTCCCCAGTTCCTTACCAACCGTTACAACAAGGGCGTAGGTCTGGCATTCTCAATATTCTGGCTCTTCCTCTATGTGTTCATCAACCTGACTTCAGTTGCATGGCTGGGAGCTCTTGCCATTGAGCAGATCCTGGGTCTGAAGGGTGCAGTACTGATGGTTGGAAGCACTGAGATCTCAGTTCGTTTCCTCATCATCATCTTCCTGTATCTGGTTGCCGGTGTATATTCAATCTACGGCGGTCTTGCATCTGTTGCATGGACCGATGTAATGCAGGTCGTATTCCTGGTTGGTGGTGGTCTTATCACCGCTTTCTTTGCTTTGAAGACCATTGCTCCGCACCTTGGTGTTGACGGTGCCATCCCCGCTCTGGGTCAGGTTATGGAACGTCTTGGAGACATTCCCGGTGACCGCCACTTCAACCTTGTAGTTGAACGTCAGGCAGACCTGTTCCCCAACATCGCCGATGATCCCTACTTCACTCTTCCGGGCATTGTCCTGATTGTAGGTGCCATGTGGCTTACCAACCTTGGTTACTGGGGTTTCAACCAGTACATCATCCAGAAGGGTCTTGCCGCCAAGAACATTGACGAGGCAAAGAAGGGTCTTGTATTCGCAGGATTCCTCAAGATTTTGATCCCGTTCATCGTCTGCATCCCCGGTGTATGCGCATATCTGATATGGAACGATGCCGACCTGCACAACCGTCTGCTCGGCGAGGGGCTGCTTTCAGGTTCAATCAACATTTCTGATGACGCTTATCCCTTCCTTATCCGCAACTTCACTCCGGTTGTAGTAAAGGGTCTGTCATTCGCAGCTCTGACCGCTGCCGTTATCTCATCACTGGCTTCGATGTTCAACTCAACATCAACCATCTTCACGATGGATGTATACCACCAGTTCATCAACAAGAACGCTACTGACCGCACTCTGGTTAAGGTTGGCCGTATCACTGCAGTTTCAGCTCTTGTAATTGCCCTGATTGCCATCTATCCTATCATGGGTGGAGCCGACCAGGCATTCCAGATCATCCAGGAGTATTCAGGATTCGTATATCCGGGTATCGTAGTTATCTTCAGTCTGGGTCTGCTCTGGAAGCGTTCAAGCGGCACCGCTGCAATCGTAACAGCTATCAGCACATTCGTATTCTCAATACTGTTCAAGCTGTTGATGCCCAACACTCCGTTCCTGATCCGTATGGGTTATGTATTCTTTGTACTGGTTATCCTGTTCGTAGGTCTCTCACTCTTGAGCAAGAAGCCCGTTGAGGCTGCCAAGTTGGACAACGAGACAATCGCCACACAGCTCAAATGGAGCAAGATTCTCTTTGCAGTATCAGCTCTGTGCTATGCCCTGGGTGCAATCGTAATGCTTTGCAACGCTGATTGGTGCATCAAGCTGCAGAACCTTGGATTTGAGGGTATCTTCTTCCTGGCAACAGTATTCCTTGTACTTGGTATCTACCTGACATCAAATGCAAAGGACAAGGTACAGGATCCCAAGGCCATCAATATCGACCTTTCTCTCTTCCGTACCAACAACCAGTTCAACATCGGTGCATACGGAATCATCATCCTTCTGGCTATTCTGTATATAACTCTCTGGTAATATGCTGGAAGAACTTAAAGAGAAGGTATTCAAAGCCAACCTTGATCTTGTCAAGCAGGGGCTGGTAATATTCACATGGGGTAACGTATCGGGCATTGACCGTGAGAAAGGCCTCGTAGTGATTAAGCCCAGCGGCGTAAGCTATGACGAGATGAAGGCAAGTGATATGGTTGTTGTCTCCCTCGAGACCGGCAAGGTCGTTGAGGGAGACCTCAATCCTTCATCGGACACCCCCACACACCTTGTACTTTACAGGTCTTTCCCCAACATCAAGGGCGTGGTCCACACCCACTCCACCTATGCTACCGCCTTTGCACAGGCCGGTCGTGACATCCCGAATATCGGCACAACACATGCCGATTATTTCTACAAGGACATTCCTTGTACACGTGACATGACCGAGGCTGAGGTCAAGGGACAGTATGAGCTGGAGACCGGTAATGTGATTGTGGATGAGATTCTGAACATCCGCAAGATCAACCCCGACCACACCCCGGCCGTTCTGGTAAAAAACCACGGTCCTTTCTCATGGGGAACATCACCTGACAATGCGGTTTACAACGCCAAGGTGATGGAGCAGTGCGCCAAGATGGCGTTCGTGGCTCTGTCTGTCAATCCGGGACTCACGATGAATCCGCTTCTCATTGAGAAGCATTATATGCGTAAACATGGCCCTAACGCTTATTACGGCCAGAAGAAGAAATAACTTAAAACAGTAAACACTATGTTTGAGAACAATGAGATATGGTGGGTAACTGGAGCCCAGTTACTTTACGGAGGTGACGCAGTCGTTAAGGTAGACGGTCACTCAAAGGAGATGGTTGAAGGTCTGAACAAGAGCGGAAACATCCCCGTTAAGATTGTCTACAAAGGTACCGCCAACAGCAGCAAGGAGGTTGAGGCTGTAATGAAGGCCGCCAACAATGACGAGAAGTGCATTGGTATCATCACATGGATGCACACCTTCAGCCCCGCCAAGATGTGGATCAAGGGTCTGCAGGCTCTCGAGAAGCCTCTGCTCCACTTCCACACACAGTACAACACCGATATTCCATGGGATTCAATCGACATGGACTTCATGAACCTGAACCAGAGCGCCCACGGCGATATCGAGTTCGGTCATATCTGCACCCGTATGCGTGTAGCCCGTAAGGTTGTAGTAGGTCACTGGAAGAGTGCCGAGGCTCAGAAGCAGATCGCAGTTTGGGCCCGCGCCGCTGCCGGTCGTGCCGATGCCCACAACGTACGCTGCCTTATGTTCGGTATGAACATGAACAACGTTGCCGTTACCGACGGTGACCGCGTTGAGTTCGAGCAGCGCATGGGTTATCATGTAGACTACTACCCCGTATCATCACTGATGGAGTACTTCAAGAAGGTTACCGATGCCGAGGCTGACGCCCTTGTTGAGGAGTACAAGAAGCTCTACACCATCAAGATCGATGAGAGCGGTGAGAAGGTATACTGGGAGAAGGTAAAGAACGCAGCAAAGGCTGAGATCGCTCTGCGCCGCGTCCTGAAGGATGAGAACGCTACCGCTTTCACCACCAACTTCGATGACCTGGGTGATGCCGATATCGACGCTCCCGATTTCTGCGGATTCGATCAGATTCCGGGTCTTGCATCACAGCGTCTGATGCAGGAGGGTTACGGTTTCGGAGCTGAGGGTGACTGGAAGACAGCCTGCCTGCAGCGTACTCTCTGGGTTATGAACCAGGGTATGCCCAAGGGTTGCTCATTCCTTGAGGACTACACCCTGAACTTTGCCGCTGACTGCACATCAAGCCTGCAGAGCCACATGCTGGAGATCTGCCCGCTGATTGCTACCGGCAAACCCAAGTTGGAGGTTCACTTCCTTGGCATAGGTATCCGCAAGCAGCAGACCGCCCGTCTGGTATTCACATCAAAGACCGGCCGTGGTATCAAGGCTACCGTTGTTGACCTTGGCAACCGCTTCCGTCTGATCACCAGCGAGGTTGAGTGCATCGAGCCCAAGCCAATGCCCAAACTGCCGGTTGCATCGGCCCTCTGGGTTCCGCAGCCTACATTTGAGATCGGCGCCGGCGCTTGGATTCTGGCAGGTGGTACACACCACAGCGCATTCTCATATGATATTACCGCTGAGTATTGGGAGGACTTTGCCGAGATGTGCGACATCGAATATATCGGCATAGACAAGAACACCACCATCAGTGGTTTCAAGCAGCAGCTTCGTAACAACGAGGTTTATTACATGCTCAACAAAGCTTTGAAGTAATATGGCATACGATCCCAAATCAGCTGGGAGAATCAGCTTGTAAACGGGCTGTGGACATACAGCGTGGAGAGCATCTGGTTCGGTCTGCAGGACTGCTACGCTGACCTGCGCAAGAACGTGCTCAAGCAGTACGAGGTAGAGATTGAGAACCTGGCAGCAATTGGCGTCAGCGCCATGATGCACGGTTACATGCCGTTTGACAAGAATGGCAACATACTGGTTCCGTTCCGCACATGGCGTAACACCAACACCGCCAAGGCAGCCGCCGAGTTGTCTGACCTGTTTGTGTTCAACGTACCTCTGCGCTGGAGCATATCACATCTGTATCAGGCTATCCTGGACAATGAGCCGCACGTAAAGGATATTGATTTCCTGACTACTCTGGCAGGTTTCATCCATTGGCAGCTCACAGGCAAGAGAGTTCTGGGTGTGGGTGACGCATCGGGTATGATTCCCGTGGATCCCGCAACCAAGACTTACAATGCCACCATGGTTGAGAAGTTTGACAAACTCATTGCCACTAAGGGTTATCCCTGGAAGTTGCTTGACATCCTGCCCAAGTCACTTGATGCAGGTCAGGATGCAGGTGTGCTGACCGAGGCCGGCGCACGCAAGCTGGATATCACCGGTCATCTAAAGCCCGGTGCTCCCATCTGTCCTCCTGAGGGCGATGCAGGCACAGGTATGGTTGCCACCAACGCAGTACGTCCGCGCACCGGTAACGTATCGGCCGGTACATCATCATTCTCAATGATCAGATGAGCTTCAGCAAGCTTGCCGGATGCATCATGATCCTGCTGAGCCTGCTGGTCCCGGTGCTGCTGCAGTCGCTCCATAAACCGCTTACCCGCCGCCCGGTATATACACATTCCTGATCCCGCATAAAAAATCAGATATAATAAAGCCGGAAAGTAAGTGCTTACCTTTTCCGGCTTTATTTTTTCGCTTATGAAGGAGTGAAACATGGATCCCTCTAAGGTGTATTTTACGGATTTCCGTACAAAAACGTTTGGCGACAGCATTCAGAACAAACTGCTGCGTCTGATCACAAAAGCAGGCATGGATCAGATCGATTTCAACAATAAATTTACTGCCATCAAGATCCATTTCGGTGAACCGGGAAACCTGGCCTTCCTGCGTCCGAATTACGCCCGGACCGTTGTGGACTTCATCAAGGAACGCGGCGGGAAGCCGTTTTTGACTGACTGCAACACGCTTTATGTCGGCGGACGGAAAAACGCGCTGGAACACATGGAAGCGGCATATATGAACGGGTTCTCTCCTTTCAGCACCAACTGCCATCTGATCATTGCCGACGGGCTGAAGGGTACGGATGACATCGAAGTTCCCGTGAACGGAGAATATGTAAAGAATGCCAAGATCGGCCGCGCCATCATGGATGCGGACATCATCATCTCCCTGAACCACTTCAAGGGGCATGAACAGGCCGGATTCGGCGGCGCTCTGAAAAATCTCGGTATGGGCTGCGGTTCCCG
>CADBXO010000025.1 GCA_902798685.1 uncultured Bacteroidales bacterium
TCTGATATGGGTAAGGGTAAACTGGCCAAGTTTGCCGATATGCGGACCTATCCGCACGTGTTCGAGCCGCAGGGTTCGTTCCGTGAGGATGTCCCGTTTGAAATGAGGGGCTGTTGGAACAGCTCCTTCTTTCATAATGACGGGCCTATTGTCCTGGAGCTGGGCTGCGGCCAGGGTGAGTACACCGTGGGTCTTGCGGGGCTTTTCCCTGACAAGAATTTCATTGGTGTCGATATCAAGGGTGCGCGTATGTGGACCGGTGCCAAGCTGTCGCTTGAGCGCGGCATGAAGAACGTGGCGTTCCTGCGCACCGTGATTGAGCTTATCGAGCGTTTCTTTGCTCCGGGCGAGGTCAGCGAGATCTGGATCACTTTCCCCGATCCTCAGATGAAGAAGGCTACCAAGCGTCTTACATCGACCTACTTTATGGAGCGGTATCGTAAGATATTGAAGCCGGGCGGTAAGATTCACCTTAAGACTGACAGCAACTTCCTCTTTACCTATACGTGCGCGATGGTTGATCATAACCGTCTGCCGGTGGAATTCAGGACCGATGACCTCTATGCCAGCGGTGATGCTGACCACATACTCTCCATCAAGACGCACTATGAGCAGCAGTGGCTTGAGCGGGGTAAGAGCATCAAGTACATTGTCTTTGAGTTGCCGGCCGACGGGGAGTTATCGGAACCCGACATTGAGATTGAACTTGATGACTACCGCAGCTACGGCCGGACTAAAAGAAGCACTCTGCAGACAGGCAGATAAATCAATTGGCAGAATAACTCTACTGCAAAAACAAAGAGTATCAGAACGGTTTTCTTGATTTTGAAGTTTTCTTGTTGACTGTTTCCACTGGTGGTAATTTTGCATCGGAAACAGAAAACAAACACAAAACTTAGATATTATGGCAATTTACAACACAATTACTGAACTTATCGGTAAGACTCCGACAGTCAGTCTTAAGAAATTCACTGCCAACCGCGGCATCAAGTCAAATATCGTGGCCAAGGTTGAGTTCTTTAATCCTGGTGGATCAGTAAAAGACCGCATAGCACTTGCTATGATTGAGGATGCTGAGAAGAAGGGTATCCTAAAGAAAGGTGGTACAATCATAGAGCCTACATCGGGCAATACAGGCGTTGGTCTGTCACTTGTAGGCGCAGTTAAGGGTTATAAGGTAATCCTGACTATGCCCGAGACCATGAGCATTGAGCGCCGCAAACTGGCTGCCGCTTATGGCACAGAGATAGTTCTTACTCCGGGCGCAAACGGCATGAAGGGTGCCATCGCCAAGGCCGAGGAACTTCGTGACGCTACTCCGGGTGCAGTAATCCTGCAGCAGTTCACCAATCCCAGCAACCCCGAGATTCATTCAAAGACCACCGGTAAGGAACTTGTGGCCGATGCCAAGGAATCAGGTATTCAAATTGACGCTTTCATTGCCGGTGTAGGTACTGGCGGTACCGTGAGCGGTTCTGCAATTGCAATCAAGGAGGCCTTCCCCAATGCACGTATCATTGCAGTTGAGCCCGAGTCATCGGCCGTACTGAGCGGTAACCCCAGCGGTCCCCACAAGATCCAGGGTATCGGTGCCGGTTTTGTTCCCGATAACTTTAACCGCAGCATTATCGATGAGATTCTGCCCGTAAGCAATGACAACGCATTTGAGACCGCACGCGCTTTGGCCAAGGAGGAGGGTCTGCTGGTAGGTATATCAAGCGGTGCTGCAGCATACGCAGCAAGCGTGGTTGCTTCACGTCCCGAATTCGCCGGCAAGAACGTATTCGTACTTCTGCCCGATACGGGAGAACGATACTTATCGACAGCGTTATTCTCTGCAGAATAAAAGAAAAGGCCGGAAGTTGATTCCGGCCTTTTTTTATTTGCTTGTGCTGACTGCCTTGGTGGGCGGTTGCTGATGATTCCGGGCATCGGTGGCGATGGCTACTGACTGCGCGAGTTCGCGGAAGGCAAGACCCGTTATTGTGTCGGGGTTGAGAGCAACGGGAGTTCCGTTGTCGCCGCCTTCGCAGATGCTCTGAACGATGGGGATCTGACCAAGCAGAGGTACGTTCAATTCTTCGGCCAGACGCTTGCAACCCTCCTTTCCGAACAGGTAGTACTTGTTCTGCGGGAGTTCGGCAGGTGTGAACCAGGCCATATTCTCTACCAATCCGAGTACCGGTACGTTCACCTTTTCGTTGCGGAACATGTCTATTCCCTTGCGGGCATCGGCCAAAGCCACCTCCTGCGGGGTGCTTACAACCACTGCACCGGTTATGCCCAGTGTCTGTACCAGGGTAAGGTGAATATCGCTTGTGCCGGGAGGCATGTCTATGATGAAGTAGTCAAGTTCACCCCAGTCGGCATCGGCTATGAGTTGCTTGAGGGCGTTGCTGGCCATGGCTCCACGCCACAGGACAGCCTGCTCGGGGTCAACGAAATAACCTATCGAGAGCAGTTTGATTCCGTATTGCTCAACCGGGACTATCAGGTCGCGGCCATCCTTGTTCTCGGCGTACGGGCGTGCGCCCTCGGTGTTGAACATCTTGGGCATTGAGGGGCCGAAAATATCGGCATCAAGCAGTCCTACCTTATAGCCGATGCCTGCCAGAGCTACTGCCAGGTTGGCGGCTACGGTTGATTTGCCTACGCCTCCCTTTCCGGATGCAACGGCTATGATGTTCTTGACATCGGGCAAAAGTTCCGGACCCTCCGGACGGGGTGCCTGGCGGGTCTTTACCTTTACCTCTACCTGTACGTCATCACCGGCTTTGAGTTTGATTGCGGTCTCGGCCGACTTTACGATCGACTTGATGAACGGATCAGTGGGTTTCTCAAAAATCAGTGAGAACGATACGCTGTTTCCGTCAATGCGGATATCGTCCTCGAGCATCTCCATGGAGATGATGTCCTTGCCGGTGCCCGGATAGCGCACCGTCTGCAAGGCTTCTTTTATCAGATTGGGATATAATGCCATAACGGCTGCAAAGTTACATCATCCTCTTTATCAAAGCAAAGAATTTGTATGGCATGTAGCGCACGGGGAGGTCAATGAAGGTGGGGGCTTTGACGATGGAGCGCTGGTGCGTGAAAGCGTCAAAACTTAGTTTGCCGTGATAGTGACCCATTCCGGAGTTACCTACGCCGCCGAACGGGATGTTGCTGTTTGCAATGTGCATTATGGTGTCGTTGATGCATCCGCCACCGGATGATGTGCGGTGTATCAGGTCCCAACCGTCCTTCTCGGAACCGAAGTAGTAGAATGCCAGAGGCTTTTCGCGGTCGGTGATGAACTTTGTCACCTGATCCTTGAATCTACCATTCCTGGGGCTGATGGTTATGAGCGGGAATATGGGGCCGAAAATCTCGTCGGTCATGACGGGGGCATCGGCCTTGACATTATCCAGCAGGGTGGGTTCGATGAACCGCTCGCTGCTGTCGGTGCGGCCGCCATAGACTATTGTGCCGTCCTTGAGATAGCCGGTTACGCGCTCGAATGCCTTGTCCGATACCAGGCGCACAAAATGCTGTGACTCCCTGATATCCTTGCCGTGCAGGTACTCCACCTGAGCGGCAAACTCCTTTATGAAGGCCTCCTTGACATCCTCATGAATAAGGATGTAGTCAGGGGCGATGCAGGTCTGGCCAGCGTTCAGGGTCTTGCCCCAGGCTACGCGGCGGGCGGCAATCTTGAGGTTGGCGGTGCTGTCAATGATGCAGGGGCTCTTGCCGCCAAGTTCCAGAACAACCGGGGTGAGGTTCTCGGCTGCTGCGGCCATGACCTTGCGGCCCAGAGCGGGGCTTCCGGTAAAGAATATGATGTCCCATCGGCTGCCGAACAGTTCCTTGTTGACATCGCGGTTTCCCTGAACCACTGCAACATAGTTCTCATTGAACACAGACCTGATCATCTGTTCCAGTACGGTCGATACGTTCGGCACATACGGAGAAGGCTTGAGCACTGCAGTGCAGCCGGCAGATATGGCACCCACCAGCGGGTTTAGCAGTAACTGCACGGGATAGTTCCAGGGCGAAACTATCAGCGCCTGTCCCAGCGGCTCGCTTACAATGAACGAGCTTGCGGGGAAGAGTGTGAGAGGGGAGCTTTTGCGTTTGCGGCGTGCCCATCGGCCCACATGATGGAGGTGCTCCCTTATCTCGGCCTTCACAAGTCCGATTTCGGTCAGGTAAGCCTCCTGGTATGACTTGTGCAAATCAGTCCAGAGGGCATCGGCCAACGGCTTTTCAAATGCCTGGAGGGCCGATTTTAACTTTCTCAGCTGCTCCTTACGATACTTTACGCTCAGCGTTGTTCCCGTCCTGAAGAACTCTCGTTGTGCAAGCAGAATCTGCTGTATTTGTTCCTTCGATGTGTTTTCTATTGTCATTTTTGCGACCTGTAAAGTGATCCATTGTGTGATAGATTCCAAAGATAGTGCCAAAAACAAAATCAAACAAGGCAACCGGCAGTACAGCCTGCCAGAATCTTATGAAATGGAATCCGAACGGAATGCCACGGAAATCTTTGTTACGCTCAATGGCGCGGATTATCTTACGGGCGGTGTTTTCAGGGTCGAGTATGGGGAAAATCTTTGATGAAACGCCGTCAAACATTCCGGTGTTGATGAAGTAGGGGGCGACTGTGGTGAAGTGTACGCCCGATTTCATCTTTCCAAGCTCGATACGTACCGAATCGGACCAGCCGATCACGCTCCACTTGCTGGCTGAGTAGACGCTCATCTTAGGCATGGAGAGCATACCGGCGGCCGATGCGATGTTGCAGATGTGCCCGTGGTCGCGCTTGATCATATCGGGCAGCATGATGTGGGCCACGTTCATGGGTGCTATGGCGTTGATCATCATGGTGCGCTCTATATCGGCCGTAGTCAGCTTGTCAAAAGTGGCGTTGCTGGTTACAATGCCGGCGCACTGGATCAGAATATCCACAGGACCGCACTCCTGGACTGTAGCGGCGTAGGCCTGCTCGATTACAGTCTTGTCCGATACATCCACGCGGAAACCGCTTACCTTACCCAGTGAGGAGAGTTCAGCCTTGACCAGCTCGATGTTCTGGGCGTTTATGTCCCAGATGATAAGTCTTGCTGCACCTTTCTCAAGAGCCATCCGGCCCATTAACCTGCCTATGCCCGATGCTCCACCGGTTATAAGCACATTTGCATCCTTGATTTTCATAGTCTCATTTCAATAACTGGTGCAAATGTACCTCTACGCACGCGTGCGCGGGTTCGCAAATCTACAATTGTGGCGAAACAACTCGCCGTTGTGGCAAAATGATACAATTGGGGCCTGACCCCAATTGTATCATTTTGCGCTGTGGAGGATGATTACCGCCTGGATGGAGCGGTCGGGGAGGACGGCTCCGGGAGTATCGTCGGTGGGAGCGGCGGTGATGAGTTTGTCTCCTACTTGACAGATGGGTTGGAAGGGAGCCTGTTTCTCATCGGTTAGGGCATATTTGCCGGACGCTTTCAGTTTGAAGTTTTTATCGTAATAGCTGAAATAGGTATCCATGTTGTATGAATAATTGACCATCAAGTTACCGTTCAGGTAATACAACTGCTTTACGAACGGATCGGGTGTCTGGGGCTTCTTCTCATAATTCATATCCATAAAAATCCGCAGCAGCGGTTCCATGTCAGTGCCGTCATAGAGGTAGGCCTCATTGCCGTCGGGGTTGAAACAAAGCACCTTTCCATCGGGGGTTTGAACAAACAGCTGATCGGTGAAAATGGTTTTCATTACGGGTGCATCGGTCTCAGGCTGCAGCTCTTCCTTTTGGTTGACGAAAGATTGTTTTATCTGTCCGTTATTGTCGGTTAATGCAATTTTGCCCACGCCCTCGCTGTCAAAGGAATTGAAGAATAAGAAACCGTCCTTAGTCTTGAACATGGATGATGTGGCGTTCATGTTCTCAAGAGTGAACTTGCCCTGATGCTTCAGGTCAAAACTGAACTTATGGACGGCTTTGCCCATAAAGTCCAGTAGGTAAAGGTTACGGTCATCGCCTGTAAGGCCGATAGGGAAGATGTAGTCCTGGGGGCCTCGGCCTATCTGGCAGTACTGGCCGATGATATCGCCGGTGTTAAGGTCAATCTTGGATAACTTGTGGTTGGAGTCAAGCGTGTAGATGTAATTGCCGTTCATGTACGCGCTGTTTATATCGGATAGGAGGTGCTCGTCATCGGCATTTACATAGACGGTTTTGTCAACCTGGAAATAATCGTAGATGGGGAAGGTTTTGTCCGGCTGCTCCTGGACGTTGATTACTACATTTGATTTCTTATCGGCACAAGCGGTCAAGAGGGCCGATGCCAATACGCAAACAATAATTCTTTTCATTTAAACAAGGATAAAGGGTTAAACATTAATTGTTTCAGATGCAAAGATTGCGTATTTGCACCTTAAATTCAACCCTATAAATCTTAAAGTTTACTTACAGACAGGTAGTTGGCGGCCGATTCGGCGCAACGCTCTCCGTCTATGGCCGATGACACTATGCCGCCGGCGTAACCTGCGCCTTCGCCGCAGGGGAAGAGGCCTTCGAGGCCGATGTGCTGGAGGGTTTCGTTGTCGCGTACAATGCGCACTGGTGATGATGTGCGGGTCTCGACTGCAATCATTACGGCGTCATTGGTGAGGAAGCCGTGAGAGCTCTTTCCGAACTGCAGGAATCCCTGCTTGAGGCGCTCGGTCACGAACTTGGGCATCCAGAAGTGGAGCGGGGATGAGATGAGTCCGGGCGAGTAGGATGATTCGGGCAGGTCATAGCTCAGGCGGCCGTTCACGAAGTCGGCCATTCGCTGGGCGGGTGCGGTCTGACGCATGTTGCCGGCCTGCCAGCAGTCACGCTCCAGCTGCTCCTGGAAACGCATCATTACGAGCGGATCCTTCATGTCTGCGTCATTCTGCGCAATATCTTCTATGCGGGTCTCAACCACCATTCCGGAGTTGCTCCAGCGCGAGCCACGGTTTGAGGGTGACATTCCGTTCACTACAATCTGCTGTGGGCCCGATGCAGCCGGAACCACGAATCCTCCGGGGCACATGCAGAAGCTGTAAACGCCGCGTCCGTTGACCTGAGTGACAAAGCTGTACTCGGCGGCGGGCAGATATTTGCCTCGGCCGGCTCGGTTGTGGTATTGTATGCTGTCAATCAGTTGCGAAGGATGCTCCAGACGGCATCCGACTGCGAGAGCCTTCGCCTCGATATTGAAGTTTGACTGTGCAAAGTAGCGGTAAACATCACGGGCGCTATGGCCTGTTGCCAGAATTACCGGGCCCATGAATGTGCACTGCTGTCCGGCATGTGTGGCGTTGACGCCTATCACGCGGTTGCCCTGCAGTATGAAACTGGTCATGAGGGTCTCGAAATGGACCTCGCCGCCGCAGTTGATGATTGTGTTGCGGATGTTCTCGATAACGCGCGGTAATCGGTCCGTACCTATGTGGGGATGGGCATCGGACAATATCGTGGGGCTTGCGCCGTGCTGGCAGAATATGTTCAGGATGCGGTCGGTGCTGCCGCGTTTCTTGCTGCGGGTGTAGAGCTTGCCGTCGGAGTAGGCTCCCGCGCCGCCTTCGCCGAAACTGTAGTTGGATTCGGGGTCGATCTTGTGGGTGCGGCTGATTGCTGCTATGTCAACCTTGCGGTCGTGCACGTTCTTGCCTCGCTCCAGTACTATCGGTCGTAATCCAAGCTCAATCAGGTGGAGTGCTGCAAAGAGTCCGCCGGGACCGGTGCCCACAACTACGACTGTGGGTTTGCCGTCAACAGGCTTATAGTCAATGCGTTCAAACTCGTCCTTGGGCGGCTGCTCGTTGATGAATACCCTCAGGGTCAGGTTCACGAAAATGGTGCGCTGGCGGGCGTCGATGCTCTTCTTGAGCGTCCGCACGGCCGTGATTGTGCGCACATCAAGCCCGCACTGCCTAGAGACAGTCTCCTTGAGCACCTGCTCGTTATACGCAAACTGCGGCTCAACCCTGAGTTGTAATTCCTTAATCATATCCGACTGCGAAAGTACTAAGTTTTTGGCTATATTTGCCCCATATGAAAGAGATACTGGCATTTTTAAGGGAGCTGAGCGCCAACAACAACCGCGAGTGGTTCATGGCGCACAAGGATGAGTACAAGCAGGCAAAGGAGCGGTTCGATGTATTCGCGCTGGAGCTGCTGGCTCAGATCCGTAAGTTTGACCCTGCAATAGGCGATTTGCAGTTGAACGATATTACCTATCGCATATACCGCGACGTAAGGTTTTCGGCCGATAAGTCCCCGTACAAGACGCATATGGGCGTGTACATCTGCCCGGGCGGAAAGAAATCGGCCTACAGCGGATACTATTTCCAGGTGAGTGCATCGGCCAGTGACAGTTGGGAGGGAACCCATATGCTGGCTACCGGTGATTACTGGTGCGATCCCAAGGTGCTGAATATCCTGCGCGAGGATATTGAGATGAGCGACGGCGGTTTCCGCAAGATCCTGGCTCAGGCTGCTCCCGGATTTGAGCTGGATTATGATGGCGCGCTCAAGAGAGTTCCTGCGGGATTCCCCGCCGATACTCCTGACTCTGATTTTTACAGGCTCAAACGTTTCTGCATTGCCTATATGCCCGATGATGATTTCATCCTGGCACCTGGTCTGGCTGAGCGTGTATCGGCCCTTTTCAAAACCACCAAACCGTTCTTAGACTTTATAAACCGTGCTGTCACTTGGTCGAAAGAGGAAAAATGATACACTTGGGGTCAGGCCCCAATTGTACTATTTTGTGCTGATAGCCTTGTTGTTATCGGCCCTGACGGGTTGTGAGATAGATCATAGTACTGTAGAGTACACTATTCCGGTGCTGAACAGGAGCAGCGAGACCTTCTCTTATGACGATTTTTTCAGGAAGCCCAAACGGGTGTACGTTGATTTGAATGACGAATTCCCTGTTTCGGCAACGATCAGGGATATCGCGTTCGGCAGGAGATATGCTTTCATTCTGGACGGAAGGAGCAGATTGTCCAAGATTGACCTTAGGAAGCGCCGGGTAGTTGAGCAGAGACAGCTCAAGAGGTCTCAGGCAGTCTTGTCATATTATGATAAACACCTGTACGTGTTGGGTATAGACGACGAATGCATAGTCTATGAATATGATATGAATCTCAATCTGACGGATTCGACCAATGTCATGAACATGAAGGCATCGTCATTCTGCAGGATAAAGGACGGCTATATCTTCCTGAACAGACGCGAGACGGGTAACAGGGGTAAATATGTGGTTACCAATAAAAGCCTGACCAAGGGGGTCTCGTTCGTGAAGGCTGAGGGACGTGGAGCTTACAGAAGATTCGATACCAGGCTGATAATATCATCAGAGGTATTCATCCGCCGTCCTTTCGGGAAGGAGCTGTGCCTGGACATTGAGAATAATGACGTGTACCGGTATGACGGCGAGAAACTCAGAAGGGTTCTCCATATCGGGACCGATATCAACGATCCCGCACTTTCACCCCTTAATAATCTGCGGCTGATCTATGCGTCAAAAGGCAACTTCCTGTTCAATTACTACCATGATGACGGTATAGACGGAATGGCCTTTTTTGACAAACATCATAATCTGATAGGGCAGGGACCATCATATGATGCTACTGTGGATGGGCTGTTCAAGTATAAATACAGGCAGGTGGGCAAAAAGCTGGTGCGGATTCATATGGTCACCCCGGAGGACCGCGGTGTTTATCCGTACAAAGCTTCCCAGGCTCAATTTGAGTTTTTCAAGCTAAAATGATACAATTGGGGTCTGTCCCCTTTTGTACTATTCAAGACCACAAAACCCTTCCTGGATTTTATTAACCGCGCCGTCACCTGGTCGCGCGAGGAGGAACGTTAGTATCTTTAGCGATCCCCCCTGACCTTAGGGAGCTGGAACGCAGGTGGGGCCATTTTTCTCCCTAAGGTGAGCCGGTAATATGCTTTCTCGCGGGCTACCCCCTGACCTTAGGGAGTCAGAACGCAGGTGGGGGCATTTTTCTCCCTAAGGTGAGCCGGAAATACGCCAGAACCTGCGTTGCCCCCTGACCTTAGGGAGCTATAACGCAGGTGCGGGACATTTCTTCCCTAAGGTGAGTGGAGCACAAAAATTACTGCGCCAGACGTGACCTCCTTCTGCCCTCTTTACACTATCTTTGTACAAATTGAACGTATGAAAAAGATAGAAATACCCAAATTCTCTTGGTGGGACTGGTTCCTGATACTGGGATTCATGACGGTGAGCGTTGTTGTGAGCGTGTTGAAAGGCAATTTCAGCGTGCTTAGTTTCATTGCCGGAACGTGCAGCGTTCTTTGCGTGATTTTCGGTGTTAAGGGCAGCGTGCTCAACTTTTTGTTCGGTTTTCTTGGTTCATGCATTCAAGGATATATGGCTCTGCGCAGCGGACTCTACGCCAATGCGGCGCTGTTCCTTTTATATAACGTGCCGATGCAGTTCGTTGGCTGGGCCCAGTGGAGCAAACGTGCGCTTGGCGGCGGTCACGAGGGTATCAAGACCCGCTGGATGACCTGGCCGCAGAGAGCTTTGTTGATTGTAATCAGCGCTGCTGCAGTCTGGGGAATCAGTAGGTTACTTCTTAAGACCGATGATCCTCAGCCCGTGTCCGATGCACTTGCCATGACCGTAGCTGTAGGCGCTCAGTTCCTGCTCACTTTTGCATTCATAGAGCAGTGGTTCATGTGGATTGTGGTGAACGGCGCCAATCTGGTGATGTGGGCCATAGCGGCCACACGAGGTGTTCAGTTTGCACCCATCATGGTGGTTCAGTATGTATTTTACATGATGAACTCCATATACGGAATAGTGTGGTGGAGCAAGATGTCAAAAAAGGCATAGCGTATGGCAACGATAAAGGACAAGACAATGTACGTGTGCTCCGAGTGCGGTTTTGATTCGCCCAAATGGAGTGGAAAATGCCCCTCTTGTGGCCGATGGAACACCATGAAGGAGATAACCGTTAAGGCATCGGCCTCTCAGAATGCAACGACCACCGCAAGGAAGGAGGCATCGGGCAAGACCGATGACAGCAAGCCTCATACGCTTGGCGAGATACAAAGCTCTGATTATCCGCGCATTGACATGCACGACGATGAACTTAACCGCGTACTTGGAGGTGGTCTTGTTCAGGGATCTATCGTATTGTTGGGCGGTGAGCCGGGAATTGGTAAATCCACACTTACACTGCAGACAGTAATGCGTCTGCAGGACCTCAAAGTCCTCTACGTATCGGGTGAGGAGAGTGCCCGCCAGATCAAGATGCGCGCCGAGCGACTGGCAGGAAGCAGCGAGTTGAGTGAAAACCTGCTTGTGCTGTGCGAAACATCGCTTGAGAATATCTACGAACAGATAAAAAAGCAGAAACCTGAACTGGTGGTAATCGACTCCATCCAGACCATCAGTAGCGAGTATGTGGATTCATCGGCCGGAAGCATTACGCAGGTTCGTGAATGCGCCGCGTCGCTGCTCAAGTTTGCGAAGGAGAGCGGAACTCCGGTGCTGCTCATCGGCCATATCACCAAGGACGGATCTATTGCAGGCCCCAAGATTCTGGAGCATATCGTGGATGCAGTGCTGCAGTTTGAGGGTGACCAGCACTACCTGTACCGCATACTTCGTCCCATCAAAAACCGCTTTGGAAGCACAGCTGAACTTGGTATTTATGAGATGCGCGAGGACGGCCTGCGTCAGGTTAGCAACCCCAGTGAACTGCTGCTTACCGACAGTCACCAGGGCATGAGCGGAGTATCAATCGCATGCACCATCGAGGGCGTTCGTCCGTTCCTGATTGAGGTTCAGGCGCTTGCTAGCACCGCGGTTTACGGAACCCCGCAGCGCAGTGCAATTGGATTTGATGTTCGCCGCATGAACATGCTACTGGCAGTTCTTGAAAAGCGAGTGGGCTTTAAACTGGGTCAGAAAGACGTATTCCTGAACATTGCCGGAGGTCTGAAAGTAAGCGATCCCGCAATAGACCTTGCCGTAATCAGCGCCATACTCTCCAGCAGTCTTGATATAGCCGTTGACCGCACTGTCTGCATGGCTGGTGAGGTGGGCCTGTCGGGCGAAATCCGCCCCGTAAGCCGCATCGAGCAGCGTATTGCCGAAGCCGCAAAACTAGGCTTTGAGCGCATAATCATCCCCAAGAGCAACATGCATGGCCTGGAAAAGCGCAAGCTGGGCATCGAACTAGTTCCCGTAACCAAGGTCGAGGAAGCCTTCAAACACCTTTTCGGGTAAGCATCACCATTTTTTTCACTCACCTTAGGGAAGAAATGTCCCGCACCTGCGTTACAGCTCCCTAAGGTCGGGGGTCAGCCCGCGATATAGCGTATTTCCAGCTCACCTTAGGGACGGAAATGGCCCTACGTGCGTTGTGGCTCCCTAAGGTCGGGGGGTAGCCCGCGGGAGAGCGTATTTTCGGCGCACCTTGGGGCGGAAAATGGGGCTGGGTGCGCTTTGGCTCCCTAAGGTGCGGGGGCGGGACTCCCTAGATGTGAGTAAAATGTGCAATAAGAGGTACGTGCGTTGGTAGTTTTGCAGGAAAAAGAGTACTTTTGCAGTTTGTAAAAAAGTTTTCGCTGTGAAAGTACTTAAATTCGGTGGCTCGTCCGTGGGATCCAAGGAGAGCATTACCAACCTCAAACAGATTGTAGAGTCACAACAGGATGATGTGATAGTAGTGGTTTCGGCACTTGGCGGAATCACTGACAAGCTTATTGCTACGGCAAAGATGGCTGCCAGTGGGGACCGTCAGTATGAGACTGAGACCAACGCTATGCTGGAGCGTCACGAGCAGATGATACGTGACGTAGTGGTGCCTGAGCGCAGGCGCAAGGCCTACACCCAGGTTCGCAAACTGTTCGGTGAGCTCAAGGAGATCATGCAGGGACTGTACCTGCTGCATGACCTGTCAGAGAAGACCATGGACACGATCGTGAGTTACGGCGAGCGCCTCTCGTCACAGATTGTGGCACAGCTTATAGACGACATCCGTCTGTATGATTCACGTGAATTCATCAAGACCGAGCACAACGGCCATAACCACTCCATAGACAGTGACCTGACATATCGCCTGATAAGAGAAACCTTCAGCGACATGCCCCACAAAGGCCTGGCACCCGGATTCATTTCCAGCGATGCTCAAACAGGTGAGGTAACAAACCTGGGCCGAGGCGGATCAGACTACACCGCATCACTCATCGCAGCCGCACTGGATGCCGATGTCCTTGAGATATGGACCGATGTAGACGGTTTCATGACGGCCGATCCCCGCGTGATATCGACCGCATACACGATTGATGAGCTGAGTTACGTTGAGGCAATGGAGTTGTGCAACTTCGGTGCCAAGGTGGTTTATCCGCCTACAATCTACCCGGTTTGCCAGAAGAACATCCCCATTCTGATAAAGAATACATTCAACCCCACGGCCCGCGGCACAGAGATCGTGAACGAGCTCCCCGCCGGAACCAAGGCCATCAAGGGTATATCAAGCATAAGCGACACCGCCCTTATCACCATGCGTGGTCTGGGCATGGTAGGTGTCATCGGCGTAAACTACCGCATATTCAAGACGCTGGCCGAGAACGGAATCAGCGTATTCATGGTGTCACAGGCATCGTCCGAGAACAGTACGTCAATCGGCGTACGTAATATTGATGCCGCTCCCGCCTGCGAGCTCCTGAACAAGGAGTTCAGCAAGGAGATTGCGCTGGGTGCCATATTCCCCATATCGGCCGAGATGGACCTGGCTACTGTGGCTATCGTGGGTGAGAACATGAAACGCAGCCCCGGTATCGCCGGTAAGCTGTTCAGCGTGCTGGGACGTAACGGTATCAACGTGATTGCCTGCGCACAGGGCGCATCCGAGACCAACATATCGTTCGTTGTCGAGAAGAAGTCACTGCGCAAGTCACTGAACGTAATCCATGACTCGTTCTTCCTGTCAGAGTATCAGGTACTCAACCTGTTCATCTGCGGTGTGGGTACCGTGGGCAGCAGCCTGCTGGAGCAGATCCGCGGACAGCGCGAGAAACTGATGCAGGAGCGCGGCCTCAAGCTGAACGTGGTTGGTATTGCACGTGGCAGCAAGGCAATGTTCTGCCGCGAGGGCATCAACCTGGACAACTACCGCGAGGAGTTGGAGAAGGCACCCGAAAGCAGTCCCAAGATACTGCACGACGAGGTTATCGGCATGAACATATTCAACTCGGTATTTGTGGATTGCACCGCCAGTGCCGATGTCGCAGCACTTTACAAGGATTTCCTGGATCACAACATATCGGTGGTGGCAGCAAACAAGATTGCCGCATCATCGGAGTATGACAAGTATGCTGAACTCAAGCATATTGCACGCCGCCGCGGTGTCAAGTTCCTGTTTGAGACCAATGTGGGCGCAGGCCTGCCTGTCATCAACACCATCAACGACCTGATTAACAGCGGTGACCATATCCTCAAGATCGAGGCTGTGGTAAGCGGTACGCTTAACTTCATATTCAGCACCCTTAGTGCCGATATTCCTCTGAGCCAGACCATCCGCCTGGCCAAGGAGAAGGGTTACAGCGAGCCCGATCCCCGTATCGACCTTAGTGGAAAGGATGTTTTGCGCAAGCTGGTCATCCTGGCCCGTGAGAGCGGTTACGCCATTGAGCAGAAGGATGTGGATTGCGACCTGTTCATACCGCAGGAGCTGTTTGACGGTACTATCGACCAGTTCTGGAAGAAACTGCCCAAGCTTGACGCCGCATTCGAGGAGCGTCGTGCTCGTGTAGAGAAGGAGGGCAAGCGCATGCGTTTTGTCGCCCGTCTGGACAACGGCAAGGCAAGCATTTCGCTGGCCGAGGTCAACAAGTACCACCCGTTCTACAACCTGCAGGGCAGCAACAACATAATCCTGCTCACAACCGAGCGTTACAAGGAGTATCCCATGATGATTCAGGGTTACGGCGCAGGTGCTGCAGTTACCGCAGCAGGCGTATTCGCAGACATAATGAGTATTGCTAATATCTGATATAAACAGTCTTTTCCAAGAATGAAATACATAATCATTTTAGGCGACGGAATGGCCGATTGGCCTGTCAAGGAGTTTGGTGACAAGACCATACTCCAGCACGCCCGCAAGCCATACATGGACATGCTGGCCCGCAAAGGCCGTACCGGTATGCTCAAGACCGTACCCGACGGATTCCACCCCGGCAGTGAGGTGGCCAACATGACCGTTATGGGTTATGACGTGACCAAGTCATTTGAGGGTCGCGGCGTACTTGAGGCCGCCAACATAGGCGTAGACATCAAGCCCGGACAGATGGGCATGCGCTGCAACATAATATGCATTGAGAACGGACTTATCAAGAACCACTCTGCAGGTCATATCTCAACCCCTGAGGCCGATGAGATAATCAAGACCCTGGAGCAGGAACTTGGCAATGACAAGGTCCATTTCTATACCGGCATCCAGTACCGTCACCTGCTGGTGATTGACGGAGGCCGAAAGGAGCTTATCTGCACCCCGCCTCATGATGTTCCCGGACAGCCGTTCAAGGGCCTCATGATTAAGGCTGCAACTCCTGATGCAGAGCCTACAGCACAGTTGCTCAACGACCTGATACTGCGTTCGCAGGATATTCTGGCTAAGCATCCGGTAAACCTTAAGCGCATTGCCGAGGGAAAGGATCCCGCCAACAGCATCTGGCCTTGGTCACCCGGTTACCGTCCGGCTATGCAACCTATCAATGAGTTGTACCCCAACATACGCAAGAGCTCGGTTATATCGGCCGTAGACCTTATCAAGGGAATCGGGCACTACGCCGGAATGAAGGTGATTGACGTGGAGGGTGCGACCGGTCTGTTCGATACCAATTATGAGGGCAAGGCACAGGCTGCCATCGATGCCCTTAAGACCGATGATTTTGTATATGTGCATGTTGAGGCTCCCGATGAGGCCGGCCATGAGGGCAATTTTACCCTCAAGAACCGCACCGTCGAGGATCTGGACAGCCGCCTGATAGGTCCCATCTATGAGGAGGTAAGCAAATGGGATGAGCCGGTGGCAATTGCAGTTCTGCCTGACCACCCCACGCCCTGTGCGCACCGCACGCATACATCGGACCCCATTCCGTTCCTGATCTATGCTCCGGGAATGGAGCCTGACGGCGTTACCGCTTTTGACGAGGAGTCATGCAAGAGTGGAGCGTACGGCAACATTGAGGGCATTGAATTCACCAAGATATTCCTATCATTGAAATGAAATATTACAGCACAAACCATAAGTCCGATGACGTGACCCTGCGTGATGCGGTGGTTCGCGGACTGGCACCTGACCGCGGCCTTTACATGCCGGAGCGCTTGAACAAACTGAGCAAGGAGTTCTTTGACAATATTGACAAGATGACGTTCCAGGAGATGTCATTTGAGGTTGCCAAGGCATTCTTTGGCGAGGATATCCCGGAGGCTGACCTTAAGAAGATTGTCTATGACACCCTGGCATTCCCCACACCCGTTGTCAAGGTTGATGACAACATCTACTCACTGGAGTTGTTCCACGGTCCCACACTTGCCTTCAAGGATGTAGGCGCACGCTTTATGGCCCGCCTGCTGGGTTACTTCAACAAGGAGGAAAAGCAGCTTGTGAACGTGCTGGTAGCTACATCGGGCGATACCGGAAGCGCCGTAGCCAACGGATTCCTGGGCGTGGAGGGCGTGCATGTGTATGTGCTCTATCCCAAAGGCAAGGTAAGCCCCATCCAAGAGTGCCAGTTCACAACACTGGGCAAGAACATCACCGCTGTCGAGGTTGACGGCGTGTTTGATGACTGCCAGGCACTGGTCAAGAACGCCTTTATGGATGCAGAACTCAACCAGCGCATGAAACTGACATCGGCCAACTCAATCAACGTGGCCCGTTTCCTGCCGCAGGCATTCTACTACTTTAACGCTTACGCACAGATGAAGGCTATGGGTAAGGCCGATAACCTGGTCATCTGCGTGCCCAGCGGTAATTTTGGTAATATTACAGCAGGACTGTTCGGCTGGTTCATGGGATTGCCCGTAAAGCGTTTCATCGCCGCCAACAACGCCAACGACATATTCTACAACTATCTCCAGACCGGAGTATACAGCCCCAAACCATCGGTCCAGACACTGGCCAACGCAATGGATGTGGGCGATCCCAGCAACTTTGCACGTGTGCTTGCCCTTTACGGCGGCTCACACAAGGATATTGCAGGTCACATTAGCGGTGCAACCTACACCGACGAGCAGATTAAGGAGACCCTTAAGGAGTGCTTTGAGCGTACCGGTTACCTGCTTGACCCGCACGGAACATGCGGCTACCGCGCCCTGCGTGAGCAGTTGCAGCCTGGAGAGTACGGCGTATTCCTGGAGACTGCGCATCCGGCCAAGTTCAAGGAGAAGGTCGATGCCATTACCGGCGGTGACGTTGAGATTCCCGCCCGTCTGCAGGCCTTCATGAAGGGCACCAAGCAGAGCGTTGAGATAAGTAAGGACTACGCTGATTTCCGCAAATTCCTGTTTAAGGAATCTGAGTAAACAAGCATAGAGTTAAAAAGGACTATGGCTTGGGAGCAGATTTCATTAAACAGATTGGATATACCTTTGAACGAGGTCTATTCATTCATGGGGTACAAGGACGGTGAGCCCGATGCTCAGACCGTGCGTACCACCGAGTATCTGCTGCGCGAGAGCGCCCAGTTCCTGCGCCCTCAGTTCAAGTACGTAATCGTGGACGGATCACTTGACCTGGAGGCCAATCAGTTTACGCTGATAGGGGAGAAGGGCCCCGTAACTTTTGATGCGGGCAAGATAATCTGCCGTCAGTTGCGCGGAGCACAGAAGTATGCAGTGTTCGTGGCAACCGTGGGAAGCGGTTATTTCCAGTGGACCGATGCGGTCAAGCGCCGTGACGATATGTTCCAGACCTATGCCATGGACTGCGTGGGCAGCCAGATTGTGGAGAGCGTGGCCGATTATATGGAGACGGTGCTTCAAAAAGAGATTGACCCTGCCGGATACAAACGCACCAACCGCTTCAGCCCGGGTTACTGCGGCTGGCACGTATCGGCACAACCTGCCCTTTTCAGCCTGTTCCCGGAGCAGAACCCCTGCGGCATAGAACTCACCGAGTCCTGCCTGATGCTGCCCATGAAATCGGTTAGCGGCGTCATTGGCATCGGCCCCGATGTAAGATATCTGCCCTATACTTGCGGAATATGTGATAAAAAGGATTGTTACAAGAGAAGGACTAAATAATGTATTCAGGAGAGGAACTGTTCTTTAGCGTATCTGTTGCAGTTTATGTAGCTATCAGTCTGGCGATTGCCGCTATCCGTTGGGGCCACAAGTGCCAGCCATACGCACGTCATGCCGATTATTATTACCCGGCCTGGAAGACGCTGGTATTCTGTTTTGCGTCCGATATACTGTTGCTGCCTATAGCCTTTATACCACAGGATGCCGATGCTGTGCTGTATCTGCGCATGTTGCTTATCCTGGCTTCGCCGTTCTTCTGTGCGGTGGTGTTGTTCAGCTACTTTGGCAAGGTCCTGAATGTGGGCTGGTGGCGCAACCCCGTGCATGCGCTCTATATCCCGTTTGATTTGATGACATTGACCGCGCTTGTGCTCACCCTTATTCCGGGAACACAGCTTGAGGGTTCGTTCTGTAAGTGGTTTTTCTGTATATCAGGTGTCCTGGCAGTTGTTTATCTGCTCTGTTTCGTGATGGCAATCAGCATGATTACCCGTGCCATTCGCCGTTACTCCGAGGATAACTACTCCAATCCGGAGGACTTTCCGCGCCAGTTTGCCAAAGGTATCATCTGGTTGCCTATAATACATCTTGCCATAAGTTGGACATCAACGTTTATAGGAACTTACAACTCGCTCTCCATAGGCATGCTGCTGCTCTCTGCTTTGGGAGTGGTGTTCCTGATAGGCGCCCTTACTCCTCACCGCACGCTCGATGTGGAGCGTCTGGAGTCAGGTGAACTTCAGGTTGAAACGGTCGATGTTCCCGAGCCTTCGCTTGCTGAGCCTGATGCAGAGCCGGAGCTTGCCGAGGAGACCCTGTCTCAGGAACGCAAAGATGAGATTGCAGGCATAGTACGCCATTGCGTGGAGGATGATCAGGCTTATCTGGACAGCCATCTTACTCTTTCCAGCCTGTCACGCATCTGCGGTGTGAACCGCACATACCTTTCGCAGGTTATCAGCGAGTGTATGGGTGGATTCTACAACTACGTAAACCGCTGTCGCCTGGCTCATGTGGCGCGCCTTAAGGTCCAGCAGCCCGATGCCTCAATCGAGGAGATCGTCATCGCATCCGGTTTCGGCTCCCGCCAATCATACTACAACGTCCGCCGTCAGCTGGAGTAATCAATTTTTACTGATTTTGACAAAACCTCCCTGACAATTTTACTGATTTTGACAGGGTGGGAGGGATTTGTTGCGATATTCGCGACCGTATTTAAAAATAATTCCTTTTCTACATCATTCACAACATGGAGAATAAGAAGTCCTTTCCGAAAGCCTTTTTTGTGCTTATCATTTTTACATTGTTGACCGTCAAAACAGCGTGGGCGCAGGAGCCTGCACCATGCGAGCATGACTGGGGGTTCCCCACTTGGACATGTGCCGATGACTATAGCGCAGCTACGGCGCATTTTACCTGTGCTCTGTGCGGAGCAACCGAGGATGTGGATGGCACCTTAGCCGATTGGATTGAACTCGCTGACGGAAACAAGTTATATGAAGTTAATCATAACGGCTTGCACCAACAAATCCTTGGTCCCAACGCGTTGAACTTCGGACTGAACCAGACATTACCAACCAACCACCCTTATTACATCCTTACTCCCGACGCTAGACGTGGAGCCTACCGTATCTGGAGCGAAGATGTGAAGACTGTTAATTACTACATATTGGACGATGACGACGGCTCAATAGATTACAGTGTCAATGGACAATCCATGTATTTAGTCACAGGCTATGTTAATTACCGTAGTGATTTTGACGGCAACTTAAACTACTTTGATAATAACAATTTCGTCTTCGGTATCGTTTTCACGGCTAAGGACCGTGGCGACGCCGTAACTGTCAACGTTAAGGGCGTCGCGCCCCACACCTATACCGTCAGCAACGCCATAGTTTGTGGGACCGTCACCGCCACATCGCGCGGCACTAACAACGCCTGGTTAACAAAGTACAGCAAGGCCTACGAGGACGACATCCTCTGGCTTGACCCGACCCCCGATGAGGGCTTTGAGTTACAATCCATGACTGTGACCGATGCCAAGGGCCGCGACGTTGAAATACTAGAGCATGACGGCCGACGCTACATTATCATGCCCGATGTGGCAGTCACTATCAATGCACAATTCAGACCAACCACTTGGGCTGCACTGCAAACTACGTTAAACAATGCCAGCACAGATGCAAACAATCCTACTGTAATTACATTAGCCAATGACATTACCGCAACAGGTAGTGATGCTTACCTGGACTTACCATACGGCCACCATGTCATACTGGACCTGAACGGCCATACCATAGACCGCGCACTGACCGAGGCCGCCAGCAATGGCTATGTGCTAAAGGTAAATGAAAGCTCCACGCTCACTATCCGCGACAGCGGCACTGGCGGAACCATCACCGGCGGTTGGATAGATTACGGCACAGCATCATGCATCAGTTTCCAAGGCCAAACACTACGTCTGGAGGGCGGTAGCATCAGCGGCAACCGCTCAAACCACTTTGGTGGCGCGATAGCCTTCAAGAATGACTTTTATATGACCGGAGGTGCCATTACCGGCAACTGGTCAAACCTGGCCTGCGATTACGGCCCCAACATGTGCGGCCAGGTATTCTTTACCAACAAAGGAGACTTTTATCTTAGCGGTGGCGCCATCACCGGCAACCGTTGCGGTAATACTACCGCCGGCAGCGCAGGCATCGGTCTCAACAACGCAAGTTCAAATAGCCGCACCGTACATCTTAGTGGCACATACACCCTGAGCGGCAATGAACAGGGCAATTACAATAGCGCTACCGGAGAGTGGACCGACCTAAGCGCCAGCGACATACTCAACTCCGGCTACATAACATACGTCATAGACGACGTCATCACTCCCGCTCCATCAGCATCCCCTTCCGCCATGATTCTAAACACTGCTGATGGCGGAACAAAAGCTTCCTTCACCAGTGGCTGGGCTACCTATATGGGCGATGCCGATCCAGAGACCTGCTTCGTGCTCAGCGCCGCCGACACCAAGCCCGGACGTGAAATCGACATCCTTGGTGGCGAAGTTTCCGTTGGACTATTCTACATCGACGCGCAGGGCGAGAAAACTGTTCATGGCGGCGACCATACTGCCATTGCGAGCGGCGCCTTCACCTACCTAGGTACAAATAATCAGACGACGTGGTACTACGTCAACGGCGACATCAGTTCAGATGACTACATCGACCTTCGGGGCGATGTGAACCTGGTCCTCGCAGACGGTTGCAGATTCAACGGCAAATCATTCTTTATCGACCAATCCTTAAGCATCTACGCCCAAAGCACGGGTGACGACATGGGACGCTTCACCACGGAAGGAGAGTACGAATTAGATAGCGGTAAAAGTCTGAATATCCACGGCGGCAGGGTCTACCTTTGTTGCTCTGGAAGTGCCACACCACTATTCGAAGATTTTAGTGGCAATCTCAATATCACCGGCGGCAGGGTGACGCTTGACTGCACAGAGAATACACTATTCCGCCCTTATAATAAGGATAATTGCGTCACCATCGGCTGGCACGTCCCCGGCGACTATATCCAATTGCAAAGTTGTGACAACATCAACCCCGAAGTCAGCATCGCCATCCGCAACGGTCAGGCCATGACTGACGGCACCACTACTTATACCGGCCTCCTCACCTCTGATCAGGTGTGCGACCTCCGAGACAAGACGCTGCAACCCTGCTATCTAGTTTGTGAGAATAGCGGAATCACAAACGCCATTGCCGGGGTGATTGCCGGAAATACAGTTGCGTTCAAGCGCACGTTCAGCGCTGGCAAGGCATCGACCATCTGCCTGCCTTTCCCGATGACGAATATCAACGGAGGCAACGTTTATGAATTCATGGATGTAACATATGATGCTCAAGATGGTTGGGTTGCCACAATGATTGATGCTACTCCCAATAGGGTTACGTCAACCGTGGCTCACAAACCGTATCTGTTCCTGCCTGATGCTGACGGTGAGGTGACATTCAGTGGAACAGTAACCAGCGTGCCTGCATTGGTCGTAGCGGGTGAGTCCACCAGCGGTGACTGGACATTCCACGGCACCTACAG
>CADBXO010000026.1 GCA_902798685.1 uncultured Bacteroidales bacterium
TAATATACTTAAAACAGCTATGAAGTTTTTGACAAATGAGAAACTGGTCATCTCTGGCGCAGCCGGTATGATCGGATCAAACATGGCTCAGACAGCCATTATGATGGGCCTTTCATCAAACATCTGTCTCTATGATGTTTATCTTCCCGGTCTGGAGGGTGTAGTTGAGGAACTCCGTCACTGCGCATTCCCCGGTGTAAACATCACCTTCACCGACAAGGTTGAGGAGGCTTTCAAGGATGCCAAGTACATGGTTTCATCAGGTGGCGCACCCCGTAAGGCAGGTATGACCCGTGAGGATCTGCTTGTTGGCAACGCCAAGATCGCCGAGCAGCTGGGTAAGGACATCAAGACTTACTGCCCTGACCTGAAGCACTGCGTAATCATCTTCAACCCGGCCGATATCACCGGTCTGGTAACTCTGGTTTACTCAGGTCTGAAACCTTCACAGATCACCACTCTTGCAGCTCTTGACTCAACACGTCTGCAGAGCGCCCTGGCCAAGCACTTCGGCATTGCTCAGGACAAGGTTACAACCGCTCGCACATACGGCGGTCACGGTGAGCAGATGGCAGTGTTCGCATCAACCGCAAAGGTTGACGGCAAGCCTCTGACCGACATCATCGGCACACCCGCTCTTACCGATGAGCAGTGGGCACAGATGAAGCAGGATGTTATCAAGGGCGGTGCCAAGATCATTGAGCTTCGCGGACGTTCATCATTCCAGAGCCCCTCATTCGTTTCAATCGAAATGATCGGTGCTGCCATGGGCGGTGAGAAGTTCGAGTGGCCTGCAGGTTGCTACGTAAACAACTCACAGTTCCAGAACGTAATGATGGCTATGCCTTCAACCATCGACGCTACCGGCGTTCACTACACTGACGTTAAGGGTACCGCTACTGAGATGGCTGACATCGAGGCCAGCTACAAGCACCTCCAGGCTATGCGTGACGAGGTTATCTCACTGGGCGTTCTCCCCGCAGTAAGCGAGTGGAAGAAATACAACCCCAACCTCTGATAGAGATATCAAACCATATTATCAGGAGCGTGCGGAAAATATCCGCACGCTCTTGTTTTTGATACGGCATTTGATTAGTTTTGTAGTGATATAAAGGATTTTATAAAATGAGGAGAATTATCGCCTTATCACTCGCAATACTATATACCTCTCTGCTGTGGGCTGTCAACGGACTATCTATAACCCAAAGCACAATCGGTAACGGACTTGAAAGCCAGACTCTCAATGTACTGGCAAAAGACAGGCTGGGCCGCCTTTGGGTAGGTTCCGATGTAGGACTGTCCGTCATATCCAACGGTACCGTAACCAATATCAGGGAGATTGTATCAGAAGGAGGACTCGTTATGCTGGGTAATGTAAACAGCATAGTATGTACCGATAATGTCCTGCTGGCGTGTGAAGACCGCATCCTCTGCTATGACTACAAAAACAAGTTCGCGGTCACGCTCAAATATGATGACATCATACTCAAGACCAAGGATTTCCTGCTTGAAGGAGATGAAGCCACCTTCTATGATCCCGACATGCACGGTCTCTTCACGTATGACATCAGCAAATCCGAATGCAGACTTACCGCCTCTTTCCCCGGCAATGAAGACTATGATTTTGTCAAGATCCTTCGCTCAGAATCAGACGCTTCAATACTCTACCTGGCCGATGACAAGCTGGGTCTCTACCGTTTCAACCGAAACACCGGAACACTGGAACGCATACCCGGCACCGACAGGCCTATCATAGCAAAAGCTACTGCCATAGACCGCAGCAATATTATCTGGCTATCAGTTCCGTCAGAAGGATTGAAAGGTTATTACATCAACGGTAACTATGAAAAGGTTGCCGAATACAACACCTCCGGAGTCAACCTTCTTTCCGATGACATCTCACTCATCACTCCGCTTCCCAACGGAAACCTGCTGACAGCCCACTCCGATGCCGGCATCTGCATCATCGAACGCAGCAACATCGTTGAGGATGAAGCCGTCACCGTCAGCGTAGTCAACACACTCAAGAACGTCACCTCCACGCTGGTCAATTCCGAGGACCGTGAGACCCTCTATGCCACAGCCGGCTACGGACTCATCTCCATCAAAAAGACATTCATCGGACAGATACATCATATCTACGAGCATCATGACGGAATAGTCAGTTTTGACAACTACATATCAGGCATTGATGAACCTGAGGGTACCGTCATAATGGCAACCATGAGCAACGGTCTGTGCAGGATAGATCCCGTAAACCAGCAAAGGACCCTATTGAAAGGTACAGACAAACTCCAGATTGTCTCCATGTGCCATCTTGCAAATGACAACGTTATCCTTATGGCCGATGCCAACAGGGGACTGCTCTTCTTTGACCGCATCAGGAACAAGGTCATGGTTCCTGATTCCCGTTATCCCGCAATCCCCACACCCTCATATGCTGACCTTAAGAACATGAAGATAACCAGTGCCGATAACGGAGATGTCTTTATATTCAACGTCAACTCACGCCATTACGTCTACAGGAAGGACAGCGCAAAGCTTGAAGAGATACTGCTCACTTCAAACAACAATGAAACCATAAAACTGGTAGAGAACACCTGCTCCACCCCTTACGCCATATATGTGACCAACAGAGGAGCCATCTACGAGATAAACTATTCATCACTTGAGAGCCGCTGCATATACCTGAACAAGGATAAGGTCATACACAACATAACCTCAATCGACGCCAATTCACAGGGTGAGCTCTTCTTTACCGAGCCGGCCGGACTGCACCGTTATGATCCGCGTTCCAACTATGACGAGGTGCTTGTTGAGACTTGGGGTAACGGCCGATTCACGAACGTTGCGGTAGATACCAAGGACCGCATCTGGTTCACCACAACCGATGAATACATCCAGGTGTTTGACTTTGCCAAGAAGGAACTCCTGCTCTACTCCATTGAGGACGGAGTACCAAGCTCACGTTTCCTGAACACTTTCTCACTCTGCACAAAGACGGGCATAATACTGTTCCCCAACTCCATCGGCCTTGTGACCGTAAACACCAACAGTTCGCTCATGATTGACACACCCCCCGTGGATGTCATCTGCACCGGAGCCCATACTGAAAAGAAGGATTTCACTCATGAGGAGATACAGAAATCCGTCACCGATCCGTTGAAACTGCCTATAAAATACAAGGAACTTGACCTGGAATTCTCGGCCAACTCTTTCAACCCCACCTACCCTCACCTGATAATCTATGACATCTACAGGGATGACATTCTGGTAAGGGCCATGAGCACTACCGGCACATCCATCACCATCCCCAGAATGGATAACGGCAACTACAGCGTAGTTATCAGACAGGCATACCGCAAAGGACTCAGTGAACCCCGTACAATACTCCGTTTCAGGGTTCCCAAACATTTTCTGGGTACCATACCCGGCGTACTCACCGCACTCATCATAATGCTTATATTCGGCTATTCCATAGCTCGTATTTCATCCAACAGGGAGAAGAACCGACTGGAGAAAGCCATTGCCGCCCAGGATATCAAAAACCGCGAGGACAAGATTACATTCCTTTCAAACATAGCCCACGAGCTGCGCACACCGCTTTCACTCATCTACAATCCGGTAAAGGATTTCCTGCAGGAAAAATCAGTTGACGGAATCGATTACGAGCGTATGGAGCGAATCTTCAACCAGGTCAACAAGATGACAGTCATGGTCAATATGATCCTGGACAGCAGCCGTGCCGATGTCAACAAGGCCGATATCCTTATTGAAGAGGTTAACCTGAACGAATGGCTCAACTTCCTGCTTGAGGATTACCGCATTGACTGCTACAGCAAGGGATTCAGTCTCAAGTTCATGATGGACAACAACATCGGCATTGTATCCATAGACAAGAGAATCATTGAGACAGGACTCTCCAACATGGTAAACAACGCCATCAAATACAGTACTCCCGGAACCACCATTACCGTAAGCACAGAGAAGGTGGGCGAGATCATTCGCGTATCGGTCAAGGACCAGGGACGCGGATTCTCATGTGATCCGGAGGACCTGTTCAAACGCTATTACAGGGAAAACACCGACAACTCCATACCCGGCTACGGTCTGGGACTCCCCTATGCAAGACTGCAGCTGAGCCTGATAGGAGGTATAATGTCGGCCTTCAACAATGAGGACGGTGTGGGCTCGACATTCTTCATGGAGTTCCCGATGACAGCCGGCAAGAAACACTCAGCCGCCAAATCAGAAGAATCCGTTCAAACCGGAAAGACCAAGGCTGCCGATGCCGACGGAACAAAAGACAATTCCATGGAGGGCATGGCCCAGGATTTCGATACCAACGACATGACCGTACTCTTTGTCTCCGCTGATGAGAAGGAATCAGAATCATTCATCAATGAGTTTGACGGCATGTTCAAGGACATCCATACTGCCAAAAACGGAAAGGAGGCCGCCAGCCTGCTCAAAAGTACTGACATTGACATAGTTGTAAGTGATGTCGATATGCCTGAGATGGACGGATTCGGACTCTGCCGTCACATCAAGAGCACACTTGACATCAGTCATATACCCGTCATTCTGCTGACAACACGCAGCGACGAGCGAAACAAGACCCTGGGTTACAAGATGGGTGCCGACGCATTCATTCCCAAACCGTATGATGTCAAGCAGATGTTCGCCCTGATACGCAGTCAGCTTGGCGGCAGGTTCGAGATAAAGCGTCAGTACAACTTCGGATTCTTCAGCAAGATGAGTTCCGACCAGACCTTCAGCGTAACTGATGAGGAGTTCATCGGCTCACTCAACTCACTCATAGAACAGTTCATATCTGATCCTGCACTCAGTGAGGAATACATCCTTAAGCATACCGGAACCACACGCACCGTCATGCTCAGGAAGATGAAAGGACTGTTGGGCACTGACCTTACCAAATACCTGACAAGGATAAGAGTAAGCCTTATCAAGGATAAGCTTACGGGTACGGATGAGGATTTTGAAACCATAGCGGCTCAGACCGGCTTTACCAGCGTGGACGCTATGAACAAGGTCTTCAAACGGGAGACAGGCAAAACCCTGCAGGCAATGCGGGAGCAATAACACGCATACGCCCGTTTGCGGGATAATTTGATTTTTACTACATTAGCACAACAATCACAGAATATCAGCCATATGAAGAAGAGGTTCCTGACATTACTGTTATCGGCCATAACCTGTCTGACAGCAAGCGCGTTTTATACCCAGAAGGTTGAGATAACCATAGACAAAGGTCTAAGCTGCAACGCTGTCCGGTCATTTGCCAAGGATATCTACGGAAGGCTCTGGGTAGGAACCACCAACGGTGCCAATCTGATATCGAACGGAGCCATAAGCCAATACCAGTATCTGACTGTAGGCAATGACAATATCGTTTTGGGCGACGTCATCTCCATAGGCTGCTCCAGACGAGCCGTACTTGCCACCACCAACCACATCATAGACTTTGATCCCGACAATGACTCTACCCGTCTTGTCACTTATGAGGGAAGGATCCTAAGGACCGAATACATAATGATGGTGGGTGACTCTGCCTATTTCTACAGTATGGCTATGGGTGCTGTGATGATGTATGACATGAATATCGGAACCACCCAAATTATAGCCCAGTTCCCTTCAGAGCGTCAGTTCCATTTCACCAAGATACTTCAGGTTTCCAGTGACCCCACCCAGCTTCTCCTTGTAGAGGATGATCGCGGAATATATCACCTGAACACCAACACAGGCGCCCTGACCCATATGGATCCCTTGGGATACAATATAATAAGCCGTACCGTGTTCACGGACTCAAAGGATATCCTGTGGATAGCATATAAGGGAAAGGGAATTACCGGATACTATGTAAAATCGGGATTCGACATGATTGCCCATTATGATTCCTCTAATTCATGTCTGACCAAGGATAACATCACATGTCTGACCGAGTTCTCCGACAGCTGTCTTCTGGTATGCACTGCCGAGAACGGAATAACCGTCCTCAACCGCAGGACAGGTAAGGCCGATGAGCAGTTACTCGGAAAAATAGATCCCCTTCATGTATTGTGCGCCGATATCGACCTGGAAGAGAACGAAATCATTCTTGGAACCCTGCATTGCGGCGTGGTAACCCTGAAACGCTCATTCTTCCATAACTTGAGCATCAGCGTTCCTGATCATGGTTCCGAGACCTTCAGTATTCCCATTTCCGGTTATCAGGAACCCGACGGTACGCTCTGGTTCGGTTCAGCAGGATTCGGACTGAGCAAATTTGAAGAGGGGACCGAGAAGCAGGTCAATTATCCTTCAACCCAGGGTATGAGGGTATCAGGCATTTGCCGTTTTGACAATGAAAACCTTCTTATAACAGACCGCTCACAGGGACTGTTCCTTTTCAATAAGAGAACAGGAAAGGTCTCTCCCGCCCGTTTTATGGCTGATGCAGGCATAAACATATCGTCATCAAGGCTGACCAATCTCAAAACCATAACAACCCCCGACGGCGACATAATGCTCTTTAACTGCAACGGACGCCATTTCATATTCCGACGCGGTACCAATGAGATACGTGAGATAATACTCCAGAAGAACGGCGAGGAGAACAGAGGTATTGTGGTTGACGTCAAGGAACGCCCTTCACATGCCACCATCGTCTGCAACGGATGCATATATGAGATAGACTACAGAACTCTTCTGGCACGTCTCGTATTCCAGTCTTCGGATGATGACCAGAGCGACATCTCAAATGTAGTGGAAGATTCCCGCGGTATCATCTGGGCCTGCTCTCCGGACGAGATAATCAGCTATGACCCCAGAGCCAACAAGCTGTCCAGAATTATGGACAACAGGGACTACGGAGTATTCCTATCCATGTCAATTGACCGTCATGACCATCTTTGGGTTACCACCGATAAGTCATTCATGATAATGATTGACACCAATGACAAGGATTTCAAGGAACCCTTTACATATTACGGAAGAGACTGCGGAACAATGCTCAACTTCCTTCCCGGTTTCTCAATAGTATCCAGAAAGGGAAATATCTATTTCCCCAACACTTCAGGACTGGTTATAATCAATCCTGATGATGTCAGCATCAGATATAACAGCAATCCTTATCCTGTATCCCTGACCAAGATAGTACTGGACGGAACCATCTATGAAAGTCACGGAAACCAACAGGGCAAGACTCTGAGCATTCCCAACAAATACTCCCTTCTGAACGTACATGTGGCTGTTGACCGTTTCGATCCCACCAGACCTGTGTCGCTCAAATATGTATTGCTCAAGAAAGGCCGTCCGTTCCCGGTTTCAGAGGCCATCACCAGCAATACGGAGTTCTCCATTCCCAAATCCACTCACGGATCATTTACACTTATGGTAAGTCAGAGGACAATACAGGGATGGAGTGAGCCGCAGGAGATCCTGTCATATAATGTGGCACGTCCGTTCATAATGACCGTTCCTGCATACCTGCTTATCATAGCACTCATAATATCGATAAGCGTTACCATATCAAAGGTCGGAATAAGCCTCAAGCAGATTGATATGGACCGTGCCATGAACGCCCAGGAAAACAAGCACAAGGATGACAAGATATCCCTGCTCTCCAACCTGGCCCACGAACTCCGCACCCCGCTATCCCTGATATACAACCCTGTCAAGGATATGCTTGAGGAGAAGTCTGTCAAGGGCAGTGATTATGAACGTCTGGAACGCATCTTCAATCAGGTACAGAAGATGACCGACATGGTCAATACAATCCTTGACAAGGGTACCAATGACGTAAGCAGGAACGACGTTTCCATAGAGCAGATTGACCTGAACGACTGGCTGGGCAAGATCATTGAGGATTTCAAGATAGACTGCTATGCCAAGGGTCTTAAGACACAGTATAATCCCATGCCGGATCTGGGTAAGGTTAGTCTTGATGTAAAGATGGTGGAGACAGCCGTAAACAACATCATGTCAAATGCCATCAAGTACAGTGATACCGGAACCATCACTGTTACCACAGGCCACGACAGAGGTAAGATATGGATGCAGTTCCAGGATGAAGGACGCGGATTCACCTGCCGTCCCGAGGAGCTGTTCAGACGCTACTACAGGGAAAATGAGAATATACCCGGCTACGGTCTGGGACTGCCTCATGCCAAAATGCTCATAGAGTTGATGGACGGTACTATCAGGGCCGAAAAGAACGCAGGACCGGGTTCTACCTTCACTATCGAGATTCCTGACAATCTGGGTGAGAAGCAAAATATAGCTCCCACCAAGCCCCAGATTCCCGTCGTGACCGAGACTACTGATTTCGGAAACATTGAGGAACCCGCTCAGACTGATGAGGTTGATTTCGACACCAAGAGCATGACGCTGCTCATTGTCGATGACCAGGATGACATCCTGCAGTTCATCAAGGATGAATACTCTACCCTGTTCAAGACCATCTATACCGCTCATGACGGTAAGGAGGCCCTGGACCTTGTACGCCAGCGTATGCCTAACGTTGTGGTCAGTGATATCATGATGCCTCGCATGAACGGTTTTGAACTCTGTAAGACCATCAAGACTGATCTGGAATTAAGTAGTATCCCAGTTATCCTGCTCACCTCACGAAGCGATCCCAAGAACCAGGATATGGGTTACAAGATGGGTGCTGACTCATTCCTTCCCAAACCGTTTGACTCCAAGCTTCTGTACAAGATAATAAGGAGCCAGCTCAAGAACCGTTATGAGATCAAGCGCCAGTACGCCACATCGTTCTTTACAGCAATCTCTGAGGACCAGACATTCAGTGCAGCCGATGAGCAGTTCGTACTCAAACTCAACCGCTTTATCCGCGAGAACCTGAGCAACACCATGCTGGGCGTAGATATGATTGTGGATCACATGAACGTGTCACGTACCACGCTGTTCAACAAGATGAACAACCTGGTAGGTGCATCCACCAACAAGTATATACGCCGAATAAGGATAGACGTGGCAAAGGAGATGCTCTCCAAGACCAACAAGTCAGTAGGTACCATCGCCGAGGAGACAGGATTCTCCGAGAGCCAGTACTTCAGCACCGTCTTCAAACAGGAGACAGGCATGACACCCTCACAGTTCAAGGACTCACTGCGCAAGCTATGACGGCTTGCACAGTGATCCCGGAGCCTGTATTATAAGACCCTTCATCTCAAGACTGAAAAGTATCGTTGAAAGATGCGGATACGGAATGTTGAGTTCCGTCATCAGCGTGCTTATATGTACGCCCTGCGCCTTCAGTCTTATCCTGCTGTAAACCCTCTCCTCCTCTTCTGACAGATCAGGAAACAGTTCCTTCTGGATGGGTGCACCCTTTTTACGGTCATTCCAGTTCAGGGCATTTACCATATCAAAAGCAGATGTTATGAGGCTGGCCCTGTTGTCCCTGATAAGCTCATTGCATCCCACCGAGTATGGATCACCTACACTGCCCGGAAACGCAAAGCAGTCACGGTTATAACTGCCCGCAATCTCGGCGGTTATAAGAGATCCGCTCTTGGCGGCCGATTCCACCACCACAACAGCATCAGAGAGTCCGGCTATGATACGGTTACGCCGTACGAAATTGGGCCCCAGAGGGGCAGTTCTTGACATGAACTCGGTTACCAGCCCACCGTCTGAGAGCATCTGTTTTGCAACAGGCCTGTGGGCCGACGGGTATATCATATCAAGCCCGTGGGCAAGCACTCCTATGGTAGGAAATCCAAACTCAAGCGCAGCTTTGTGCGACTCGATATCTATGCCGTATGCCAGGCCGCTGACAATGGTTATGTCAGGGCATAGTTCATGCAGCTTTTTAATAAAGGTGTGGCACATACGGCGGCCGTAATCAGTGGCCTTGCGAGTGCCTACAATGCCGACCGTCCTGGCCGCATTGTAATTGACGTTACCCAAAGAAAACAGAACAAGGGGAGCATCGTGACAGTCCAGCAATCGTGCAGGATAATCAGGATCAGCGATTGTGACGCATCTAATTCCGTGTTTTTCAATAAAATCCAGTTCTTCACGGATAAAAGAATCATACCCGGCACCGCACAGCGCATCTATAATTTGCGTGTCGGTCCCGGGTATGATATCTTTAAGATGTTCGCGATTCCTGAAGATTTCCTGCGCGCTGCCTAACTGTTCATACAGGTATTTGGCACCTATACATCCCAGTCCGTCTATTCTGTTTAGAGTGAGCAGCGCCGTCAGTTCATCTTCCGGCATATGTTCACGCGAATACTATCTTCTTTCTATTTCTTAGAGAGCGTTTACGGCATCCTGGTACTTAGCGAACTCAAGATCCTTCTGAGCCTTTGCCTTCAGTGAAGAGTCAAGGCTAACGGCCTTCTTGAGGTTCTGAGCAACAGCAGCAGCGTCGTTGGTACGGGCAGCAGCTACAGCAGCCAGGTAAGCGGTGTTGCCATCAGGATTCTTAACAGCTGCAAGAACCTTCTGAGCACCGGCGTAATCCTTAGTCATGATCATTGCAAGAGCCTCACCGTTGGTGTTGCTGCCCTTAAGAGCAGTCAGAGCACGCTCGTACTGACCCTGTGCGATGTACATGTTACCAAGAGCCTCGTTGTTCTCTGAGCTCTGGCCACCCTTAGCGAAGTAGGTCTGAGCGTCAGCAGGCTTGTTCTGTGCAAGGCAGAGCAGACCCATGTTGGTGTTAACCTCAGGAGCGTCAGCCTTGATAGCGAGAGCCTTCTTGTAGTTAGCCTCAGCAGTTGCGAAGTCACCATCCTTGAATGCGATCTCACCGAGGTTGTTGAATGCACGGTAGTCGTTAGGATAGTTCTTAGAAGCTGTGGTGTAGATATCCTTCTTGGCAGCCTTGTCCTCAGTCAGAGTAGCAGCGTAGAGCAGTTCCTCAACACTCAGAACAGAAGCGTCAGTTGCATAAGCCTCCTGGATCTCCTCGTCTGAACGGCCGATGATCTGATAGTTCAGAGTCAGGCGGGCACGACGCAGCTGCGGGAGAATGTCAGCAGCAAGATCCTTGTAAACAGCTGAGAGGTTCTTGATCAAGATCCTTGTAAACAGCTGAGAGGTTCTTGATCTCGGCCTCACGCTTCTCGGGATCATCATACATTGAAAGAACGCGGATGATGAGATCCTTGTCCTGCAGATTTGACTGCTCAACCAGTGACTTGAAGCCGTCCCAGTCCTGAGCGGTGTACTTAGACTCGATAGCAGCGTTAGCCTTAGCCTTCTTAACCTCGTTCTTTGCATAGTTGGCAGCGTTCTTCTCACGCTGAGCAGCCAGCTTGTCATTCAGCTTGAAACCACCATCAGGTGAAGCGTATGCTGAAATCTCAAGGTTGTCGATAGCATAGTTCTTGGTATCGGCAGCATAGTTCTTCAAAGACTCCTTCAAAGCCTTTACAGCGTCGCTGTTGGTCTCTGATGAACGAACGTTAGCCTGCTGGATTACGAACATGATGTTTGCATCCTGAGCCTGCTTGATGATACGCTGGAAAGCATCCTTTGAACCTGCGGTGTTGGCACCCTTAGCGGTCTCGGCATAGAGCTCAGCGGTTGAAATAACACCATCAGCAATCTTAACGGGCTCAACTTCTACGGGTTTGCCCTTCTTGGTAGCCTCGAATGTTACATAGAGCTCTGACTTGGCCATCTCAGGCTGATACTTGAATGTGCCGTTGTAGGTGAATGTACCACCTTCCTTCCACTCGATAACCTGGTTGTTACCGGTGATCTTCTCACCCTGGAGAGTTACAGGCTCACCCTTAACAGAACCACCTTCCCAACGGAGCTCGGGAGTAGCGGTGCATACAACCTTCTTGATGAAAGTCTTCTCGGGGAATGTACCGGTTACAGTGTAGTTAACCTCGCCGCCCTGTACTTCAAGGGGATTAGGATTTACTACGAAATACTCTTCTTTTACCTGGAAGTTCTTGCAGCTTGCAAGCATCAGGACACCTGCGCAAAGGAGCGCTAAACGACTAGTTTTTGTCATAGTGTTTGTTATTAATTGTTGGTTAAACGTATTTGCCTATAGTGCATACGAGCACAAAACTACAAAAAGAATGATACATACAAAGGGCTGGGCCCATTATTTTTAATAAAAAGAGGTGTTTTTGTCAAAAAATGTAAAATTATGACATATTTCGGGGGTGATGTGACACTATTTCCTCTCTTAAACGGCTTCTGTCGATATGTGTGTAAATCTCGGTGGTGGAGATTTTCTCATGTCCCAGCATGCATTGGATAGCCCTCAGGTTGGCCCCTCCCTCAAGAAGGTGGGTGGCAAAGGAGTGACGGAAAGTATGCGGACTTACCGTTTTGTTAATTCCCGCCATCGCAGTAAGATTCTTTACAATATCAAAGACCATGACCCTGGACAAGGGACGGCCTCGTCTTATGCTAAGGAAGAGATAGGGCTCCGCTCCAGGTTTGATATCGATATGGCATCGGTCCTTAAGGTAGTTGTCTATCTCATGGATGGCCCTGTCCGAGATGGGAACCAGACGCTGTTTGCTGCCTTTACCGGTAACCCGTATGAAACCTTCATTCAGGAACAGGTCCTCCATCTTGAGGGAACAGAGTTCCGATACGCGCAGGCCGCAGCTGTACATGGTCTCTATCATGGCCTTGTTACGCTGGCCCTCCGGCGTGGAGAGGTCTATCTGACCGATGATGCTGTCAATCTCTGAAACCGACAGGACATCGGGCAGATGACGTCCTATCTTGGGAGCCTCAAGCAGTTCACTGGGATCATCCTGACGGTAACCGTCCAGACTAAGGAACTTGAAGAGGGATTTGATTCCTGATATGATACGCGCCTGGGATCTGGGGGCGATACCCAGATCACCCATGGCAGCGGCAAAACCGTGCAGGTCATCCAGAGTCACCTTCTCTATCTCAATACCACAGTCCTCCAGATAGTCCAGCAGTTTCCCCGCATCGTCCATATAAGCCTCAAGTGTATTTGGCGACAGCGACTTCTCCAGCAGCAGGTACTGACGGTATCGGTTCAGCATTGGTTTCATATTGTCAGAAAAACCGATTAACTTTGCACAAAGATAACAAATTATGGCTACATCGGGACAAGGTATCGGTTATACGGGTGAAGACCTCCTGGAAGAGTATATCTCGGCGCACATAGCACCGGAAAGCACTCTCCTCAAGGAGCTGTACCGTGAAACCAACCTCAGGCTGCTCAACCCGCGTATGGCATCGGGCCATATTCAGGGCCGTCTGCTCAAGATGCTGGTGACCATGATAAGGCCACAGCTTATCCTGGAGGTAGGAACCTTTACCGGTTACGCCACTCTCTGCATGGCCGAGGGACTCCCTGAAGGAGGAGCGGTCCATACAGTTGAAATTGACGATGAATTGGAGGATTTTATCCTTAAAGGATTTGAAAAGTCACCCTATAAGGACCGGATCCACCTGCATATAGGAGACGCTCTCAAGGTTGTTCCAGGACTGGGCCTTAAGTTTGACATGATATTCCTTGACGGTGAAAAGAGGGAGTATCCCCAGTACTATTCATCGTTGCTTGAGTATCTCAAGCCCGGCGGTTACATGATAGCCGACAACACTCTCTGGGACGGTCATGTGGTGGACAAGGAGTATGACTCCGATCCCCAGACCGTGGCAGTACGCGAGTTCAACGATACGGTAAGAGCCGATGACCGCGTGGAGGTGGCCATGATACCCATCCGTGACGGACTTACAATTATCAGGAAGAAATAAATACACGATATGGACAGTACTAGACAACAGAAGATTTCAAGGCTCATCCAGAAGGAACTGAGCGAGCTGTTCCTCTATCAGACCAAGCTTACAAAAGGTCTGATGATCACGGTCAGTGAGGTTAAGGTGAGCAGTGACCTGAGCATTGCCAGCGTATATCTGAGCATCTTCCCTTCAGAGAAAGGTGAGGAGACGGTAAAGAACATCAACGCCAACGTAAAGGATATCCGTTATGATCTGGGTCAGAGGGTAAGACATCAGCTCCGCATCATTCCGGAACTGCGTTTCTTCCTTGACAAGACCATTGACTATATGGCCCACATAGACGAACTGCTCAAGAAGTGAATTTCCCGTTCTACATAGCCCGCCGTTACCTCTTTGCAAAGAAGAGCCACAACGTTATCAACGTGATATCCGCCATATCTGCGGCTGCAATCATGCTGGCATCGTTCGCTCTCATCTGCACCCTTTCAGTATTCAACGGTTTCCATCAGCTGGTGGAATCTCTCTTCAGGGACTTTGACCCGGAGATCAAGGTGGTATCGGCCGACAAGAAATTCTTCAGCATTGATGATGAACTGATACAGAAAGCCAAAGAGCTTGATTTCATCGATGTTTACACCTTCACTCTTGAGGAGCAGGCACTCATAAGCTACAAGAGCAAACAGCAGATTACCATGATCAAGGGTGTGGATGACAGCTTCCATGAACTGGTGGGTATTGAGAATCTGCTCAAAGGTACCGGCATTTACATGCTTGAGGATGCTGTATGCAATTACGCCATAATGGGAATAGGACTTATGGGACGTATGGATTGCGGAATGAAACCCGCCTACCCCCTCTATCTCTATGTTCCCAAGAAAGACGGGCGCGTAAGCGTAACCAATCCGGCAACCTCATTCAACCAGGCAAGTGTCTATTCACCCGGTGTCGTATTCTGCGTTGAACAGGAGAAATATGATGACAACTACGTCCTGATTTCACTTGACCTGGCACAGAAACTCACCGACCGCAACGGAGAGGCATCGGCCCTGGAGATAAAGACAAAGGAGTGTACTTCAATACGCAAGGCCATGCATCAGCTTCAGAACCTGTTGGGTCCCGGATTTGAGGTTCAGGACCGTCTCCATCAGCAGAAAGATGTGTTCAAGGTCTTCAAGATGGAGAAGTTCATTTCATATCTGTTCCTGACATTCATACTGCTCATAGCAAGCTTCAACATCATAGGCTCGCTCATAATGCTCATGGTTGAGAAACAGAAGGATGCAGGACTGTTGGAGAGCATGGGTGCCGAGCAGAAGACCGTCGAGAAGATCTTTATAATGAACGGAATGCTCATCTCGCTCATAGGCGCGGTTTCAGGCCTTGTGCTCGGAATCATAGCAATACTGCTCCAGCAGAAATACGGATTCATCTCACTTGGATCGGCCGGCAATTTCATTGTCGATGCCTATCCCGTAAGCATCAAGATTCAGGACATAATACTCGTGCTGATCACAGTTCTGGTGGTCAGTTTCCTCTCAGTACGTCCCATCGGGCCCATAGCCCGACGTTTCATACGCAAATCAGAGAGTGATTGAGTCGGCGTCAACCGCCTGCTCCAGGAAAATGGAGGCGTTCGGAAGGAACGTGTCCAGAGACTCTGTCGTATAGTAACGGCAGGTGCCTCCCTTGGTGCAGCGTGCATCCATCTCGGGATGTCTCTGCATGTAGAGTTTGAGTGAAGATGCCACGTACTCTCCCTGTGAGATGATCTTTATCCCCTCGGGAACATACTTGCGGATCTTGTTAAGAAGCAGCGGATAATGGGTGCAACCCAGGATGATGGTGTCAATCTCACTGTCCTTGGCAAGCAGATTGTCAATATGCTGCTTTATAAAGAAATCGGCTCCGTCAGACTGTGACTCACCTGACTCCACCAGCGGAACCCAGATGGGGCATGACTCACCTGTTACAATGATGTCCGGGAAGAGTTTGTTTATCTCAAGAGGATAAGAGAGTGACTTTACGGTTCCGGGTGTAGCCAGCAGACCTACATGGCGTGACTGGGTCAATTCACCGATGGATTCAACCGTAGGACGGATTATTCCGAGCACTCTGCGGGTAGCGTCAAGACGGGGCAGGTCAATCTGCTGTATGGTTCTCAACGCCTTGGCCGATGCGGTATTGCAGGCCAGTATCACAAGATGACATCCCATTTCAAAAAGCTTGGTCACGCACTGAAGGGTGAACTCATATACCACCTGGAATGAACGTGTGCCGTACGGGGTACGTGCGTTGTCTCCAAGATACATGAAATCATACTCGGGCATAGCGCTCTGGATATGCTTGAGGATGGTCAAACCACCGTAACCGGAATCAAAAATTCCGATGGGACCGGGCTTTTCGGACAGAATGGTCTTGCTCATTTTTATTTGTTGTTGTCGTTATTGTCGGCATTCAAAACAGGTTGTCCTCCTTCAACAACCGTCTCTGTTTTCTTCTCTATACCAAGACGCTGATATACCATTTGCGATATGTCTACGCCCTTTTCCTGGTTGATGTACAGATAGGTTCCCTTACCTGTATCCACCACATAATCCAGGTTCTGCTCTTTACAAACTTCAGATACTGCCTCGAGCAGTCTCTTCTTAAGCGGAAGGAGCATCTCTTCACGTTTGGATTCAAGTTCCATCTGGACGTTATCCCTGAACTGGGCGTTGTTGTCCATCAGGAGCTGCAGCTCTTTCTGACGCTTGGCAACGATGGAAGCCGAAAGGTGATCCTGTTCCAGCATGAACTCTATGTACTGGCGTTCAAACTCGCGCTTGGAACGTTCCAGCTCATCCTGGTATTCTGACTGGATGTTATGAAGGTTTACTTCGGCTGCAATATAATCCGGCATACGTTTCAATGTTCCGTTGAAATCGATATAACCGAATTTACCCTCCTGGGCAGAGAGCATCAGGAAGGCATTGGAAAGAAAAAGGGCAAGCAGGATTCTGACTTTCATTATTTAGGGTTAGTTTTTAGCCATTAAGGGGAATCGGACAATAAGCCGGTTCCCCTTAACAGTATGGTGTAAAGTTTTTTACTTAATGCCCAGCTTGGCCTTTACCTCCTCGGTAACGTCGGTGGTAAGAGTTGAACTTACATAAGGAACACCGCCGCCTGCAACGTCAAAGATGCAAACATAAGCGCCCTCCTCGCCTACTGTCAGGATAGCCTTCTGAAGCTTGGTGTTGATACCGTTCTGCAGCTCAAACTGCTTCTGCTCCAGATTCATCTGGCAGTCCTGAAGGTACTGAGATATCTTCTGCTGGCTCTCACCAAGTTCCTGCTCCCTGCGGGTACGGATGCTCTCAGGAAGTGATTCGCGGTTGGTCAAATAGTCATCCTCTTTCTTCTGATACTCGGTCTGCATATAGTTGAGCTCCTCTCTGTACTGCTTCTGCAGCTCCTCAAGCTCTGCCTGAGCTGACTTATACTCAGTCATCAGAGGAATGATGTCAGAAGAGTTGATATGACCGAATTTCTGTGCGAATGCGCCAAAAGGCAGAAGTGCCATGATGGCGATGATAATAGTCTTCTTCATATTGTGTTCTGTATTTGTTTCTGATTAAATGAATACGGAGAGCAAAGATATGCAATTAGTTTGAATAACCCAGTTTCTTGAGAACCTCATTGCTGATGTCAATCTTAGGAGATGCATAGATCATACTGCTGGCCGATGAACGGTCAATCACAGCCTGATATCCTTCTGCCTCACTTATCTGCTTGATAGCTTCATATATCTCATCCTGGATAGGAGCCATAAGACTCTCCTGCTTCTTATAGAGCTCACCCTCGGGACCGAAATACTGACGCTTAAGGTCACTGGCCTGTTTCTCCTTGGCTACAATCTCATCCTCCTTCTTGGCTTTCTGCTCCTCTGAGAGGAAGAGAGCCTCATTCTGGTAGTTCTTATAAAGGGTCTGAGCCTCAAGATTCAAGGCCTCAACCTCAGCCTGCCAGCGTTTTGAGAACTGATTGAGCTGCTCATTGGCGCGCTCGTATGCGGGAATCCTGTTGAGGATATACTCCATGTCTACCAAAGCAAACTTCTGTGCACCTGCACTGATGCAAACAAACAGCAACATTGCTGCAATTGATAATGTCTTCTTCATAAGCTTATATTTTTCAATGTTGTTTCTACCTATAATATACCGGTTTGTCATGTCAGGTTAAAATTCCTGGCCCAGGACGAAGTGAACCTGACTGCCTCCATACTGTCTTGAACCGTTGATCGGGTCAAAGCCGTAAGCCCAGTCAATACCCATCATACCGATCATCGGAAGGAAGATACGTACACCTGCTCCGGCTGAACGTTTCAGGTCAAACGGATTGAACTTACTTATCTTGTTCCATGCATTACCACCCTCAACAAATCCAAGGGCGTATATGATGGTAGAGTTCTCTATGAGCAACGGATAACGCAGTTCAGCTGCCATACGTGTATAGGCATAACCGTCTGAGTAAGGAGTAAGAGATCCGTTATCGTAACCACGCAGACCTATGATATCGGTTGCATATGTATATGAGCCGCTCATACCGTCACCACCCACCAGGAAGGTCTCGAACGGAGACTTCTTATACTGGTTGTAGTGGCCCAGCAGACCCAGGTCGAAACGTGTCATGAGCACCAGTCTTCTCTTTGCGCCACCTGCCAGTGAGGTATAGGTACGGCTGCGGAACTTCCACTTGTTGTACTCAATCCACTTGTGTTTCTGACGCAGCTCCTCCTGATATGTGGCCGATGTCTTATCGGCTGCCAGATGCTCGTAGTCAACTCCGTCCCACAGTGAATAAGGAGGAGTGAAGTATGCCGAGATGGAAAATTCAGAACCCGAACTCGGGAAGTACGGATGGTTGATGGTACTGCGGCCGATAGTGAAACCCAGGTTGATGTTGTTACACGTTCCGTTGTTGATCAGGAAGTAATCCCACTGCTTGAGCTTGTAACGTGTATATGAGAGTTCGGTGAAGAATGTGAAATTGTAATCCGGCCAGTTAAGACGCTTACCCCATCCCACACTTGCACCAAACATGGTTATATACTTGTCAGGGTCATAATATGACTCATAGTTGTTGTAGTAACCGTAATTGCCGTAGTTACCGTAGTAGTTGCCGTAACCGTACATGTAGTTGTACATGTTCTGGTAGTAGGCAGAGTTGTAGTAGTTACTGCTGATATCGGTCTGCTTTGAGTAGAACAGACTTACGGAGAGCGAGTTGGGTCGTTTTCCGCCCAGCCACGGCTCAAGGAACGATATACTGTATGAGTGATAGAACTTACCGTTGGTCTGACCGCTTATGGAGAGAGTCTGACCGTCGCCCTGCGGCAGGAACAGACGGTAGTTGTCACTCTTGTGGAACAGGTTGTACATGGAGAAGTTGGTGAACTTGAGCGCCACTCTTCCTATCAGACCTGTCTGACCCCAACCCATGGAGAGCTCAACCTGGTCATTACCCTTGCTCTCAAGCTGCCAGTCAATATCAACAGTTCCGCTTGACGCATCGGGTCTGATGTCGGGATTGATGGCAGTCTGCTCGAAATGTCCCATGTTGGCTATCGAGCGGAATGAATTCTCCAGGGCCTCATATGAGAATATGTCACCCGGACGTGTATAGAGTTCACGACGTACCACATTCTCATATACACGGTCGTTACCGTGAATCATCACACGGTTGATAGATGCCTGCGGACCTTCGGCCAGACGGATCTCAAGGTCTATCGAGTCACCTATGATATTGGATTCCACTACATCGAGGTTAAGCATTACATAACCGTTGTTGTAGTACATCTTGCCGATGGCATCCTCATCCTTCTGGGTGCGGTCGTCTATTTTCTTCTGGTTATAGACATCACCTCTCTTCATGCCCAGCATGGCCGAGAGCTGTTCGCTGTTATAGACGGTATTGCCCACCCAGTTTATATTACGGATAAAGTACTTGCCACCCTCCTCTATCTTGAGCCATACGTCTACGGTATTGTCATCATGGTTTGAAGCGACGCTGTCGTAAACTATGACTGCATCACGGTAACCCATTTCACCGTATTTCTCGAGCAGCTTGTCCTTATCGCCCTCATACTCCTCATTCACAAATTTCTTGGTACGGAAGAACTCACTGAGCTTACCCTTCTCATTGGTCTTCTTCATGATCCTCTTGATATGCTTGTCGGTAAGAGCATCATTTCCCTCAAGGTGTATTGTGCGGACCTTTACCTTGTCTTTCTTGTCTACATAGACATCCACATATGCAAGTCCGTCCTCGTCGGGTTCTCCACGCTGCTGTATGCGGACATCGGCATCCTTGAATCCCTTCTCGTCAAAATATCTCCTGATGAGTTTCTCTGAACGGTTCAGTCCGTTCTGGGTTATCTGGCTGCCGGGGAACATTCCGATTTTGTCCTCCAGTTCCGATGCCTCACCCTTGCGGACACCATGGAACACAACCTCCTTGATCTTGGGGTTCTGCTCAATAAACATCTCAAGCCATATCTTGTCACCTGAAATCTTGAGCGCCTTGATCTTTACATTGGCAAACAGACCGGTGCCCCAAAGACGTTTCATAGCCAGGGTTATGTCCTCACCGGGAACGGCCACACGCTGACCGACAGCCAGGCCGGACAGTTTAAGAAGTGTCTTGTGGTTGTTCTCCTCAATACCGGTTATGGTGATATCGGCTATCTCATACCTTTTGGCGGTACCGGAATAGAGAATTACAGGATTGTCCTGTCCTGCAGCCTCATCGGTCTGGGCAGATACGGGCAGCCCGGCCAGCATGAGCAGCGACAGCGCAATTATATGTATCAATCTAAACTTCATCATCATTCTTGTTTCTGTTTCTGCTCTGCCACCTGAGCACCGGTCTTGCCGAAACGGCGTTCACGCTGCTGATATACATAGATGGCCTTGCAAAGCTCCTCCATATTGAAGTCGGGCCAGAAAGTATCACAGAAATAGAGTTCCGTGTATGCTGACTGCCACAACAGGTAATTACTCAATCTTATCTCTCCGCCGGTACGTATGAGCAGGTCCGGATCCGGCATGAAACTGGTTGTCATGCTTTCTGAAACCATCTTCTCATCTATATCCGAAGGATTCAACTCTCCCTTTGAAGCTCTCTCGGCCAGCATCCTGGCGGCGCGGGTTATCTCCCAGCGTGAAGAGTAGCTCAGAGCCAGAACCATGCAGGAACGGTCAAAATCCTTTGTGTGCTCTATGCACTCATTAAGCTTGGCCTGGATCGGGGCCGGAAGTCTCTCAATGTCACCGATCACGCGGAAGCGGACCTGGTTCTTGATGAACACCTCCTCCTCGATGTTCTTGAACAGAAGCCCCATCAGAGCGGTCACCTCCTGCTCGGGACGGTTCCAGTTCTCAGTGGAGAAAGTATACAGCGTGAGGTACTTGATTCCCAGTTCCACTGCATTCTCCATTATCTTACGGACCACCTCGACTCCACGGATATGACCCTCGGTACGCTGCTTGCCGCGCTGTTCAGCCCAACGGCCGTTGCCATCCATGATGATAGCCACGTGCTGCGGTATCCGGCTCTTGTCCAATTGTTCCTGATATGTCATGTCTCTTTATTCTTGGTCGTTACAATGACAAGGACGTTTGAAAACATCAAATGTAACATACAGCATAGTAAAGCTGTAGCTGTCCTTGTTCTTTATACCCTTTCCCGGGACCATGAAAGGATCCTGGAGTGACGTACCGTCCGTACGGGTAACGTCTAGACGGTCAGTTGTGGAGAACCTCATGGTCCACTCCAAACCTACGTTGACCCTTTCAGACAGTTTGTATCTCAGTCCCAGTCCGACCGGGAAATTGGCTGCAAAATCATTCTCTGCCGGTTTGGGGGCAAACGTAGTTCCTATTCCCAGCAGCCCGTAAGGTGCCAGACGGTGGTTTCCTCCAAAACCTTCCATGCCATAACCGCAAAAGCCCCACTCAACCTGTACGCCGAAATCATAAAGGGTACGGCTGAACTTGAGCTCATCGCCAGGCAGGGTTCCGTATGCATTTTCCGTACTTCCGGAGATACCGGCAGTAGAGAGATTTGCCTTAAGTGAAAATCTGGGATTGACGTTATACCTTGCAATCACTGAAAAAACACCGTTGGTGTTGTTGAACAGCCTGCTGTTGGCGTCTCCCATATAAAAACTGCCTCCTCCGCCCAGGCCCATCTCCATAAGATAGCCGTCCTCCTGTGCTGCTGCGAAATGGCAGGACAAGAGGATTACCAGGGACAGAAGTGTCAGTCTCTTTTTCATATCATTTCTTTATCAGACGGCTGATGGCTCCTCGCCATACATGTCCATCATCAGTCATTATCCAGATATAACCCTTACTGTCAGTTGCTGCAGTGAATCCCGATGCATACCCCTTAAGGGCCGAAGGAAGCTGCATATATCTGTTCCATGACGAGTAATCCTCAACGTAAGAGTCACACATGTACCATGTGATACCGTTGTCGTTTGACTGTCTGAATCCTTCAAGACCACCGCCCAGACTGAACATTGCATCATCATATCTGAAGACTGTAAGGTCATGGGCTGCCGGCAACCTGAGGTCTATATTATACGGCATGTCAACCTGAGTCCATACAGTGTCACCTGAAAGTATTGTCCAAACAGATGCATTCAGGGAATCATCGGCCAAACCCGCAAGAACGGATCTTGAGAGTGAGGGGTTGGTGGGAAGTGTGTAGGTGAACATTACTGCAGCCGAATCAGGGAAATTGTCCGGTACAGCCTGAACAGTGGTCCACTCTGTCATATCGGATGACTTGAGCAGATTGCCGTCCTCACTGACAGCCCAGAGTGTTCCGTAATCCTCACCTGCAACTATCAGACACTTTATTCCTGATTTTACTGAACTCCAGTTAACAGCATCGTCAGAACCGTAGACGCTGCCGCCTGACACGGTATAGAATGTTCCGTTGTTCATGGTCACCCTGTTGCTCCATCCTGAAGCGGTAATGCCTGTCATTGCATTGGCGCCGTTCCAGTTGCCGGCCGATATGCTGCGGAAAGAGACTGACGGAACTCCGTTGGTATCTGTTCCGAAACAGAACAGGCTGTCATTCCTTATTACTGATGTCACGCCTGACAGTACCGGGAAAGCCGTCGTATCGGGAGCGCTCCAGATAAGGGAATCGGGGAATATCTTGCGGATGTTCACCTGCACGTCATATACCCTGGTGAAACTCAGGTCTGTCGACTTTGCAAGGAACTGGATGCCGCGGGTGAAATCAATTGAGTCATATGATTTCCAGAGATACTCCACAGAGGGATCATCCAGATATCTGTAACCTATGGTACCTGTTCCGTAGACACTGGTAGTGACTCTTGAAAGGTCAGAACCGTATGCCATGGAATCAGCATTGAAAATCCGGTTGTTCACCTGATCGATAGTCATGGGATACATGGCTCCCGCCTCGCGGATATTGACCAGGGTATCCCTGCCCCGGATGTTCATATCATGAAAACTAACGTTGTAGTAGCCTATGGTGAATGAGGTTATGGCAGCATGCGGTGTATTGTAGGATTTGTCATCTTTCAGACAGGAAACACAGGATAACAACGCTGCCAGTATTAGTATGTAACGGCCTCTCATCGTCTATCTTAAATAATTTTTACCGCGCAAATTTAAGAACAAAATCCGTAGGGGCGTGTGTAATAATGTTGTTTTATATTAAAGATTGGGCATATAAGTCATTATTTCGTAACTTCGCGCCACAGAAAACAGAAAACATTCAGCATAATATGGACAACATTAAGACTCAGGTAGCCCGCGAGCTGCTGCGCATTGAGGCCGTCAAGGTTCAGCCCGATGCACCCTTCACTTGGGCATCAGGATGGCATTCACCTTTCTACTGTGACAACAGGAAAGCTCTCTCTTTCCCCGAAGTAAGAACACTGGTACGTGACTCTCTCTGCAATGTGATAACCCGCGACTTCCCTGATTTCGACGTTATAGCAGGTGTGGCTACAGGCGCTATCGCACAGGGTGCCCTTGTTGCCGACCGCATGGGCAAGCCTTTCGTATATGTACGTTCGGCTCCCAAGGATCACGGACTTGCCAACCTGATTGAGGGTTATCTGGAGCCCGGCAGCCGCGTAATGGTTGTCGAGGATCTGGTTTCAACCGGTCTGAGCAGTCTCAAGGCAGTCGATGCACTGCGCGATGCAGGCTGTGAGGTTGTAGGTATGGTTGCATCTTTCACCTACGGATTCCCCGTAGCCGAGGAGGCTTTCCAGAAGGCAGGAGTAAAACTCTCCACCCTGACTGACTATCCCGCAATGCTGGAGACGGCAGTGACTTCAGGTTACATCAAGGTAGAGCATCTGCAGACACTTAACGAATGGCGGCAGAACCCGTCAGAATGGGGCAAATAAGACGATGAAAAGGATAGAAAGCAGCGTAAAGCATATCCCCTATTCTCAGGAGCAGGTCTATACGAAAGTATCTGACCTGAGCAATCTTAAGAACCTGGTAGAGCGCATCCCCGAGGACCAGAAGAAAAACATCAATCTGGAGAATCTGGAATGCACCCCTGACAAGGTAAGCACCACCGTTTCACCCATTGGAACCGTTGAACTCTCCGTCGTTGCACGCGACCCGTTCAAATGTGTCAAGATGGAGACACTGCGCTCACCCATAGAACTCACTTTCTGGATTCAGATCGTATCCACCGGAGAATCCAGCTGCAAGATAAAACTGACAGTTGATGCCGACATCAATGTATTTATGGCCAAGATGGTAGAAAAACCTCTTACCGAGGCTGTAGAGAAACTGGCCGACCTGCTGTCAACGTTACCGTATTAAACCACCGATTATGAAACCTATCTGGGACAAGGGTAAACCCGTAAACGAACTGATTCAGAAGTACACCGTGGGACGTGACCGCGAGATGGACCTCATGCTGGCCAAGTATGACGTGCAGGGATCTCTGGCACATATCACTATGCTCCAATCCATCGGCCTTCTGGAAGAGGATGAACTCAAGGCTCTTTCAGCCGGACTGAAGGACCTGCTGCCCGTAATTGAACGCGGAGAGTTTGTCATTGAGGACGGAGTGGAGGATGTCCACTCACAGGTTGAACTCATGCTCACCCGCCAGCTCGGCGACATGGGCAAGAAGATCCACAGCGGCCGTTCACGTAACGACCAGGTGCTGGTTGACCTGAAACTGTTTACCCGTGACCGTCTGCGCGGCATCGTAAATGCCGTAAAGAGTCTGTTTGAAATCCTTATCAAGCAGAGCAATCAGTACAAGGACGTGCTGCTGCCCGGTTACACCCACCTTCAGATAGCAATGCCGTCATCATTCGGTCTCTGGTTCGGTGCTTATGCCGAGGCTCTGACTGATGATATGCTGCTCCTGCGCGCCGCCTTTGACCAGGCCAACCGCAACCCGCTGGGTTCAGCTGCCGGCTATGGCTCTTCTTTCCCCCTGAAGCGCCAGATGACCACTGACCTTCTGGGATTCGAGTCAATGAACTACAATGTGGTTTACGCACAGATGACCCGCGGCAAGATGGAGCGTAACGTAGCGTATGCGCTTGCATCGGTCGCAGCCACAATAAGCCGTCTGGCATTTGATGCCTGCATGTACAACAGTCAGAACTTCGGATTCATAAAACTGCCCGATGACTGCACCACAGGCTCCAGCATCATGCCTCACAAGAAGAACCCGGATGTATTCGAGCTTACACGCGCCAAGTGCAACCGCCTTCAGGCTATCCCGCAGGAGATAACACTTATGACAAACAACCTGCCCAGCGGATATTTCCGCGACATGCAGCTTGTAAAGGAGGTGTTCCTGCCTGCATTCCAGGAACTCGAGGAGGTTATCACCATGACCGCCTACATGCTGGATCATATCAAGGTTCGTGAGGATATCCTTTCAGATCCCAAGTATGATGCAATATTCAGCGTAGAGGAGGTTAACCGTCTGGCCCGCGAGGGTATGCCCTTCCGTGAGGCTTACCGCAAGGTGGGTGCTGAGATCGAGAACGGCACTTTCAAGGCTGACCATAACATCCATCACACTCATGAGGGAAGCATAGGCAACCTGTGCAACGACCGTATCCAGGCCCGTATGGACAAGCTTACCTCTGAATTCCCGTTCGCTAAGATTGACGAGGCTATAGCCAAACTGACCGCAAAGTGAAAATCCCGATGAAAAGGGGAGTTGTACTGCTGTCATTGCTCTTGCTCGCAACCTCTTGCGAGAAGAACAGCTACAGCACTTTCTCCACCAAGTACAGGGTCCTGTTCAGTTGCGAGACAACTGTGTCTCCCTACAATCAGCTCTCCACTCCCGGAAGATTCCTCTCTGTCAGAAAGACAGAGGGTAAACTCATCATCACGGATTCTGACGGAAACAAGTATGATGAAACCCTGTCGGATTACAAGAACAGGTCTTTCATGATGGGACTGGGAGGACTCATCTTGGGAACCCCCACTTTCAACAATGACAACATGTCGATATGGGCCTACGACCTGGGTTGTCCCGAGTGTGACGCTCCGACAACCAGACTCAAGTTCGACCTTACGGGTAAGGCAACCTGTTCCAAATGCGGAGGAGAATGGAACTTGAATGCCGACGGTTCTCCCATCAGCGGTGACGGAGTGCAACGACGCCCGCTATACCGTTACCCCACATCCTTAAGTAACGGAGTTCTTACGGTTTCCAATTGAGACAAAATAAAAAATGCCGACCTGATGGCCGGCATTTTTTATGAATTCATCGGGGAATTATTCCCAAGGAAGCTTGGTGATAGGCTGTGTGAACTCTGAGTTCTCTACATCGTTCTCGTCAAGCTTGAATACCATGAAGTTGGGGTTATCCTTGGTGCAGGGAGCCCACTCGCCGCCGTCGGGACCGTTGGGGTCACCGTACTTGCAGAAGTTGGTCCAAGCGGTAAGCATCTTCTCTGACAGATCCCAGTCACCCTTTGTCCAAGGTCTCCAGCAGTGCTGCAGTGACTTGAATACGAACCAGAGGTCTGATGAGTGGAATGCGCCACGCAGTCTCTGGCTTACCTCAGGATTATCACCGGGAAGAGGACGTGCAAACTCATAAGCCCAAGCCTTGTTGCCCTTCTCCTCACGGTTCTTGCAGAACTCTGCGATACCTGCTGACATGTTACCCATATCATTCAGGGTATAACCGATCATGTAGGGAACATCGGCCAGTGTACCGTCAAGAGCAGCCTGATCAAAACTCTCAAGTGAAACATAACCGTCAACGATAGGCTGACCTGTTATGCTGCCCTGGTTACCGGTAGCGTTGCTGTAGATGGTAGCAACTGAATGGATAACCTCAGTATCGGCTGAACGCATCTTCTGGATGGTGTTGTAACCGGCCCAGTCCATGATAACCTTGGTGTTGAACTCAGCGCGCTGCAGAGCGTTCAGACCCTCGGGAGCCTGGGGAGCCTTGTAAGCAGCCAGCTTGGGAGCGTTGTTGTTACCGCCCATACCGCCAAAGCCGGGGAATCCACCCATACGCATGCCGCCCATACCGCCGCGCATGCCGCCGGCATTTGCGTTAGGAACGGTCAGACCGCCGGCGCTCATGATGATAGCCTTGTTGAACAGTCCGCGTGCCAGAGGAGACTCGCAGAGTGTACGTACGCTACCGCCACCTGCTGACTGGCCGAATATCATTACGTTATCGGGATCACCGCCAAACTCGGCAATGTTCTTCTTAATCCACTTGAGAGACTCAATCTGATCCAGGATACCGTAGTTTCCTGATACTCCATGCTCGTTCTCAGCTGAGAGCTCGGGGTGTGTCAGGAAACCGAATACGCCCAGACGATAGTTGATAGATACTATAACTACGTCCTTGCCGGCCCACTCCTGTGCATCAAACTCGGGCTCTGAACCCCAACCCTCGCGGTAACCGCCACCGTGAATCCACAGGGCAACCGGAAGTTTGGCATTTACTTCACCCGGCTTCTTGGTCCATACATTCAGATAAAGGCAATCCTCACTGAAGGGAGCCTCATCACCATAACCCCACTCTGTATAGTAGCCACCTCTGAACTGGATGTGCTGATAACTGGGATGCTCAAAACGGTTGCAAAGCTTAACGCCCTCCCAGGGAATTACGGGCTGAGGAGCCTTCCAACGGTTCTCACGAATAGGAGGAGCTGCATAAGGAATGCCGCGGAATACGAATACGTCCTTTACGCGATCTACGGTAACACCCTGTACCTGACCGCCCTCAATGCTCAGTACCGGACTGAGTTTCTCTTGGCCGCACTGGCAACTGGCCATAAGAGTCAGAATGCCGGCAAAAAACAAAAGTTTCTTCATAATGATTGTTGTATTGGTTTGAATGAGATAAGTCCCTGTTGCTTTATTTCAAATTATTGACTCACAAATGTAATGTATTTTATTACTTGTTAAAATTGACATGCCTTTTTTTTCCTTATTTTTTGGCCAATCCCCCTAAACCGAGTACTTTTGTCCACCGAAACGCTCGAATGGTGGAATGGTAGACACGAGGGACTTAAAATCCCTTGGCCTTTATCGGCTGTGCGGGTTCGAGTCCCGCTTCGAGCACTCCTTTCAGGATACAGCAAAAATCTTCGTTGAAATGGTTGGCGTCAGATTTTTCAAGACATCTTTAATTGCTCTCCTGCTGCTGGGAGCCTTGCACGTCAGCGCATCCGATTACAGATTCAACCTTTACCTCAGTGTCGGCCCCATAAAGATGAAGGCCGGAACTGCCCGTCTGTATGATACCGATATCATATTCGACGGTCGCCCCGCCATAAGGACCGCCATGGAGATGAGCACCAACCCGACAGCCGATAAGGTTTTCTGCCTGCGTGACACCATCGAGTCCTACAACACAAAGGACGGAGAGAGCATTTTCTTCAGCAAGAAGGTAAACGAGGGCAGCAAGCATAACCTGGAAACCGCATCTTTCTCAAAGGACAGGGACAAGTTCATAGTCAACATGACCACCTGGAACATGAATACCAGAGAGCGTACAAGCCATTCCACCGAGTGGCGCCCCACCCGCATATTCGACCTGATGAGCATGATTGCCTTCACCCAAAAGATTGACACATCTGAAAGCGAGCCCGGACGTACCGAGTCTCTGCCCATGGTCAACGGCGATATGGTTGTGGAACAGTATCTGGTCTATACCGGAAACAAGCAGGTCAAGGCCGATAACGGCCGCACCTATGACTGCATGGTTATCTCCATCAGGGATTACAAGGAGGGCAAGGAACGCGAGACCGTAAAGGCTTATGTGACCAATGACTCGAAACATACACCGATCCAGTTGGATATCATACTGGGAACCGGTACTTCAATAAAAGCCGTACTCAAATAATATGAAACTCACTGATAACCGCTGGCTGACAGGACGCGGATTCGGAGTTCACTCTCCGTGGGCATATGACCTGATTGAAAACGTCATCAACGAACGCCATCCCTACTATGCGTACGAGGATCTCTATCCCTATTGGGAAAAGGCCCCTCAATACCTTCCGCAATATCCGCAGAGCCGTGACGAACTACTTTTCCGTCTGGTCAACAGGTTCAATCCCAAGTTCATACTTGAAGTGGGTACGGGCGCGGGCGTGAGCACCGGTTATCTGGCATCGGTCTCAAAAGAGTCCAGGGTAGTGACTGTGGACTTTCCCCATCCGGCCGAAAAAGAGGTGCGCCGTAACATAAAGAAAATCCCGAATATTGAGTATATTGCAGCCGATGTCATAGAGACCGTGCAGGACATCCTTGACAGCGGCAACATTCCGCAGTTCATTCATATAGCCCACACCGCGTTGTGGAGACAGGTTGTAGAGATGATACTGCCTTATGCCAAACCCGAGACCGTCATCGTGGTCGAGGATCTGGGCAAGAAGCAGAAGAAGGAGTGGTGGAGTGAGGTTATCAAGGATGAACGCATAGGAGTGACATTCCAGTTAAAGAAGCTGGGACTGATCTTCTTTGACCCCAAGATGACCAAACAACACTACGTGTTATGAGCAAGATATACACCCGTACAGGCGACAAAGGAACCACCAGTCTGGTGGGAGGCAAACGCGTAAGCAAGTCCGATCCGCGTCTGGATGCCTACGGCACCATCGACGAACTCAACTCTTTCATCGGCCTTATGCTCTCCGTCATGGACGGTAAGGCCGAGAGTGCTGAAAACATACGGTGGATACAGCAGAAACTGTTCAATATCGGAGGCTGTCTGGCCACTGACACAACCTCTTTCCAGCTGCCTGACAGCTGCAAGATCCTGGCACAGGACGTGGAGCGTATGGAGAAGATGATTGACGCCGCACAGGAGGGTCTGCCTGAACAGAAATCATTCATACTTCCGGGCGGCACGCAGGCAGCTTCTTACGCCCATGTGGCACGCACCGTCTGCCGCCGTGCAGAGCGTCTCATAATTGCCCTTCCAAATGACGCTACAGCACCTTCTGAACTGCTTCAATTCATTAACCGACTGTCAGATTATCTGTTTGTTCTGGCGCGCCGGATAAACTTTTTTGCGGGTGTTAATGAAAATATTTGGTAGAACTTTCGTATAACTAAATTTTTTATACTTTTGCACCCCATATAAGTAAACCTTAAAACACCGTATTTTACTATGTATTGGACATTGGAACTGGCATCAAAACTTGAAGATGCACCCTGGCCCGCAACCAAGGATGAGTTGATTGATTACGCCGTCCGTTCAGGAGCACCCCTTGAGGTAATAGAGAACCTTCAGGAGATAGAAGACGAGGGAGATATTTATGAAAGCATAGAGGACATATGGCCCGATTATCCCAGTAAGGAGGATTTCTTCTTTAACGAGGATGAGTATTAAGAGAAAACCAATCACATTTTGTATAACGATTTGATTATCTTATAGAAGAGTTGAACATTAATTGTTTGACTCTTTTTTTGACAGATAAGTGACAGATTACACTCTTATACTATTACTTGCTGTCGGAGCCAGTTTTGTTGAAAGGACAACCGGCTTTGGATTCGGTATTTTCATCATGACGGTTCTTCCGTTTCTGATGCCGTCATATGGTGAAGCCACAACTCTTTCCGGTCTTTTAGCACTGGCTACTACCTTGATCATTTGTATCAGGATGCGTAAATATATTACTTGGAAACATCTTTGGCCAATCCTGATAACCTTCATTGTAATTTCTGCCGGAGCTGTCTATCTGCTAACCAGGATGCAACTGCGCACTCTGACAATGTCTCTTGGTATTATCCTGATAATCATTAGTATCTATTTCCTGTTATTTGGCGGTAAAATCCACATAAAACCCACAATAAAGGCACAAATAATCACAGGGTCTTTAAGCGGCCTCATGGGAGGCTTCTTTGGAATGCAAGGTCCGCCTGCCGTATTATATTTCATTTCATCGGAAAAGGATAAGGAACACTACATAGCATTGATTTCCACATACTTCTGTATCGGAAATTTTGCAATGACCCTATTCCGCGCAGGCAATGGCTTTTTTACCTTGGATGTTGTTAAGTCTTTTTTTGCAGGAATTATCGGAGTCTTTCTGGGTACATATTTGGGAGCAAAAGTCTTTGATAGGATTCCCGCGAAAGCTTTCCGTTACGTTGTGTATTCATACATAGGTATCAGCGGAATCATCATTCTGGCAACACTATAATGTGATGCATACAAAAAAGACGGCCGGAGTTGATCCGGCCGTCTTTTTTTGTGGCTGATACGGAATCAGTCTTTCAGCTTGGCAGTGATGAACTCGCGGTTCAGACGTGCGATATTGCTGATTGAGATGCACTTGGGGCACTCGGCCTCGCAGGCGCGGGTGTTGGTGCAGTTTCCGAATCCCAGCTCATCCATCTTGGAGAGCATAGCCTTGGCGCGGCGGGCAGCCTCTACCTGACCCTGCGGGAGCAGAGCAAGCTGGCTGACCTTGGCACTTACAAACAGCATGGCTGAACCGTTCTTGCAGGCTGCAACGCATGCACCGCAACCGATGCATGAAGCTGCGTCCATAGCCAGATCGGCCTTCTCCTTTGAGATAGGAATTGCATTTGCGTCAGGAACACCACCGGTGTTGATTTACCATAAGGTCGCGGATAACCGGGAAACCGGCTGAACGCCACGGCTCTACGGTGATGGTCTCACCATCCTTGAAACGGCGCATGTAAAGCTGGCAGGTGGTAGCACCTGTAGCGGGGCCGTGCGGATGACCGTTGATATAGAGTGAGCACATACCGCAGATACCCTCGCGGCAGTCGTGGTCAAATACCACAGGCTCCTCACCTGCATTGATGAGCTGCTCGTTCAGAATGTCAAGCATCTCAAGGAATGAGGTATCGGTGGGGATATCCTTCATTTCATACACCTTGAACTG
>CADBXO010000027.1 GCA_902798685.1 uncultured Bacteroidales bacterium
TTGGGCTCTTGAGGCATTCGGTGCATCACACGTGCTCCAGGAGATCCTGACCATCAAGTCTGATGACGTTACCGGCCGTTCAAAGGCATATGAGGCTATTGTGAAAGGTGATCCGATGCCGACACCCGGCATCCCCGAGTCTCTCAACGTGCTGTTGCATGAGTTGCGCGGTCTCGGTCTTAGCATCAATCTTGAGTAATCATCATTAAAAGTAAGAAGCTATGCCTTTCAAAAAAGATACAAAGATCAAGAACAATTTCTCAAAGATAACCATCAGTCTTGCTTCACCTGAGGAGATACTGACTAACTCCAGCGGTGAGGTACTGAAACCTGAGACTATCAACTACCGCACATACAAGCCTGAACGTGACGGTCTGTTCTGCGAGCGCATCTTCGGTCCTGTAAAGGATTACGAGTGCCATTGCGGAAAGTACAAGAGAATCCGTTATAAAGGTATCGTGTGCGAGCGTTGCGGTGTGGAGGTAACAGAGAAGAAGGTACGTCGTGAGCGCATGGGTCATATCCAGCTCGTCGTTCCCGTAGCCCACATCTGGTATTTCCGTTCACTCCCCAACAAGATCGGTTATCTGCTGGGTATTCCTACCAAGCAGCTCGATTCAATCATATACTACGAGCGTTACATCGTAATCAACAAGGGTGCATGGGATGATCCTCTCAAGGATACCCGCAAGCCCGATGAGCCTATTCTCCTGACAGAGGATGAGTATCTGGACATCATTGACAAACTGCCCAGAGAGAACCAGCTTCTGGATGACAACGATCCCGAGAAGTTCGTTGCCAAGATGGGTGCCGAGGCTATCTATGACCTGCTGTGCAAGCTGGATCTGGATAAGCTCTCATACCAGCTCCGTGAGAAGGCTAACGATGAGAAGACCACAATGCAGCGTAAGACTGAGGCCCTGAAGCGCCTTCAGATTGTGGAGTCATTCCGTTCATCACGTGAGATCAACCGTCCCGAATGGATGATCCTCAAGGTGGTTCCGGTTACTCCTCCTGAGCTGCGTCCTCTCGTTCCCCTGGATGGCGGCCGCTTTGCCACATCTGACCTGAACGAGCTCTATCGCCGTGTTATCATCCGTAACAACCGTCTTAAGAGACTTATAGAGATCAAGGCTCCTGAGGTAATTCTCCGTAATGAGAAGCGTATGCTGCAGGAGGCCGTTGACAGCCTGTTCGACAACAGCCGCAAGGCCAGCGCCGTAAAGAGCGAGGCCAACCGTCCGCTCAAGTCACTCTCTGATTCACTCAAGGGTAAGCAGGGTCGTTTCCGTCAGAACTTGCTCGGTAAGCGTGTTGACTACTCAGCACGTTCAGTTATCGTTGTAGGTCCTGAGCTTAAGATGGGTGAGTGCGGTATTCCTAAGCTGATGGCTGCCGAGCTTTACAAGCCGTTCATTATCCGCAAGCTCATTGAGCGCGGTATCGTGAAGACCGTAAAGTCAGCCAAGAAGATTGTTGACCGCAAGGATCCTATAGTATGGGATATTCTGGAATATGTAATGAAGGGTCACCCCGTTCTGCTGAACCGTGCTCCTACACTGCACCGTCTGGGTATCCAGGCATTCCAGCCCAAGATGATTGAGGGTAAGGCCTCCCGCTCTCCAACGAGGCCGTTCTTGAGGCTCAGATGCTCATGCTTCAGTCACACAACATCCTTAACCCTGCCAACGGTGCACCTATCACAGTGCCTGCACAGGATATGGTACTTGGTCTGTACTACATCACCAAGCTTCGCCGTTCTGTAAAGGATGCCGATGGCAACTATATAGAGAAGGTTAAGGGTGAGGGCCTGACATTCTACGGACCCGAGGAGGCTCTGATCGCCTACAATGAGGGTAAGGTTGATATCCACGCTGTTGTCAAGGTTATGGTTAATGACGTTGACGAGCAGGGTTCACCCATCACTCACCTTGTAGAGACATCAGTAGGTCGTGTTATCGTCAACGAACTGGTACCTGATGAGGTTGGTTACATCAACTACATCATATCAAAGAAGACTCTGCGTGACCTGATCTCTGACGTTATCAAGAAGGTCGGTGTTGCCCGCGCCTGCGAATTCCTTGACGGAATCAAGAACCTGGGTTACAAGATGGCCTTCCAGGGCGGTCTGTCATTCAACAAGGGTAATGAGGAGGTCGAGGGTATCATGGCCGAGTATAACATGGGTCTTATCACCGATAACGAGCGTTACAACAAGGTTATCGATGTTTGGACACACGTTAACGAGGACCTGTCAAAAGTTCTGATGAAGACCATCTCTTCTGATGACCAGGGTTTCAACTCAGTTTACATGATGCTTGACTCAGGTGCCCGTGGATCTAAGGAGCAGATCCGTCAGCTCTCCGGTATGCGTGGTCTGATGGCCAAGCCTCAGAAAGCCGGTGCCGAGGGTGCACAGATCATTGAGAACCCGATTCTTTCTAACTTTAAGGAGGGTCTGTCAGTGCTGGAGTACTTCATCTCCACACACGGTGCCCGTAAGGGTCTTGCCGATACCGCTCTTAAGACAGCCGATGCCGGTTATCTGACACGTCGTCTTGTTGACGTATCACATGATGTGATCATCACCGAGGAGGACTGCGGTACACTGCGTGGTCTGGTTTGCACCGCCCTTAAGGAGAATGAGGAGGTTGTTGCTTCACTTTACGAACGTATTCTGGGCCGTGTATCGGTTCATGACGTTATACACCCCACCACCGGTGAGCTTCTGGTTGCCGACGGTGAGATCATTACCGAGGAGATCGCCAAGAAGATTGACGAGTCACCTATCGAGAGCGTTGAGATCCGTTCAGTACTCACCTGCGAGAGCAAGCGCGGTGTTTGCGCCAAGTGCTACGGACGCAACCTGGCAACAGGCCGTCTGGTTGAGAAGGGTGAGGCTGTAGGTGTTATCGCCGCTCAGTCAATCGGTGAGCCTGGTACACAGCTGACACTTCGTACATTCCACGCCGGTGGTACTGCATCTAACATTGCAGCCAACTCAAGCCTGGTAGCCAAGTATGACTGCCGCATTGAGTTCGAGGAGGTTCGTACTGTTGATGCTACAGCCGATGACGGTAACAAGATTCAGATTGTAGTAGGCCGTCTGGGTGAGGTTAAGTTCATTGATGAGAACACAGGCATTGCACTGTCAACACATACTCTGCCTTACGGTTCTAAGCTGTTCGTCAAGAGCGGTGCTACCGTTAAGAAGGGTGACATGATCGCTACCTGGGATCCGTTCAACGCTCTTATCATCACTGAGGTTGCCGGTAAGGTTAAGCTTACAGACGTTATCGCTAACGTAACATATAAGATTGAATCCGATGAGGCTACCGGCCTTGAGGAGATCATCATCACTGAAACCAAGGATAGAACAAAGATTCCTTCAGCCGATATCATCGGACCTAAGGGTGAGGTTCTGCGTTCTTACAACCTGCCTGTAGGCGGTCACGTGGTTATCAAGGATGGTCAGGAACTCGCAGCCGGTGACATCCTCGTCAAGATTCCTCGCGTACAGGGTAAGGCTGGTGATATCACCGGTGGTCTGCCCCGTGTTACTGAGCTCTTCGAGGCACGTAACCCGTCTAACCCCGCAGTGGTATCTGAAATCGACGGTACCGTTCACATGGGTAAGATCAAGCGTGGTAACCGTGAGATCTCAGTTGTATCACGTACTGACGATGAGCGCAAGTATCTGGTTGCCCTTTCAAAGCAGATTCTGGTACAGGAGGGTGACTATGTACGCGCCGGAACACCGCTTTCAGACGGTGCCATCACTCCGAGCGACATTCTGGCCATCAAGGGTCCCACAGCCGTACAGGAGTATATCGTAAACGAGGTACAGGATGTATATCGTCTGCAGGGTGTAAAGATCAACGATAAGCACTTTGAGATCATCGTTCGTCAGATGATGCGTAAGGTCGAGATCGACGAGCCGGGTGATACCCGCTTCCTGGCACAGCAGGTTGTAGACAAGCTGGAGTTCATGGAGGAGAACGACCGCATCTGGGGTAAGTATGTTGTTACTGATCCGGGTGACAGTGAGAACCTGTTCGCCGGTCAGATGGTAACCGCACGCAAGCTCCGTGACGAGAACTCACAGCTCAAGCGTAAGGACCTCAAGCTCGTTCAGGCTCAGGAGGCACGTCCTGCTACATCAACTCAGATCCTGCAGGGTATCACACGTGCTGCTCTGGCTACTCAGAGCTTCATGTCTGCCGCATCATTCCAGGAGACCACCAAGGTTCTGAATGAGGCCGCCATCAACGGTAAGAGCGACAGCCTGCTTGGTATGAAGGAGAACGTAATCTGCGGTCACCTGATTCCTGCCGGTACCGGTCTGCGTGAGTTCGAGAAGATCATTGTAAGTGACAAGGAGGAGTACGAGCGCCTTCAGGCTTCCCGTAACAACTTCCTCGACATGGATCTTCCCTCAAGAGAAAATTGATTAGACTTGATAGAAGAAAGGGGTGATCGGACTTGTTCCGGTCACCCCTTTCTGTTTTTTTAGCACATTAGGGACGGTTCCTATTGTGCCAATTAAAATCTTTAGTTATATTTGCAGCATCAATAGTTACTATAATTTGTTTGATTATGAGAAATGAAAAGGTGAGGATCTTATCCTCAAATTGTTTGCATCGTCTTGTTTGCTGTGCCTCTCTGATTGCTTTAACCTTATGTTTCAGCACTAATTTGTGGGCCGAAAAGAACAAAGCCAACAAGGATGCCATTAAAAGAGGAGATATGGTTATGGGTTCTGTAGTTGATATCAACGAAAAGCCGATGACCGAAATCAAGGTTCTGGAATATTCACCGGAGAAAAGGGTTACCACATACACCACTACCGACTCCAACGGTGACTTTGCATTCAAAGTTTACGATCCCAGGGACAGTCTCAGGGTAAAGATTAAAGGTTATGAGACCATAACGGTTCCTCTTGACAAGAAGTTCTACTCCATAACCCTGGTGCCGGCTCCTGTCATCGATGATGACGAGGATTAATTAAACGGCAGGCAGGCTGTTTCCATTTATCTTACGATAGATGTCAAGAGCGTAGACATCGGTCATACCGCTTATGTAGTCAAGCACTGCAAGAAGGCGGTTGTAGATGTCAGGCGCCTTTATGTCATACTGGCTTGAAACCCGATCGATGAGTAGTTTCGAATACTCCCGATCGGGATTTTGTACTGCCTCGACCATAAGGTCAAGCAGGGTGCTTATTATGCGGAAACCGGCCAGTTCCACCTCCAATACGTCACGTGAACGGTATATCTTCTGTACAGAGAGATCTGCACAGCGTTTGTAAGCGTCTCTCGGTGTGGGGCTGATATGCTTTATCAGTGATCCGCTGAACGTTCCGTTCAGGATATCCTTTTCGTTCTCAAGAAATACCTGGGTACACTCCTCAACCAGAATACCTACCAGCTTTGACCTCAGGTAGGAAACCTGCTCGTTGACATCGGTCACCATTCCTATTATGTTCTTGGCATGTTCCTGATCCTTGGGCTCAAGGAAATCCATCATCAGGCTGACGGTCTGCTCGGTTGAGAGTATCTTGAGTTTGTGGGCATCCTCAAGGTCCATCAGAAGGTAGCAGATATCATCGGCGGCCTCGACCAACCATACCAGCGGATAGCGTACATATCTGAGCGGCTGACCGGGCTCCGAGAGACGGATAATGCCCAATTCATCGGCTATTTTGGCAAAAATGGGTGCCTCGCTGTCAAAGAATCCGAACTTATGTTTGCCGTTGGCCAGGATGGATGCGTAGGGATATTTGACGATTGATGCCAGTGTGGAGTAGGTCATGGCGAATCCTCCCTTGCGGCGTCCTATGAACTGGTGGGCCAGCAGACGGAAGGCGTTGGCATTACCCTCAAAGTTTATTATATCTGTCCACTGACCGGGGTTCTGGGCAAACTGGGCCTCCAGATTCTGTCCCTTTCCTTCGGTGAAATAGGCTGAAATTGCTTTCTCACCGGAGTGTCCGAACGGCGGGTTGCCCATGTCGTGGGCCAGACAGGCGGCCGATACGATATTGCCTATCTCAGTGATGTTGGTGCCTGCCAGTTCCGGGTGCTTATGCAGGATGCCGCGTGACACGTTGTTACCCAGTGATCGGCCCACACATGAAACCTCAAGGCTGTGTGTAAGGCGGTTGTGAACGAATACGCTTCCGGGCAGGGGGAATACCTGCGTCTTGTTCTGCAGTCTCCTGAAAGGAGCCGAGAATATGAGACGGTCATAATCCCTGAGGAATGCGGAACGGTCATCTTTATGGACTGTCTCCAAACCCTCCATTCCAAGTCGCTTAGCCGAAATCAGTCTTTCCCAATCCATCTGTGAAGTTTGTTTTGTCTCAAAAATAGTGGTTTTTCTACTATTTCCGGCTTTAGTTGGCGGTATATTTGTTATTTTCGCTGTGCAAAACCAAATCCCTTTGCGAGTATGGAAGTAAAGATTATCAACCGTTCACATCATCCGCTTCCCGAGTATGCTACACCGCAGTCTGCAGGAGTGGATCTCAGGGCTAATCTTGACGAGCCCGTAGTTATGAAACCTATGGAGCGCCGTCTAATTCCCACCGGTCTGTTCATCTCGCTTCCCGCCGGGTTTGAGGCTCAGGTACGCCCCCGCAGCGGCCTTGCCATCAAGAAGGGAATAACCGTTCTGAACACTCCCGGTACAATCGATGCCGATTACCGCGGCGAGATAGGCGTGATCCTTATCAACCTGTCACAGGAGGATTTTACAGTCAATGACGGTGAGCGTATCGCACAGATGATCATTGCTCGCCATGAGCAGGCAGAGTGGATCAAGGTCGAGACACTTGATGAGACCGAGCGCGGTGCAGGCGGATTCGGTCACAGCGGCGTATAAGAATCTGTTGATGAAAAGGGGCTTAATCATATTTGCTTCTCTGCTGACCGCACTGTTGGCTGTTTCATGCGGTTCGGTGCGTCATGCATCCACGGAACCTGTTGAGAGTTCCGTGTTGGACAGCTATGCAGGTGACTATTTCTTCAGGGAAGGAGTAAAACACTTCACCCAGGGGCATTATGATGCAGCGATGGACCTTATGTCCCGCAGCCTCGATTATGATACCGCATCGGCAGCAGCCTGTTACAATCTGGCTCAGTACTATATGTCCCTTCAGGACAGGGCCCTCATGGAGGAATTCAACGGAAAGGCTCAGCAGTTACTGGAAAAGGCTGTACGCCTGGGACCTGACAACTACTGGTACCGCCGTCTGCTTGCCGTCAATCTGCTGCGTCAGGGCCGTCAGGCCGATGCAATCGAGCAGTATGAGGAGATATCCCGCCGTTTCCCCGGCCGTACGGACGTGCTGATAACCCTGGCCGGTCTGTATGATGACGCCGGTGATTTTGAGAAGGAACTGCGTGCACTGGAGCGTTACGGCCGTCTAGAGGATGTGGCCGATGAACTCAAGTTCCAGCGTTTTGTCTGCTACCTGCAGTTGGGTGAGCTTGACTCAGCCTATTATGAGGCAGACAATCCGGCTGAGGTTATAGAACTTCTCATGAACACCACCCGCGATATGATCGAGAAGGCCGAAACCAACCTGGATAAGATAAGATGCCGCTCACTGCTGGATGTTGTCATGAACTTCTGTGACGTGGTATCGTCACATGAGCCCCAGCTGGCTCAGGCATACGCGCAGAAATCCATCGGTTATTTCTGGATGGGTTTCAATGACGAGGCTCTTGATGTCCTCTCCAAGGGTTTGAGGAAAGTGGTTACTGATGCTGACAGGGCATTCCTCTACAACCTTAGGGGAGATTTCTATCACACTCTTGGTGAAAGGGAGAGGATGTATGCCGATTATGATTCCACTCTCATCTATGACCCCGGGAACATAAACGTCCTGAACAACTACGCCTACTATCTTTCAGTGGAGGGCAGAGATCTTAAGAAGGCCCAGAAAATGAGCGCCAGGACCCTTGAGGCTGAGCCCCTTAATGCTACATACCTTGATACCTACGCCTGGATACTGTTCAAGATGAAAAAGTACAATGAGGCGTTGGGATACATGGAGAAAGCGCTGAGATACCTGGACAGGGACAATCCCGAGATATATGAGCACTACGGCGACGTGCTGTTCATGTGCGGAGAGAAGGAGAAGGCGCTTGAGAACTGGCACAAGGCGGTCCAGTTCAACAGCACATCACCTACTCTTGATCAGAAAATCAAACAGCAGAAATATCTGGAATGATGAGATCACTGCGTTACATATTACCTGTTTTGATCGCGGCATTGCTGCTGGGTGGCTGCCGCTCACAGTCTGCACTCAAGAAACAGAAAGCTAAAGAGGAGCAGGAGAGCGCACGTCTCATTCATAACCTTCTGGAGGCTCCCCCTGTACAGGAGTTGACGGCAAGCCTGTCACTCAACCTGTCCGGTACCAAGGTGAGCGGTCAGCTGAGGATGCGCCGCGGCCGCAGTATCCAGGTAAGCGCCAGTATGCTGGGTCTGGTTGAGGTGGCACGCATAGAGTTCCTTCCGGATATGGTAGTCATTATGGACAAGTTCCACAACCTCTATTCAGTCTGCCATTATGCCGACATCCCCTACCGCAACGAATTTGGACTAGACTTTGAGATGGTACAGGCATTCTTCTGGAACCGCATCTTTGCCCCCGGAAGTGCCAATACGGCCGATGCCTCCACACGCCTGTTTCTGGACAGGACCGATGAACAGGGCAACTCCTACATCAAGGACATAGAGTACGGATATGAGTTCGTGGCAAACAGCGGTCAGCGTCTGGAGTCTATCAATAAATCCGGCAGCGGATACAGGTTCCATATGGATTATACTGATTTCACCGCCCTTTCCGGTAAGTGGGAGTACCCGTTGGGACTCAACTTCCAGGTTAAAGTGTCCGATACTGATGTGAATGTACAGGCCAGGATGTCATCGGTCTCAACTGATAACAAGACATGGCCCGACAGAACCCAGGTGACCCGCCGTATGAAACAGGTATCACTTGAAGAACTTGTGGACAACCTCGATTTATGATGAAGAAATATATCATACTGCTGTTCCTGCTCTCTGCCCCCCTGCTTATGGTGGGACAGACCAATTCCGTCATTGAGAAGATGCGTAAGGAAAGGGCTGAGATGGAGGAGCAGATAGCCCGTCAGGAGAAGATTCTTACCAGTACTGAATCCAGTATAACCAGCCAGGTAAGCAACCTTAATATCATCACCGCCAAACTCAAGGAGCGTACCAAACTGCTTGACCAGACCCGCAGTGAGATACGCTCGCTGGACCGTGAGACCACCCGTCTGGAGAAAGAGATCAAGCAGCTTGAAAAGGAGCATGAGCAGTGCAAGGAGCGTTACGCCGAGGCCTGCCGTTTCTATCAGCACCAGAACTCCAGTTTCAATCCCCTGACCTTCATCCTGGCCACCGAGTCTTTCCGTGAGATGAGCCGTCGCGCCCGTTACGTGAGCGAGTACTCCAACTCACTTCAGGAAATGGCCGATGAAATCACCCAGAAAGTGGATACCCTTGAGAACCGTAAGGCGCAGATAGAACTTGTAAGGAAAGAGAAGGATGAGCTGCGCAAGGTACAGCAGAAGAATGAGGAGGAGGCCCGCAAGGAGGAGAAACAGCAGAAGACTCTGGTCAACCAGCTCAAGAACAAACGTACCAACCTTAAGAAAGAGATAGCCGCCCAGCAGAAGAAGATGGATGCACTCTCCAAGGAGATTGACCGTCAGATTCAGCAGGCCCTCAAGGAGGAGCAGGCCAAGACCCCCGATAAGGTAAAGTCACCTGAGGAGATAAAACTGTCAGGAACCTTTGAGAGCAACAAGGGACGTCTGCCCATGCCTATCACAGGTGCCTACCTGGTTGTGGGCGAGTACGGCGTGCAGAACGTAGCAGGAATGAAGGATGTCAAGCAGAACAATCTGGGTATAGACATTCAGGGAAATGACGGTGCACAGGCCAGATCGGTATTTGACGGCACCGTCTCATCAATCTTCCAGCAGGGAAAGGGCCAGATAGGAGTGCTTATCCGTCACGGCTCATACATATCAGTTTACTGCAACCTGAGCGAGACCAGACTCAAGAAAGGTGACAAGGTCAAGGCCGGTGACATAGTGGGCAATATCCAGACATCCGAGAACGGAACTCCCATACTCCACTTCCAGCTTCACAAAGAGAGCACCCGTCTCAATCCTTCGGATTGGTTGCGTCGCTGACAAAAAATGACTAATTTTGCAGTCCAAATCCAATCAGTATGATTACAGCAGATCAACTCAAAGACGTACTTGACCGCACAGAGGCGCTGAAACGCTATCTGAACATAGATGCTAAACTTATCCAGGTAGAGGAGGAGCAGTTGCGCACTCAGGCTCCGGGATTCTGGGATGACCCCAAGAAGGCCGAGATCCAGATGAAGAAAGTCAAGGACCTGCAGAGCTGGATTGACGGCTACAAGAAGGTAAAGGCTCTGGCCGATGAGCTGCAGCTTGCCATGGACTTCTACAAGGAGGAGCTGGTAACCGAGCAGGAGGTTGATGACAACTACGCCAAGGCAATTGCCGCCGTAGAATCATTGGAGCTCAAGAACATGCTTCGTGAGGAGGCCGATGAGATGGACTGCGTGCTCAAGATCAACTCAGGTGCAGGCGGTACCGAGAGTCAGGACTGGGCCTCAATGCTCATGCGTATGTACATGCGCTGGGGTGAGGACAACAACTATAAAGTGACAGTAGCCAACCTGCAGGACGGCGATGAGGCCGGAATTAAGCAGGTGACCATGGAGATAGAGGGACCGTTCGCTTACGGTTACCTTAAGGGCGAGAACGGTGTTCACCGTCTGGTTCGCGTATCACCCTACAACGCTCAGGGCAAGCGCATGACATCATTCGCCAGCGTCTTTGTAACCCCGCTTATCGATGACTCGATTGAGGTTGACATCAACCCTGCACTCATGAGCTGGGATACATTCCGAAGCGGCGGTGCCGGCGGTCAGAACGTGAACAAGGTGGAATCAGGCGTACGTCTGCGTTACCAGTTCAAAGATCCTTATACAGGTGTTGAGGAGGAAATCCTTATTGAAAACACCGAGACCCGTGACCAGCCCAAGAACAAGGAGCGTGCACTGCAGCACCTGCGTTCCATTCTGTATGACAAGGAACTGCAGCACCGCATGGCCGAGCAGGAGAAGATCGAGGCCGGCAAGAAGAAGATCGAGTGGGGCTCACAGATCCGCTCATACGTCTTTGATGACCGCCGTGTCAAGGATCACCGCACAGGTTTCCAGACATCCGATGTAAACGGAGTCATGGACGGACATATAGACGGTTTCATCAAGTCTTACCTGATGTCGTTCGCCGAGTCCAAAGAACAGCAGATGTAATAGTCTTTCAACCAATATACACTAATACTATGGCAATTGAGATTGAACGTAAGTTTCTTGTAAAAGGAACATCCTACAAGACACAGGCCTTCAGTTACTACGACATTCTCCAGGGTTACATTGCCCATGAGAACGGCCGTTCAGTACGTGTACGCATCACTGACAAGGAGGCTATCCTTACCATCAAGGGTCCGTCAGACGCAAAGGGCATGAGCCGTTACGAGTGGAATCACCTGATTCCCGTGGATGAGGCCCGTGAACTCTTTGAGTTGCATCAGAGCGGAGCCATTGAGAAGCGCCGCTACCTGGTACACAGCGGTCCCCATGTATTTGAGGTGGATGAGTTTCATGGTGAGAATGAGGGTCTTGTTATGGCCGAGGTAGAGCTCAATTCAGAGAGCGAGACTTTCGTAAAGCCCGATTTCATCGGCAAAGAAGTAACAGGTGACCACCGTTATTACAACGCTTATCTGGCCACAAATCCCTACAAAACCTGGAATAAGGATTGATTATCTCTTCTTTTTGAAGATAGTCTGAATTGCAAAGTAGCCGATGGTTGCGCCTACAATCACGCCTATTACATCGGCCCACAGGTCAGCCCACTCACCGCTTCTTCCCTGAGTAAGTTTCATCTGGGCTATCTCCATCAGTCCGCCCAGCGCTATCGGGGCGATGATGCCGAATATGAGTATCTTTACCCAGTTCAGGTTCTCATGATGACGCAGGTACTCAATCCAGAGAATAAGCTCCAAACCCAGGTACATGCAGACATGGACAATCTTGTCGATGCCTGATATAGGGTCCAGCTTTGTCTTGGGAGGGTTGAACAGAGACAGAAAAAGTATGGCTGCTATGGCAAGCAGCGACAGCGGGTATTTTCTGATGAAATATAACATGCCGCAAAAATAACCAATAATACCATAACACAATGTCTAAAGACCATTTCTATTTCAACCGAAATGACAGGATAGTAGCCCTTATCCTGTTGTCTGTCATCATAATTGTCAATATAATTCGGAATCCGTGGAACCCGCCTGTTCCTGATGACGGTGTGAATTCAGACACGCTGGTTCATGTTCCCGATACATTCAGACGCACGGTTTACATAAGGGATACCGTAAGGAGAAAATGGTATGTCTGGGATACTGTAAGGGTTGAGGTTAAGAGTGTCCGATATACAGCCAAGAGCCGTCCTCCGGAGCCGCTGGACCTGAATATGGCAGACAGTACTGAACTGGTAAGGCTGCCCGGTATAGGAACAGCCACCGCCATGAAGATCATAAGGTACAGGGAACGGCTGGGCGGCTACACCGAAATAACGCAGCTTGCGGAGATAGATGGACTGCCCGATTCACTGATGAAATGGTTCATTATTACCGATACCATCCCCGTAAGCAGGATTGCGGTCAACAAGGCAACTCTTGCTGAACTGCGCCGTCATCCATATATTGACTTCTATCAGGCCCGAGCCATCGTGGAGTTCCGTAATGAGAGGGGCATAATAAAAAGTCCTGAGCAGCTCTCTTTCATGGAAGAGTTCACCGCTCAGGACCTTATAAGATTAAAGCCTTATCTTGATTTCAGTCAGGATCAATAACCGGCAAGTTTCTTGATCTTCATGGGGATCTCGGTGTTGTTCATCTGACCTGTGAACTGCTCTGCTCCTGCGCCGATGGCAAATACGGGAACATAGCTGCCTGAATGGCAACCTGCAGCCCAGCTTATCTGGGCGCACTCGGTCATGACGCGTGCAGCCTCATCGGCCATCTTCTCAACCTCAAAATACTTACCCTCCTCAAGTGCACCGGGGCCCATACCGAAGGTCTCAACGTATGCGCTCTTAAGGCTGGCGGTCTGCTTATCGGACAGTTCAATCTTGTCCCAGAATCCAAAGTTCTCCTTGAGTTCCTGCTCAACCTCCTCCCAGGTAAGGATGTCGCCTATCTCACGTCCCATCTGCTCCAGGTGAGCTGAGAAAGCATCCTTGCTCATCTTTTGATACTGCAGCACCTTGAGGTTGGTCTTGTAGTCACCTGCGGTCAGGCCAAGTCCTCCGGTCTCATGATCGGCGGTAATTACAATAAGAGTCTCTTTCTTGTGCTTGAGGTAGAAGTCATAGGCAACCTTGATGGCCTCGTCAAAGTCCAGCATCTCCTGAATGTATGCGCCGGGATCATTTGCATGGCATGCATTGTCAATTCGGCCACCCTCCATCATCATGAAGAAACCCTTCTTGGAATCCTTCATCATAAAGTCAATTGCAGCCTCGGTAACCTGTGCCAGCTTGAGATCACCCTCTTTCTGGTCTATTGAATAAGCAAGTGCGTGAGCGCTCTTGGGCTCCTTGTCAATAAGAATGATTTTATCGGTGGATGCGGCCTTTTCCTTATACTCGTCATATCCGCGTGCAACGGTGTATCCGGCATTCTCGGCCTTAACAAAGTTGTCCTGACCGTCATCATCACGGGGAGCGGGCTGGCGGAACTCTGCACCGCCAAAGAACTCGAAACCTGAATCACTCAGCTGGTTTCCTATCTGGTGATACATGTTACGGTGACGTGTGTGTCCGTAGAAGCTGGCCGGTGTGGCATGGTCAATTGAACATGAGGTTCCTATGGCCACGCGGATACCTTTCTTATGAGCCATCTCGGCAATGGTAACAACGGGAGTCTCCCTGTCGGGCAGCAGACCCAGGACATTGTTATCGGTCTTCTGGCCCGATGCCAATGCTGTTCCGGCAGCTGAGCTGTCAGTAACATCACTGTTGGCGGAGTAGGTTATAACCAGACCGGTGTAAGGGAACTGGGTAAAGCAGAGAGGCTTGTATCCGTACTGGCCTTCAACATCCTGAAGGTAATACTGGATACCCATAACCTGATTGGTACCCATGCCGTCACCTATAAAATAGAACACATACTTGGGGCCTTTCTTTGCAGATGCTGTCAATACCAACAGCATCATGGCCAGAATCAGAGTGACTTTCCTTTTCATAAACTATCGTTTTCCTTATTTGATTATCTGCATGGAGATGATACTGATATCCTTACGCGGACGGTCATTCATATCGGTTCCGGCCTGCTCAATCTTATAGACAGTCTTCATGCCGTCTATAACCTCACCGAATACGGTATAATCATTGTCCAGGAACGGAGTACCACCCTCGCTCATGTAAGCGTCAACCTGCTCCTCAGTGAATTTGAACGGTCCCTGCTCCTTAAGGATAGCCTCTGTCTTGGCAATGAGTTCGTCCTGAAGTTTCATCAGAGCATCATTGTCACCTGCCAGCTGCATATTCATTATTGAATCCCTGTTCTGGGCAACAAGTCTGTCAAATATTCCCTGACCCTGCTTCTGGCGGAGCTGTTTCTCCATATCCTGAAGTGCATATTTGTCATAGGTCTTACCGGTTACTATGTAGAACTGTGAACCTGATGACTTACGCTCGGGATTTACCTGATCAGCCTGACGGGCAGCACTCAGAGCACCGCGCTTATGGAAGTACTTGGGATAAACAAACTCGGCTGGAATGGTATAACCGGGGCCGCCTGCGCCTAACTGGGCACCCTTCTGGGCATTCTTTGACTCAGGGTCACCGGCCTGTACCATAAAGTCCTTTATGACGCGATGGAACAGGATGCTGTCATAGTAATGCTCCTCTACCAGCTTGATGAAATTATCCCTGTGCTGGGGAGTCTCATTATAGAGTTTAATGGTGATATCACCTACTGTTGTCTTGATAAGAACCTTGGTTTCATTGTCGGCTGACTGAGCCTTTGCGTTCTGTGAGGAAGCTCCTCCGCATGAGTTGATTGTTGCTGCCATCAGAATGATTGCTAATAATTTGTATTTCATTGTTAGGGTAAATCTGTGTTCAAGGACAAAGGTATCGTATTTTTCTTACCTTTGCAATAACTAATCATTTTGAGGATTATGAAGATTGCAGTAGCAGGAACAGGTTATGTAGGACTATCGTTGGCCACTCTGCTGGCACAGCACAATACGGTTACAGCTGTTGACGTAGTAAAGGAAAAGGTTGACTTGATCAACAATAAGAAATCACCCATCCAGGATGATTATATTGAGCAGTATCTGGCCGAGAAGAAACTTGACCTGACCGCAACATTGGACGGTGAAAAGGCCTATTCCGATGCCGATTTCGTTGTGATAGCCGCTCCAACCAACTATGACAGCAAGAAGAACTTCTTTGACACAAGCCATGTGGAGGAGGTGATAGACCTGGTGCTCAAGGTAAATCCCGATGCTATCATGGTCATAAAGTCAACCATTCCCGTAGGCTATACCGAGAGCGTACGTGAGAAGTTCTCATACCGCGAGCGCCTGGCAGACGGCACAATGAAGGTGGTTGTTCCCAACATCATATTTGCTCCGGAGTTCCTGCGTGAGAGCAAGGCTCTTTATGACAACCTCTATCCTTCAAGAATAATCGTTGGATTCGATAAAAAAGTTGCACGTCTGGAGGAGGCTGCCCATACCTTTGCACGCCTGCTGCAGGAGGGTGCCATCAAGGAGAACATTGATACCCTTTACATGGGTACCACTGAGGCCGAGGCTGTAAAGCTGTTTGCCAACACCTACCTGGCACTTCGAGTAAGTTTCTTCAACGAGCTTGACACTTACGCTGAGATGAAGGGTCTGGATACACGCGCCATCATCGACGGAGTGGGCCTGGATCCGCGCATAGGAAACCATTATAACAACCCGTCATTCGGTTACGGAGGCTACTGCCTGCCTAAGGACACAAAACAGCTCCTGGCCAACTACAATGATGTTCCTGAGAACCTTATTCAGGCCATTGTGGACAGCAACCGTACCCGTAAGGATTTCATTGCCGACCGTGTTCTCGAAAAAGCCGGTTACTACACTGCCAACAGCGCTTGGAATGAGGCATCCGAGAAGGTTATTACCGTGGGTGTATACCGTCTGACCATGAAGTCCAATTCAGACAACTTCCGTCAGAGCTCCATTCAGGGTGTAATGAAACGCGTAAAGGCCAAGGGTGCCAAGGTTATCATCTATGAGCCCACGCTCAAGGACGGCGATACATTCTTTGGAAGTGAGGTGGTTAATGATCTGGCAGAATTTAAGCGCCGTTGCGATTCAATCATTGCAAACCGCTACGACGCTTGTCTTGATGATGTCCAGGAGAAGGTCTATACCCGTGACCTGTTCCGCCGCGACTGATCTTATCTGGACAGCAGGTACACAAAGAAAAAGATTGCGCAAAGGATAGCCAGGGCTGCAGGTATTCCTACAGCAAGGCTCAGTATGTTCCGACGACGGCGGGCATAGCGCTCACGTGTGGCCTTCCGGTTCAGGAATGCATCACGGTCTGAGGCTGGCAATTTCATTTCATAGCCATCCAAGCGATCTTTAATTCTGTCTTCCCATTGTTTCATCTTCCTGTCCTTTTAAGGTATTCATTTATGGCATTCTTCAGTTGAGTGCGTGCTTTGGCCAGAATGGAAGCCGATCCCTTCTCGGTAATGCCGATAGCCGCCGCAATATCCTTATGGCTGAAACCATCAATGCAGTACATATTGAACACCGTACGTCTAACATCAGGCAGAGCAGCTATCATGTCAAGCATAACCTGTGCGGGAATGCTATCCACATCATCTTCATCCTGAGGCTCAGAAACGATTGCTTCCATCGTGGAATCCAGCGATACGGTCTGGTATCTGCCCAACTCACGGAGTCTGTCAATAGACACATTGACAGCAAGACGTCTGAGCCAGGCGTAAAGTGAGCCTTCACCATTGTAGTGGAATGACCCTATGCTTTCCATAGCCTTTATCATGGCGTCGTGCATCAGGTCCTGGGCATCCTCCCTTTCACCGATATATCGGAAACAAACAGCATAGAGACGTCCTGCATATCTTGTATACAGTTCGCTCTGCGCTTCTGAGTCCTTACGGGCACATCTAAGAGCCAACTCACTATCTGAAAGGTTCCCTTTCATTCCCATTATCCGTTACAGAACGGCAAGATACTCTAAATACGTCCTTTCTACAAATATTTATTTGTAAAAGAATCCATCTTTACTATGATTCACGGTGCACAGAACTTTTTGGGGTATAGGTATCAGAAACCATGGCCGCCCGTGGGCTTGTGAACGGGAGGGGCCCGTGCCTAAGAAAATGCTCTGGAAGGTAGGAGTTTACTCATGCCTTTCAGAGCGTTTTACCCAAAAAGTTCCCTTCCTTACTATTTATGAGCCTCGTTAAAGAGACGGAGACGTTCCTCCAGGATGGGGAACTGGTCATCGCGGATGTTCGATGCGCAGCCGCGGATACCCTGACGGGTACTGCCGGTTGATGACAGGACGATGCCGCTGATGCCGAAGTAGAGCAACTCATGCAGCAACTGGCCTCCCTCCATGGGTGTGCCGTCGGGCAGGTCATAACCGAAAGTGAAGAAGAATCCGTCACTTACCGGCTCCTCCAGGTCCTTGTCATAGGTGATGTTGAATCCGTTGCGCAGCAGAGCAGCCTTGATCTTCTCGGTGCGGCGTGCATACTCGCGGATATCCTCACGGAACTGATACTCACCGTCGCATGCGGCCTTGAGCATGGCAGCCATGGCGCACTGCACGGAGTGGGTTACGCCCGATGACATAGCGTAAAGCATATCATAAGCGTAGACAGCACCGAAGCGTGAAATGTTGTAACGCTTCTGCAGGGTTTCAAAGTGACGCTCATAGAGTTTGTCCGATATACATGCAACTGCGATACGCTCGCCGGCATAACTGAAGATCTTACTGCCGCTGAGCATCATGATGTAGTTGTCTGTATAGTGTGATACGCTGATCTGGTAGGGAGCCTTGAAAGGTATGCCCAGTCCCTCACGACGGAAGTCCATGGTCATGTAGGCAAGGTCCTCCAGGATGATGGTATCATACTTTGTTGCCAATTCACCGATGGTTTTGATCTCACTCTCGGTAAGGCACATCCAGCTGGGGTTGTTGGGGTTGCTGTATACTATGCAGCATATGTTGCCCTGCTTGAGGTAACTCTCAAGCTTGGGTCCCAGTTTCTCGGCGCGGAAATCGGCCACGTCAAACTGGGCGGTCTTGACACCCATTACCTGAGCCTGCATCTTCTGTACGGGGAATCCCGGATCAACATAGAGGATGGTATCCTTCTTGGGATCTATCTGTGAGCAGAGAAGGAATGTGGCAAAGGTGCCCTGCATTGCGCCGCATGTGGGGGTGCAGTGTCCGGGCAGGATATCGGTGTTGATGAAAGCCTTTACAAAACGGGCTGCCTGCTCCTTGAGTTCGGGAATACCTTCAATGTTGGGATACTTAGAAGCTACGCCGCGGTCCAGAGCCTCTTTCTGAGCCTTAACACCTACGGCCGATGGCGGAATGCCGGGAACACCCATCTCAAAATGGATGAACTCCTGACCGGTTACTTTCTCAGCGTTAAGCTCGCAGGCCAGCACCTGACGGATGGAGGCCTTGTTGAGGTCACGTACTTCTATACTCTCAAGGTAATCGTCAATGACGTTTGCAGGAATCAGTGTTTTCATCAGTGTTTTTTATTCACAGTTACGGCCAATCTCAAGGGCCTTTATGTTCATATCTACAATTGCATCTCCTTTGGCGCCGAATATGGTGCGTACGCTCTGGCACAGCTTGTCGAAGCTGATGCTCTTGAGGGCCTTTGAAGCGGCACCCAGCAGGATCATGTTGACAGCCTTGGGCATCTTGTTTTCCTTACCCAGTTCATCGGTATCAATCAGGATGACGTTACCCAACTCCTTGAGCTCATCAATAATGGCCTTCTGATCGGGGTAATTGCCTATGTTGATGAAGGGGTTGGATGATGTGATTACCCATCCGTCCTTGCTAAGGTACTGCTTGTAACGCAGGGCCTCCATGGGCTCCATGGCGATGATGATATCGGCCTGACCGAGTGAGATAAGGTCACTGGCAATGGGCTGGTCCGATATGCGCAGGTTTGACTGGACGTCACCGCCGCGCTGGCTCATTCCGTGAACCTCGGCCTGCTTGATGTAGAGGTCCTCCTCAAGGGCGGCCTGACCAATTACTGTTGCGATTGAGAGGATACCTTGTCCTCCTACGCCTGCAAGTATGATATCTGTCTTCATTTCTGTGCTGCTTTTGCTTTTGCCTTACGGGCAAGTGTCTGGATACATTCACGGCGCGGTATGATAACCGACAGGCCGCGGTACTCAATCTCCTCACGCAGGGTGCGTGTAATCTCCTCCATGTTCTGGGGCAGGGGAACCACAACCTTCAGGTGGTCGGGGTCAACACCGATGCCGCGGCAGATAGCCTCGAACTTGTTGGTGCCGGCACTGTCCTGTCCGCCGGTCATACCGGTGGTCAGGTTATCGGATATGATGATAGTGATGGGAGAATTCTCATTTACTGCATCCAGCAGGCCGGTCATACCGGAGTGGGTGAATGTGCTGTCACCGATGATGGCAACTGCGGGGAATACGCCTGCATCAGCGGCACCTTTGGCCATGGTGATGCTGGCACCCATATCAACGGTGCTGTCAAGAGCCTGGAAGGGAGGCAGGGCACCCAGGGTGTAGCAACCTATGTCGCCGAACACCTTTGAGTCCTTGTAATCCTTGAGGACGATGTTGATGGCCTCATATACTGAGCGGTGACCGCATCCCTGACAGAGGGCGGGCGGACGTGCCACAACATTCTTTGCAACCTCGGGATGCGGCAGCGGAGCCAGACCCAGAGCGGCCTTTACGATATCGGGGTTGAGCTCTCCCTGACGGGGAAGTTCACCGGTCAGACGGCCTATGATCTTGCAGTCAGAGGGGAGAATACCTGCAACCTGCTCCTCAACGAAGGGCTGACCGTCCTCAATTACCATGATTGAGTCACACTGCTCGGCCATGGTGCGGATGGTCTCGGCAGGTATGGGGTACTGTGATATCTTGAGCACGGGGAAGGGGATTCCCTCGGGATAGCACTCTGAGAGGTAGTTGTAAGCGTTACCGCAGGCGATGGCACCCAACTTGTAGCGCTTGGCCTCAGCCTTGAAACTGTTGAAGGGTGACTCAACTGACAGACGCATGATCTCGGGCTGACGCTCCAGAAGTGAAGCGTAGCGGCGCTTTGCGATGGCGGGCAGCAATACCCAGTCACGGACTCCGCTGACGGGATTCAGTTCGTTCTGATTGCGTTTTTCCTTGAGAGATACAACAGCGCGTGAGTGGGCCAGACGTGTAACGGTACGCATCAGGACAGGCAGCTTAAGGCTCTCAGAGAGGTCATAGGCGTATGACATCATATCATATGCCTCCTGTTGTGATGAGGGCTCAATGACGGGAATCAGGGCGAACTTGCCGTAATAACGGGTGTCCTGCTCATCCTGTGATGAGTGCATTGAGGGGTCATCGGCCACAAGGACTATCAGACCTCCGTTTACACCGGTAATGGATGAGTTCACGAACGGATCGGCTGCCACGTTCATACCCACATGCTTCATGCATACCAGGGCGCGTTTGCCGGCAAATGACATACCAAGAGCAGCCTCCATGGCTGTCTTCTCGTTGGTGCACCAGCGGTTATGTATCTTTTCACCGGGGTTCTTCTTGCAGTAACCCTGTATGTATTCAGTGATTTCAGTTGACGGTGTTCCCGGATAGGCGTAAACTCCGCTCAGTCCGGCATCAATGGCTCCCTGTGCAATGGCTTCATCGCCAAGTAACAGTTTCTTCATTTCTTATATATTCAATAGTATTTACTTTTTCACTTCCTCGGCATCCATAAGTGAGGTCGCAGCGTGTACGGTAACCTTACGTTCGTAGCAGCCGAACATCTTCTCAACCTTCTGGGGCTCCTCAACCTTGGTGATAAGGCTTACAATGGGTACGATAACAAGACCTGCAACCATTGAGAGCACACCTGCGTTGATGGGTGAGCTGAAGAACGGGCTGATGAATGTGGTCTTGGTGAATGTGCCGTACATGCAGCCGCACATGATCAGTACGCCTACGATAAAGCTTGCCCAAACTGATGCCTTGGTGGTCTTCTTCCAGTACAGTCCATAGAGGAACGGAGCCAGGAAGGCACCTGCAAGAGCACCCCAGCTGATACCCATGAGCTGGGCGATGAATGTTACGGAGCTCTTGGCCTGGATGATAGCAAGTACAGATGATACTGCTATGAAGAATACAACCAGCAAGCGGATTGAGAGAAGCTGTGACTTCTCGCTCATCTGCTTGCCGCCCTTGGCAAGAGCCGGCTTGATGATGTCAAGCGTAAGGGTTGAACCTGATGTGAGTACCAGTGATGAGAGGGTTGACATTGATGCTGAGAGCACCAGGATGATAACCACGCCGATCATCAGGTCAGGCAATGTCTGGAGCATGGAAGGAACAATGCTGTCATATATTGGTGTGCCGTTGGGTGCAAAATCAATGACACCTCCGTACAGACGGCCGAAACCGCCCAGGAAGTAGCAACCGCCTGCCACGATGATGGCAAAGAAGGTTGAGATGAAGGTTCCCTTGCGGATGGCGGCCTCGTCACGGATGGCGTAGAACTTACCTACCATCTGAGGCAGGCCCCATGTACCGAGTGATGTGAGCAGCACAACGCCCAGCAGCCAGATGGGCTGAGGTCCGAAGAACGATGTGAAGGCTCCGTTAAGGTTTGGAGCAGCCTCGCTGGGAATCTGTGAGAGTTTCTCAATTGCTGCGGTGAATCCGCCGCGTTCAGTACTGAAAGGATTACGGCTACGATACCTACCAGCATGATCATACCCTGGATGAAGTCATTTACGGCAGTTGCCATGTAACCTCCTACCAGCACGTAGATACCGGTCAGGATAGCCATTCCGAGTACGCACCAGCTGTAGTCGATGCCGAATGAGAGTCCGAACAGACGTGACAGACCGTTATACAGAGATGCGGTATAAGGGATAAGGAATACGAATACTATTACCGATGCGGCAACCTTGAGTGCCTGTGAGTTGAAACGCTGTCCAAAGAAGTCAGGCATGGTTGCGCTCTGCAGGTATTGGGTCATAAGACGTGTGCGTCGGCCCAGGATTCTCCATGCAAGAAGTGAACCGATAAGGGCGTTGCCCAGACCGATCCATGTGGCTGAAAGTCCGTACTTCCAACCGAACTGGCCTGCATATCCTACGAATATTACGGCCGAAAAGTATGATGTGCCGAATGCGAAAGCTGTAAGCCATGAGCCTACCTTACGGTCACCCAGTACAAATCCCTGTACGTTGTTTGCGGTTTTACGGCAGTAGATTCCGACGCCGATCATCACGGCAAAGAACAATATCAGAATCAGAATTTTGAGAAACATGATGGTATGGTTTAAAGGTTAATAATAAGGCGTGTTTTATTCCCATCCCTGGATAAGGGTGAGACCCTTTTCTGTGGCAACGCGTTCAGCTACTTCAAGATTTGCAGGACGTATGATAAGAACCAACTTACCGTCTTTATGGAAAGTGTACAGATAGCTTATTGAGCATCCTCCCGAAGTCAGTGCGTCAACGGCATCGGCAAAAGCGGCGGTATCGGGTTCAACCTGAATTGCAAGAACCTCATTCAGGTTTACCAAATGGCCCTGTGCAGAAAGCAGACGGGCTGCCTTCTTCTGGTCTGAGGTGATAAGACGCAGTATTCCGTACTCGGTGGTATCGGCTACTGATGCGGCCTGGATCTCTATGTTCTGGTCCTTGAGGGCGGTCAGGATATCACTCAGCTTGCCGCGCTGGTTCTCAAGAAATATTGAAATCTGCTTAATGGTCTTCATAATCTCCTTTATTAATGGTTATGACGCAAATCATTTACTCTCTTGGCCTTGCCGTCTGACTGCGGGATTACACCCTTGCCGACAAGTTTTACTCTCGGTGTGAGCAGGATCTCATCCTTGAGGCGGCGGGTAATCTCCTTGGTCAGGTTCTGAAGCATTGCGAAATCATCGGTAGCCTGTGCGAGTTCGGCCTCGATGGTCATCTCGTCGTTGTCACCTACGGTCTCGATGGTGATCAGGTAGTCGCTTGCCAGCTCGGGGAACTGCATCAGGATCTTCTCTATCTGGATAGGATAGATGTTCACGCCCTTGACAATCATCATGTCATCCGAACGGCCCTGGAAACGTGCCAGACGAACGTGTGTACGGCCGCAAGGGCAGTCACCCGGCAGGATGCGGGTAAGGTCACGTGTGCGGTAGCGGAACAGAGGCATGGCCTCACGGTTGAGTGTGGTCAGAACCAGCTCTCCCAGCTCACCCTCTGGAACGGGCTCCAGAGTCTCGGGATCCAGGATCTCAACGATATAATTGTCTTCCCAGATGTGCATTCCGTTCTGCTCCTGGCACTCGATTGCTACGCCGGGGCCGCACATCTCACTCATTCCGAAGTTGTTGTATGCCTTGGCACCCCAGATCTCCTCAATACGCTTGCGCTGTGCCTCTGAGTGGGGCTCGGCGCCGATGATGAGGGTGTGTACTGTGGTGTTGCGGGGATCAATTCCCTCCTCCTCAAATGCTGCTGCCAGACGGGTTGCATATGAAGGTATGCAGTGCAGTGCAGTAGTGCCGAAGTCAGTGATGAACTTTACGTGGCGCTTGCTGTTACCTGCACCTGCGGGAACGGTAAGTGCGCCCAGACGCTCTGCTGCATACTGTATGCCCAGACCGCCTGTGAACATTCCGTAACCTGATGTATTCTGAATGATGTCGGTGTTACGCAGACCTATGCAGTACATGGAACGTGCCATGGCATCGGCCCACTCGTCAAGGTCTTTCTGTGAATGAAGTATAACTGTGGGATTGCCGGTGGTGCCGCTTGATGAGTGCAGACGGACTACCTTTTCCAGAGGTATTGACTTGATACCGAAAGGATAAGTGGCACGGAGGTCATTCTTTGTTGTGAAGGGGAATCTCTTGATATCCTCAACTGACTTGATACTCTCCGGGGTGATGCCCAGTTCCTTGAATTTGGGAGCGTAGAACTCGCTGCCCATTGCAATCTCGACGGTTTTCTTGAGACGCTCTACCTGCAGCTTCTCAAGCTGTTTGCGGGGCATTGTCTCAATCTCCTCATTCCAGTATTTACCGTTCATATTTGTATAATTATGCGTTAATTCGTTAGTTTGGTTTGCAAATTTATAAAATTCGGTTGAGTTGTTCAACTTTTTGAATAGGCTAATGCATAGGTTTTAATCTGTTTTAGCATGGACAGCAGTCCGTTGCTGCGGGTGGGTGACAGATGCTGTGTAAGTCCAATAGCATCAATAAAGTGAACGTCACTGGCCAGAATCTCGGCCGGAGTATGGTCCGACAGGACCCTGATAAGCAGTGCAATCAGGCCTTTCGTGATGATGGCATCGCTGTCTGCCTCAAAGTGAACCAGTCCGTCCTGCATGGTTGCATGCAGCCAGACGCGGCTCTGACAGCCGTCAATCAGATTATCCTCAGTTTTGTATGCAGCATCCAACGCGGGCTGCTCGTTGCCCAGATCTATAATCATCTGGTATTTGTCCATCCAGTCGTCAAAGGCGCTGAACTCTTCAATCACTTCCTCCTGAAGTTCGTCTATTGTCATGGTTTTTCGTTGTATATGACCTCAATAAGCGTCTTTCCGACTGCTTCAAGGACCTTTTTGTCGATATTGTCAATATTGTCGCTTACGGTGTGCCAGGTGGGGCCGAATGAACTCTCCTCACATGCCGGAAGGTAGGGTACGATGTCTATGGCAGGTATGTGTGCCAAGGTGTTTATGAAATAGTGGTCATCAGTAACGTATCCTCCGTCAACAGACTTGAAGATTGAGCTGTAGCCCAGCTTTCTTGCAGCACCCCATACCTTCTCAATGATTGGTCTGCCGAACCTTATGGAGTATCCCTCGCGGCAGAAAGCGGCTCCCTTGCCGCCTACCATGTCAAGCAGGATGGCGTAACGTGCACGGTAACCCTCTACGTGGGGATTCTTGGCCCAGTGCTGGGTTCCCAGACCCCACCATGTCTCAAGATGCTGACCCTGATAGCTGTCACCGGGACCCCAGTCCTCGGCATCCAGGAATATGCAGTCAACACCTATCTCCGGTGCCTGTTTCTGCATCTGACGGGCTATCTCAAGTATCACGCCTACACCGCTGGCTCCGTCATTTGCGGCATCAACGGGTTTCATCCAGTTGGCCGGATCGGGGTCATTATCGGCCCAGGGACGGCTGTCCCAGTGAGAGCAGAGTATGATGCGTGTGGGCTGGTCAATATTGAAACTGCCTATGATGTTTGTACACTTCAGGGTGGTGCCGTCAAAGGTCTTGGCGTTAAATTCCTGGAAGTATACATGATCGGCTCCGAAAGATGAGAGCATGGCTCCCAGCCAGATTCCGCAGTCATCATGTACTTTTGTGTTGGGTACGCGCGGACCGAAATCGGTCTGAGCCTTGATGTAGTTGAATGCACTGTCGGCGCAGAATTCAGGGGTCTGGACAGTGGCCGGAGCGGTTGTTTGGGTAGCTTTCCGGCCTCCGCATGAGAGTGCCATGAACAGCACCGTCAGTATAATGGCGGAATTCTTCATTTTTAGCGGTTCAGTTTCCAGGTTGCACCGTCCTTGGTATCCTTGATCTCGAATCCCAGAGCGGTTAATTCATTGCGTATCTTATCACTTGTGGCCCAGTCCTTGTTGGCCTTGGCAATGGCGCGCTGCTCAAGCAACATGTCGACCACTTTGCCGAATGCCTCTTCCCGACCGGTTCCGCCCCCTTCTTCGGCCTTGATTCCAAGGATATCGAAGAGGAAAGTATCGAACAGAGACTTGAGTTCGGCCACATCGGCGGCGGTAAGTTTGGCGTTGCCGTCAACAGCCTGGTTGATCACCTTGGCGGCATCGAACAGGTGGCTGATTACGATAGGTGTGTTCAGGTCATCGTCCATGGCCTCATAGCACTTGCCCTTGAATTCGCTTACGCTTACAGTGCTCTCAGCTGCGGGCTGTATGCGGCCGATGGCATTGTATGCCTCCATCAGACGTGACATAGCCTTCTCGGCAGCCTGCAGAGCATCGTTGCTGAAGTCTACGGTACCGCGGTAGTGGGCCATCAGTATGAAGAAGCGGATGGTCATGGGGCTGTAGGCCTGCTTCAGATTGGGGTTCTGACCGGTAAAGAACTCGTTCAGAGTGATGAAGTTACCAAGTGACTTACCCATCTTCTGTCCGTTGATGGTAATCATGTTGTTGTGCATCCAGTAGTGAACGATGTCATGACCCTGGCTGGCAACGGCCTGTGCAATCTCGCACTCGTGGTGCGGGAAGATAAGGTCCATGCCGCCTCCGTGTATGTCAAAACGCTCACCCAGATACTTGCGTCCCATGGCGGTGCACTCGCAGTGCCAGCCGGGGAATCCGTTGCTCCAGGGTGAAGGCCAGCGCATGATATGTTCGGGCTGGGCTTTCTTCCAGAGAGCAAAGTCTGCAGGGTTGTGTTTCTCCTCCTGACCGTCAAGCTCACGGGTTGTATTGAGTACGTCATCCAGATTACGGCCTGAGAGTATGCCGTAGCGATGATCCTTGTTGTACTTGTTTACGTCAAAGTAGATGCTGCACTGGCTCTCGTATGCATAGCCGTTATCCAGAATCTGCTTTACCAGCTCAATCTGCTCAATGATATGGCCCGATGCGTGCGGCTCGATGCTGGGCGGAAGTACGTTAAGCATCTCCATTGCCTTGTGGTAGCGCAGGGTATAGTACTGAACCACCTCCATGGGCTCCAGCTGCTCCAGACGCGCCTTTTTTGCGATCTTGTCCTCACCCTCATCGGCATCATGCTCCAGATGGCCTACATCAGTGATGTTGCGAACATAACGGACTTTGTATCCCAGATGCTGCAGGTAGCGGAACAGGATATCAAATGTTATTGCGGGGCGTGCATGACCCAGATGCGGATCACCATATACTGTGGGACCGCATACGTACATGCCTACATGTGGCGGATTCAAGGCTTCAAACAACTCTTTCTTTCTGGTAAGAGTGTTGTAGATCGTCAGTTTGTTTTCCATATTATCTCTTTGTTGTTTCTTCAATCAATTGGAGGAGCCGCTCCACAGCATTCTCCTCGGGGATATTTTTCTCTATGCACTCCTTGCCGCGATAGAGGCTTATCTTTCCGCGGCCTGCGCCCACGTAACCGAAATCGGCATCTGCCATCTCGCCCGGTCCGTTCACGATACAGCCCATGATGGCTATCTTGACGCCTTTGAGATGACCCGTGGCGGCTTTTATGCGTGCAATTGTCTCTTCAAGATTGTAAAGTGTCCGTCCGCAGCCCGGACATGATATGTATTCCGGTTTGCTGAACCTTATGCGTGCACCCTGCAGTATGGCCTCCTCAGTGGATTTGATCTGGGCGGCGGTCATATTGGGGTTGGTCAGTTTAAGGTCACCTGCCTTGCCGTCAATGAGCAGTGCACCGGCATCCATGGCGGCGTGCAGCTGGAAATCTTCGAGCGAAGAGTCATTGTATGACAGCCGGAGTATATTATTCTCAATTTTGGCCGATGCACGCACCTGCGCGCTAACGGCTGCATAATCAACAAGTTTGCGTGCTACAGGTATCTCTCGCTCGGGTGCTTCGGACAGAGAAACGCGAATTGTATCGCCGATGCCCTCGGCCAGCAGCGCTCCGATGCCTATAGCACTCTTAATGCGTCCGTCTTCACCCTCTCCGGCCTCGGTTACACCCAGATGGATTGGGAATGCCATGCCCTCGCGGTCCATCTCCTTTACCAGCAGACGTACGGTCTCAATCATGACAACCGTGTTGCTGGCCTTGATGGAAATGACCACGTTCATAAAGTTCTGCTCCACGCAAATGCGCAGGAACTCCATGCAGCTCTCGACCATGCCGGCGGGCGTGTTGCCGTAACGGCTCATGATGCGGTCTGAGAGTGATCCGTGGTTGACTCCTATGCGTATGGCGGTGCCGTGCTCACGGCATATATTCAGGAACGGGATGAAACGGTCGCGTATGCGTTCAATCTCCTGGGCATACTCCTGATCAGTGTACTCCAGATGCTTGAACGTGCGTGCAGGATCCACATAGTTGCCCGGGTTGATGCGAACCTTCTCCACGTAACGGGCGGCCACATCGGCCACGGCGGGGTTGAAGTGGACATCGGCCACAAGCGGGGTATCAAAGCCGCGTTCAGTCAGACCCTCACGGATAAGGCGCATGTTCTCGGCCTCACGTGTGCCCTGAGTGGTCATGCGCACCAGTTCGCCGCCTGCCTGGATGATACGTATGGCCTGCTCGATGCAGCCTTGGGTATCCATGGTGGCAGTGGTGGTCATGGACTGCAGGCGTATGGGATTATCGCTGCCGATGGCGGTGCTGCCCACACGGACGCTTATGGTTTTCCTGCGGTTGTATACGGCCATTATCAGTTGGTCTTGTAGTTGTATTTTACCTGACTCAGCTCGGCGTTGGCCTTCTCGATCTTATCCTTGAGACCCTCCTTGTGAGCGGCCAGACGTGCAGCCAGATCAGCATCGGCTACTGCCAGAATCTGGGCGGCCAGGATGGCTGCGTTCTGTGCGCCGTTTACACCTACGGTAGCTACGGGAATTCCGGGGGGCATCTGGATGATTGAGAGCATGGCGTCCAGACCGTCAAGCATACCCTTGATGGGTACACCGATAACGGGAACGTTGGTGTTGGCTGCAATCACACCAGGCAGGGCTGCTGCCATGCCGGCTGCTGCGATGATGACCTTGATGCCGCGTGCCTGTGCACCCTTGGCAAACTCCTCAACGGCTGCAGGTGTGCGGTGAGCGGATAATGCGTTCATCTCAAACGGTACCTGGATGCTGTCCAGAAAGGCGGCTGCCTTCTCCATAACGGGCAGATCAGATGTGCTGCCCATGATGATACTTACTACTGGTTTCATATCTGTCATTTATTAACTTTTGCGCATTCGTGCCACCGGTATGCCAATCTGCTCGCGGTACTTGGCCACCGTACGGCGTGCCACCTTGAAGCCGCGCTCGGCAAGCATATCGGAGAGCTGCTCATCAGTGAGCGGGTTGCTGTGGTCCTCGGCATCGGTAGCCTCACGCAGTATGCGGTGTATCTCCTTGACCGATACCTCCTGTCCGCTGTCCGTCTTGACGCCGTCGGTAAAGAAGGCCTTGAGCGGGAAGGTGCCGAACGGGGTCTGCACATACTTGCCGCTGGTTACACGTGATATGGTGGATATGTCATATCCGGTTTTCTCGGCCACATCCTTAAGGATCATGGGCTTGAGCAGGGTCTCGTCACCGTCCTGGAAGAACGGACGCTGCAGGTCGATGATGGCCTGCATGGTGCGGGTCATGGTCTGCTCGCGCTGCTTGAGAGCCTGGATAAAGCCACGGGCCGAATCCAGCTTGCTCTTTATGTAGACGGCGGCTGCCTTCTGGCTGCTGGTGCCCTCCTTAATCTGGTTGTCCAGCATCTGTGAGTACTCACGGCTCACATGCAGCTGGGGTATGTTTCCGTTGTTCAGCGTGAACCTGATCTCCTCGTCATAGTTGTCAAGCAGGAAATCAGGTATGATATGCTGGCGGCTGTGTCCCTCCGTCTCACCCAGAGAACTGCCCGGACGCGGATTGAGTTTTACTAGTTCTGCAATCACGGCATCGGTCTGCTCCTTGCTCAGTTCCAGACGGGCCGATATCTTGTCCCAGCGCTTGTGGGTGAACTCATCGAACATGGTGCTTATGATACGCTCCTGGAGTTCCTTGCTGGGGGAATCCGGTTTGCGGCGTATCTGAATCAGAAGGCACTCCTGCAGATTACGTGCGCCTATGCCGGCAGGGTCAAACTCCTGGATTACCTTGAGCACCTGCTCAATCTCATCGACCGATGCGTCAGTATCGTGATAGAATGCCAGGTCATCGGAAATGGCCTGCATATCCTTGTCCAGGATACCGTCATTGTCAATTGAGCCTATGATATAGAGCGCAATCTTCATCTGACGCGGGGTCAGATCCTGCTCACGCAGCTGCTCATAGAGTATGTCATAGAATGAGCGGGTATCGGCCAGCGGGATATCGGCAACCGGACCGCCTCCTCCCTGTCCACGCTCATACCAGTCATCATCATCGTCACCCCAGTCATCACGATCATCATTCTGTGAGCCGTAATCCTCATTGCCGTACTCCAGGTCATCATCCTGTACAGCCTCATCATTGTCAGTGGCCGATGATTCCGCGGGACCGTCCTCAAGAGCGGGGTTGTCGCCCAGTTCGGCACGCACATGCTCCTCAAGCTCCAGGGTAGAGAGTGCAAGCAGACGGGCCTCCAGCACCTGTTGGGGTGAAAGGGTCTGAATCTGAGTCTGCGTCTGGACCTGAGTCTGTATGTTGCTTAAACCGGGCATCTCAAAGTATCAATAGTGGAAACTGCTGCCTCCAATGAACTCACGTACCAGTGATGTGGGCGGCAGGTTCTGGCTTGGAATGGTCTTGAACAGCTTGAGGAAATCCTTGAGCTGCTGTGCCTTTGCATATTCCGGACTGTTCTCGGGAACCTCATCCAGCAGCGGCAGTACCATATCCTTGATGACTGCAATCTCAAATATCATGGCCGAGTTGAACATGGCGTCGGCATTCTCCTGATAGGGGAATATCCATTTCTCCTCACCGGCACGGACCGACGGCCAACGGCTCAGTGTATCCTGTGCCGAGTAACTGCGGTACTTGTGGTCACGTGTGATACGGCGCAGCAGGCGGTTATCGGTAGTGGGGATATAGTTGTGCTGGTCAATGCGTATGCATGTCAGGGCCGATACGTATATCAGGAAACGGCAATCGGCCGGTATGTCAGGCATCAGGTCGGGGTTCAGTGCGTGGATACCCTCAATGAGCAGGATGTCATTGTCACCCAGTGTCATCTCGGGGTCAGTGAACTCACGGATTCCGCCCTTCTTGAAGTTGAATCTGGGCGGCAGGATGCTCTTTCCTGCCAGCAGGTCCTTGAGTTGCTGGTTGAAGAAAGGCAGGTCAATTGCATAGAGTGACTCAAAGTCATGCTCGCCGTTCTCATCCAGCGGGGTGTGGTCACGGTCCAGGAAGTAGTCATCAAGTGAAAGGACCTTGGGCGTAAGTCCTTGGGCCATCAACTGTACCATAAGACGCTTGCTGAATGTAGTCTTGCCCGATGATGACGGACCGGAAACCATAATCAGCTTGAGTCCCTTGCCCTCATTGCGGCGCTCCACAATCTGGTCTGCTATGTGTACTATCTTCTGTGACTGCAGTGCCTCTGCCACGTTTATGATCATGTTGGTCTCACCCTTGGCAACGGCCTGGTTGAGCCTGCCGAGTGTGGAGAAACCAAGAATGCGCATCCAGTCATGATGCTCCTTGAATATCTCGAACATCTTGTCCTGACGGATAAGCGGCTCCAGCTGCTCGGGGTTGTTCTTGTCCGGCAGACGTACCAGTACGCCGCCCGACATGGGCTCCAGACCAAATACCTTGAGGCATCCGGTGTTGGGAGGAAGTATACCGAAGAACCAGTCCGGCAGGTCCTCAAGTGTATAGTAGCTGGTGTAGATGTTTCCTATGCTGCGCAGCAGACGTACATTGTCCTTACGGCCTGCACGCTCCATGATATCGGCCACATCAGTGGTGTGGGCCGTATGCTTTACGAACGGAATGTTACGGCCGATGATACTACCCATACGCTCACTTATGCTGGTAACGTCATCATCAGTGATGTCACGGCCTATCTCCACGGGGCAGTAGAAACCCTTTGAAATGGCATTTGAAACCCTGATCCTGCTTCCGGGATAGAGCTCGGAAACTGCTTTGTAGAGCACAAATACAAGTCCCAGCAGATAGGTGCGGGCACCAATGCTTGTGGTTGCGTCAAGAAACTCCACGTCACAGTCCTCATAGACCTTTGCTTCCAAGTCCTTGACTTTGCCGTTGGCGCATACGCACATGGGACTTCCCTTGAGTTCAGGGCCAAAGATGTTGAATACTTCCGCGAAAGAGATACCGGGGTCGAAACTCTCAGTTTTCTTGTTGTTAATGCAGTAGATTTCCATTCTTTTTCAGGGCTTTCCGTTTGAAATCTCAAAATTACTGCATTTTTCGGTATCCTTAAAGCCCTTAAAGCAAATAAATAACAAAGCCACTCGGTTGAGTGGCTCTGTTTTTATTCAATGTAAATTATTTTTCCGTCTTTTATGTAGAAACCGTTCTTGGGAATATCCATAACCGGAAGACCTTTCAAGTCATAAATAACACCTTCTTCACGGTTAATGACAATTCTTTCAATTTCGGTAGTACCCCCTCTGCGGACAGCATATCTGACAAATGTTTCCTGTGGTCCCATGACCAGGGATTTATTCCTGAAATAGACGTTGTATGTCTGTGCATTACAGTTTTCTATTTCCAGACTGAAAGGTTGGTAGTGGAACATCATGGTTGAATCTTCGTAGTTTATGTCAAACCATAGGAATACGCACTCATCTGTCACTATATAGTTCAGATAGTCGGGCTGTGCGCCGTTTCCCATAAAGACTCCCTCAGCCTTGAAAGTGCCGTCATTTGTAAGAGAAAATTCAACATCCTGCCATTCACACTCATTTGTGGGGGCAATTTCTATCCTGTCGGACCTGATGCTGCCATCATCAGTAACGGTCACCTGACAATACTGCATATTGCTTCCATTCGGAGATTCTACTCCAATAGACCTTGTGCCGGACTTAAGAGCTGTAACTAATCCATTCTCATCAACAACAGCAACAGAATTGGTATCAACTCCATAGAAACGCATCCATCTTACCTGAGCATCGGCAGGACTCCGACACTGAGAGTGATTTGATTCTCCTGGAGAGTGAATGGTGTGACATGAGTAGTGTCACCCGGTTCTTGACCAAAGGCGTATGTCCCCATCAGGACAAAACACAAAACTGCAAACAGATTCTTTTTCTTCATCATTTCTTTTCAATTAATTGGTTATGCTGCGAATATATATAAAAAAACATTAACTTCGCGCCACAAATCTAAATGACTGTAATTTATCAAATATAAAAGGAAATGAAAAAACTGAATGTTCTGATGGCTGTTATGGCCGTTGCAGTACTGGCCTCTTGCGGCGGTACTGGTGCTGGTACAGGTAAAGTTGTAATGAAGGACGTTAAGGACACTATCTCCTATTCAATCGGTATGGGTCGTGCTATCCGCGTCTATAAAGATCAGCTCTCTTATGAGATGATTGATTCTGTAACTATGAAGGCCTTTGTAAAGGGTTTCATGGAAGCAGCCAAGGATCCTGAAGATAAGGCTAAGCTGGCTTATGCACTTGGTTTTGAGATTGGTTGCCAGGAGATGACTCAGGCATTTGTCGGTTTGAGCTCAAATCTCTTTGGAAACGGTGAGGAGTTCAACAGGAACAATTATATAGCAGGTTTCTGCGATGCTATGCTTGATAACTGGAATGTTATGACTTTTGATGAGGCCGATGCAACTTCAAACCGTCTGTATGAGGCTCTGATGTCAGCACAGTTCTCAAAGGTTCGTGATGAAAGCGAAGCTTTCCTTGAGGCAAAGGCTAAGGAAGAGAAGGTTGTAAAGACAGAAAGCGGCCTTATGTATGAGGTTATCAAGCTTGGTGACGGTGGTCCCAAACCTACTGCAACAAGTGATGTTGAGGTTCGTTATCGCGGTGAGCTGATTGACGGTACCGTATTTGACGAGTCAACAACTCCTATCACCCTTAACCTTGGTGGTGTAATCAAGGGTTGGACCGAGGGCCTTCAGCTTATGAGCGTTGGTGACAAGTACAGATTCTACATCCCTTCAGAGCTGGGTTACGGTGAGCAGGGTGCAGGTAACGACATCAAGCCCGGTGCAGCACTTGTATTCGAAGTTGAACTTGTAAGCATCAAGTAATTTTACTTATAAATACAGCGGGAGGGGGCATATTTGATGCTCCCTCTTGTTTTTTGTCATTTTGTAAGCGCCAGGATGACAAGATATTGAAATAATGCCTAATTTTGGGTCAAAATAACATTGGATTTCCATTTAATGCTTACAATATGAATCCTAAGAAGCCAATCTCTGCAACAGAGCGCATGGATGCTCTTGATAGAAAAATTCTTGGTATCATATCGCAGAACGCACGTATTCCGTTCCGCGATGTAGCACTTCAGTGCGGTGTTTCACGTGCTGCCATACACCAGCGCGTGCAGAAGATGTTTGATGACGGTGTGATAACCGGCTCAGGTTACCATGTAAATCCGCGCAGTATCGGTTACAACACCTGCACATACGTGGGTCTTACCCTTGAGAAGGGATCCATGTACCATCAGGTTGTAGCTGAACTTGACCAGATTCCCGAGGTTGTGGAGAGCCATTTTACCACCGGTCGCTATACCATGATGATCAAGCTCTACGCACGTGACAACTCACATCTTATGGAGCTTATCAACGGCCGCATTCAGGAGATAAAGGGTGTCACCGCAACAGAGACCCTTATTTCACTGGATGAGAGCATCAAGAAAGAAATTCCCATAGAATAATGAATAAGGCTCAGCAGCTTGAATCCGGACTCCGTTCATTGGAATCCGGCATGGACGTATTGAGTTTCCATGCTCCCGTGATAGGTATCAGCGGTAATTTCAGGGAGGGAGACTGTACTCTTGCCCAGGCGTACTACATGTCTGTGGTGGAGGCAGGCGGAACACCTGTTGTGATTCCTTCATATGACGATGATAAGGCGCTGGTTTCACTGCTTGACACTTTGGACGGCATAGTTTTGTCCGGAGGAGCCGATATTGATCCTGATTTTCTTGGCGAAGAACCATTGGACTGTGTCTCCATCAACCCTCGTCGCGACAGACAGGAGCTTACGCTGGTGCGCCTGGCAGCTGACCGTCAGATACCTGTACTGGGTATTTGCCGCGGAATTCAGGTGCTGGCAGCGGCTCTGGGAGGCAAGTTGTATCAGGATATCAAGACTCAACATGACCGGCCGTGCATTGAGCATAGCCAGACCATAGCACGTGGGCTTCCGTCCCATGAGGTAAAGCTGGAGAAGGACTCTCTGTTGTATGGATTTTTCGGTAAGGAGACTCTTGCCGTGAATTCTTTCCATCATCAGGCGGTCAAGGAGGTTCCGGCGGGATTCCGTGTTACGGCATCGGCCCCGGACGGCATTATTGAGGGTATGGAATCAACCACATTCCGTCCTATTCTGGGAGTTCAGTGGCATCCGGAGTGTTTCCTGCTGGAGAATGACCGAACCATGCTGCCCATTTTCAGTTGGCTTATTGAACAGGCTGAACTCTACCGCCGTGCCAAGGAACTTCATTCCAAGACAATTATACTGGACAGCCATTGCGATAGTCCGATGCTGTTTGATGAAGGGACTCATTTCTTTGAAAAGAATCCCAAGATGCTGGTTGACCTGCATAAGATGCACTTAGGCCGTCAGGATGCCAGTTTCATGGTTGCCTATCTGAAACAGGAAGGACGTGATGAGGCGTCTTTGAAAGCGGCAGTCGCCAAAGCAGACCGTCTGCTTGTCCTTATAGAGCAACGCATAGGTGAGTGCAACGGCAAGGCTGCGCTTGCCACCACCCCTGAGGAACTCTGGCAGAACAAGTTCAAGGGCGTGAAATCAGTGGTAAGGGGCATTGAGAACGGATATGCCATCGGCCTTGACATAGATAATGTGGACCGTTTCCGCAGCCGTGGTGTGGCATATATGACACTGTGCCATAACGGTGACAATGATATTTGTGATTCACATAAGGGTAACCATGAGCATGACGGACTCTCTGAGTTCGGAAAGCGGGTGGTGGAGCGCATGAACAAGGTCGGTATGATGGTTGACCTGTCTCATGCATCCGAGAAGAGTTTCTGGGATGCACTGGAGTGCAGCAGCAAGCCAATTATCTGCTCACACTCATCCAGCCGAGCCCTTTGTGACCATACCCGTAATCTGACTGATGAGCAGATGCGCGCCCTGGCATCATCGGGTGGTGTTGCCCAGGTTTGCATGTACGGCGGTTTCCTTAATAAGAAGGAGGAAGATGCCACGGTGAATGACGCAGTCCGTCATATCATGCATATGATTGACGTGATGGGAGTGGAGCATGTGGGAATAGGTTCTGATTTTGACGGCGGAGGCGGTATTCCGGGTCTGGAGGATGCCTCATGGTTTGTATCGCTTACCGGGAGGCTGATGGCTGAAGGTTTGACTGATGAGCAGCTGTCACTCCTGTGGGGACGTAACTTCCTCAGGGTCTGGAGTGCTAACATCGGCCTTTGACGCCTCTTTCCTGGCTTTGGCGTTGGCTCTGATCTGACGGTATTTTTCCTTATTCTTTTCGCGGCGGTCCTTGCGTTCCTGACGCTTACGCTCTTTCTTCTTTTTCTCGTCCTCGACCTGCTGGGCTTTCTTGGCAAGGCGGTCCACGTTCTTCTTGTGGATATCCTTCTCCTTCTTCTGGGTCTTGTTCTTGGAGAGCTGGTCAGGTTTCTGCTCGGTGAGCGGCATATCATCTACATACCATGTATCAGTCTCATGAGTCCAGTCCTGCTTGAGTTCAAAGCTGCGTTTTATGTACCATACACTTTCTGCGTGGCGTTTCTCCTCATACTCACCGGTGTCCCACTTGCCGTTGCCGTTTGCATCGTCAAACATGGATACAAAGTAGGTTGAGGGTTGGAGCAGGAAGAAATCCACACTTCCGTTTTCAAGTTTCTCAGTTCTTACTATCTTTCCGTTGTTGTGCAGACGTACTGTATAGCCGGGCTTGGGATTGGCTACATTGACAGTGAGTGTGCTGTATTTGCTCAGGGCGTTGAACTTGAGAGTTGATTCTTCCAGGTCATTGTGAAGACCGTACAGGCCCTGTACACTGGCCGAGTCAAGTACCAACTTGAATGTCTCTTCCGGTTTCCACTCGCCGTAGATGTAATAGGTGAGTATGTCAACAGGATCCTGCTCGATTTCAAAAGGTACGGTTTTCCAGACAGTGTCAACCTTCAGATAGAGATGTAAAGCTGTATCTGAAAGGAATGTTACCGGCTCGGTGAATGACAAGGTCACATCCTGGTATAGGCTCAGTGTGCTGCCTGCCGTCATCTTGCAGTCCAGGAACTTGATCTTGGGCTTAAGCAGATTTGCTATGCCGATGGAGTCACCTGCACGCTCCAGACGTTTGAGCTGTTTCTCCAGGTTCTTCTGCTCTTCTTCGGCCTTGCGTGCCTGCTCCTTGAGTATCTGTTCCCTTGTTTTATTGGTTACCAGATTGAGCGTATCAGTTCTTGGAGACAGGTTGTTGGTGCTGTCTGTTGCAAGATAGGTTATGCTGATGCTCAGGGTATCCTGATAATAGACGGCTGTATCTTTCATCCAGAAGAGCAGGGTGTCATAACGTTCGGTGTGCTGCACGATGTAGGCATCGGCCTCATCAAAATTGAGACCCTTGATCTCTGGCATTGAATCCAGCGGGAGAGCGAAACGCAAGGTGAACTTATCATGTGTCTTGCGCTCGTATCCGCTCATATACTGTTGTACCGGCGTCGGGGTGAAAGCCAGCAGCGTTATGTCATTGGGAAGGAACTGGGTGAAGGCTACGGTGACGGTTGTATCAACCTTGCCTTCATCAGTGTAGAGGGTATCCACACGGTATCTCAACTCGGATGTGGGTACTATGACCGAGTCCATCCATGCTATCCTCTCGCTGCGCTGGGAGTAGCTGAATGACTGGTCCATGTCTGTCACGGCATATACCCTGTATCGGCCGGGTGCAATACCGCGGATGGTGAAATGTCCGCTGGCATCGGTCCTGGATACTCTTTCAAAGGGTTTGGTCATGAATGCTGAGTCGGAGAGGTCGCTGTGAAGACCTACCGTGATGCCTTTTATAGGTTCAAGGTCATAGGCATTCAGTACGTAACCTGATACTTCCATGGTGTCAATGGCATCACCGGTACTGAAACGGAAGCAGAAATCACCCAGGGGATTTCCTTCATTGTTGTCGACGATACCATCGGCAAAGTCGATGGAGTAGGTTGTGTTGGGTTTGAGTGAATCAAAAAGTTCTACGTGAATCTTCTTGCCGGTCACTTTGATCTCGGGCTGCTCGAGCTGAGGAGGTGATACCACCACCTTTTCACTGGCGTTCTCCAGTTTGATGAACTCGTTGAAATCAATGGTGACCTTCTTGCTTTTAACGCCTGTAGCTCCGTTTGCAGGATGGCTTGAGGTGATTCTGGGGGGAGTCTCGTCAAACGGACCTCCGTCAGGATTACCTACAGCTGCACAACCTGACAATGCGGCAAAGGCCAGTAAAGCCGATGCCGCATTGTAGATAGTACGGGTTATGTCGCTTAAGCGATGATTCAATCCTTGAACTTTTTGAAGATGACGCACGAGTTGTGTCCGCCGAATCCGAATGTGTTGGACAGACCGGCGCGCACCTCTCTCTTCTGCGCCTTGTTGAAGGTGAAGTTCATTCGGTAGTCAATCTGCTCGTCCTCATCACCCTCTTCATGGTTGATGGTGGGCGGGACAATGTCGTTCTTGACGGCAAGCACGGTGGCGATTGCCTCAATGACGCCGGCACCGCCGAGCAGATGTCCTGTCATGGATTTGGTTGAACTCAGGTTCATGTCATAGACATGCTCTCCGAACACAGCCTTGATAGCCTTGCATTCAGCAATATCTCCAAGCGGAGTGGATGTACCGTGCATGTTGACATAGTCAATGTCAGACGGCTGCATGCCTGCGTCCTGAATGGCCTCCTGCATAACACGGATAGCGCCGTTACCCTCGGGATCGGGAGCTGTCATGTGGTATGCATCGGCTGTAGCACCCCATCCTGCAACCTCGGCATAGATCTTGGCGCCGCGTGCTACGGCATGCTCATACTCTTCAAGTATAAGGATACCGCCTCCCTCACCGAGTACGAATCCGTCGCGGCTGGCGCTCATGGGGCGTGAAGCCGTCTCAGGTGAATCATTACGGGTGGAGAGTGCGTGCATTACGCCGAATCCTGTTACGCCGCAGTCACCCAGTGCAGCCTCGGCACCACCTGTTACGATGACGCTGGCCTTGCCCAGACGGATCAGGTTCACGGCATCGATGATGGCGTGTGTACTTGATGCGCAGGCTGATGATGTAGCGTAGTTGGGTCCCTTGAGCTTGTACATGATTGAAATCAGACCGGCTGCAATTGAACCCAGAATGCGGGGTACAAAGAACGGTGTTACCTTGAGTTCCTGACCAAGTTTCTTCTGTTCATGGATGGTATCTACACCCTCTTCGAAGGAATCCACACCGCCGATACCGAAACCAAGGATGACACCTATGCGGTTGAGATCCTCCTTTTCAAGGTCAAGGGCTGAATCCTTGATAGCCTGAACAGCACTGGCTATGGCAAAATGACTGTATTTGTCAAGCTTGCGTGCCTCCTTGCGGTCCATGTATTCAGCGATGTCAAAGTTCTTGACCTGACATCCGAATTTGACCTTGGTCTGTATGGCGTTTGTGTCAAAATTGGTAATAGGAGCGGCGCCGCTCACACCTGCTATGGCATTATCCCAGAATTCGGGGATAGAATTACCAAGAGGGTTGACGGTACCGAGTCCGGTTACGACAACTCTTTTAAGATCCATCTTATGTGAAAGAAGATTGCCGGATTACTTTGTAGCTGCTGCGCTGATGAGCTCGATAGCCTCACCTACAGTTGTGATCTTCTCAGCCTGATCATCGGGAATTGAAATACCGAACTCCTTCTCGAACTCCATGATGAGTTCAACGGTATCCAGTGAATCTGCACCAAGATCAGCTGCGAAGCTTGCCTCGGGAGTAACCTCTGATGCCTCAACACCAAGTTTGTCAACGATGATAGCCTGAACTCTCTCTGCAATCTGTGAATCTGCCATAATTGTAAATTTTATGTATTAAAAAATGATTTTGGCTGCAAAGAAACCCATTTTCAATAAGAGTAACTAACAATGGAAATACAAAACAAAGGAGTGATGCACAAACGGTTATAATGTGTGTAATGCTAATTGGGCTCTAAACGTTGCCTATTCAGAAAATTACCGCTAATTTTGCAACATCTTAAAGAACACACTTAAGTCATGACATTCAGCCAGGAAAGTTTTGAGATCTTTGATCGCTCAATTGCCGACTATCATAAGACCGACAATGTTGACACTCCTATTGCAAATCCGTACAAGGAAAAGAGCATAGAATTCTATCTTTATCTCAAGAACTGGATTGACACGGTTCAGTGGCATCTGGAGGATATAATCCGTGACCCTCAGATCGATCCCGTTGAGGCATTGGCAATCAAGCGTCGCATTGACCGTTCCAATCAGGAGCGTACGGATCTGGTTGAGCTTATCGACAGCTATTTCCTTGAAAAGTTCGGTCAGGTAAAGACACTTCCTGATGCAACTATAAATACCGAGAGCCCCGCATGGGCTGTTGACCGTCTCTCAATTCTGGCACTCAAGATCTTCCACATGAAGATTGAGGCTGAACGTACCGACACGCCGGCTGATCAGCAGCAGCGCTGCCGTGAGAAACTCTCTGTTCTTCTGGAGCAGAAGAAAGACCTGTCAGGAGCAATTGACATGCTTCTTGATGATATGGCTGCAGGCCGTAAGTACATGAAAGTCTACAAGCAGATGAAAATGTACAACGACCCCTCACTCAACCCTGTTCTCTACGGACAGAATGGATCCAAATAAGAATCCCAAATATCAAAACATACTTCTTATCCGCTTCTCTGCTATAGGAGACGTGGCTATGACCGTTCCGGTATTGGAATCGGTCGCAAAGGCATATCCTGACAAGCATTTCACTATGCTGTCAAATGTGCGTTTTGCTCCCTTTTTTGCCGGAATGCCCGGAAACGTGAGTTTCATAGGCGTTGACCTCAAGAAGGATTATCACGGTTTCGGCGCCATGCTCAAGCTGTTCTTCCAGTTGCGCAAGAGACGTTTTGATGCCGTGGCCGATCTTCACGGAGTGTTGCGTACCACCGCACTCTCAATCTTTTACAGACTGTTCTTTACAAGAGTCTGCCGTATCGACAAGGACCGTAAGTCACGCAAGCGTCTGACACGTCTCAAGAACAAGGACCTTACTCCGCGTCTTACCTCATTTGACCGTTACCGCATCGTTCTGGAGAAACTGGGCTTTGGATTTGAGCTCAAGTTCCGCTCCATATTCGGCGATGGAAAGGGAGATTTGTCATCCATAAAGGCTATTGTAGGAGACAAGGACTGCACTTGGGTCGGAATAGCACCTTTTGCAGCTCACAAGGGTAAGATTTATCCGCTGTACCTCATGGAGGATGTGGTTTCACAGATAGACAGCGCATGCCTGTGCCGCCAGTTCGTGTTCGCCTACGGCAAGGAACGTACGCTTGTTGAGGAGTGGGCTCAGAAATACCGTTCAGTAGAGATTATCGATCCCCGTCTGGGTCTTGAGGGAGAACTCAAACTTATAAGCAATATGGAGGTGATGCTTGGCATGGATTCATCAAACATGCATCTGGCATCTATAACCGCCACACCGGTTGTTTCAGTCTGGGGTGCCACTCATCCGGCTGCTGGATTTATGGGATGGGGACAGGATCCCCGGAATTGCATTCAGCTTGACCTGCCGTGCCGTCCATGCTCCATCTATGGCAAGAAGGAGTGCATATACTCTGATTACCGCTGCCTTACCGGCATCGATCCCGACAAAGTTTTCGAAAAAGTCAAGGCTTACCTTTAAAGGTAGAGAGGGAACTCAGGTCCCATGTTGAAGAGAAGGTCAACCGCACTGAGGTTGGCCAGGAATCCGTATTTCTCCTTGAATACCTGCCAGTATGGACGGCTGCTTTCCGGATCGTCAGTTCCGGGATTGACCAACTGCCTTAAATCAAGAATGTTTTGCTCCTTTTTACCGTATGATCCGGTCAGTTTTACGGTCTTGTCAATGCCGGCCAGTTTCATGATGAGCAGGGTGAGTTCTGTGTTGAAGTCAACCAGGAACTCATACTTCTTTTCATAGAAGGGACGGAAGTCATCCTGATAGTACATAAAGAAGGGGCTGTTCATGTAGGCCGATTCAAGGGCGTTCCAGTGCTGGTGGCGCCACTCGCCGTGGTCACTTATGCGGACATCCTTCATTAACTGTTTGGGTGATGTGCCCTTGACGATGGGGACGGTGAGAGCCTGGACTCCGGCCGCCGTGGCAATCCTGCAGCGGTTGCGATAGGTCTGCTTGCAGTAGTTGTCATACTGCTCTATAAGAACATCACCGCCACTGTTGATGGCGGTGAAGAAACTTACTGGTGGCAGGTATGCCGAACTGAGCAGTACGGACTCCATCAGTTATACTTCTTGACTGAGCGGAACTGACGGTTCCAACGGATCTTTCCCTTCTGACCCCATTTCTTGTCCTTGTCAAGTGAGAGCCAGATGAATACCGGACGACCTACTATGTGATCCTCGGGAACAAATCCCCAGAATCGGGAATCGGCACTGTTCTGGCGGTTATCGCCCATCATCCAGTAGTAGTCCATCTTGAAGGTGTAGCTATCGGCCTTCTGACCGTTGATCAGAATGGTGCCGTCTTTCATAACCTGAAGGTCATTGCCCTCATAAACCTTTATGACACGCTCATAGAACGGGAGGTTCTCAAGGTCAATCTGTATTGTGGCACCCTTGGCGGGAATCCAGATGGGACCGTAGTTGTCAACGGTCCACTTGGTGTTCTTGTTCTGCGGGTAAAGCCACTCGGACTCCTCAACGGAGCACTCATAATGCCTGATTTCACCGACAATTCCGGTCTGACTTGCCAGCAGTTCCTTTGCCTCCTGTGTAAGAGGAATGATATGGGTTCCGGGTTTGTTGTGGCTGTCGGGGAGATCCTCCTGGTTTAGGTTAAGTTTAGCCCTAAGTGATTCGGGTATGGGACGCAGCAGTGTGACAACGTAATTGGTCTGTACTGCATCGGGCTGTTTGTTCTCAACTCCGTCCAGCCAGATGATTCCGTCTTTGATCTCAAGTGTCTGACCGGGCAGTCCTACGCAACGTTTTACATAGTTCTCGCGGCGGTCAACGGGACGGGATGTAATCTTGCCGAACTTCTGTTCGTTCTTGATTAAGTAATCGCGGCCTACCTTGTAGTAGAAATCATATACGTGACGCTGCTCAAGGGTGGAGAGGCTGTCAATGTTGATATCCCTGCAAAGGCTTTTGCCCAGGGGATAAACTATCATGCCGTAATAGTCTGCACTTGACCAGCTGGAATTTGTTACCAATGTATCACCGGCCGGGTAGTTGAATACCACGATATCATTCAGTTTGATCTTTCCGAAACCCTTTATGCGCTCGTAGGGCCACTGAGGTTTTTCAATGTAGCTCTTACCGCCACCGGGGAATGTGTTCTGAGTGAGCGGCATGGTGAGCGGAGTCATGGGTTTGCGGGGTCCGTAAGCCACCTTGCTTACGTAGAGGTGGTCACCTATAAGGAGTGACTTCTCAAGTGAAGAAGAGGGTATGGCGTAGTTCTGGAACAGGTAGATGTTCACAAAGTAGACTGCAACGAGTGCAAATACGATTGCATCGATCCAGTCCATGATCTGATAGAGGTTCTTGTTCTTGATACCCTTCCACCATTTCCACTTGATGATGTGGGTGGTCAGTGCATCAAAGATGAAGGGAATGAGTATAATGCCCATCCAGCTTCTAACCCATATCAGGAAAAGGATATAAAGTGTCAGGTAGATGCCTGCCTTTATCCATTCCTTCTTTGTTATCTCGCCAAACTTCTTCATAGGTTTCTTATGAGAGTGAGTTCATCAGGTCATCCATGCAGAGGAAACCCTTCTTATCAGCGGTGAATTCGGCTGCAAGCACTGCGCCCAGAGCCAGACCGCTGCGGTCCTTTGCAAAGTGGATGATCTTTATGAAATCAGCACTTGAATCATATGTGATCTCGTGGATACCGGCAATCTCGCCTTCACGGATCGAGTCGATACGTACGTCAGAGGGTTTGTACTCTGAAGAACCGCTGATGGTTCCGTCGGCATTGAGTACGGTACCCTTGCTCCAGCCGGTCTTGCGGTCCAGCTGTGAGATGATACCCTCGGCCAGTGTGATGGCTGTGCCGCTGGGTGCATCCAGTTTGTGGATATGGTGAGTCTCGGACATACGTACCTCATACATGGGATAGCCGTTCATAAGCTTGGCCAGGTAGCTGTTTACCTTTGAGAACAGGGCTACACCGATGCTGAAGTTGCTTGACCAGAAAAGAGTGTTGGAACCGTCCTTGCAGAGATCCTTCATCTCGTCGCGGTGCTGCTCCATCCATCCGGTACTGCCGCTTACAACCTTGACTCCTGCCTTGAAGCATTTCTGAATGTTGCCGTAAGCCTGAGTGGGTGCGGTGAACTCTATTGCGACATCGGCATTCTTGAACTCAGGGCTGTCAAAGTCCTGGGGGTTGTCAATGTCTATCTTACATACTACCTCATGACCGCGTGACAGAGCAATCTTCTCTATCTCGTGGCCCATCTTGCCGTAACCTATTAAAGCTATCTTCATGTTTAGGTCTGATTGTTAGAACATACTCTGGGTGTTCTCCTGAACGTGCTGGAGTATGCTGCTGAATTTGTTGTCAAGTGTTGTTGCCGTAAGAGTCTTCCAAACCTCATACTGTGCGGGCTCAAGGGCCTTCTTGTAGCGTTTGTCAAACTTTGCTATGATCTGGTCATAGGTCTTCTTGGCGGCAGCGGTGTCAAACTGAACGTTGGTGTTGGCAGCAGGTGCGCCCATATTTCCACGTCCACGGAAACCGCCGTTCTGCATCATCTGATACTCTCTGACTGACATCTGCAGGTTGCGGCAGATCTCCTCAAACTCCTGTGCATAGAGCTTGATCATCTTGTCGAACTGCTTCTCGGTAAGGTCCAGACGGCCGGCTACATCCTGTATCTTGGCGTCGGCGATAGAGTCAGACTCCAGCTCATAGAACGGTTTCTGCATTCCTCCGGTGGGACCTCCCATAGGACGGCCACCCATAGGACGACCACCCATAGGTCTGCCACCCATAGGCTGTGCTGATGCTATAACTGCCACAAGGCATGCTGCGATTGTAAAAAGAAATTTCTTCATTGTTTCGTGTTAAAAATATTTGGTAGTAAAAGCTTTAAAGCAAAGATACTCTTTCCAGTTATGCGCCGGAAAGAGTATCTCTAATAATATGTCTAGTTAAGATTAGAGCTTCGGTCCAGCTGCAACGAGTGCTTTACCTGCTTCATTACCCTCATACTTCTTGAAGTTCTTGATGAAGCGGCCAGCCAGATCCTTAGCCTTCTCCTCCCACTCTGAAGCGTTAGCGTAAGTGTCGCGAGGATCAAGGATTGCAGGATTTACGTTAGGCAGAGCTGTGGGAACCTCAAAGTCGAAGTACGGGATCTTCTTGGTCTCAGCCTTCAGGATGCTGCCATCCAGAATAGCGTCGATGATACCACGTGTATCAGGAATTGAGATACGCTTGCCGGTTCCGTTCCAACCGGTGTTAACCAGGTAAGCCTTGGCACCGCTCTTCTCCATCTTCTTAACCAGCTCCTCAGCATACTTTGTAGGATGCAGCTCGAGGAATGCCTGGCCGAAGCAAGCTGAGAATGTGGGAGTGGGCTCAGTGATACCACGCTCGGTACCAGCCAGCTTAGCGGTGAAACCTGACAGGAAGTAGTACTTGGTCTGCTCGGGAGTCAGGATTGATACGGGAGGCAGTACGCCGAATGCATCGGCTGACAGGAAGATAACGTTCTTAGCGTCAGGACCGGCACTCTTGCCGTTTACCTTCTGAGCGATCTTCTCGATGTGGTCGATAGGATATGATACGCGGGTGTTCTCGGTAACGCTCTTGTCAGCGAAATCGATCTTACCGTTCTTGTCAACAGTTACGTTCTCCAGAAGAGCGTTGCGCTTGATGGCACCGTAGATGTCGGGCTCGTTCTCCTTGCTCAGGTTGATAACCTTAGCGTAGCAGCCGCCCTCGAGGTTGAATACGCCCTCATCGTCCCATCCGTGCTCGTCATCACCGATATGCCCTGCAGAGGCAGGTAGTAGTTCTGCATTGAGAACATACCCTTCTTCATCTCACCACCGTACCAGGTGTTGATGATAACCTGCTCGCGGCTTGTGGTGTTGAAAGCAACGCAAGTCTCTGAGTTCAGACCCAGCTCCTTGTAGTTCTCAACCTTAGCCTTTGAAGCGTTATAGATAACGAAGTTGGGCTGGAACTTCTCAAGCTCATCAGCAGTAGGCTGAATGAACATGTTCTTAACGAAGTGTGCCTGCCATGCAACCTCAACGATGAAACGAACAGCCAGGCGGGTAGCCTCATTGGCACCGCAGAAAGCATCTACAACATAGAGCTGCTTGTTTGAGAGCTCCTTGATGGCAATCTCCTTAACCTTTGCCCAAACGTCCTCAGACATGGGGTGGTTATCGTTCTTGTACTCATCGGTTGTCCACCATACCTTGTTCTCGCTCTGAGAATCCTTTACGATGTACTTGTCCTTAGGTGAACGGCCGGTGTAGATACCGGTCATTACGTTAACAGCGTTGAGCTCGGTGTTTACGCCCTTGTCGAAACCCTCGAGACCAGCCTTTGTCTCCTCTTTGAAAAGCTCCTCATAAGAAGGATTGTGTGCGATCACGGTTGAACCGGTGATACCGTACTTGCTTAAATCGATTTTTGCCATTGTTTTTATAGTTTGATTGTTACTAAACTTTCAATTTTATAGCCGGCTTAAAGGGCTTTTTGAAAGCACCCTTGTAAACCGGCTACAAAAGTAACTCCTTTTTGAGGGATAGAGAAATCCGAAAAGGCTTTTTACTTTATCTAAAGTATTATTTAATATTTGATAACAAAAGTGATTACTATACCTAGCAATATTTACTTCCACTTGTAGTTGTTTCTCCACAATCCGGGCAGGAAGTGGTAGTAGAGCAGGTGGCGCCAGGTTACCAGATCGTGTGCTCCGGGAGCGTCATCGTCATACTCATGCTTTACGCCTAGCTCGTCGAGCTGGTTGTGCAGGGTGGTGTGACGTCCCATGAATCCTGTCTCGTACTGACCGCCTCCTACAAAGAGGTAGTCAATCTTCTTGTTGACATCGGGTTCCTTGATGGCGGGTGTCTCGTCAAGTTCTATGGCGGCACTCAGGATTCCGGCCGATCCGAACACGTCCAGGTTGCGCAGAGCTACGTACTGGGTCATACGGCCGCCCATCGACAGGCCGCTCAGTGCGCGGGCGTGCTTGTCCTTGATGCAGCTGTAGTGCGACTCCACGAACGGGATGATGTTGTCAATCAGGTCCCTTTCAATCATGGGGAATGCAAGCTCGGTGTGCTGCGGATGGCTGCGGGTTACCATCTGGTCATTGGGGAATACCACGATCATCTCCTTGGCCTTGCCCTCGGCAATCACGTTGTCCAGTATCCAGTTGGCTCGTCCGTGCATGATCCAGGTTTCGGTGAGGTCACCCGAACCTCCCATCAGGTAGAGTACGGGGTACTTCTTCTTGGGGTTGTAGTTTGCCGGAGTATAGACAATCAGGTCTCTCAGACCGTTTGTCACATTTGAATAATAGTAATGTGTGGTCCAGGCTCCGTGCGGTACATCCGGCTTGGGATCATACCATGCGGGCTCGTCGCCGTGAACAAAGAGCATGCTGAATGAAGGCATGGCTGCATGTCCGGTGAACTGGTTGTTGGCATCGATGTTCTGAACTCCGTCAATGATGATGTAGTAGAGATAAATCTCAGGAGCAAGGGGGCCGATGGTCAGTTCCCAGACACCGTTGTCGCCCTTGGTAAAGTTGGGGCGCTGGCGGTTGTTACCCACGAACATTGAACCGGTCAGCTGAACGGTCGTGGCGTTGGGAGCGTTGACGCGGAATGTCACGGTATGGTCATCATGCACCTCGGGTGACAGTACCCGGGCATTATAAGGAAGTATGCCCTCAGGCTCGGTGCGCTGAGGGTCATACTGTATGTTCACTCTTGACTGCTGTGCCATCAGGGGCAGAGCGGCCAGCAACAATGTTGAAAGGAATAGTGAGCGTTTCATTACTTGAACAGTTCCTTAACTGTGAGTTCCAGATAGTCGCGGCAGTTCATCCAGGTGTGGCCACCCTCGGGGTTGTAGAAGGTGTGCTTGAGACCGTTCTCGGTCAGATACTGGTCAAGAGCCTCTGATATGGTTACCAGACCGTCCTCCTTACCTGTGCCGATGAACATGAACTTGAGCTGTTTCTTGAGCTTCTTGACAGGCTTGTATGTGCCGTTCTTGAAGTTGGTAAGATGCTCCTCCTTGTCCTGCATGCCGATGGCAGGTGCAAAGGCTGCTACGTAGTGGAACTTGTCGGGGTTACCGAAACCTGCAGCCAGTGTCTGACGTCCGCCCAGAGAGAATCCGGCGATTGCGCGGTTATCGGCATTCTTTATAACATTGTAATTTGACTCGATGAAAGGAATTACCTCCTCGATGAACTCCTTGGTGGTGAGCTTGGTGTCCATGGGGTCATATGCCTCGGCCTTACCCTGGGCGATCATCTCGGGATAGGGGTTTGCGTAAGGCATTACTACGATCATGCGCTTGGCCTCACCCTTGGCAATCATGTTGTCCAGGATGTTGTTCATCTGACCAACCTTGAACCAGGTCTCGTAGGTATCGGTCATACCGTGGATCAGATAGAGAACGGGGAGTTTCTCAGTGCCCTTGGGATCATATCCGGCAGGAGTGTAAACGCACATGGGACGCTCTACACCGCAGGCCTTTGAGAAGTAGTAGCGGTATGATACCTTGCCGTGGGGAACATCCTGGATGTCCTGAACGCTGGGCTCGGCACCGCGTACGTCAACAAGGCTGTTCTTGAAGTTCTCATTGGGGAACAGGTGCATGTTGTTGGGATCGGCGGTCTGTGTGCCGTCAATGATGAATGAGTAGGGGTAGATATCCGGTGCGGGAGGAGTAACGGTTATGCTCCAAACGCCGCGGTCATCCTTCTGCATGGGCTTGCGGCCGCACATCTGGCAGTCAAGCTCGACTCTCTGTGCATCGGCAGCCTGGCAACGGAATGTTACTGTACCGTCAGCATTGTACTCGGGTGACTTTACGCCGGCGGGGAAGAGGCTGGTCATGAGTGATCCGGTAAGACGTGAGGGCTCTGCGCCGCCCAGCTTCTCCAGACGTACCTTCTCGGCCTCCTCAAGGCTCATGCTCTCAGCAACTGCTGCGTCGATGACAGCCTGATCCTGGAAGAGCAGGGGGAATGACTTCTCGAGCCAGTAGCGGGCGTTCATCCAGGTGTGGCCGTACTTGTCATGTGTAAATACTTTTACGTTCTTGATGTTATGACGGTCAAGCATCTGCATCAGGTCCTTTGAGTTTCCATAGAGGAAATCATCGGTGCCGATACCCAGCCAGAACAGATGTACCTTCTTGTTGAAAGCCTCTGAATCCTCAAACTGGCTGTCGCGAACCTGAGTGAATGAGCTGTATGAGCACAGGTATGAGAACTTGTCAAGGTTTGCAAGTCCGATGGCCATACCCTGGTTACCGCCGCGTGAGAAACCGCCGATACCGCGGTGATCGGCATCATTGATAGTGCGGTAGTTGCTCTCTACGAAAGGCATCAGTACGTCGGTGAAATCGGCATTGAAGTTGTAGCCTCCGCCCATTCCGCCGAAGCCACCCATGCCGCCCATACCGCCGCGGCCACCCTGGGGCTGGGGCTGACGCTCGCTTTTGAGCAGTGTGGCGTTACCGTAGGGGAGTACCAGGATCATCTCCTGAGCCTTGCCCTCGGCAATCAGGTTGTCAAGGATAAGGTTCATCTTACCAACCTTGAAATATACCTCCTCGGTATCAGTGGTACCGCTGATGAGGTACATTACGGGGTACTGCTTGTCCTTGTTCTTGGGATCGTCATAGAAAGGCGGGGTGTAGACGATTACCGGGATGAACATGTTCAGTCCGGGTGACCAGTAGTTCAGGTAATCCACGCTGCCGTGGGGAACATCCTTGAGGGCGCTCAGCTTGTCGGCGCGCATATCCAGAAGGCTGTTCTTGAAAGTCTCGTTGGGGAACCACTCTGCGCACTGGGGATCCATTACGCTGATGCCGTCCACCTCAAAGTGATAGGGGTAGATATCGGGCTCTGCGGGGCCGATGGTTGCGGTCCATACGCCGCCGGCACCCTTGGTCATGTCAACGCTCTCGCTGAACTGAGTCCATACCTTTACGGACTTGGCGTTAGCGTTGCGATAGTTGAAAGTCACGGTGTTATCGGGATTGATAACGGTAGACGGGGCCTGCTGCCACCATGCGCCCTGCTGGGCACTGATTGCTCCTGTCATGACTGTTGCCAGAAGGAGAAGAGTCAGATTCTTGATTCTCATAATTTATATTGGTGTTGTTTATGATTTTTCGGGGTTTGAAGTTACCCATTAAAATCAGAATAATGATTGTTTTTTACGCAAAATATGTACTTTTGCCCAGTTTGAGCACCCCGATTTTGGACTACAATTAGTATAAAACAATATGGAAGTTATTGATTTTAACAAACAGAACAGCATTCTGAACCAGTTCATCGCCGAGATCCGTGACGTGAACATTCAGAAGGACCAGCTCCGTTTCCGCCGCAACCTGGAGCGTATCGGTGAGATCATGGCACTTGAGGTAAGCAAGAAACTGAATTACGTGACCAAGGATGTCCAGACCCCGCTTGGAGTATCAACCATCAATGTCCCGGAGGAGGATATCGTGCTCGGTACCGTATTCCGCGCCGGTCTGCCTCTGCACCAGGGTTTCCACAACTACTTTGACCACTGCGAGAACGCGTTCGTATCGGCCTACCGTAAATATCTGGATGAGGTTAACTTTGACGTGCACATTGAGTACATGGCATCACCCAAACTGGACGGTAAGACCCTGATTCTGGTTGACCCGATGCTGGCTACCGGTAACAGTATGTATCTGGCATACCGCGCACTGCTGCTCAAGGGAACTCCGGCCCGTATTCACCTGTGCTCAGTCATTGCAGCTCAGGCCGGCGTTGACTACGTATGCAAGATGTTCCCGCAGGACATCACCACCCTGTGGTGCGCCGCTGTGGATCCCGAACTCAACAGCCACGCCTACATCATTCCGGGCCTGGGTGATGCCGGTGATCTGTGCTTCGGCGAGAAATAAATCCCCAATGCATAACAAAAAAGGCGGTCAAACGACCGCCTTTTTTTATTTAGCTATCTGTGAGAGCCACTGCTTGAGGTCGCTCATCCATTGTTCGCGGTAAACGAAGTTTTCATTGGCACACCAGCCGTGCCCGCCTGACGGATAGACGTGAAGTGCTGAACGTACTCTGTTAGCCTGAAGCGCATTGTAATACTCGATGCTGTTCTTGACAGGCACCAGGTTGTCATCGGAGTTGGCCATAATGAATGCGGGAGGTGTCTCACGGGTAACCTGCTTCTCATTTGAGTAGAGGTCTATAAGTTCCTGCGATGCGTTCCTGCCCAGCAGGTTGTTGTGTGAACCCATGTGGGTGAAACTCTTGTCCATGGTGATTACCGGGTAGAACAGGATCTGGAAATCAGGACGCTGCTCGGGGCTTGAATAATGGGTGGCGGCAGTGGCAGCCAGATGACCGCCGGCTGAGCATCCCTGTACTCCTATCTTCTTGATTCCGTATTTATCGGCATCGGCCTTAAGCAGACGCATGGCTTCATGTACGTCATCCAGGGGAACTTCATAATGTCCGTTAGGAAGGCGGTATTTGAGTACGGCCAGGGTTATGCCCTGATCCATGTACCACTGGGCCATGTTGTTGCCCTCGGATCCGTTCCATACATCTGTATATCCGCCGCCGGGGCAGGCTATTACTGCCAGGCCGTTGGGGTTGGGAGCAGCCCAGATGGTGAGCGTGGGCTGTGTTACGTTCGATACATGCATATCCATGACCCTCTCGGGGCCGGTAAGTCCGTTGCTGGTTGGAGCGCCGTCAGGCCACATGTTGATTACTACGGTGGGTTCCTGAGCTCCGGATGTCAGAATGAATAGCAGCGATGCTGCAAACAGAATAAATCTTTTCATATGCAATTGGTTTAGTTATTGCAAACTTACGCAAAAAAGCAGTATCTTCGCGGCCGAATAGGTTGAAACCTGTTTGCCCTTGTAGTTCAATGGATAGAACGGAAGTTTCCTAAACTTTAAATTTGGGTTCGATTCCCAGCGAGGGTACAAAAAAAGGCGGTTGTCTGACCGCCTTTTTTATGTATTGTTCTTTATTTGAACAAGTCTGTTACTGTTGTTTCTGCCGAGGTTAGTGACAGAGTCCAGACATCGGCATTGTCATCGACGGGGACACCGTTGATCTCTGTCGGAGTATTGAAGGTGTAGATGTCGGCTGCTCCCAAGGTCAGTTTGTATGCTTCAAACTCTATGCTGGCATTAGATGATGCCAGTTCAACCAAAGACATATAATCTGATCCTTCCTTGGTTCCTGCAATCACTTTCAGAGTATAAACTCCGTCTGCGAGATGTCCTGAAGTATCACCCTCAATGGTTATTCTGCCGTTGGCGGCAACATCGAATTTGGTCAATTCAATTTGCTCTTTAGGCATCCATCCCAGATCCACATCTCCCAATTTCATCTTCTCCCTTTTTGTCAACGCTGCTTTATAACTACCCTTTTCAAGAGATGTGACAGGCAACATCGGTATCGGGTTTTTTGCCGTGGCGGGAGCATTTAACGTAAGGGTCATGGGCTCGTGAAGGATGGATCCGCGGAGCTGAATCTTGCCGTCGTCGGTTGAGTTCCATTCCTCTTCAGTTATTACCGGGAACACTACCTGGAACGGTGTCCTGATCCAGTCGCCGTGACGGTCGAAATCCTGGTCTGCAGGAATGCCTTCGATACCAAGCGCCTTGACTACCTTACCGTTTCCTATAGTGAGAGTAAAGTCGCTGCCTACATGACCGGGGACTGAATGTGCCGCATGAGTATGCATAAGGCAGTTGACCACGGTCTTGTCCTTAAAGAAATCAACACGGTCTGCACGTAAATAATCCTTGACATCGTCATTGATATGAGTGGTCTTGAGGTTCTCCTGGACATCGAGTTTGATGGAACGGACATCGTTCATGAATGAGTCATCCTCGGTTACCTGGATCATCTTCTTTGTGTTGGTGGGGCTGCAGTCATAGAAATCAATTGTCTTGACATCCTTGGGGATGGGCGGGAAATGAAGTGTCTGGACAAAGATACCCATAGTGGGACTCCAGAAATAGTTGTCCTCAAATCCTTCCATGCCTTCAGTCTTGGTGGCCTTGTAACGTACGCCGTTCACCTCTATCTCGGCATCCTTGTATCCTATTACCCACTGGTATTTGGGACGGTTATATGATGCCACCAGAACAAGCTCATCGGGAGTGTTGATGACCTCTCTTATACTGTGACCGGCCTGAAGCGGGTCATAGAAAATCTTGGGGTTCTCTATTACCAGACCCTTGCTCTCGTAATCAGAGATTTGTCTGTCAAGAAGCTTCTGTACTGCTTCAATGGCATCAATATTGCCGAATTCCTTTTCAAAGCTGTAGTTCTTGGGGATAATGGTCACCATGTTATACACCAGATCAATGGTGTCAGTCACCAGTGATACCTGGTCTATTCCGCGTTTGAATGCTGCCTTTGAGATCTTGTCAACCTGGGAGGTTGTCATATCCTTTGCAAAGATGGCAATACCGTGGCCGTCAAATACATCCACCCAGTCCAGCATGAGTTTCAGGTCACCGGTAACTGAGGGGTTGCTGCTCTCCGACATCATATCTTTCAGTGAGTCAGGTAACATCTCTGAAAATGCCGTGGCCAACATTCTGACCAATGTCTGCAAAGATGAGTTGTCCTCACTCTCGCAGTTCATTTCAAATTTGAACTGTCCACCGCCAAGGTCATAGATGGCCGGGCATCGGAACTCGGGCATGGTCATGCGGGTGAGCATCTCGTCGTTGTTGGCCACATTGATGTGGATGCCCTTATCGGCCATCTTACGTGCGAGCGGGTAAACCGTGCTCAGGTCCTGAACGGGTTCCATATAACGCAGGGTCATACGGGTTGTCTTGACACCCTTGTACTTGGCAAGGTAATCAGGAACCTCATCGGCCTTCATGTTGGCCGTCACTCCGTCAAAAGTCTGGACCTTTGCCGATCCGTCAGGGTAAATCCATGTCTTGCCGTCCTCAAAGACAGGCCAATGGAAGTTCTTGTCTTGTGCAACACTCATTGCGGTGTTGGCTAGTGCAAACAGGGTTGCAAACAAAGGGATGAACAGAGCTCTGAGTCTGTTCCATCTGTTAGATTCTTTTCTTTGCATCATATCTATACGTTTTTTAAGGTTGGTCTGTCTGAGCCAGCTTGTCATGGCATATCCGCGGCTCTCGGCCACGGCCTGGACCAGCATGAGCTTGTACTGGCGGGCATCGGCCCCTGATTCCAATACAGCACGGTCTGCCTGGTATTCATGGATCATTTCAAGTTCCTTCTGCAACAGGAACATTACAGGGTTGAACCACTGGAATACCTGCATCAGGTCTAAAAGCAGCAGGTCCAGCGAATGTGCCTTGTGCGCATGTGACATCTCGTGTTTCCATACGGCGGCGTTTTCCTTCTGGAGCCACTCGTGCGGCATCATGATATAACTCATCCAGTTCATGGGCTGTGCGATGTAGTCATTCTCGATTACATCACATTCGTCCTGACGGTCCGCGTATCGGCCGCTCTTGATCACTTTGCGTACTGCGCGCAGTGATATGATTTTCTGGATTGTCAGATAGAGGAATCCGGCACACCAGACGGCAAACAGGATAATGGAAATAAGGCGGGTTGTGCTCATAGGCTCTTTTTCCACTACGTCCGGTACGGGATTCTCTTCAGCGGGAATCAGGGCCGATGCCTCTTGACCGGCCACTGATCCTCCTGCTGTAACTGTCTCATCGGAGAGAGACTGCAAGGCTGTGGTGTTTGAGATCATGGTACTTACAGGAGTAATATGGAGCATACTCCTGACATTATTAACCAAAGATGCGTTTTGGACGCGGCAAACAGGGAGAATGAAGGCAAGTGCTACTATCAGAAGCAGCATGACGCGGTTAAAGCCGAGAAATGTCTGCTTGCTTAAGGTTAGTCTGTATATTAGGTAAAATACAGCCGCAACCACGGCCACCTTTAGCTGATATAAGAGAAATGCTATCATTGCTAAGGACTGTTATTAGTTAGTTTTCAGAATCAATCAGGTTAATCAGTTCACGTAATTCATCTACCGTAATCTTGTCATCCTTGACCAGGGCCGATACATGCTTGATGTACGAGTTGTCCAGACACTTGGTCTCGGGATTACCGTTGAAAGTCTCATTGTAATCCTGCCACTCTATCTTATAGAAGTAGCGGTAACCGGTTCCCTCCTTACGGTGATCCAGGAATCCGTTGCTTTCCAGCATACGCACCTGGGTTGAGATGGTGTTGATGTGCGGCTTCGGTTCCGGCATAAGTTCCCGGACCTCATTCGTGGTCATTGCTCCGTTTTTCCAGAACAACTCCATGATTTCCAGTTCTTTCTTACTTAACTTTTTCATATTATTTATTGCAATAAACTATAGTTCACTCATAGTTGACAATGCAAACATACAACATTATTTTTATAAATCAACTATAGTTCAACTATTTTTTCAAAAAAATTTTAGTTTTCTGCCCAAATACCCTCCAGAGTGGGCTGGAAAGCATAAAAAAAGAAGGCCGGAACCAGTCCGACCTTCAAAATGATACAAAAGGGGACAGGCCCCAATTGTACTATTTTAAGTACAGGCGCTTTTTGTCAAAGTCCATGATGGCGGGATGCTCCTTGAGGAACTTGAGGCCGATGGCTCCTTCGGGCTGTGTGGGCGGGAAATGGGGTGAAACCACTATCAGGGCGTCCTGGAACTCCATATCACATATGGTGCACTTATCGGCCCATATGTATCGGCCCACAACATATCCGTTGGGAGCAACTGCCTCATGTAGTGACATGTCGGAATTGGATTCCAGGAACTTGGCGGTGTTCTTGTTCTTTTCAACCAGGAACAGGACCTCGGCATTACCCAGGTCAATGTAATACTTTCCCTTCAGGGTACGCTCCTTACCGCCCTCCTCTATCTTAAGGAGAGTTTTCACTGCCGGCATGTGCATATAGGTTTTATAGGTAATCCGGTAACTGCTGAGATCCTTAAGTCCAGCCTCTTTCAGACTGGCTCTGGACATCATCTGCAGACGGTCATCGGCCAGATCGACCTTTACAATACGGCTGCCTCCATCGGCCTCATTGTGAAGCAGATGAATGGGAACCGTCACATGGTACGGGTTTTCATAATCGGCCAGAATGAATACGGGTCCTTCAAATATGGTATGTTTGCCAATGCGGACCTTTCCGTCACCCTCATTGGTAATCCTGAACTTAACGCCGTTAAGGGAGAGGTTTTTCTTGGATGGAGGGTAATCAGAGATGTCGACGCACCCGCTGCTGACGGCAAAAGCCGAATCCACGAACAGGGCCGGGGTTCCCGATTCAAGCATTATGGGAGTCTCGGGTTTTCCGTTGATACTTGCGGTGATAAAGTAATGACCGCCTTCCTTGAAAGTAGTGAATGTTTCTCCATTCTCCTGGGCCGATGCAAACGCGGTAAACAGTACGGCCGATGCAAACAAGAAGTTTCTTTTGAAATAGTTCATTGTAAAAAAGGTTTAGTAACATCGCGAATATATAAAAAAAGAAGGCCGGAGACTGTCCGACCTTCTTTTTTTAGGAAACTTTACTTATTTCACTTCCCAGATGTCGTTGGTTTCCAGGAGCTCGGCAAAGTTGTGATACTTCTTGGCGGCCTTGACCTCCTCAATCTGTGCGGTTACTGCATCGTCATAGGTAGGAGCCTCAACGTCACGGATAACGCCCAATGCTACGGGGAATCCGTCGCCGTCACCCATCAGGGCAAGCTTGAGCTGCAGGGTGTTGTCCTGGCAGTGAGCATCGTGTACAAGGATATCCTTGAGTGTGATGCCGTTCTCACCGATCTTAACGACCTTAAGGCCGAATCCCTCCTGCATGATACCGAACTCGTTGTTCTCACCGAATACCAGGGGCTCACCGTGCTTAACGTAGATGGCGTTCTTGGCGCGGCCCTCCTTGTTGTATACTGCATCGTGTGTACCGTTGTTGAAGATAACGCAGTTCTGCAGGATCTCGCATACGGATGCACCCTTGTGGTTGTAAGCGGCCTTGAGGATATCGACTGTACCTGCTGCATCGGTGGCAACGGCGCGGGCAAAGAAGTGACCGCGTGCGCCGAAGCAGAGCTCTGCGGGACGGAACGGATCCTCAACGGTGCCGTAAGGGCTTGACTTGCTCACGAAACCACGGGGTGAAGTAGGTGAGTACTGACCCTTGGTAAGACCGTAGATACGGTTGTTGAGCAGAATCATATTGAGGTTGATGTTACGGCGGTTGGCGTGAATGAAGTGGTTACCGCCGATAGCCAGACCGTCACCGTCACCTGATACCTGCCATACGGTCAGGTCGGGGTTGGCAACCTTGCAACCGGTAGCGATTGCAGCTGCACGGCCGTGGATGGTGTTCATGCCGTAAGTTGCCATGTAGTGAGGCAGACGGCTTGAGCAACCGATACCTGATATAACTGCGGTATTGTATGGAGCGACTCCGATTTCGGCCATAGCCTTGTGCAGCGATGCCAGGAAGAAGTGGTCACCGCATCCGGGGCACCAACGGGGCTGTATTAAAGGCACTTACCAGCTCGTTTACAACGAACGGCTGACCCTTTACCTGATTGAACTGATAGGGAACCAGTCCGTCAACCTTCATGCGGAGGAATGCTGCAAGCTGACCCATGTTCTGCTCGGCAACTACAACCTTCTTGTACTTAGTGAGTACCTGAGCGGCGTTCTTGGGCAGCGGGTTGATGAACTTGAAGTGTGCGTGAGCAACCTTCTTGCCCTGAGCACGGAGCTCATCCATGGCGGCACGCAGATGTCCGTATGTTCCGCCGAAACCTACAATCAGCAGGTCGGCATCATCAACGTCACCTATAACCTCCAGATCAGGAACCTCAATGTTATTGATCTTCTGCTGACGCAGACGTGTCATCAGGTCATGGTTCTCAGGATTGGTGCTGATAGCGCCGGTCTTGTTATCCTTCTCCAGACCACCCAGGATGTGTGTGAATCCCTCACGACCGGGAACAGCCCAGTAACGGGTGCCGTTCTCAGCACGCATGTAAGGAGTCCATGTACCCTTGAGTTCCTCGGGAACGTAGGGAGGGTTGATGGCGGGATACTCGGCCAGGTTGGGAAGCTTGAATGCTGCTGAACCGTTGGCTACGAAAGCATCGGTCAGAAGGACAACCGGAGTCATGTGCTCCAGAGCCATCTTACTTGCCTGATATGCTGCATCAAAGCAGTCAACAGGTGATGTGGCTGCAATTACAGGCATGGGGCTCTCACCGTTACGGCCAAAGAGAACCTGCAGGAGGTCTGTCTGCTCTGACTTGGTGGGAAGACCTGTGGCGGGACCGCCGCGCTGAACATCCAGAACAACAAGCGGAAGTTCCATGATGACAGCCAGGTTCATGGCCTCTGACTTAAGGCAGATACCGGGACCTGATGTTGAAGTTACAGCAAGAGCGCCTGCGAAAGATGCACCTACGGCCGATGAGCAGCCTGCAATCTCATCCTCGCACTGAACGGTGGTAACACCGAGTGACTTGTGCTTGGAGAGCTCATGCAGAACATCGGTTGCAGGAGTGATAGGATATGAACCCAGATAGAGCTTGAGGCCAGCCTTCTCGGCAGCGGCGATGAAGCCGTATGCGGTAGCCTTGTTACCGGTGATGTCCATGTAACGGCCGGGCTCCTTCTGCTTTGATTCAATGCGATAAACGTTCATGGCACTGCTGTGAGTGTTGTGACCGTAGTCATAACCGGCCTGGATAACCTTGATGTTGGCCTCGGCCAGCTCAGGCTTCTTGGCGAACTTGTCACGCAGATAGTTGAAAGCGATCTCGAGGTCGCGGCTGAAGAGCCAGCATACCAGACCGAGAGCGAACATATTGCGGCACTTGAGAACTGCCTTTGCCTCCATACCGCTGTCAGCAAGAGCGTCCTTTACCATCTGGGTAAGGGGGCATGCGATTACGCGGTCCGGATCAACGCCCAGCTCTGCGAGCGGATCCTCTGTCTGGAAAGCGGCTTTCTCAAGGTCTGCCTTCTTGAAAGCGTCTGTGTCAATGATAATAGTTGCGTTGGGCTTGGCGTACTTGAGCTGTGTCTTGAGAGCGGCAGCGTTCATTGCTACCAGAACATCACACTGATCACCCGGGGTGTAAACCTTGCCTGCGCCGATGTGTACCTGGAAACCCGATACACCGGTAAGAGAGCCTTGCGGGGCGCGGATATCGGCAGGATAGTCGGGGAAGGTACTGATACTGTTTCCGACCGTAGCCGAAACAGTAGAGAAGATGTTGCCGGCCAACTGCATTCCGTCACCGGAGTCTCCTGAGAAGCGGACAACAACCTGATCCAATTCTTTTACTGTCATAGCTTTTGTATAGTGTTTTTTGATTATACATTTCAAAACGGCGCAAAATTACAAGATTATTCCGTTTATTATTCGTTTTTAAACCTATTTAGTATACAGAATGTACAAATATATGCGGCATTTTATAAAAATACCGCATATATGCAAGTTTCTATACGGAAATTATTCAGAATCCGAATCCGCCGCGGCCGCCGCCTGAACCGAAGCTGACGGTAGCCTGGTGCTGAGCCTGGACGGGTTTGCCGTCCTGTTCGGCCGGAATCCAGTCAGGCATTATCATAATGGTACGCAGAGCCTCCTGGTCCATGATGAATATCTCTACGTCGTTGACAACTGCGTGGTTGGATACCAAAGGATAGATGATGGAGCCGTCAGTATCGACAGTGAATGATATTGTGGACCTGCCGTTGATTTTCTGGCTCTTGAGGTTGTCAGGATAGAGAGTGTTGGAGCGTATGAACTGCTGCATGGCTCCATTGCCTCCCAGGAACTTGGCCTGCGGCATCTGCGGTCCTTGTGGCATTCCTCCGGGCATTCCTCCGGGACGGCCTCCACCGAATCCACCGCCGAATCCACCGCCTGGGAATCCTCCCATTCCGCCGGTGTTCTGTGATTCCTCAATCTCCTGGGCTGTGGGTTGCGGGTCAATTCTCATGGGAACACCCATGCTCAGAACAATCTGCATTGAATCTATATACTGCGTAAAGTTGGGGAAATGCAGATCTGACTTGAGCAGTGTACGATACCATTTTTTAGCTTCGCGCAGGGCTGTGGTGTCACTCTCAAGACGCCATTTGCTCAGGTGGGCCGTACCCAACAAAGCCTGTGCATTGAGAACCTGCTCTTCCTTATTGCTTACTTCTGTGACTGCGGGGTATGACTCGAGCAGTTTTATGCTGCCGTCTACGTATGAGATTTCCTTCTTATAAATGCCGTAGTCATAGTAGAAACGTGCCAGGAGTAAGACAGAGCGGTTATCGGCTGCACGGACGGCCTTTCTGAGCCACTTAACTCCCTGTGAGAAATAGGTGTCGTTATTCGGTCTCTTTGCCCAAAGGCCGTAGTACAGGTTACCAAGATTGTACTGTGCGTCAACGAAGTTCTGATTTGCTGCATCTTCAAGAAGTACAAGACCCATTGCTGCGTCGGGCTTTACATACTTGCCCGAAATACATTCCAGACCTAGCATAGTCATTGACTCAAGGTCACCTTTGATAACGCCCTTCTTATAATTCTCGATTACCTGTTTCATTCCCTGATTGGTAATCTCAATCTTGTCCATCTGAGCCTTGATGGAGTCAGTGTTTACGGCTTGAGCTAAAACCGGCATGGAAACCAGAGCCGTCAATACCACTGAAATAAGCTTTTTTCTCATTTGCATTTTTGATTAGACAGATGCAAATATCGGTATTTCATGGATATGTAAGATTTTTTTAATGAAAAAAATAACCGGAGCCCGAATTATCGGACCCCGGTCATTTTGGAAGGGTTATTCCTTATGCTTTTGCTGCAGCGATCTCCTCCTTTTCCTTCTTGGTCTTCTTCATAACCAGGTAAGCTGTAGGAGCAGCTACGAACAGAGATGAGCATGTGCCGAATACAACACCCAGGATCATTGCGAATGCAAAGCTGCGGATGCTGTCACCGCCCAGGAAGAAGATAGCCAACAGCACGATCAATGTACTTACTGATGTGTTGATGGTACGTGCCAGAGTGGTGTTCAGGGCATCGTCGAACAACTGCTTGCGGTTACGCTTGGTGTAGAGACCGGTGAACTCACGGATACGGTCAAAGATAACCACCTTATCGTTGATTGAGTAACCGATAGCTGTCAGCACGGCACCGATGAATGTCTGGTCGATCTCAAGTGAGAACGGCAGGATGCCCCACCAGATTGAATACATACCTATTATTATAAGGGTATCGAAGCAGAGGGCGAAGATGGCACCTACTGAGTAAGCTACGTTGCGGAAGCGGATCAGGATGTAGAGGAAGATGGCGATCAGGGCCAGGATCACAGAGATGATAGCACCGCGTGTGATATCCTCGGCGATTGAAGGACCGACCTTCTGTGAACTGATGATTGAGCCGCCGTCACGGTTCTCACGATCGATGAATGTAGCCAGAGTCAGGTCTGAGCTGAGCTTGCCCGCTGACTTGAGTGATGTGAAGAGGAACTCCTCAATCTCTGAGTCGATGTTCTCGGACTCCTCATCGATACGATAGTTGGTTGAGATACGGATGGTCTTGTGATCAGTACCCAGAGCTATTGCCTGTACATTGTCCTCGGTAATTACATTTTCAAGGATATCACGAACCTCCTCGGGCTCAACGGGCTCCTCAAACTGAACTACGAAGTTACGGCCACCGGTAAAGTCGATACTCTTGCTGAGTCCGCGGGTTGCAAGGAATGCAATGCAGATGATGGCAATTGCACCGAAGATGGCGAATGACTTCTTGGCTGACTCCATGAACTTGACAGAGGTGTTCTGCATCAGGTTCTTAGAGAAAGCGGTTGTGAAGGTCAGGTTCTGGAGCTTACCCTTACCCAGGTAGTGCTCGTAAACGATACGTGTCAGGAACACTGCTGTGAAGAATGAGCAGATGATACCGATGATCAGTGTGGTGGCGAATCCGCGGATAGGACCGGTACCGAAGTTGAACAGGATGATACCTGTTATGATTGATGTGAAGTTTGAGTCGAAGATAGCTGAGAAGGCGTTCTTGTAACCGTCTGTCAAAGCTGACTGAACGCTCTTGCCACTCTTGAGCTCCTCCTTGGTACGCTCATAGATAAGCACGTTGGCATCGACTGCCATACCCAGGGTAAGTACGATACCGGCGATACCTGACATTGTCAGAGCAGCCTGGAATGAGGTAAGGATACCCAGAGTGAAGAAGAAGTTGAGCAGAAGTGCACCGTTTGCTATCATACCCGGAATAAATCCGTAGATGCAGCACATATAGATCATCAGGATGATGAATGCTATGATGAATGAGGTGAATCCCTTCTGGATTGACTCCTGACCGAGTGAAGGTCCTACGATGTCCTCCTGAACGATTCTGGCAGGAGCGGGCATCTTACCTGACTTAAGTACGTTGGCAAGGTCCTGAGTCTGCTCAACGGTGAAGTTACCGGTAATCTCTGAGCGACCGCCTGAAATCTCGTTCTGTACGTTAGGAGCACTGTAAACATAACCGTCAAGTACGATAGCAATACCGCGGTTTACGTTCTGACGGGTAAGAGTAGCCCACTTGCGTGCACCCTCGGTATTCATAGACATGCTTACGCAAGGTCTTCCATGCTGGTCGAAATCAGCCTTTGAGTCAGTGACTACATCACCGGTAAGGTCAGCCTGACCGTTCTTGTTGTCACTCTTGATGTTGTAGAGCTCAAAGTATGACTCGGTACCGTCCATGGGTGATACACCCCACAGGAACTTGAGGTCACGCGGGATGATAGCCTTAGCCTCAGCTGATGCCAGCATACGGTTGATTTCGGCTGTATCTGAGTAGTGAGCAACACCTGCTACCCAGCTGTCGCCGTAAGGATAAGCCATGAGACGTGACTGCAGAGGATTGCTCTTACGCAGAGCCTCGCGCTGAGCGGCGTTTGCCTTCTCGATTTCAGCGTTGTCAGAATCCAGAAGCTGTCCGGCCAGGTCTGTTTCAGCAGCTGCTTCTTCCTGAGCAGCCTCTTCCTGAGCAGCCTCTTCCTTAACCTCCTCGGGGTTCTCATCGGCATACTTCTGAGCCAGACGTGAATCGATGCGGTTGAGAACATCCTGAATCTCAGATGTCTTATAGGTCTCCCAGAACTCCAGGTTAGCTGAACCCTGAAGGAGCTTACGTACACGCTCGGGCTCCTTGATACCAGGGAGCTCAACCATGATACGGCCCTGCTTTCCAGCCAGTTCCTGAATGTTGGGCTGTGCTACACCGAAGCGGTCGATACGTGTGCGCAGTACGTTGAATGAGTTGCCTACTGCAGCGTCAACCTCTTCCTTGAGAACAGCTATGATCTCATCGTTGGGAGTCTGTGAATTGATTTTCTCCTTGAGGTTTGAAGTGGCGAAGAAAGCACTCAGCTTGGCATCGGCACCGGCAATCTTGGCATACTCCTGAGCGAAGATGTCAACGAAGTTGTCCTGACTGCTTACTGAACGCTTCTTGGCTGCGTCAAGGGTCTGCAGGAATACGGGATCCTGACTGTTAGCTGCAAGAGCCTTAACCACATCGGGTATCGAAACCTCCAGAATGACGTTCATACCGCCCTTAAGATCCAGACCAAGACCGATCTGCATCTCACGGCACTCTTTGTATGAATAGATACCCAGCCAGACCTTTTTGTTCATTACAGAGTCAAGATAGGCCTGCTCATCCTGACTCTGGGCAGCTTTGTTCTCAATGCTGCGGGTCTTGAATGTAAAGGAGAGATAGAACAGACATACTATTGTCAGTGCTATCGCAAAAATCTTTACGAATCCTTTGTTTTGCATACTGTTTATTGTGTTATTAATTATTTGTGCACGTGTGCGTAAAATTTCAAGGGTGCAAATATAGAGTTTTTTTTTGGTCTGCAAGCCAAAAGGGATATCTTTGTGACATTATGAGAATAGTTCTAACCCCTTTATTGCTGCTGATGTCAGTTTTTGGCGCAGCTCAGAACCTGCCGGACTGGGAGAATCCGGACGTAATAGGCATTAACAAACTCCCGTATCACGTTACGTTGGGTAATCCTTCAACCCACAGTACCAATCCTGAGATTACATACCTGGACGGAACCTGGAAATTCCGTTGGTCACCTGATCCGGACCATCGTCCGGCCGATTTTTATACCGTTGGTTATGACGTGAGCAGTTGGGACGATATCCATGTGCCTTGTGACTGGCAGATGCAGGGATTCGGAACCCCCATATACACAAACTCCCGATATCCGTTCCGTCGCAGCCATCCCAGCGTGACCGGTACGCCGGACCGCAATTGGACCGCATATGAGAACCGTAATCCGGTGGGCAGTTACGTGACTGTTTTCAATGCTTCCGATATCAGCGCCCACAACTGGATACTTGAGTTTGAGGCCGTAAGTTCGGCTTTCTATGTCTGGGTGAACGGACAGAAGGTGGGGTACAGCCAGAACAGCATGTCGCCCGCCGAGTTCGATATATCCCGATACCTGAAGGAGGGTGAGAACCTTCTGGCGGTGGAGGTCTATCGCTGGTGTGACGGTTCTTACATTGAGGACCAGGATTTCTGGCGTCTGAGCGGCATATTCCGTTCGGTCAAACTGTGGAAACGCCCTATGCAGCATATATCAGATTACAGGATTTCGCTCATTCCATCGGCCGATTTCGGCAGCGCTGCAATCAATGTTGATGTGCAGTTGGCAAATACCGCCCGTATAAAGTCAAATGAGATGTCGGTAAGAGTTTCTCTCAAAGGAAATAATACCGATGGAAAGGAGGTAAATCAGATCCTTTGCGATGCCTCCAAATCCATAAAGGCAGGTGATACGGTATCCCTGAATATGACAGGCATTCTGGAGCATCCCCTGGTATGGTCGGCCGAAAAGCCCAATCTCTATGAGTGCCTGATAGAGTTGCTGGATGCCAAAGGAAACCTTGTGGAGAGTTTCGTGCAGAACACCGGCGTACGGCGTATTGAGAAACGCGGAGAGGTGATGTATATAAATGACCAGCCCGTTAAACTGCGCGGCGTGAACCGTCATGACCATCATCCCCGTACCGGCCATTATGTGGATGCCGCTACGACAGAGCTTGATATAAAGCTTATGAAACAGGCCAACATCAACATGCTGCGCACATCACATTATCCCGATTCACCTATACTTTACGAGCTTTGTGACCGCTACGGACTCTACGTTATGGATGAGGCCTGCCAGGAGTCACACGGATTCGGTCTGCGTAACCGCCAGATGGGTAATGACCCGCAGTGGATGAAAGCCCATGTAGACCGTGCGGAATCACTGGTGAAAAGGGACTTTAACCATCCTTCCGTATTCTTTTGGTCACTTGGAAATGAAGGCGGAGCAGGAGTCAACATGCGCGCCATGCGCGCTAAGGTGGATGAACTTGATTCAACCCGTTTGGTGTTCTGTGATACGGACCTCTCGGTATCGGACCTTTATGATGACAGCTATCTGTCGCCCTCACGGCTCAAACAGGTGGCTGAGAGGGTATCGGACCGTCCGTTCATAATGCGTGAGTATGCCCATATGATGGGTAACTCAGGCGGTAATCTTACGGAGTATTGGGATGTTATTTATTCCGATCCTAGCATTGCCGGAGCAGCTATCTGGGACTGGGTGGATCAGGGTATTGCCAAACCCATTGACGGCTCACCGCTTGCGTATAAGGGCAGCGGCCTGAAACTTGAAGAGGGTGAATTCTGGGCCTACGGAGGAGATTTCGGCGATATGCCCAACGACGGAAACTTTGTGATAAACGGCCTGCTGGCCCCGGATCGCACCCCGCATCCGCACTACTATGAGGTCAAGCACGTCTATCAGCCCCTAAAGTTTGAGTTGCTGAATGTGGATGAGGAGGAATGTTATGCATATGTCAAAGTGAGCAGTCTGGACTATTTTACTGGAATAGACGAGTTTGATTATGAAGTAAACCTCAAAGACTATAAACCCGATGAAAACGGGGTTCTCAGAATTCCTCTTGCTGAGGGATGGCTTCAGGTATTTGCCAAGCTCAAGGAACCTACGTTATGGGCCGATGCCGGGTATGTTGTGGCTTATGATCAGTTCCTTGATAGGAAACCTGGAGTTAAGACATTTGATTGGGATAATTCAGGTAAGATTCTCAAACGCAATAAAAGCATCTCACCTGATTCTGACGGCGGTTATGTGATTACATGCGGAAAGAGTACATTCACAGTTGATTCCATAGGCGCTTTGACTTCCATAAAGTGGAGAAATACTACAGAGTATCTGGCAGGACCTCTGGAACCTGATTTCTGGAAACCGGCCAATGATAATCAGATGCGCAATGACTATGAGCGCTCTATGGGCGTATGGCGTAATGTTGGTCCGGAAAGAGAGGTTGTAAGTTCAGAAATACGTACCGTAAAACGTGGTGGTAAAAAATACAGTCAGATAAGATATGATTTCAAGACCACTGTAGGTGCCCTGCTTACAATGTGTTATGAGTTCAGTGAGTCTGAAGTTAAGGTTTCTCTCAATTATGACCCTGCTCAAGTTGAGGTCGAGTCATTGCCAAGGTTCGGTATACGGATGAAAACGCCCATTTTTTATGACAGCATTAGCTGGACAGGGCGCGGTCCATGGGAGAACTACCCGGACCGCAAAAATGGAGCGCTTTTTGGGGATTATTCTATGTCCGTTAAAGACTATCAGGTTGATTATGTCTATCCTCAGGATAATTCTAACCGAAGTGACTGCTATTCTTTCATCCTAAGTAGCAGATTGTTTATGTATGAGAAACTATGGCGTCCCAGTAGGATGAGTGTATATTCAAATGAGCCGTTCAATCTTAGAATTTGGAACTGCTACTCTGAGACCGATCTGGAGGCAGCCCGTCACGGTTATGAGTTACATCGACAGCCTTTTATTTACATCAACATCGACAAGGAAATAATCGGTGTAGGCGGAAACGATGCCTGGGGCGCAAAGACTGAGCCTCAGTACATTCCGTCGGCAAAAGAGCCTCACCAGCTTACTTTCGTTTTAAGATTGGAGTAAAGATCTTGTCAAGCCAGACTGCTACGGCTGTAACGGGAGCGGTAATGTCCTTTCCCTTGCGGAGCAGGTAGTGGAATGCCCAGCCTACTGCTGCGGCACCCAGATGAATCAGGTCTGTGGAGGGATTGACATGCGGCAGCATGGCCACGTCTACTATTGCAATCACCAGGACAATGTATTTGATCTTGACCGGGCCGATAAGCGGTATGGGCTCGGTGGTGTCGGGCACACGGAATGCCAGGGCTGTGCAGATGGCCAGGATACAGGCCGAGCAGAGCGGGGTGCTGCCTGTCCAGTCCTTTAACTGAAGCGAGGGGAACAGCATGAATGCACCGGTGAAAACGATCATTCCTGCAATTCCGCCCAGTACGTAGAGACCGCGCAGGTTGTTCGATGTAAAGTACCGCATGAACACGTTTCCGAGCCAGTACAGAATGATCATGTTGAATATCAGATGCCATAGGCCCCAACTGGCAAACAATGACGTTACGACAGTCCATGGCCTCCTTAAAAGCAGATAAGGACTCCACGGGTAGTTGCAGACTATGTATGCATATCGGTCCTCACCGAAAGAGAACAGGGTGAAGTTGATGTCAAGCAGGAGCATGACAATGAATACGGCGCAGTTGATGAACACCAGGCGTGTCACTATGTCGCCGGAGCGGAATTTGGAAATCAGTTCGTCAAACAGACTCATCACCAGGTGAATTTGATATGGTTGTCCTTACGTTCCTTGTGCTTCCAGTACAACAGCATCAGGAATCCGGCAAGCATTCCTCCCAGATGGGCAAAGTGAGCGACGTTATCGGCGGCACTGTTTCTGAGGCCGAGCGCGAGCTCCAGAACTACGTAGCCTACTACCAGCCACTTGGCCTTGATGGGGAACGGGAACGGTATTATGAACAGCTGGTTGTCGGGGAATGTCATGCCGTAACCAAGCAGGATTCCGTAGACTGCACCCGATGCGCCGACGGTAAGTATTCTGTCCAGATACTGCAGCATGGGAATTGTCATTCCGTTGCCTACAGCCACAACTTCATAATGGGAATAAACCAATGCGTAATGTACAAACTGGCAGAGTTCCTGAGTCAGTCCGGCTCCGATTCCGCAGATGAGGTAAAACAGGAGGAATTTCTTTGATCCCCACTGGATTTCCATGATGCGTCCGAACATCCAGACGGCGAACATATTGAAGAATATGTGCTGGAATCCCTCATGAAGGAACATATAGGTAATCAACTGCCATATCCTGAAACTCGGAGCAAGGAAAAAATGCAGTCCGAACAGTTTGTGAAGGTCTATTCCGTATTTGGCAAGTGCCATCGTGCCCATCCAGCAGAGAACGTTTATGATGAGCAGATTTTTAGTTATAGGTGGTAGCTTATTCATAATCTATGTTATGGGCAGCAAAAGTAGCCATTTTTTCAGTAACTTTGCGGTCCATAATACGAGAATATGAAAATAGAGAGTTTGGTAGCTGAAAAGACCGTTGAGGCAATTAAGGCGCTCTACGGTCAGGAGATTGAGGCCTCATCGGTCCAGGTACAGAAGACCAAGAAGGAGTTCGAGGGTCATCTGACAATAGTTGTATTCCCCTATCTTAAGATGTCACGCAAGGGTCCGGAACAGACAGCCGGCGAGATAGGCGTATGGCTTATGGAGAACGTTGAGGAGATCAGTTCATACAATGTCATCAAGGGATTCCTGAACCTGGTCATCTCCACTTCAGCATGGGTTGAGATGCTTAACGGCATCAATGAGGACCCGCAGTTCGGACTGCGCAAGGCAACTGCAGATTCTCCGCTGGTAATGATCGAGTACTCCAGCCCCAACACCAACAAACCGCTTCACCTGGGTCACGTACGTAACAACCTGCTGGGCGGCGCACTCTCAAACGTAATGGCAGCCAACGGCTACAAGGTAGTCAAGACAAACATAGTCAACGACCGCGGTATCCACATCTGCAAGTCAATGCTTGCATGGCTCAAGTGGGGTAACGGCGCAACTCCAGAATCAACCGGTAAAAAGGGTGATCACCTGATCGGTGACTACTACGTGGAGTTTGACAAGCATTTCCGCGCCGAGGTCAAGAGCCTGCTGCCCGCCAACTTCGCAGAGCTTGACGAGAAGGCTCAGGAGGAGGCAAAAGCCAAGGCTGAGAAGGAGTCACCCCTGATGCAGGAGGCACACGCCATGCTGGTCAAGTGGGAGGCCGGTGATCCTGAGGTCCGTGCACTCTGGGAGCGCATGAACAGCTGGGTATATGCCGGTTTTGATGAGACATACCGTCGTCTGGGCGTAAGCTTCGACAAGATATACTACGAGTCACAGACCTATCTGGAGGGTAAGAAAACCGTTATGGAGGGTCTGGAGAAGGGCCTCTTCTTCCGCAAGGAGGACGGTTCCGTCTGGGCCGATCTGGCCGAGAACGGACTGGACCAGAAACTGCTTCTGCGCAGTGACGGCACATCGGTCTACATGACTCAGGACATAGGTACCGCACAGCTCCGTTTCAAGGACTTCCCCATTGACCGCATGATCTATGTAGTAGGAAACGAGCAGAACTACCACTTCCAGGTGCTCTCAATACTGCTTGACCGTCTGGGTTTCAAGTGGGGCAAGGATCTGGTACACTTCTCATACGGAATGGTCGAGCTCCCCGAGGGCAAGATGAAGAGCCGCGAGGGAACTGTCGTAGATGCCGATGACCTGATGGATGAGATGATCGAGACAGCACGCGCCACATCAGCCGAGCTGGGCAAGCTGGACGGCCTGACACAGGAGGAGCAGGATGAGATCATGCGTATTGTAGGAATGGGTGCCCTCAAGTACTTCATACTTAAGGTCGATGCCCGCAAGAACATGACCTTCAATCCCAAGGAATCCATCGATTTCAACGGCAATACCGGTCCGTTCATCCAGTACACCTACGCCCGCATACGCTCCATCATGCGTAAGGCAGCCGAGGAGGGTATCAAGCTGGAAGGCAAGCTTTATGCCGATGACAAATCACAGATTTCAGAGAAGGAGATCGGACTTATACAGATGCTCAACGGCTTCCGTGATGTAGTAAGTCAGGCAGCTGATGACTACAACCCGTCAGTCATTGCCAACTACTGCTATGACCTGGCCAAGGAGTTCAACCAGTTCTACCATGACTTCAGCATCATGAAAGAGCCTAACCGCGACCTCAAGATGTTCCGTCTGGTTCTGGCACAGAACGTTGGCAAGATCATCAAGCTTGGCACCGGCCTGCTGGGCATCGAGGTTCCCGAAAGGATGTAAAAACTACCGCATATGGCACAGGCCAGATTCTACGTTGTTTGGATAGGACTCAATCCGGGGGTTTATGACTCCTGGGAGGCCTGCAAACAGCAGGTAGAAGGATGGAAAGGTGCCGTATACAAAGGCTTCGCCACAAGGGAGGAGGCCGAGGAGGCAATCAACATGCCGCCTGAGAATTACATCGAGAAGAAAACCCCTGACCATACCGGACGCAAGAAGAAGGAAAAGCCCATTCCACCGGAGGTTATCCGCCAGGCACTGGCAGTAGATGCTGCCTGCAGCGGCAATCCCGGACAGATGGAGTACCGCGCCGTATATCTGGGTGACATGGAGGAGAAATTCCATTTCGGCCCTATTCTGGGCACCAACAACATAGGTGAGTTTCTGGCTATCGTACACGCTCTTGCACTCTACAAGAGCCGCGGACTTGACTGGCCGCTTTACAGTGACTCGCGCAACGCCATTGACTGGGTACAGAAGAAACAGTGCCGCACCAAACTGGAGCGCACTCCTGAGACTGAAGCCGTCTTTGAAAGGATTGAAAGTGCCGAGCGCTGGCTCAGGGAGAACACCTACTCCAACCGGATTCTCAAATGGGATACCAAGAAGTGGGGCGAGATCCCCGCTGATTTCGGCCGCAAGTAACAGCCTTTAGTTTCTGGGTCTGTCAGCATTCTGATGCTGCTCAAGCCACCGGCTATACTCCTCAAAATTGCGTTTCCAGCGGTTATGTGTCCAAAGCCACAGTTCGGGACACTCCTTGATGTTGTCCTCAAGCAGACGCATGTAACGCTCGGTAACCGCAAAGTCCTCCAGGTCCTTGGTCTTATCGAACATAAGCTGGAATTCACAGCGGTAATGACCGCGGCTCTTGCGGGTTATGTACATGTACCAAACATCAGTATCAAGTTTCCTTGCAATACGTTCAGCGCCGGTAAACACAGGTGTCTTGCGGTGGAAGAACTGGGTCCAGTAATGGGTGTTCCACCAGAGGGGAACCTGATCGGCAATCATTCCCACAAAGAATGTCTTACCCGCATTCCTGAACTCCAGGAAACGGCGCAGCACATGCTCCATAGGTATGCTCTCCGTTCCGTACTTGCCGCGCAGCTTGAGCATGAAGAGTTCCATGACGGGATTCTCAAGTTTATGGTAGACCTGACATCCCTTGAAATTCTCTATGTCCTCAAAATGGTACATCATAGAGGGTATGAGTTCCCAGTTGCCCAGATGTCCCAGATAACCTATGTTGGACCTTCCCTTAAGGATCTCCTCCCTTATATGTTCGTAGCCCACGAATTCCATGTGACGCTTCACCCAACGCCTGCTGGCCGATACGGTCTTGAGAGCCTCCATGAGCTGACACAGGAACTGGTAGTAGAAACGGCGCTCCGTACGGCGCAGCCACTTGCGGTCCTTCTCAGGGAATGAGAGCGTCAGATTGTTGCGTACTATCTTTTTCCTGTACCTAAGTGGCGGGCATATGTACATAAGCAGCCAGATTATGTCCGCAAACAGGTAAAGCAGCGGCATGGGCAGCAGCGAGAACACCCAGACGATGCAGTAAAGCAGTTTTGATAAGAACTTGGCCATAATCAGAACGTATAATTGAACCTGGCTCCCACTACGAATGAGCGCCAGACCTTATCATAAAAATCCAGACCTGCGTGCATCGAGACGCTTGAGAATGTCGATGTACGTACTGTCATACCTAAGTTTCCGTAGCAGTGCATTCCGGCCGGAATTGACCATTCCACCGTCTGATTCTTCTCCCTGTCCGCAAAGAAGCTGTAGCTATTGGCACAGGGAGAGTAACCGGCAATTGCCTGACCGTTAACGGTTATCCTTTCTATCACGGGAATATCTATGTCCACACCGGCACCGAAAGTATAGACATCGGCCACACTGCCCATGTGTTCCAGATAAACCACGTTCTCACCGGTCCATTTCATCTGGGTCAGTCCGGCACGTACGGTAGGACCTATATACCAGGGCATCCATGATGCATCAATACCTATGGAGCAGGCCGGTTTGGCATTGGGGTTACCGTATCCGGCACCCGTGAAAACATCGGAACCCATGCTGTAGTCTGAGTAAAGTCCGAATTTCCAACGCGGCATATCATCTATGTCAGGAGCCACGATCGCTTTTTTCAATCCCTGCTCGCCGAACAGGATATCGGTCAGTTCATATGCAAGCTCCGTCGAGAATATTCCGATTGCGGCGCCGCCCAGCACATCCGAGCACCAGTGACGGTTGGCAATTACGCGGAATATACCGGTGGTTGCGGCAATTCCGTATCCGCCTACGCCTATCCACGGGCTTACCGTCTCACCATACTCCTTCTGCAGCATATGAGCTGTCATGAATGCCGTAGCGGTATGTCCTGAAGGATATGAGTTGAATGCCCTGCCGTCGGGACGTTCCCTCTTGAGAATATGCTTTGTAGGACGGGCTATCAGGTTCATGATGGCAAATGATCCCATATCGGCCGTTAACATGCGGGGCCAGTCGCTTCGGCCCTGGAGACCTGCAGCCTTCATACCGTACATTATTGCCAAGGGCGAAAACTGCAGATAATCTGCCGATTTCAACGCGGGTTGTGATATACCGCCTATCTTTACTATGCGCTTGTCAAGATAGTTGTCGTTGTAAAGGATACTTGTGGCCAGAAGTCCCATGGGAAGCAGGGAGCGGCCGGTAAAGGAGTCCGGTTTGTACGCAATGCTTGCGGAGTCATAACCCAGAGACCAGTTAAGGGCGTAGTCAATCTCTCTCAAAGGCTTATACGGCTTGAAAGGATTGATGGCACTGACCTCTATGGCGGGCAGTAACAGCAGTAATATTATGGCTGAAACTCTCTTCATTGCGGATTATTCAGGTTCTTTATCACGCCGATCCTGTACTTGAGCGTTATGAGCTGCTGGTTATGTACAGGTGATCCGGGAGTGAAATGAACGTTCCAACGGAAGCCCAATTCCACGTTTTCATCGGAAATAAACTTGATTCCCAGTTCCGTCTTGTTGTAGAAAGAGTGGTTGTAGAACGGGTCGTTGCGGTGGAATTCCAGTCCTGCCTCGGGATCATCCAGATACTGCATCTGAGGGCCTCCTGCATATACGGTGCTCTTTATGTCGAACATCTTCCATCCCAGTTGCAGGTCACCCAGGAATCCTATGGGGTTGTACCAGAAATCATAGGCACGGCAGTTGTTTATCGTGAACAGCACGCCGGCATCGGCCTTGAGTCTGAAATCGGATGCCTGCCCTTTTGAAAGGTCAAACGTCAGATAGGGATTGATCTGGAACTTCTCGTAAAGGGCGTGATTGTGCTGCATGGTATTGGCAAAATGGGTCATTGCAGTGAACCATCCGCCTCCTATCACACCGTTTCCAACGTATCCGTCCCATACTATGCGGAATGCCTCACGCTTTGTATATGACTGACGGCTGAACCAGTTGCAGTATAACTCTGACTGGAACAGACGGCCATGGTACTGGATGACCGTTCCGCCTATAGTTGCGTCAAAGAACGCGATTGAGTCGTAGAGAAATGCATCAGGAAGCTGGCGCTGCAGATTCTTGCGTGGAATTGCTCCGAACATAGTGGTCCACTTCTCGCCGCCGTACTGGTAATACATGATGACGTCCGGATCAATTGTCTGGTCCGAGCCGAACTCCCATACCTTTGACAGACCGGCCACCAGAGAGTGTTTCCTATAGTCAATTCCTATCTGGGGCATTACGCGCATACCGTAGATGGTCTGCGGAAGCATGTCATTCTTGAATTCGCGGTTGTCAAACAGTCCGTCAAAAGCAAGGTCGGCACGCAGACGCTGGCCATAGGCGTTGATACACATCGCGGACAGCACCAGAACGGCTAATTTCCTGACTTTAAATTTCATCGGCTTGAAAACTTATCAACATATTGCGCAAAGTTACCTATTTATAACGCATTTCCCGTTTCTTGGGCCGCATAAAATTTGTAACTTCGCACATTAAATCAATGATTTCACTCAATGAAAGAGCTTTTTGCATTTCTAAAACGATTCATACGCCCCTACCGCCGCAATCTGATAGGGAGTGTGACGTATAACCTCCTGTCTGCAGTACTCAATGTATTCTCATTCGCACTGTTGATTCCCATCCTGAGAATCCTCTTCAAGATAAGCACCGAGACATATGAGTACGTACCGTTCGCTCAGGCTCAGGGAATGGAAGATTTCTTCCATGTGCTCAAGAACAACTTCTTTTACAAAATCACTGATTTTATCAACCTGTACGGTGAGGCCAAGACACTTCTCATACTGGGTCTGGTGCTCATTGTCATGACTTTCTTCAAGACCGCCTGCTACTTCGGTTCATCAGCTGTCATGGTGCCCATGCGTAACGGCGTTGTACGCGACATCAGAATTCAGATCTACGACAAGGTGCTGAGCCTTCCCATGGGATTCTTCAGCAAGGAGCGTAAGGGAGATATCATAACCCGAATGAGCGGTGATGTATCCGAGATTGAGAACTCCATAACCCAGTCTCTGGACATGCTCATCAAGAACCCCATACTTATCCTGGTCTATCTGGGTACTCTGGTTGCCATCAGCTGGCAGCTCACCATATTCACACTGGTTATAGGCCCGGTCATCATATGGGTAATGGGTTCCATAGGACGTAAGCTCAAGGCCAACTCTCTCGTAGTTCAGTCTTACTGGAGTGAGACAATGTCCGAGTTAGAGGAGACACTTGGAGGACTCCGCGTCATCAAGGCCTTCCTTGCAGAGGACAAGATGTCAAAACGCTTTGCCTCCAGCAGTGAATCTCTGCGCAAGGCCGCCAACCGCGTCAATATGCGTCAGGCTCTGGCTCATCCGGTAAGTGAGTTCATGGGTACGGCACTCATCGTAGTGGTGCTCTGGTACGGCGGAACCCTGATTCTGAATTCGGCCCACTCACCCATTGACGGCCCCACATTCATCTACTACCTGACAATCCTTTACAGCGTCATCAATCCTATCAAGGATTTCTCAAAGGCCGGTTACGCCATACCCAAGGGTCTGGCATCACTGGAGCGTGTAGACAAGATTCTGCTTGCCGAGAACAACATAAAGGATCCCGAAAATCCCGTTGAAATCAGTGCTCTCACAAAAGAGATCAAGTATGAGGGCGTATCATTCTCATATGAGGATGACCGCGAGGTACTGCATGACATCAACCTCACGATACCGCGCGGCAAGACCATCGCACTGGTGGGCCAGTCCGGCTCCGGCAAGTCTACCCTTGTTGACCTGCTTCCGCGTTTCTATGACGTAAAGGAGGGCTCAATTACCATTGACGGACAGGATATACGCAATATCTCACTCAAGTCTCTGCGCGGACTTATGGGTAATGTCAACCAGGAGGCAATCCTCTTTAACGATACCTTCTACAACAACATAACCTTCGGTGTCAAGGACGCCACACGCGAGCAGGTCATTGCAGCTGCCAAGATTGCCAATGCCCATGACTTCATAATGGAGACCGAGAACGGATATGACACCAACATAGGTGACCGCGGCTGCCTGCTCTCAGGCGGTCAGCGCCAGCGTATAAGCATTGCCCGCGCCATACTCAAGAACCCGCCGATTCTGATTCTTGACGAGGCCACAAGTGCCCTGGACACCGAGTCAGAGCGTCTGGTACAGGAGGCTCTGGAGCGTCTTATGAAGGACCGCACGACGGTAGCAATAGCCCACCGCCTGTCTACCATCAAAAATGCCGATGAAATCTGCGTATTACATGAAGGAAAGATTGTAGAACGCGGAACCCATGAGGAGCTGATAGCCCTGAACGGCTATTACAAGCGACTCAATGATATGCAGCAACTGTAAACAACATAATTAAACATGGTCAAAATCGGAACACCGCTTACCAAGGTTGCCAAGAAGGCACTTCTTTGCGGTTCAGGAGAACTTGGAAAAGAGGTTGCAATTGAATTGCAGCGACGCCCCTGCCATGCAGGTGGCTCATCGCAGCTATGTTCTGTCAATGCTTGACGGAGCCCGTCTGCGTGAGATTATTGAAAAGGAGAAACCGGATATGATCATTCCGGAGGTAGAGGCCATCGCCACTCCCGAACTGGTAAAGCTTGAGAAGGAGGGCTACAACGTTATCCCTACCGCAAATGCCACATTCCTTACAATGAACCGTAAGGGAATCCGTCAGCTGGCACATGAGAAGCTGGGCCTTCCCACTTCAAACTACCGCTTTGCAGCTACCCGTGAGGAGTTTGACGCTGCCATCAAGGAGATCGGTACTCCCTGCGTAGTTAAGCCTATCATGAGTTCATCAGGTCACGGTCAGAGCGTATGCAAGACTCCGGCTGATGCTGACAACTCTTGGAAGATTGCCCAGGAAGGCGGTCGTGCAGGAGGCGGTGAGGTTATCGTAGAGGGCTTTGTAAAGTTCGACTATGAGATCACCCTGCTTACCGTACGTCACTCAGGCGGCACCACATTCCTCAACCCCATCGGCCACCATCAGGTAGACGGTGACTACCGCGAGTCATGGCAGGCACAGCCCATGAGCGACAAGGCTCTGGCACAGGCCCAGGACATCGCCAAGAAGATTACCGACGCTCTGGGCGGTTACGGTATCTTTGGTGTTGAGATGTTCGTTTGCGGCGATGATGTTCTCTTCAGTGAGGTTTCACCCCGTCCGCATGACACCGGTATGGTTACAATGATTTCACAGGATCTGTCAGAGTTCGCACTGCACGCACGTGCCGTGCTCGGTCTGCCTATCCCCAAGATCAACTTCTTTGGCCCCAGCGCATCAAAGGCTATAGTAGTTGAGGGTGACACCAACATGATCGAGTTCGAGAATGTTGATGAGATCCTCTCAGAGCCTGATGTTCAGGTACGTTTCTTCGGCAAACCCTTCATCAAGGGTCACCGTCGTATGGGCGTAATCCTGGCCCGTGCAGAAAGTGTAGAGAAAGCTCTGGAGAAAGTAGAGCGCGCTTACGCTAAGCTGAAAGTCAAGGTTTATTGATTCACAACCAATTCTTTGGTTGTCATATACTCAAGGTACTGTTGGATCAGTGCCTTGAGTTTTTTTATCATCTCACTCTCAACCTCAGGCTTGGTTCCCTTGAGATTCTGCTTGAGAGTGGGATCCTGCTTGTAGGCAAACAGGCCTGTCTCGTTCTCACCGTCAAACTGGATGAGAAAATCACCCATGTAATAAGAGTAGAGACCGTTCTGGAAGGTAGCACCCCAGGTCTGCTCATCGGGCGTGCCGAACAGGTTCTGACCGAAGCTTACAAAGGGTTTGTCATAACCCAGATAACCCAGGATTGAAGGATAGATGTCTGACTGCTGGGCAATAGCGTTGCGCTTGCCAACCAGAGTGTCCGACGGACAGTAGAATACAACCGGAACGCGGAAATTACCGTAGTCAGACTGGTAATCGGGATGCTCTGAAAGGTTTGTATGATCGGCCGTAAGTACAAACAGTGTATTGTTGAACCAGGGCTGCTTTGAAGCCTTCTCAAAGAAGAGCTTCAGGGCGTTGTCCGAGTAACGTATTCCGCGGTAAATAGGCAGATTTCCCTCAACGGGATACTTGTCCTGATATCTCTCCGGAACGTTGTACGGATGATGTGATGATGCGGTAAACGCAGATGCCAGGAACGGCTCCTTAAAGGTTCCTATCATATCGCACATATACTGCAGGAACTCCTCATCCCAAATGGCCCAGAAACCGTCAAATACTGCATCTCCTCCGTACTCCGGTTTCTTGACGAAATCCTCCATACCGAAGTAGTCCTTGTAGCCTATCACCCTTGAGAAAGACTGGAAACCCATCGAGCCGTTATCGGCCCCATGGAAGAAGGCTGAGTAGTAACCCTTGGTTCCCAACTCCTTGGCCAGTCCCGAAATCTCCTTGGACATGATGGTGGGAGTAAGGAACAGATGATCCTTAAGCATAGGTATGCCTGACAGGACCGACGGCATGGCGTCAATGCTCTTGCGTCCGTTAGCCAGTGATGTCTCAAATGTGAGCGAGCGGTTTATCAGAGTATCCATAAAAGGCGCACAGTCATGGATTCCCTGTGTACCTTTATTCATTGCTCCGATATATTCTGATCCAAAGCTCTCCAGAATCAGGACTACCACGTTCAACGGGCGGAATGTGGCGGTGGAATCAGGTAAAATCACCGGAGTATATATGGATTCCAGTTCCTTCTCATCAAAATATGAAGGAACCTTCATATCCTCATTTCCCAGAGTCCTGATTACGCAGAACGGGGTGTTAAGTATGGCCGCAGCCTGAGCCGGAGTCTTCACATACTGGTAGGCGTTACTCATGGTGATGGGCCTTATGTTATGGGCCAGGCCACCGCGTATTCCGGCCAATATACCGACTGCACAGAGCAGCAGGCAGCAGGTACGTACCATGTAATAGACGAATGTCTTGCGGTACTTCAGAGTGGCAGGAACCTTTATGAATATGCACAGGAGCACAACTATGACAATGTAGAGCAGCACCATGTACCAGTTATCGGCCAATGACCTCAATATGATGGAAGTCATCTGGCCTCCGCCCTCACCGCTGAACTCATCCAGAACCTGGAGCGTGCTTCGGCAACCGGTGTAAGGAAAATAGACAGTATCCACCAGGTTCAGCAGAACTCCGGCCGATGCCATCACCACCAATATAATCTTGGTGAGACGATAGAACCACAACTTCTCCTTGAAGTGGAACGGGAACATCATGAGCACCATGTACAGGGCGCTTATATACATGATTCCGGCAGTATCGAAAACCAGCGCTCCTTTGAGCATGGGCCATATCATACCGGCCAAATCGCCCTGGAAGGAGCTCCAGTTATACCAGATGAAAACGGGGTGGCAGATCAGAAAAGCGGCGTAGACAACAACCAGATTCCTTAGCATTACAATGAAAGGAGTTCGGAAAACAGGACTGGTGTTGTTATCTGCCATTTCAGCGGTCTATTTTATATTTCTGTGCGAATTCTTTACTAACGTAGTTCGATGTGCTCATGCAGGTCTCAGTTCCGAACTCGATGCCGAATCTTATCAGACGGCTCCAGTCTTCCTGAGTCAGGCGGTCCAGATTCTCACGGCCTATACCGCCGGTATACAATCCGTAGAGTATTCCTGCATTGAAGTTGTCTCCCGCACCTATGGTGCTTACCGGAACGATGGGATTGGAACTGAAGGTATACTCCTGACCATGGTCAATGACCAGGACTCCGTCCTTTCCCCTGGTGCAGATAAAACGGGGACAGTATTTAGAGATTTCATCATATATCTTCCTGCAGTCATCATGGCCGTAAACATTGATGAAATCCTCATGGCTGCCGCGAACTATGTCGGCAACTGCAAAGTTCTCCTTGAAAGTGTCACGAAGGCTCTCAACCTCATGTTTGTGGTTGTCACGGAAATTCAGGTCATAGTAGAGAATGGCCCCCTGCTGCTTTGCATAGTTCAGGAACGGCCTAACCTTATCCTTGAGAACCGGATTGAGTGCGAAATATGCTCCGAATGCCACAATGTCATTCTTCTGAATGAGCGGCATTTCAAAGTCCAGACGGTTGTTGGGGTAATCCTTGTAGAAACTGTAGTGGGCGTCATTATTCTCATCAAGAAACGCCAGTGAAATGGCTGTTTTCTTGCCCTGGTAGCATGAAACGTAATCGGTATTGATTCCGTTCTTCTGCATGAATGCCAGAATATTCTGTCCCACCTGATCATCACCGACCTCGGTAATGAACGTGCAGTCAAGGCCTGTGCGGCCCAGTGATATCAATCCGTTGAAAACCGAACCGCCAGGTACAGCCGCTACCGGTTGGCCCTGACGGAACAGGATATCATAGATTGTTTCTCCTATACCGAGTATCTTTCTCATAACAGTTTCTTGGAACGCAGTCCCAGATAACCTCCGTGATGACGTTTGTTATATTCCTCGGCAGTGAATCCGATTTTTTTCATTGTTTCTACCACCAGGACATCACCGATCACATTCATGACGGTGGTACTTGTGGTGGGTGTAAGTCCAAGGGCACATACCTCATCGGGGTGGCCGGTACCCAGAACTATATCGGCCTGACGGGCCAACGGGCTGGTGGTGTTACCGGTCAGGACAATGAACTTAAGTGTGGGATCAAGTGTCAGACTCAACTCCATGAGTTCAAGAACCTCTCTTGTCTTGCCGGAGTTGGATACCAGAAGGAACAGGTCGTTTTTCTGCAAAACGCCCAAATCACCGTGCTGAGCCTCACTGGGATGAAGGAAGATGGACGGAGTACCGGTGGAACTGAAGGTGGTGGCTATATTCATTGCGATCTGGCCGGCCTTTCCCATTCCGCTTGTAATCAGTTTTCCTTTAAGTTCATGCACGTGGTGAACTATCAGATTCACCGCTTTTTCGTACTCGTCACCGATGGGGATGTTCAGGATGGCCTGAGCCTCGCGGGCGACGATATCCTTAATTGATTCAATCATTGCTAAATCCAATAAAGAACCCTTGTTTTTGTAGTGCAAATATATGCATTATTCATAAACGGGACAAATTTGTTTTTCAGCGCCGGAGTTAAATATTTGGTAGAATCATTGCGATTTGCTATTTTTGCCGCAATTTATCCTATAGGATTATTTTTTATTAGAGGTTTTATATTGTTTTAATGATGAAAATTGTAACAAAAGAGTTCCAGCTTCCTGATGGAAGAACCATCAAACTGGAGACCGGGAAACTGGCAAAGCAAGCCGATGGAGCCGTAATGCTGACATGTGGCAAAACAATGCTCCTGGCCACTGTATGTGCCGCCAAAGATGCAGTTCCCGGAACTGATTTCATGCCGCTGCAGGTAGAGTACAGAGAAAAGTATGCGTCAATCGGACGTTATCCCGGCGGTGATTATGAGATTTTGACATGCCGTCTTGTGGACCGCGCACTGCGTCCTTTGTTTCCGGACAATTACCACGCTGAAGTTTTTGTAAACATCATACTGTTCTCCGCTGACGGAGAGCAGATGCCTGATGCACTTGCCGGTCTGGCTGCATCAGCAGCATTGGCTGTATCGGACATTCCTTTCCAGGGTCCGATTTCTGAGGTCCGCGTAGCCCGTATCAACGGTGAGTACGTGATTGACCCCACATTCAAGCAGCTTGAGCAGGCCGATATGGATGTAATGGTTGCCGCAACCTATGACAACATCATGATGGTTGAGGGTGAGATGAAGGAGGTTAGCGAGGCTGACCTGCTGGGTGCCATGAAGGCCGCTCACGATGAGATCAAGAAGCACTGCAAGATCCAGATGGAGCTGACCGAGGAGGTAGGCAAGACCGTTAAGCGCGAGTACTGCCACGAGGTTAACGACGAGGATCTGCGTCAGGCCGTTAAGGATGCATGCTATCAGAAGTCATACAACCTGGCTGCCGAGGGTAATGCCGACAAGCATTCACGTGAGGCCAACTTCGAGGCTGTACGTGACGAGTTCAAGGAGCAGTATCATGCAGCACATCCCGAGATGTCAGAGGATGAGCTGGCCGAGAAGGATGCTCTGATTGACCGTTACTACCACGACGTAGAGCGCGATGCAATGCGTCGTTGCGTGCTCGATGAGGGCAAGCGTCTGGACGGTCGTAAGACAACCGATATCCGTCCCATCTGGTGCGAGGTAGGTTATCTGCCCGGACCTCACGGATCATCAATATTCACCCGTGGTGAGACACAGGCTCTGTGCTCTGTAACACTGGGTACCAAGGACGATGAGAAGATGGTTGATGGGACGTCGTGAGATTGGTCACGGTCACCTGGCATGGCGCGCTCTGAAGGGTCAGATTCCTGAGGATTATCCCTACTGTGTTCGCGTAGTATCAGATATCCTCGAGTCAAACGGTTCATCTTCAATGGCTACCGTTTGCGCAGGTACACTTGCTCTGATGGATGCCGGCGTAAAGATCAAGAACCCCGTATCAGGTATCGCAATGGGTCTTATCAAGAACCCGGGCGAAGACAAGTACGCTGTTCTGTCAGATATCCTTGGTGATGAGGATCACTTGGGCGATATGGACTTCAAGACCACCGGTACCGTAAAGGGACTTACCGCTACACAGATGGATATCAAGTGCGACGGTCTGTCATATGAGATTCTTGAGAAGGCTCTGGCTCAGGCCAAGGCCGGACGTGAGTATATTCTTAGCAAGATCACCGAGACCATTCCTGAGCCTCGCGCAGATCTTAAGCCCCACGCACCCCGCATTGAGACTCTTACCATTCCTAAGGAGTTCATCGGTGCAGTCATTGGCCCGGGCGGAAAGATCATCCAGGGTATGCAGGAGGAGACAGGCGCAAGCATCAGCATTGATGAGGTTGACGGCGTAGGCAAGATTGAGGTTGCCGCTTCTAACCGTGACAGCATCGAGGCTGCTCTGGCCAAGATCCGTGCTATCGTAGCAATTCCTGAGGTAGGTGAGACCTACGAGGGTACCGTACGTTCAGTAATGCCTTACGGTCTGTTCGTAGAGTTCCTGCCCGGTAAGGACGGTCTGCTCCACATCAGTGAGATTGACTGGAAGCGTTACGAGACCATTGAGGAGACCGGCATCAAGGAGGGTGACAAGATTCAGGTTAAGCTGATTGACATCGATCCCAAGACCGGTAAGTTCAAACTGTCACGTCGTGCTCTCATCGAGAAGCCCGAGGGTTATGAGGAGCGTCCCGCCCGTCAGCCCCGCCAGGA
>CADBXO010000028.1 GCA_902798685.1 uncultured Bacteroidales bacterium
AGCTCTCGCTTGAGGACTACCGTGGTGCCGAGATGGACTGTAACTACACCCTGGACCGCAACCCGTTCGTGTTCAGGGCCTATCAGGTGAGAGGCCTCTCCAGGGTATTTCAGCAGCGTTATGACGATGCCATAGAGGACTTCCGCGCCGGACTCAGTCTTGAGCCCGCGAACATATCCATGCGTCATAACCTCATACTGAGCCTTATACGTCTGGACCGCAAGGAGGAGGCCATGCTGGCCCTCGATACACTCCTTGCATCGTCGCCCCGTTACACGCCTGCCATGGCCATGCGCTCCGAGCTCCTGTGGGAGTCGGGCGACAGCACCGGCGCACTCTCTTGGGCCGACAAGGCGGTCGATGTAAACAAATATGACATTCAGAACCTCCATAACCGTGGCATCATGCTGGCGCGCATGGAGCGTTACGCCGATGCCGAATCGGACCTGGACCGCTGCGTCTATCTGGATCCCGGCAGTGCGGGCTCTTACATAACGCGAGCCATGATCCGCTATTTCAGGGATAACCTGCAGGGTGCCCTTGACGACTATGACATGGCCCTCATGATCGATCCCGGCAATGTGGCGGGCCGATACAACCGCGGTAACCTGCGGGCACAGATAGGCGATGACAACCGTGCCATCGAGGATTTTGACGTAGTCATAGATGCCGAGCCCGACAACATGACCGCCTATTTTTACCGCGCCATGCTCCGTGAACAGACGGGTGACTATCTGGGAGCCGAGAAGGATATAACCGTGGTCCTGGATGAATATCCCAGGTTCACCGACGGCTACCGCATGCGCAGCGAGTTGCGTGAGAAGTTGGGTGACCGCCGCGGAGCCGAGTCCGATGCCATGGTGGTTCTCCGTGAGCAGAACCGCCGTCTGAACCAGGCTATGGGCTATGACGATGACGATGACCGTGAGGATGAGGGCAAGACCCGTGAGCGCTCTGACAGGAACGTGCGCAACTACCGCAAGATCGTTGTCGACGAGAACCTGGAGAACTCCACCGGATTCGCCAGCGAATACCGCGGCAAGGTACAGAACCGTAATGTCGATGTCCAGTACCTGGAGCCTTTCCGTCTGACCTATTACAGGGATTACGGCAAACAGGACATCATAGCTGTGCGCAGCAGCCAGTCGCTTGACGTGCTGAGCTCATCGGGCTATTTCATGCGTAACATAGAGCTTGAGAACCATGACGTATCGCTCGACGAGGAGCAGATAAGGAGACTCTTTGCCGATATAGACAAACGTACCCAGAACCTCTCTGCTGACTCCAGGACCGATCTGGTGCTTATGTCGAGAGCCATGGATTTCGCCCTGCTTCAGGATTATACCAATGCCGAGCAGGACCTGGACAATGCCATATCGGTCAACTCCTCCAACTGGGCTCTCTGGTTCCTCCGTTCCCAGGTCAGGGAGCGTAACGCGCAGATGCTGCGTGCCGACGGAGACCTGACCCTTCAGCAGGGGAGGGGCGGCGGCCTCCGGATAAACGCCGATGCCGGTTATCAGTACGTGATCAGGGACCTCACGCAGGCCATAGATCTGGAGCCCTCGTTCGCCTACGCCTATTACAACCGCGGCACCTTCTATGCCCTGACCAATGACCTCCATGCGGCCCTTCTGGATTTTGACAAGGCTCTGGAGCTGGATGAGAATCTGGCTGAGGCCTGGTACAACAGAGGTCTGGTCCTGATACTTCTCAACCGCACGGACGATGCGACCCGTGACCTGAGCAAGGCGGGCGAGCTGGGTATCTACAGCGCTTACAATATCATAAAACGTTTCTCCAAAGCCGATTGATTGCGCATTAGTTTCTTATTTGAAAAGAAATTAATAATTTTGCACGCTTAAATTAGAAAACACATACAAACAACATGATAAAGATTACGTTTCCCGACGGTTCCGTACGCGAATATGAAAGCGGCGTAACCGGCTATGAGATTGCTGAGAGCATCAGCCAGAGACTGGCACAGGATGTGTTGGCCTGCAGTGTTAACGACCAGATAACAGAGCTCAACCGCCCCATAACTACCGATGCTACCATCAAGCTGCACAAGTGGGAGGATGAGGAGGCCAAGCACGCATACTGGCACACCAGCGCCCACCTTATGGCAGAGGCTCTTCAGGAGCTCTATCCCGGCACACAGTTCGGTATCGGCCCCGCAATCGAGAAGGGATTCTACTATGACATCATGCCCCCTGAAGGCGTCGTAATCAAGGAGAGTGATTTCCCTGCAATCGAGGCCAAGATGAAGGAGCTGGTACAGAAGAAGGAGAAGCTGGTCCGCGAGGAGATCTCAAAGGCCGATGCCCTCAAGTTCTTTGCATCACGCGGTCAGAGCTACAAGAACGAGCTGATTGCTGACCTGGAGGACGGTACCATCACCACCTACACTCAGGGTAACTATACCGACCTTTGCCGCGGACCGCACCTGGTTGACACCGGTGCCATCAAGGCTATCAAGCTGCTGGCTACATCGGCCGCATACTGGCGCGGTGACGAGAAACGTCCGCAGATGACCCGTATCTACGGTATCACATTCCCCAAGCAGAAGATGCTTGACGAGTATCTGGAGCTCCTTGAGGAGGCAAAGAAGCGTGACCACCGCAAGATCGGTAAGGAGATGGAGCTCTTCATGTTCAGCGACATGGTAGGTAAGGGTCTTCCCATCTGGCTTCCCAAAGGCACAGCACTGCGTCTGCGTCTGCAGGACTTCCTTTCACGTATTCAGAAGCGTTACGGTTACCAGCAGGTAATCACTCCGCATATCGGTTCAAAGCAGCTGTATGTAACCTCAGGTCACTGGGATCACTACGGCAAGGACAGCTTCCAGCCCATCACCACTCCTGAGGAGGGTGAGTGCTACCTGCTCAAGCCTATGAACTGCCCCCACCACTGCTGCATATTCAAGTCACAGCCCCGTTCATACCGCGACCTGCCTCTGCGTATCGCTGAGTTCGGTACCGTATACCGTTATGAGCAGAGCGGTGAGCTGCACGGACTGACCCGCGTACGCAGCTTCACACAGGATGATGCACATATCTTCTGCCGTCCCGATCAGGTTAAGGGTGAGTTCATCCGCGTAATGGAGATCATCGAGATCATCTTCAAGGCTCTTGACTTTGACAACTTCGAGGCTCAGATTTCACTCCGTGATCCTAACGACCACGAGAAGTATGTTGGTAGCGACGAGGTTTGGGAGAAGGCTGAGAGCGCTATCGTAGAGGCTTGCCAGGAGAAGGGCCTGAAGGCTACCGTTGAGTACGGTGAGGCTGCATTCTACGGTCCTAAGCTGGACTTCATGGTTAAGGATGCCCTGGGCCGCCGCTGGCAGCTGGGTACCATCCAGGTTGACTACAACCTGCCGCAGAGATTCGAGCTCGAGTACATCGGCTCAGACAACCAGAAGGAGCGTCCGGTTATGATTCACCGCGCACCGTTCGGTTCAATGGAGCGCTTTGTTGCCGTGCTGATTGAGCATACCGCCGGTAAGTTCCCGCTGTGGCTCATTCCTGATCAGGTTGCCATCCTGCCTATCTCTGAGAAGGCTAACGAGTACGCACACAAGGTACAGAAGGAGCTTGAGGACAAGTATGAGGTTCGCAGCTTCGTGGATGACCGCAACGAGAAGATAGGACGTAAGATCCGCGACAACGAGGTTAAGCACATTCCTTACATGCTCGTAGTTGGTGAGAAAGAGGCTGAACTTGGTGAAGTTAACGTCCGCAAGCAGGGTGCAGAGAACCTTGGAAACATGAAAATTGACGATTTCGGTAAAAAAATTGCCGATGAAGTTAATTCTATGATAAATAAATGGTAATTTTGCGCCCGCTTGGAATGAATTAGGTATAAGATAAAAAGAGAAATTTACACTATAAAAGATTCTGAATGAAGAAAGACAATTTGAGTGATCAGTATCAGGTAAATGACGAGATCCGTGCCCGTGAGGTCCGCATAGTCGGTGAAGGCTTTGAACCCAAAGTGGTTTCACTGCGTGAGGCTCTGAAAATTGCAGATGATATGGAGTTGGATCTGGTCCTGATTTCACCGAATGCAGTTCCTCCGGTATGCAGAATCGTGGATTTCTCCAAATTCATATACCAGCTCAAGAAAAAGCAGAAGGAGGCCAAGGCAAAGCAGGTCAAGATTGACGTAAAGGAGATCCGTTTCGGACCCCAGACCGATGATCACGACTACAACTTCAAGCTCAAGCACGCCATAGGTTTCCTGCAGAACGGTGACAAGGTTAAGGCTTACGTCTTCTTCCGCGGCCGCTCGATACTGTTCAAGGAGCAGGGTGAGAACATCCTGGCACGCTTTGCAAAAGACCTTGAGGAGTACGGAAAGCAGGAACAGGCACCCATTCTGGAGGGCAAGCGTATGACGATATTCATATCACCCAAGAAGGGTGGCGCCCCCAAGAAGGCCGATGCTCCCAAGCAGGAAGAAAACAATGAATAAACAGACCGTTAAGCTCCGGCATGGTGCTTACGGTTATAAATAACAAACAAAACTATTAATAACAATGTTGAAATCAAAGACTAATTCCGGTTCCAAAAAAAGATTCGCTCTTACCGGATCGGGCAAAATCAAGAGAAAACACGCTTATCACAGCCACATTCTGACAAAGAAGACGAAGAAGCGTAAGAGAAATCTGGATCACTTCACTCTGCTGGACCAGGCCAACGTTAAGATGGTTAAGGACCTGCTTTGCATGAGATAACCCGATTAAGAGATCAGTCAAAAGAAAATTAACCGACTTGTCAGCTTTAAGTCCTGAACTTTAACGGGCGCTGACATTCAAAAAACAAAAAACTATGCCGAGATCAGTAAATCACGTTGCTTCAAGAGCAAAGAGAAAGAAAATTTTAGGTCTTACCAGAGGTTACTTTGGTGCCAGAAAGAACGTTTGGACCGTTGCCAAGAATACTTGGGAGAAGGGTCTTACCTATGCTTTCCGTGACCGTAAGAACAAGAAGAGAGAGTTCCGCGCACTGTGGATCCAGCGTATCAACGCTGCTGCCCGTCTGGAGGGTATGAACTACTCACAGCTCATGGGTGCCATCCACAAGGCTGGTATCGAGATCAACCGTAAGGTGCTCGCTGACCTGGCTATGAACAACCCCGAGGCTTTCAAGGCTATCGTTAAAAAGGTTAAGTAATACCGGACAGATAAGTTAAAAAGCGGGTGGAAGTTGCTTCCGCCCGCTTTTTGTATTATATTTGTATGACCGCACCGGGTTAGATCGGGAGACTCATCAATAAAAATGAAGAACCGGGATTGCTTCGGTTTCCAATGGCGGGCCACGCCCCTTAGGGGGTAACCTTCGGTCGGTGGATTACAAAGGAGGCTGGGCGCTCAAAACTTATATTTCCGGAGTTCTCATCACATCACCGATGCGGTTTTTTTTGAAATAAGACGGGCTGATCCCCAGCGGATCGGCCCGTCTTCCTTAATATATAGAGTATTTGGCAGTTACTCGGTTATATAGACTTTCTTTCCGTCTATGATGCTGATTCCCTTCTGATAGCCGTTTACACGTACGCCGCCCAGATTGTATCGGGTGCCGTTGGCGTTGATGTCATCAGCGGTGATGTATTGGACATCGGCCGCAGCTACAAACCTTATCTGCAGATTGTCTATCTTACAGCCGGGTTTGGTTATTGTTATGCGCAGGGTCTGCTGGTCGCTGCCTATCTCCTCTGCGAAATATGTGGGACTCAGGGTGGAGTAGGTGTTCAGACTGGTCGAAGCGGGTTTTGTGATTGTTGCCAGCGGTGTCTCGACGTTGCCGTTCATTATACCTATCCTGAAACTTGCAGAGTCATTGAGGAAGCAGGCTGAGGGTCTTACCAGATAGGTGCCGGCGCTTCTTACGTTGACGGTATACTCGAGCCATTCACCCTCCTCAGTATAGCCTATGGCGTAGATTCCGTTTTCACGTACTATATCGACTCCCTCGTTGTCGTTGCGGTATCTTGGATATGCAGCTCCCTCATCAATGGAGTCGTTGTCGTGATATGTGATTCCTTCACAGCAGCGGTCAAAGTCCTCGGCCTCAAGTGTTCCCGGAATGGTTACGCTTTTGAATGTTGAACGGGCCTGGTTGACATAGATCGTGGTGGATGTCATGTTGGACTCATGCTTGAGGGTATCGACAGCCACTGCCGATATCTTGACATTACCTGTTGTATTGGGCTTGTAGTCAAGTTGAAAAGGTCTGGTTGTGAGGGTTGATACCTGCTTGTCATTTACATAAACCTTGATGCTCTTAAGCGCACCGTCCCTTTCAGGGTCGATGGTGGTGAAAGAGAGTAAGGTGGGGCTGCCAACGGCTGTAGGGGTGGGGGTAGCCGAGATCTTGAGGTCAAGTGTCTCGTCTATCTGGATATGCTCGAAAGAGATCCTGTCTATGTTACAGCTGTTGCCGGTTATGGTGAGGCGGATTTTGTATCGGCCCTCTTCCAGCGGGATGATGGTCTTTCCGCTGATGGTCTTGTAGGTGCCCCAGTCATTGCTGGCGGTCTTCGGAACGCTTATGTTGGAGGTTATGTCTACAAGGCCTTCATCTGTGTTGAGTGAGAGCTTGAAGCCTGAGCCGGTGGTACCGGATGATGCTACTGCATTGTAGTAGTAATAGCCGGTCTTGGCAATATCGACGGTGTACTCCATCCACTCATCGGCATTGGTGTATCCTATGGCCATGCCGCCGTTTCCTTTAACTACATCAACGCCATCGCTTGTGCGGAAGTTGGCATCACCCTGGTTGTTGCTGTCATTGTCATGATAGGTTACGCCGTCACCTCCGTTGTCAAAGTGCTCGGCCTGGAGGGTGCCGGGTAATGATATGGGTTGTGAGCCGTAGGTGGAGCGGGGATTGTATGCGGTAAACGCACCCTCGCGCTCATAGGTGGTACCGTTTGAGTAAACGATGGCCTTGAGAGCGTGCTTTCCGTTTACTGTGGGGACATATTTGGCTACGTACGGAGCCTCGGTCATGATGGTGTCAAGAACGCCCTTTACGTAGAGTTTTACGCTGTCTATGCTCTTGTTCTTGTCAACCAGCTCGGCGCGTACGGTTATGTCCAGTGTGTCACCGCGTGAGGCGCTGATGGTAGAGGGCTTGATGTAGAGTGATATCTGCTTCTGGCCGCCGGGGAACGGGCCTTTGGCGGTCTTGGCAGCATTTGAGTTCATGTATGACTTGAGCCAGGTCATGGCTGGACGCTCGGCACCGTTCTTGTAAAGGCCGGAGTGGTCTACCCATGTGGCTCCGTAGATGTAGCCCCAGAGGGTTACGCCTGCACAATAATCGGCCTCCCACATTAGAGGGAAGATACTGTCGAACTGTGCCTTCTGCTTTTCATCATCCTCAATGTTGATATCTAGCTCGGTAATGTACATGGGCAGCTTAACGGCGTTCTGGATCTTGCTCATGGCGGCACTCAGGTTTTTCTTGCTGATGTTGTCCACGTCATGTGACTGGCAGCCGTAGGCGTCAATGGGAGCGCCTGCGTCACGCAGGGTGCGTACCAGATTGATGTAGGCATCAGTATCGTACTGGAAGGTGTTGAAGTCATTATAGATAAGGATGGCATCCGGCCAGTGCTTGTGGGCCTGCTCGAAGGCTTCGATAAGCCAGTCATAACCGGTCAGGCCGCCTCCGCCCAGTGATTCTTTCATAAGGGGATTGCCGGCCTGGTGTGTGCCGACGGCCTCGTTGACAACGTCAATCATCTTGAGGTCGGGATACTGCCTCTTGACGGCATCCATCCACTTTATGATGGCCTCTTTGCGCTCCTTGACTGACAGTTTGTTGGTAAACCATTCAGGATACTGGGAGCCCCAGACGAGTGTATGGAACTTGAAGGTCAGATTGTTCTGCTTGGCATAGTCATACGCTGCCGTGTTGAAGCGGTAGGAGCCTCTGGTACCCTCGACCGATGCCCACTTGGTCTCGTTCTCAGGGGTTATCTGGTTCCACAGGTTCTTGTATTCCATGCCTCCGCCGTTGACATTTCCGTAAGTGGTGATGTTACCCAGGAACTTGTCGGGGTTCTTGGAGAGCTGGGCGTTGGCGTTAGACAGACACAATGCGCTTATGAGTGCTGCTGATAAAAGACGGTTAAGTTTAGGGTATGAAAGCATAATCCTTTATAGTAATAGGTTAGTCGATATATCTACAAAGATATATAAAATGTGTATAAATACACAATGCTTTTTCAACGGATTCCGGCCTTGTCAAGGGCGCGCTGGTAGCGGGCTGCGTAGGCGTTGTGCTGCGACAGGGTGGTGGAGAAGTAGTGTGATCCGCTGAAGTCCTCCTTGGCCGAGAAGTAGAGGTAGTTGTGCTTTGTGTAGTTGAGCACGGCGTTGATGGACTGGGTGCTTACAAAGCGGATGGGACCGGGAGGCAGTCCGGGATTCTTATACGTATTATAAGGTGAGTCATACTCCAGGTGTTTCTTGAGGACACGCTTGGGACGCTCGCCGCCCATTGCGTAGATTACGGTGGGGCAGGCCTGCAGGGGGAGTTTGCGTTTGAGGCGGTTCATATAGACGCCGGCTATGATGGGGAACTCCTCAAGCTTGGCGGTCTCCTCCTCGATGATGGAGGCCAGTATGATGACTTCATCCTCTGTGAGTCCTATGGATTTGGCCTTGGCTTTGCGCTCATCGGACCAGAAACGGTTGCGCTCCTTTACCAGACGTGACAGGATGGCGCTGGCCGATGAGTTCCAATAGACCTCATATGTGTTGGGGATGATCATGCAGAAGACGTTGGTGGGGTTGTAGCCCATTGAGTCCAGGAAGGCGGGGCTGGTAAGGCGGCTGGCTATGGCTGCCGAGTCTACCATCAGCTGGTTGGCTATGGCGCGTGACATCTGGCCGATGGTGCGGGTGCTGTTGATGGTCAGGCGCACGGGGGTCTGGTTGCCGCTCAGGAGCATATCGGACACCTGTTTGGGGGTGGCTCCGCTCTTTACGGTGTAGCATCCGGTGTGGATGTGCTCGTCATAGTCGCGGTGCTCCAGGAGGAAGTTCAGGGGTTTGGTGTTGGCGGTGGGATCGGCCTCCAGGATGGACTGGATGACGGTTTCGCGGGTATCGGAGGGATAGATGTAGATCCTGTAGTCGGGGCATTCCGATACAGGTTTATTGAATGAACACGCGGTCAGAGACAGCAGTGCAGCAATTATCAACAATCCCTTTTTCATACTTTGCAAAGTTAATACTATCTTTGAAACTCAGAAACAACATAATTCCAGATAATAATGAGAAAAATCTTTTTCCTGCTTACTCTGACGGCAGCTCTGTCAGTTAGCGCAAAGAATGAAGTTACGGTCAATGTCCACGCCGACAAACCGGGTGCAACAATCAACAAGAACATCTACGGACAGTTCTCTGAGCATCTGGGTACCTGCATCTACGGCGGTCTGTGGGTTGGTCCGGAGTCATCAATTCCCAACACCAACGGTTACCGTAATGACGTGCTCGCAGCTCTTAAGGAGCTTGAGGTTCCTGTAATGCGCTGGCCGGGCGGCTGCTATGCCGATGAGTATCACTGGATGGATGGAATCGGACCTAAGGAGAACCGTCCCGTTATGGTTAACAACAACTGGGGTGGCATTGTTGAGGACAACAGCTTTGGTACACATGAGTTCCTGAACCTGTGCGAGATCCTGGGTTGCGAGCCTTACATCTCACTGAACGTTGGTAGCGGCTCTGTAGAGGAGGCTGCCAAGTGGATTGAGTATATGAACGCTGCAGACGGTCCGATGGCCAAGCTGCGCAAGCAGAACGGTCGTGAGGAGCCCTGGCACGTTAAGTACATAGGTATCGGTAATGAGGCATGGGGCTGCGGCGGTAACATGCTGCCTGAGTACTACTCAGACATTTTCCGTCGTTATCAGACCTACTGCCGCGACTACAACGGCACTCAGCTCTTCAAGATTGCCAGCGGTGCTACCGATTATGACTATGAGTGGACCGATGTCCTGATGAAGAAGATAGGCTCAATGATGAACGCCGTTTCTCTGCACTACTATACCGTATCAGGTTGGGTAGGTGCCAAGAAGCCCGCTCTGGATTTCAGCGATGAGGATTTCTACTGGTGCCTTGGCAAGTGCCTGGGTATCGAGCCCGTTATCCAGAAGCATCTGGCTATCATGAGCAAGTATGATCCCGAGCACAAGACTCCGCTGCTGGTTGACGAGTGGGGTACATGGTGGGAGCCGGAGCCCGGCACTCAGCTCTATCAGCAGAGCACCATGCGTGACGCTCTGGTAGCTTCACTGTCACTTGACGTGTTCCACAAGTACTGCGACCGCATTCAGATGACAAACATCGCCCAGGTTGCAAACGTGCTTCAGTCTATGATCCTGACCAAGGATGACAAGATGGTGCTCACTCCGACATACTGGATCTTTGATATGTACAAGCCTCACATGGATGCTACATACGTTCCCACTGACCTGGAGGGCGTTGAGGTTAAGCTGACTCCTAACGAGCGTTATGCTGCAAATCCTGATGAGACCGCTACACGTCCGCTGCCGCTGTTCAGCTCAACTGCTTCTATGAAGAACGGCAAGCTGCATGTTTCAATGTCAAACGTCAAGCTGAACGAGGCTCAGAGCGTTGTCGTTAAGCTGGACGGCATCAAGGCCAAGAAGGTTAGCGGTAAGATCCTTACCAGCGACAAGGCCAGCAACTACAACACATTCGAGAATCCCGACAAGATCAAGCTGGCTGACTTTGACGGCGCCCGCATTGACAAGAAGACCGGTGACCTGATCCTGGAGATTCCCGCCGCAAGTATCGTGACACTGGAAGTCGAATAAGATAAAAACACAAAAAGAAAAGGTCGCTCTTTCGGGCGGCCTTTTTTGATTTTTGCTACATTTGCAGACGCAATCGCGATAGTAGCTCAGTTGGTAGAGCGTTGGCTTCCCAAGCCGAAGGTCGCGGGATCGTGCCCCGTCTATCGCTCAAAATGGTACAATTGGGGCCTGTCCCCAATTGTACTATTTTTATGCCGGTTGGTGCTGGGGACGCAGTAAATCGTTGACTGTCTTGACGGGATTGAAGGTGGTGAGGGGAACCTCTACGAAGAGGGTGTTCCAGTCACTCATGGCTCCGTTCCAGAGGCCGGGAAGCTCAAGGGCTTTGAGCTCGCGTCCGTTCTTGGACTTGCTGGAGATGAATCCGGTGGATTTGTCAACGTAGTCGGGCAGGTTGAACGGGTGTCCCTTGTAGTTGCGTACGGCGCATACCAGGTCAACGGGGTTGAAGTGTGTTCCCTTGTCAAACATCTCCTTCTTGCGGGCATCACTGAGGTCAATCTGTGAGCTCTCAAGTATCTGGAGTGATACGGTGCCGTCAGCATTGTAAGCCAGGAACGGGCCGCCGCCGGGCTCACCTACGTTCTTTACCATACCGCACACGCGGATGGGGCGGTTGAGCTTGCTGTAGAGCCATGCGGCCTGCTCTTTCTCACTCTTTGAGGCAAGTTCATTGGAGCGGCAGCAGAGGGTCTTGGTGACAAACTCTGTTATCTTCTTGAGCTGATCAGGGGTGTACTTCTTGCTGTCAAGCATACGCAGGTACTCGAATATCTTGTCCTGGACGCTTACCAGTATGCCGGCCAGAAGTTTCTTATAGGTGACGGTATCGGTCTTGAAATGATCAGGTACCACGTTGTCAATATTCTTGATAAAGACTATATCGGTGTCCAGGTCATTGAGGTTCTCAATGAGTGCGCCGTGACCTCCGGGGCGGAACAGGATGGAGCCGTCATCATTGCGGAAGGCGGTGCCGTCGGCTGCGGCAGCGACGGTGTCGGTGCTGGGTTTCTGCTCGGAGAATGAGATGTTGTAGGTGGTTCCGTAGCGCTTGGCCAGACTCTTGGAACAGCTCTCTGAGAGTGCCTTGAAGAGCTGTTTGTGCTCGGGCGATACGGTGAAGTGTATGTTTACCGTGCCTTCTGATCCGGTGGCGTAGAGGGCGCCCTCTGCCATATGCTCCTCAAGCGGGGTGCGTGAGGTTTTTCCGTAGCTGTGGAACTTGAGCAGTCCCTTGGGCAGGGCTCCGTAGTTGAGTCCATCGGCCCCCAGAAGATTGGAGACGACGGCTTTGTATCGGCCATCGGCCATAAGGTCCTTGATGGATTTGCCCTGATTCTTTAAGCATGCGTCATTGAGCTCGCTGTAGAAGGCGAACTTCTCTATGTTGTCAAAGAAGGTCTTTTCAAAGGGTGTTGACGGGGTGTCTGACTGGCCGTCCAGGAAACTGAAGAGGTCCTTGAACATGCGGCTTGCGGCGCCTGATGCGGGTACGAACTTGGTGATGGTGTGCTTACTGCCTGTGCAGTAGGCATCCCATGTCTTGATGTAGCTGTCACACTGGCTCTCATCAAGTGCTATTATACCGTTGCCGATGGATGCGGCGGCATCCAATTCCAGGAATGGGAACCCGTTCTTTATGAGTTCCAACTGTGCTTGTACTTTTTCAGCGGTAGTTCCCTTCTTTTTAAACTGTTCAAGATCTTTCTCGTCAAACATATACCAATGGTTTGTAAGTCCTTTTATAAGGTTCCAAAAATAGTGTTGTTTTTTGGTTCTGACAAAGAAAAGAGTCGCTTATTGGCCAATGGAAAAAAATTAATAATTTAGCACCCGAATAAACTTAAACAATATGAAGACTTTAAAGTGTTTTGCCCTGATTTTGTTTGCTGCGGTAGCTATGCCCGCATGGGGTGAGAATGCAAACGAGGATGAAAAGTATCCTGAGATTACTTTTGAGAAGACTACCATAGACTTCGGCCTGTTCGACAAGGAGCACGGTGACAAGGTTTGCTGGTTCGTATTTACCAATACCGGCCAGAAGGACCTTATGATTCTGACAGCCAATTCTACATGCGGCTGCACCATTCCGGAGATTCCCAAGAACCCGATCGCTCCCGGCCAGAAGGATTCCATAAAGGTTTCATACAACGGTTCTACCCGCAGAGTAGGTATGATGAAGAAGACCATTGCAATTACAACAAACTGCAAGATCAATTCATGCTATGTCTACATTCAGGGTGAGATGGTTGATAAGCTGGTGGCTGACAGGGTTAAGCCTGAAGATCAGTAACCGTAAGCGTATCGGCATCAGGGACTTTGAACTTTACTGAATAGCCCTCAAAATCAAATCCGTACTCACGGTCGGGGTCATCCTGATAACGGGGACGCGGATCCTGAGCAAGAATACCCCGGAGCGCATCGAGCGTTCCGGGTTTTATTTTGGCCTGGAGATGCTCGGGGATGACTACGTTGAGCTTGTGCATGGATATGGTTCCGGTAAAGCCGGCGGTGGCATCAGGGACGCAGTCGGTATAGGGTATGTAGGGTTTGATGTCGTAGATGGGGGTGCCGTCCATGAGGTCGGCTCCGCTTACATGCAGTACGGGACCCTGGGGCGTGCTCAGCTCTATGGACTCAAGCTTGACGCATGATAGGCCGATGGGGTTGGGACGGAAAGGCGAGCGGGTGGCGAATACTCCCAGGCGGGTGTTGCCTCCCAGGCGCGGCGGACGTACTGTGGGTGACCAATCCTCACGTACGGCTTCTGAGAACTCCCAGATGAGCCAGATATGGCTGAACCCTTCAAGGCCTCTCAACGCATCGGGGTTGCGGTACTCGGGGTTGAAGACTATGGTTCCCTTGAGCTCAGGTACGAGCCCGCTCTGGCGTGGGATTCCGAACTTGCTGGCGAATCCCGTCCGTATAGTTGCTATAGGTTGCATTTTCTGCATTGTAGAGGCGAAGGTACGGAAAAAAAAGAATACATTTGTAATGTTATGGTCATGCCAAAGTGGTTACATAGACTGTCAGTGCTTTGTGCGGCAGCGCTCATTACAGCGGCGTCGGGCGCGCGGGCCCAGGTTCTTCCGGTGATGAACACTTTCAGCGGCAGGACGTTTGAGGGTACGGTCGATGTCTCCTGGCCTGTGCTGTTTGACGGCTGCACGTTCCGTACCGACGGGACGGTGATAAAGCATTCTTACGGCGCTGTGTTCCGTAACTGCACGTTCGAGTGCACGGGCGGTGAACTGTTCATTGCTGAGAGCGGTGACGGCATCATCCTGGCTGACTGTGAGGTGAAGGGTTGTGAGGCCCTGATCCTGAGCAGGGAGTTCAGCCCGGCATCCAGGAACTATATTGCCGGCGTTACGGTTAACGGTGATGAGTGCACGGTTCTGGATGAGCAGGAGACCATAACCGACATCGACGGTCTGGAGCTGGCTGACTGCGTACGCGGTGAGTCTGACGGGCCGATGATCATGATAATGAGTGCCGATAAGAACGTCCTCAGGGAGGGTGAGATCGCATATGTGCATATCCGTGGCCTGGAGAAGGGGATGTTCGTGGGCTGGCAGTCATCGGACAAGGGTCTGAAACTGACGGTCGATGAGGACGGAATGGGCTGCAGGGTTTATGCGGCGCAGGTTAAGGATTTGACGCGTGCGGTGATATCGGCCTATACTGAATATGGGCTGGAGGCTGCCGTAGAGATTACGATAGGTGAATAGACTGAGATATTGGCTGTTTAGTGCGATGCTCTGTCTGGCGTTTTGCGGACGGGCGGGGGCACAGGGTTCAAGTCAGACGGCGTTTGATTTGAATGAGAAGGCCATATCATACCTTTGGAACAACCTGGACAGCGCTGAGCAGTATGCCCGTTTTGCGCTTGATGTGACGCGCCGTCACAGCGACGAGCATGCCAAGGCGGTCAACACGCTGGCCCGCATCGCTTTCATGCGCATGGATTATACGCAGGCGTGGGAGCTGTACAGCTCGGTTTCTTCTATCACGAACAACACGCTGGAGATTGTGGGCTCGCAGATTGGGCTGATGAGGATTTGCCAGCGTACATCGGACAACGTATCCTTCTATCAGTACCGAAATGAGATTCTGCTGAACCTGCGTGCGCTGCATGAGGAGCAGGAGGTGCTTAACAGCGCCCAGCTGGACCGTCTGCTGTCTCTGGAGCGTTCGTTCCGCATGGAGTCGGCACAGTACTGGTTCGAGCTGGAGCAGCTGGGTCAGGCGGGCCGTGAGATGGCTTATGTGGTGCCCGACAACCGTCTGCGTGATGATCATGACAGGTATCTGATGTATACCTATATGCATGGTCTGGGCATTGGAATTGAGGAGAGCGATATTGCTTCTTACAGGCTACGCAGTCTGGACAACTGTCTGCGCAGTGCCACACGATACAATAATATCAGGATGCAGGCGCTGAGCATAAGCGCCATCTGCTCGCTGCTGCTGGAGTACGGCACTGAGAACGTGCTGTCAGGGGTTAGCGGTGACATGCTTTCCAGGTTGAATGCATCGGACGTTAATCCGGAACTTCTGCCTACTCAGCTGGCTCTGAAGGCTTTGCAGCTGTCGGCCTCTTACGGCGGGCAGTATGAGATAATCGAGTGCGAGCGTCTGCTGGCGTCATGCTACATTGAGCGTGGGCTTTATGAGGAGGCGCTGGGTGTGCTGGGTACGGCGCTGGATATGCTGAATGCGAACTTCCGCCTGAACTGCGCCGGCCGTACTGAACTGGAGCCGCTGGAGGCGTTCCGCAGCGACGGCCGTATAATCGAGGAGGAGTGGATGGATGCTATGCCGCACGGCGTGGTGCCGGAGTGTCTGGCTTCGCTGCGTGAGCAGATGAGTCTGGCTTACTCGGGTCTGGATGACAAGCTGGCATCGGACTATAACCGTACGGTTTATCTGGAGATTCAGAAGAACATACGTCTGGACCGCCGTTATGAGGCGCGTACCATTCTGCTCAAGCGTTCCAACATGCGTCTTATCGGTATGTTGTACGCTGCGGCTGTGGCGATTGTGCTGCTGGTGGTATTCCTGCTGATTTTCCATAAGCGTATCAACGCTGCAAACCGCAAGTATGTGGAGATGATACAGAAGACGGTGGCTCTGTGCGAGCGTATTCTTAAACCGGCTCCTGAGGGACAGGATACCGCGGAATGGCTTAACAGCATCGAGATACCGGATATTAAGGGTGTTGACCTGGCTCCATATCTGAAGGCGGCCATGCGTAATGCCGACGAGCTGGTGGGGCAGGCTGACCGTCTGAAACAGGCCGAGAAGCAGCACTATCTGTACCGTCTGCATGCCGAGACCAACAAACGCGAGAACCTGGCGCGCAAGACCTGCTGTCAGGTGGTGGCCGAGTGTCTGCCGTACATTGACCGTATGCGCTCCGAGATTCGTCATCTGTCATCAATCCCGGCCGACAGCCCGCAGTACGAGCAGAGCCTGCAGTACGTGCGTGAGCTGGCTGAGCGCATTAACCAGTATAATGACCTGCTGTCACAGTGGATCCGTATCCGTCAGGGTGTGGTTGCACTGAATGTGGAGAGTTTCCCGGTGCAGGGACTGTTCGATATAGTAGGCAAGGGCAGCCGCAGTTTCAGCCAGAAGGGCGTGGAGCTGAATGTGGTCAAGAGCGACGCCATCGTGCGTGCCGACCGCGTGCTGACCCTGTTTATGATAAACACGCTGGCAGATAACGCCCGCAAGTTCACCCCGGCCGGCGGTAAGGTTACCGTTGAGGCGGAGCAGGGTGATGGCTACGTTGAGATATCGGTCACCGATACCGGTGTGGGCCTTAGTGAAGCCGATGTAAGCCAGATTCGTGACTCAAAGGTGTTCGACCCCGAGAAGATAGGTCAGGGCGAGCATCAGGGCAAGGGCAGCGGATTCGGCCTTATGAACTGCAAGGGTATCATTGAGAAATACCGTAAGGCCGATGACATGTTCCGTGTCTGCTCGTTCAATGTGGAGAGTACGCCGGGCAAGGGCAGCCGATTCTCATTCCGTCTGCCCAAGGGCATAAAGCGTGCTCTGAGCGTGCTGATCTTACTCTGCGCCGGCCTGAGTGCAAAGGCTCAGGAGCAGGACAGCCTGCTGGTTACGGCATACAACTACGCAAACCAGACCTATATCTGCAATACTCTGGGACAGTTCGAGGAGGCGCTGCTTTATGCTGATTCGGCATTTGATGCTCTCAACCGCGACTATCTGCTCAACGGCGGATCTGAGGATATGCTGCTGACGGTGATGGATGTGCTGGTTCCGGCCGAGACTTACTGGCTGGAGGAGGGTTACGCCACTGACTATGAGACTGTCCTGTGGCTTAGGAACGAGATAGCGGTATCGGCCCTGGCTATGCGTGACTGGGATGTCTACCGTTACAATGATGACGCTTATCTGAAGCTCTTCAAGCTCTATTACGGTGAGTGGAAGATTGAGGAGGACTGCCGTGAGCTGCAGCGGACCAACAGCAACCTGTCGATATCGGTCATCATATTCGTGCTCATTTTCATTACGGTGCTGCTGGTGCGTTATGTGGTTCATTCGCGCCACTGGCTCAAGTACCGCAGTGATCTGCAGCAGGCTATCCGTGTGGTTGACGGCATTTCAAAGATTACTGCTGTTACAGACCTGGATAATTTCAACGCCGAGGATGTGGTGACACGCCTGGCTGACGGTATTTTCATTGAACTGGATCACCTGATTGATTTGCGCTCTTTCATGATTGCGCTTAACGATGAGGGCCGCATAATTACCGCCGTACATAATGACGGCGCACAGGACGAGCGTCTGGCTGACCGTGTGAACGCCTGCATGGCGGACGGATGCGAGCAGAGCTCTGCCGACGGTCTGTGCCGCGCCCTGCCGCTGGTTCTGACGCTGGACGGTGAGGAGCAGCAGATTGGCGCCGTGGGATTCCGTCTGGAGCATGAGGCTGATGAGACCTGGCAGATCGTGAAGGGTATGATTGCGGGTTATCTGGCAACGGCGCTGTACAGCTGCGTGATCCGTTTTGAGTCGGGATTCCGCGACATCGAGCAGATTGAGGAGGAGTCAGAGCGTATCAAGTATGAGGAGAACCGTCTGCATGTGAGCAACCTGATTCTTGACAACTGCCTGTCAACGCTTAAGCATGAGACCGTATGGTATCCTAATAGGATTGTACAGCTGGTGGAGAGCGGACAGGTGGCCGATATGCAGGAACTTGTGGACTATTACCGCGAGATATTCGGCATCCTGAGCCAGTATGCGCTGTCACAGACCAAGGGACAGCTGCTGCATCGCGATGTGTTCAAGGTTAGTGAGCTGAGTGATGGCTTATCGGCCTATATAAAGAAGGCTAAGACCCGTAACGGATATGACGGCAAGATAAGCATGGGCTCATTTGACCAGACTGTTTCGGCCGACCGTATGATGCTGCAGTATCTGCTGGAGAACCTGCTTGACAGGGGTATGGCCGAGGGCGGTGACATGACGCTTGCAGCGGTTTCAGAGGGCGGATTCGTCAAGTTTATGCTGCACCGTAAGTGTGCCGTGCCCGAACCGGAGGTGCTGGACGGGCTGTTCACACCGCTTATGAACAAGGATAATATGGCATACGTGCTGTGCCGTCAGATAATACGTGAGCATGACGATGCGTTCGGACATCCCGGCTGCCGAATCAATGCTGAGAGTGCTGAGGATGGTATTCTGATTTGGTTTACCGTCCCTGAGGTTGAATAAAAAGATTTCGATATATGGAGAAATTCAAGACAATTGTTGTTGAGGATGTGTCACTTGAGCTTAAAGGGACACTGTCAATCATACGTAATGACATCCCCGAGGTGGAGGTTATAGGCACTGCTCAGACCGAGCGTGAGTTCTGGGCCCTGATGGACGGCGGCGCACAGCCTGACCTGGTGCTGCTGGACCTGGGATTGGGCGGCTCCACCACAGTTGGCGTGGACATCTGCCGCAAACTCACTCAGAAGGGTGGCGTCAAGGTCCTGATCTTTACCGGTGAACTCCTGAATGAGAAACTCTGGGCCGATGTCCTGGACGCCGGAGCGCACGGCATCGTGCTCAAGACCGGCGAGCTGCTTACCCGCAACGAGATCATGGACGTTATGAGCGGAAAACGTTACGTATTCAACCAGCCCATCCTGGAGAAGCTGGTGGAGCGTTTTCGCAATGCCGTTACCGATGAGGGACTGCGCCGCAGCGCCAGCATCGAGTATGAGATTGATGAGTATGACGAGCGTTTCCTGCGTCATCTGGCACTTGGCTACACCAAGGATATGATTAGCGAGCTGCACACCATGCCGTTCAGCACCAAGTCGCTTGAGAAACGTCAGGCCGACCTGATAGCGCGTCTGTTCCCTGAGGGCGAGCAGCGCGGCGTCAATGTAACACGTCTGGTGGTTCGTGCCATTGAACTGCACATAATTGATCCGACAAATCTTGAGGCCGATGAATAAGCGTATTACAGGCTGGCTGCATCCTGCGGTAATCTATCTGATTCTGCTCATCCTGGTTATTCTGGTTTCCTGGATTGGCAGCATCATGGAGATAAGCAGGGTGGGCGGCAACGGCGAGCTGGCGCTCCGCAGCGTGCTGGGAGTACCCGGCCTGCGCTGGGCTGTCCGCACCGCCGCCACATGCCTGGGTAATGCTCCCGTGGGCAACGCGCTGATGCTATTCATAGCAATCGGAGCGGGTAGGGGCAGCGGCCTTTTCCGCGCCCTCTCACGCCGTCGCAGCCTCTCGCCAAAGGAGAGCACCGCTTTCTACATCAGCATGGTGGTGCTGGCTTTGTATATATGTGTGATTGTGCTTGGCGTTTATGCCGGCAGTCATCTGCTGCTGGGCATTACCGGCTCATTGAAAGGCAGCCCGCTCTACGACGGACTGATGTTTCTCGTGATGCTGGGCATCGGCCTACCGTCACTTGTCTACGGCCTCTCAACCGAGACCTTCCGCACCGCCGGAGACTGCGTCGACGCCTTCTGCACCATACTGCCTCCGTTCGCCCATTTCCTAGTCACCATGCTCGTGGCTGCCCAGCTCCTGCAGACGCTCGAGTACACCAATATCGATGCTCTGCTGGGAATATCAGACAGCGCCATGCGTATCATTTCCTTCCTGGTTTACTGGCTCCCTCTGCCTATTATTCTGGTATGGTGTCAAAAATCAAGGAAAGAGGTTTGAAATGTAGAATTATTCAACTAATTTTGCACCCGCAAAAAGGATGGTTCCGTAGCTCAGCTGGATAGAGCAACAGCCTTCTAAGCTGTGGGTCTTGGGTTCGAATCCCAACGGAATCACAAAACCAAAAGTGCCCTGGATGTCTATCCGGGGCACTTTTTATATTGTCACTGAGTGGTGGTTTTAATATCTCAAAGGTAGTGCCTGTGTTTTAGCTGCGCAAATTAAAAAGCGTTTAAAATGGTTGGATTTCTAATAATTACAACTTTTTAAACGGTATTTAGGCAGCCTTTTTCATTTGAGGCCGCTACATTTGCTGCAAAACAACCAAAACTCCTTTGTTTATGAGAAAACTGTTATTCCTTTACTTGTTTTGCGCATCGTTTATATTAACGTCTAAAGCCAAGACCAACAATGGGCCGATGATCCTGAAAACACAAGAAGTGGATTTCAAGGACAAGACTGGCGATGAAATCAAAGCCAAGATGTTGGATCTGGATGTGATTGGCATACAGGAGGTTTATGTCCAGGATTCTGTACTGATGTTCGTAACCTCTGATCCCAAGGCAATGCTCAAAATCTACGACAAAAAAACGCTTAAGCCCATTGCAGGCTTATGTCAGCGCGGCCGTGCCAACAATGAGTTTGCAGGCCAGATTGTCCAATTCTATAAACAGCAATACAGGAGAAACGGCGATTTGATAATGCCTTTCACTGATTTATCCACTTTTATCCAGAAGGAAGTCAATATAAGCGCTTCTTTAAGGAAAGGTCATACGGTAATTGAAAACACCTGTCAACGATCATCTCATAATCGTGATTTTGTCGTATTGGACAATGAACTTGACAAGACTTTCACAATCAACGGACTGGAACCCGACTGGCTTCGTAGTCCTGATTCAATGCCGTTGCCTGTATATGCAGTAGCTGAGAACAACAATATTGTCAAGGAAATTCAGGTATTCAAAGAGCATATAAAGCATGAATCCGTCTTACGCCTGGGAACGTTCTATGGAGGACAGCTTTTAAAGCACCCGGACAGGAATCTGGTGGTTATGACAATGAGAAGCATGGACTATATCATGTTCTTTGATCTTGATAACGACAGGAACTTTGCAATTCATCAGAAAGGCTCCCCCACATACGCCGATATTTATATCTACGATGATTGGGACAAAGACTACCACGGCGGCACAGGTGGGCCGATGCACATTCCCGGCACAGACAAGTTCTGTGTAGTATGTTCATCGGGCAAATATACTGAACAGACCCTCGCGGAAGACGGCATGGGTGTTGAGCTGCTGGTCTTTGACTATGAGGGTAATTATATAGGCGGAGTCAAATTGAATAGGAATATCCAGAGTTATTCCTATGACCCCGAAACAAAGACTATTTACGCCGCCAACGTCGTAACGGAAGAGATCTTCACATTCGATCTCTCAGACTTTCTCTGATGACAGAGGGGACGGTTCTCTTTGGCTCAAAATGAAGTGAACCCAAAAAGTTGGACGGATTAATTAATGATTCGATATTTGGAGAGCTCGGTATTGTGCCGGGCTCTTTCCGTCTAATCTCAATTTAATTCTGTCATTGTTGTAATACCTGATATACTCATCCAGTGCTGCTTCAAAGTCATCTATAGTATTCCAACGCTGCAAATATAGCAACTCGGACTTCATAAGTCCAAAAAAGTTCTCCATCATGGAGTTATCCAGGCAATTGCCTTTGCGTGACATGCTTTGGATTAATCCGTTTGTTTTCAGCTTGTTCTGATACATCTTATGCTGATAATGCCACCCCTGATCTGAATGGATTATAAGCCCCTTAGGCGGGTTTTCACGGGCAATAGCATCATCAACCATTTTCATAACAAGATTGAGATCCGGATGACGTGATCTGGCGTATGCCACAATCTCGCCGTTGTTCATATCCAATATAGGCGAGAGATATCCCTTTTCATCATTTATCTTGTATTCAGTGATGTCAGTCGCCCATTTCTGGTTGATGCCTGTGGTCTTAAAATCACGGGCAATCACGTTGGGCGCCACTCTGCCTATCTCACCCTTGTACGACCTATACTTAACACGTTTGATCTTGGCTTTCAATCCCATATCGGCCATTAATCTC
>CADBXO010000029.1 GCA_902798685.1 uncultured Bacteroidales bacterium
GTATCGCGAAGAATGATACAATTGGGGTCAGGCCCCAATTGTATCATTGTGCAAGGGTGGAGAACTTGCCGGTTACCGTCTCGGAGTAGGTGGTGGAGACAGGAATGTGCGGAGCTGCTGCATAGGTGAGTTCCGCGAACAGACCGTCGGGTCCTTTCTGGATGGCTCTGATCTTGCGCAGGTTCACGTAGTAGGAGCGATGGCAGCGGACTATGTTGTTTGACTCGCAGATCTGCTCTATTGAGCGCATGGAACTGCGGAGCGGGAAACGCACCAGCTTGTCATTGTTCAGATAGCAGATGTTTACGTAATTGTCGGCCGCCTCGACGTAGAGTATGGCGTTGGCGGTTACAGCCAGTTTGAGTGACTTCTTGTCATCAAGGAAGGGCAGGGTGCTGTCTTCACGGCCTATCTGTCCGGTGGCATATTTCTCAATCGTGACTGAGTTCTTGGCCAGACGGATATCGCGGTCCTTGATCTCGGCAATCAATGCCAGTATCACATACGGGAATACCAGGATGGAGAATGTTATGATAAACATCTTGGGCAGCAACTCGATGTAGGGCATGGTACGCTGGTCCATGAGCCATACAAAGAGGGCGCAGAACATGGTTATGGCAAGCCCCTCCAAAAGTTCCCAGATTACGAATCCCGTATAATTAATATGGTGTTTGCTGCGTGTAAGAAGCATGGAGAGGCGGCTTATGAGCACTACCACAATCTCTATTGATGCCATGATGGCCGATCTGAACGCCAGCTGGTCCTGGGTTACGTTCATGAAAGTGTCCAGATGGAACGGACGGGCTCCTATGAGGAAGAAGAAGGCGTACAGGGGTATGAGCAGGATATAGCTGGCCAACATGTTGCCTTTAAAGTATGAATCGGGAATTTTGTGCATAATTTCTGTGTATTATTGCGTTCCGATGCAAATATAGGGGTAAAATTTCGTCCCGCAATGCGAGGGGCGAAAATTATTATCCCAAAATTCCACCCCTGTATTTTGAATATAACCCCTCAATATCGCTTTTAGTCACTTGAAAGGGGTGTATATCCCTTTTATTTTCACCCATCGAAGGGTTGATATATCTTTGTGGCGAAAAGAAAACCGAAATAAAAGCAATCAAGATATGACTACCATTTGTTCTTTCGACTGCAACCAGTCAGCTATCAAGTCTCTGATAGGAAACGAGAAGCCTGTTGCACCCGTTGAAGGTGTATGGATGAACGTTTCAGCGCGTGTATTTGAGGATCAGGTACGCAAGCTCGCGTACGGTCTTATGGTAAAGGATTTCCGCAGAGGTGATACCGTCGTATTTACCGGATGCTCTGATGAGATGAAGACCTTCATCAAGGCAGCCTGCAGTCTGTCACATCTCAATGCAGAGTTCTCGGCAGAGACTGACGGTGAGAAGATAATCCCTGCATCAGAACTTGAATACCTCATGTCAATAGGAGGCACATGGTCACGCAAGTACAAGGCCTCAGTTGACCGCACAATAGCAAGACTTATCCTGGGCTGCTAAGCGTCCCAAGTAAATAGAATTGGTTTATTCATCGAGCGGGTGGTAGAAATACCATCCGCTTCTTATTTCCGGGTGGAAGATCGAGATGAAATCTCCAAGCAGCAGTTCGGGATGGAAGGATGTCAGCTCAAAATAGGGAACCTTGTTGACATCGCAAACCCATATGTTACGCTCGCGGAAGGGCTTGAATGATGCGTAGGGCTTGTAATCGGACTCCAGGAGTTTGTATGTGAACTTGCCTTTGGCGCTGTTCTTGAGCAGCCATACATCGGCATCCTGTGCCCTTTCAAATACCGCCTCGAATGACAGGGGCACTGAACCGCTGTTGTCATTATCGGCGAATATATATTCGGCTCCGGCATCGGCTATCATACGGCCTATGGTGCTGGTACCTCCTGCAGCATACCAGGCGGAGCCGTTGCGGGTATCAAGCATTACCCTGGGTCGTGAAACGGTTTTGGATGCCATCTCCTTGAGGCTCAGATAATCATCGGACACTTTTGCGAACAGGGAATCGGCCTCAGGTGCCACTCCGTAAAGACGGCCGTAGAAACGTATCCATTCGGCACGTGCCAAGGGTGATGTCTCCATATAGTCAGCGCACTCAAGCAGTGGAATGCCAAGTTTCTCCAGCTGGCCGTAGCCGCTGTCCTCAAAGGGCGATACCATTATTGCGTCGGGCTTGAGTTCCATTATCTTCTCGACGGTGGGGTACATGCTGTTGCCGCAGTCGGCAATGGTGCCGTCTGCCAGACGTGCGCATACCAGACTGTCCGATATGTACTCGGGCTCACACACTCCGGCAATGCAGTCCTCAGCGCCCAGTTCAACCATCAGGTGAGCCAGGCTGTTGGTCATAACAACGACACGCTTAAGGGGAATGTGAACGGTGTTGGTGTTGCGGGTGTAGTTATAATCTGTGCTCTCAACTGTACTGAAAGTGTACGAATGGAGCAGCGTCTTCTTTTTCCAAGGGTTGGCTATCTGTGCAGTGAATCCGTCGGGCGTTTCATCCACTACAATATGGCTGGCATACTCCATGATGCCGCCTTCGGCCTGGAAATGGTTGTCATTCCTGCATCCGCCCAACAGGACGGCAACAAACAGTATGGTGAGTGTCTTTTTCATTCTTTGGGGTTGAGGTTTGTTATCAGGGTGATCTCAGTTGACTGCTCACCGGTAAGTGAGTTGCAGCCTATCACTCCGGTCTGGATCTTTATGAAGTCTATGCTCTCAAGACCGGCGGGAGTGCCGTCGTCATTTACGGCCCAGTCAATGTCAAATGCGGAATTCAGGGGATCATTGGGCAGATTGTCCGCATATCCGTAACTGAAAGAGGCCATTTTGTATATCCCGTTCTCGTATGTCACGTTGTCCGGAAGCAGGGTAGCTGTAAATGTGATTTCATCATTACTGTACCACTGCGGGTAGTAGGGCTGGCTGTGGTATATGTTATGGATTATGCTGCCTGTCCTTGAGTCCGATGCGGTCCAAGGTGAGTCGCCGTCAGGAGTGGCGGGCTTGGTGTAAGTGATGGCGTAATCGGTAGTGGCTCTTCCTTCTTTACGTTCCGATCCGCATATCTCATACCAGACATCATCGGGCTGGCCATTCTGGTTGACATCGGCACTGACCCATACAACACCGGGTTCGGCGTTCCCTGTGTATGCGTTTCCATCAATGCGGAAATCATTTCCTTCCAGATTGCGTACGGGTGCATTGAATCCGGCTGTAATGTAACCGCCGAATCCGCCTAACGTTACCATTCCGCCGTACTGCAGTGCGTCAAGGCACTTGGCGGTCATGGCGGCTGCATCATCACCCTGCTCATATTTGGGCAACTGGTTTACGAACTGTCCGGGTGCGGGCATGTACTCGAATACGCGGTTTATGTCACCCATTTTCTGAGGCGGGCCGGAATACTGCGTCGTCCTGACACTGATGTCACAGAACGATATTGTGTTTGGGTTGATGCCGATGCCCTGCACGCGGTATAACAGGTGACCGTCGGGGCTGAAACAGAGCAGTGAGCCGGGGGTTACGTAATCGGCGGCGTCACATATGTAAACCTTGCGGGTGGTGTGCTCCACTTTGATGGAGTAGGGGCATTCAATGCGTGTTCCGTCGGTAATGAAATCGGAATCGATGACCTGTCCGGTTGCCAGATCCAGTACCTGTATTGTGCCTCCGGCGCCATAACCGTAGAACCAGGCCTTGCCGCCTGTCAGGTCCATGCTAAGGATGGGTATGTCATATGTATCGGCAACGATATCGGTTTCTGTATCAATGCGGTGCAGGCGGCTGTCATAATTCATGGTGCCGTAATCGAATATTCCTCTTGACACCACATAGACATCGGTTCCGTCGCTGTAGATGTTGCCGGGGTTGGCGCGTACCGGAATGCGTTTTATTTCAGTGAATGAGTTCAGATCTATGACCGATACGGTGCTGTCGGGGTTGTCGGGATCCAGACCGCCGGAGTTGGAGACGTACAGCTTGCCTTGTATACTGCATATCCCGTCGGGGTTACGGCCAACCTGGACGGTGGCATCGGCCGACATGGAAAGGGTGTCTATGCGGGTTACGGTTCCGTCAAAGCAGCAGACGTAGACATAACCGCCGGCTGCGGCGAGGCGTCTTGGCTGGGAGGCCTTGCCGTCGCGGTTCATGGGAATCTGGCGGATGGAACGGCAGGTAGCGGCATCGATAATCTCGATGATGCTGGATTCTGATACTGCCAGGTAGAGCTTGCTTCCATAAAGGAGCATGTCATTGGCCGTGTCACCTATGCGGCGTCCGTTCACCTTCTCGAATACATCATATGAGTTGCCGGTGGAGGTGTTCCATGAATCAGGAAGACCAGTGTTGAAGTCAATCCATGAAAGGGTGCTGTTATTCTGGTTGAACAGGCCCTCAGAGAGCACGAATATGCCGGTATGGTCAGCGTCGGCAATGACCTGTGAGGGTTCAAGCAGAACAGGCTCGGGGTCACATGACAGGACTGCCAGGATAAGGGGCACTATTTTCAGGACTCTCTTCATAGTTCAAAAGTAGCACTCAGACGGAACTGACGGCCGGGCATGGGGTAGTTTCGTACCAGTTCGTACCGGCTGTCGGTCAGGTTAATGCACTCGGCCTTCAAAGATAAGTCAAATGATTTGAAGGCAAACTCCCTCCACAGCGAACATCCAAGTTCGTAATAGGGTGGCATATGGTATTCGGGGCCGTTGTAGGCGTTACAGAAATACTCACCGCTGTAAATCAGGTTACAACTGGCGTTTACATAGGGAGTTTCAACCCAGGTTACGGCCGATGCCGAATGCCTGGGGGTATAGGGCAGCTGGTGATTCCAGGTGGTACTCTGGCTGTCGGTCTTGTCCATTGAACGCTGGTAGGTGTAGGTTATCTGCAGGGCGGGGCGTACCAATCCCTGCAGAGTCTGGAGTTCAAGACCTGTTTCCAGTCCATGGGTAGTCACAAGGCCTATGTTCTTCATCATCCAGACCGCGGTGTTCTTGCCGGGTACTGCCATGATGCGGTCCTTTACATCGCTGTTGTAGGCATCGGCATAAACAGAATAGCGTATGCCTGAAACCTCATTTTCAATTACCATTCCGGCCGATGTCACTGATGCCTGCTCGGGACGGAGGTCGCGTCGGCCTATCTGCTCAAAATAGAGGTCGTTGAAGGTGGGCAGACGGTATGTTTTGCTGTATGAGGCCCTCAAGTGCAGTCCGGCGGCGGGCCAGACAAGCCAGTTGAGGCCTGCTGTAGGTGAATACCGTTCGAAATCCTCGGCTGCCTGGCGGATTTTGGTTGTCTCTGATGTGGTTAAATAGTTGACACGGGCGGTGAGGGTAAGCCTTTCTGACGCATATTTCAATGCCATAGTGCTGTTGGCTATGCCTCTGAAAGGGCGTGCCTGCTGGGCTCCGTTGCCGTCAAGAGTTGATAAACGGACGTCTGATCCGCATGAAAAAGAGAGATAGTCGTTAATGTGACTGTAAAACAGTAATGAGAAATATCCTTCCTGCTCGATGTAGCGGTTATCGGTCTTGCCCTGTGTGTTACTGACCTTTGGGTCCAGGTAGCGGGTGTCGGTCAAACTGTATTTTAAGCCGAAACGGAGTATGCTGCCGGCGTTGGCTCTGATGGAAAGTGTGGATTGGACGAATCCGTTACGGTTCCATAAACGTTCACGTGCGGCATTCTCATTATAGAGTATGTTGGCGGGCAGGCCCTGTTCTGACTGGAACCAGTATGCTCTTGTGTCAAGGGTGTAATAACGGCCGATGTCGCTGAACAGGGCGCCCTCAAGGCGCAGACGCTGCACATCGGAGTTATCACGCCGCATCTCTTTTGAGCTTGATCCGTTGTCCTGCGTGTAGGGGTAGTTGCCGTTGGTCTTTAGCCACTCGCCCTGAAGGGATACCGTGTTGCGCTTTCCGGCCTTGAATGCGCTTTCGGCCTGGGCAGAGAGGGTATTGAAACTGCCGTATTTGAGTTGGGCGCTGCTCTTGGATTTGATCCCTTCAAGTTGAGGACGGCCTGTGTTTATGCTGATGACCGCGGCCTGTGCGGCAAGGGCTGCCGGCTGCAGGAGGTCATTGTCAGGTCCGCTTACCATGCGTACGGATTCAGCCTGCGAACTCGAGAACTTGCCCAGATCTATCTGTCCCGTCTGGTTATCGGTTATGATAACACCGTCATAAGCGACGGCGGTGTGTGATGCGCCCAGTCCTCTGACGGATACGGTTTTGAGTCCGCCTATTCCACCATAGTCCTTGACTGTAGCGCCGCTGAAGTATTTGATTACGTCCGATACCTGCAGTGAGCCCGTAGCCTGCATGAGAGCGGCATCGGCCTTCTTGGAGGTGGTTACGGAATTGGGGTTTATGGTGCGGTCACTGGTTACGGTGACCTCCTGAATGGCTTCGGTTCGGGTAGTGTCAGAGAAAATCTGACCCTGCGCCTCAACCGGGAGACACAGGGTGCAGATTACTGTTAAACAAGCTATTTTTAAATCAAAAGCCATTCATTTATGATTATTCTGTAACGGTCAGCTGATCGAGGCAGAAATACAGCGGAGTGTTTGCGCCCCACTGGCCTTCATCTGTTGTTGTGAGTGAGAATTGGATCTTGGTTACCTTGCCAAGTTTGGTCAGGTCAACCTGCTGCCATGTGTTGACAATGTCCAAGCCGTCAGCCAAAAGGAACTCAATGGTACCGGTCTCGTTCTTGCCGTTGAAACCCTTGATGGTGAGTGTGAACTTGTCCTGGGCTGTCCACTCCTTAACATATCCCATAGGTCCGGGGTTCTGATCCTTGATGGCCAGATAAGCGCTTACGCAGTTTGTGACATAGCACTCCTTTACGTTATATGCCTTACCGTCCTTGAATGAGATCTCTGCAGCAAGACCATAACTCAAACCTCCGGTGTATGATGTGAAATAGGCATTTGTCTTTACACCTTTCTTTGTGATGGCAGAAAGATTTGACGAACCTGCAGTTGTATCATTTGTGCAACTTGTATAGGTAAAGCCTTCACCCATGCCCCAACTGGCGAAAGAGTGAGTCAGAACAAACGGATCAATAGTAATATCCTGTCTGAAGTACGGATATTGGGGATCTCCGTACTGGTTTGACTTATCAGTTCCCAGATAAACAGAGTCGGTACTTGATAGAGTCATAGAAAGTGTGAAAGACTTGGCTGTTTGTTCTTCTTCACCGTTCTCATTTTCGCAAGATACGAACACAAAGCCCATTGTGAGGGCCATCAAAGCAAATGATAATACCTTTTTCATTGTTGTTATAGTTAGTTAGTTACTGAGTCCCGGCAGTTTATTAACACATATGTCGTCTTGCAGGTCTTCTGACTTACCCCGGGCTGTCCGCCTTCCCACCCGGCAATGGGGCAGTGGCATTTGCGGTAATGGACAGTCCTGTTTTGAGGGCTTACAGCAGCGGGTCTGTTCAGGATTCTCACCTGATTCCCTTTTAATCCTTTACTCTGAATGGAGTATCGGAACAAGACGTGACAAAGATAGTAATATATATTAAATGATGTCCCCTGATGCCAACTTTTTGATTTTGGGGATGATGCAGAGTGAACCGTCCACATCGTGTATTTTGAATTCTATTCCCCTCTGGTTGAAGAAACTGTTAAGTGAACCGTCAGTTGCCAGTTGCTCGGGGGTTCCTATCATGACACCTTTCTCACGGTCCAGAAGCCAGATGGTATCGGATATCTGCAGGGCCAGTTCCAGGTCATGTGTGGAGAGGAATATGGTCTTGCCGGTGGTGCGTGACAGGTTATGCAACAGCTGCATTATCTCAACCTTGCTGGGGAAATCCAGGAAAGCGGTGGGCTCGTCAAGGAATATGACGGGAGTCTCCTGGGCAAGTGCTTTGGCAATCATAACCTTCTGACGCTCGCCGTCACTCAGGGTATGTATCATACGGCCCCGGAGAGGCTCAATGCCCACCATCTCAATGGCGCGGTCCACGATCTCGCGGTCCTGTTTGTGGAGCGTTCCCCAAAACCCGGTGTACGGGCTTCGGCCCAGACCTATCAGGTCCTCGACGGTCATGTTCCTTAAGTCTGTCTTTTCAGTGAGCACCACGCCGATGGTCTTGGCCAGCTCGCGGTCAGAGTAGTCGCGCAGGTTTCGGCCCATGATGGTTATGTCACCCTTGACGGGCGGCAGGAAGGCCGAGAGGGTACGCAGCAGGGTGGACTTGCCGGCGCCGTTGGGGCCCAGGAGGCAGGTAAGCTCGCCACCGTTTATCGTGGCGTTTATGTCATGGGCAACGACGGTGACGTTGTTCTTGCTACGGTATCCCGTGCTTAGCGACTCTATCTGAATGGTTGGCTGTTTCATATTCATATCGGGTTACAAAAATATCGGATTTTTCTTAACGGACTCCCCTCAAAGTAGTAATTTTGTACTGATAAACAGTAGGGTTATGGAGGAAGCGAATCTTGTAAAGGACCTTGCGCTGATACTGATTTCAGCCGGTGTTTTTACCATCATATCTAAGGCACTCAAGCAGCCGCTCATTCTGGGTTACATCGTGGCCGGTTTCCTGGTGGGACCGCACATGGGTCTTTTCCCCACTGTCACCAGCACGGCCGAGGTTAAGGAGTGGTCCGATATAGGCATCATCTTCCTGCTGTTCGCATTGGGACTGGAGTTCAGTTTCAAGAAACTGCTCAAGGTGGGTAGCAGTGCCCTGATAACCGCCATGACGCAGTGCGTGGGCATGTTCATACTGGGTTTCCTGGTGGGCGAGGCCATAGGCTGGAGCAACATGGAATCCATATTCCTGGGCGGTATGCTCTCCATGTCATCGACCACAATCATCATCAAGGCATATGACGATCTGGGTTACAAGGACCGTCCGTTCGCCCCGCTGGTGTTCGGCGCGCTGGTGTTTGAGGACCTGATTGCCGTAGTGCTCATGGTGCTGCTTTCAACCATGGCAGTGTCAAATAAATTCGCAGGCGGAGAGATGCTCATGGGCCTTGCAAAACTGGTATTCTTCCTGATACTGTGGTTCCTTGTGGGTATCTATATGATTCCCACCATACTCAAGAAAGCCCATAAATACCTGAATGACGAGATACTGCTGCTGGTAAGTCTTGGCCTCTGTTTTGCCATGGTGTCACTGGCCAGTCTGGCCGGATTCTCCGAGGCCCTGGGCGCATTCGTGATGGGCTCAATATTGGCCGAAACTCTTGAGAGTGAGCATATCATGCATCTTACCAAGGGCATCAAGGACCTGTTCGGAGCCATATTCTTTGTATCGGTAGGTATGATGGTCGATCCGCACGTGATTGCGGAGCATTGGGGCACGATTCTTGTCCTGACCATTACGGTAATGGTGGGAATACTGTTCTTCTCTACATCAGGTGCCGTTCTGGCAGGTCAGGGACTGGACAACGCGGTACACGCCGGTTTCAGCCTGGCGCAGTTGGGTGAGTTCTCGTTCATCATTGCAGGTCTGGGCGTATCGTTGGGCGTGATGCGTGATTTCATCTATCCGGTCATCATCACGGTATCGGTCATAACCACATTCACCACACCTTATATGATAAAGGCGGGTACTCCGGCATACCAATACCTTATCAGGAAACTGCCCGAGCAGTTTGTGGCCAGGATAAACTCATTCTCAAGTCTGGAGCGTAACAATACGGCCGCCGCACAGAACGAGTGGAAACGTCTTATCAAGGAGGTGTCTCTGAGAGTGCTGCTTTACGGAGTGATTCTTATTGCTATTGACCTGGGATCACATCTGTTCCTGGACAAGGTTATCATAAGCCGTCTGGACGGTTTCACACCGTTTGTACGCAACCTTATCAGCGTGGTGATCACGCTCGTGGTAATGTCTCCGTTCCTGGTGGGAATAGCCATATCGGGCGATGAGATAAACCGTTCATCAATCAAACTCATCAAAGCCCGTCAGGCCAACGTGTGGCCGGTAATATCACTGGCGCTTCTGCGTATCCTGATTGCCATGGGATTTGTGCTGAGCGTGATTTGGCTTTCTGGACATTCCTGCTCATACTGATATCGGGCGTGGCGTTCTTCTTCATCGGCCGCCGTTCAATAAGCAAGTTTACCATTGTCGAGGACCGATTCATGGCCAATCTGAACGAGAAGGAACAGCAGCAGCGCCGCATGGCACCCGTCACCTCAAAGGTATCGGACAAGATGTCGCGTTACAACGTCAAGACCGATATGCTTACCATTTCGCCCGATTCACTCTACGCGGGCAAGCAGCTGCGTGAGCTCCCGTTCCGACACAAGTCAGGTGTGAACATAGTCAAGATAGTACGTGGCAGCCGCACCATTATGATTCCTACAGGCACCGAGATGGTTTTCCCGTATGACAAACTGCTGGCCGTAGGCACCAAGGAGCAGTTGGCTGAGTTCCGCAAGGATATGAATGAGAACGTCTTTGTCCAGGAGCCCGCGGCCGATGCACTTGCACCGCGTGAGTTCCAGTTGGATTCTATAACGCTCAAGGAGGATTCATGGCTTACCGGAAAGACACTGCTTGAGACCGATATGCGATCATACGGCTGTATGGTGATAAGTGTGGTAAGCGACGGTCAAATAACAACCAACCCCAAACCGGACTACCGGTTCAGGGCTGGTGATATAGTCTGGCTTGCAGGCGAGAAATCGGCCTGCGAGTGGTGGGATTAAAATCACTTCATTTTGATCCAGGCACCCAAATCTTTCCAGGTGGGTTTCTTACCGTGCATGAATACGCCGACGCGGAATATGCGTGCGGCAACCCAAGTCATCAGGAAGAATGATATGAAGAGTACCACGAGTGATACTACAACCTGCCACGTGGGAATGCCGAAAGGTATGCGGGCCATCATCACGATAGGTGATGTGAAGGGTATCATTGAGCACCAGAATACCAGGTCGGAGTTAGGATCGTTCATGACGCTCATCATAACCATGATAGCCACAATTACAGGCATCATGATGATACCGTTGAACTGAGCGGCATCCTGAGGAGTGTCAACTGCTGAACCGATGGCTGCGTACATTGAAGCGTAGAACAGGAATCCGCCTACGATATAGAGCAGCAACTCAAGGAACAGACCTGCCAGATAGCCTACATTGGTGACCTTGGCCATCAATCCTGCAAACTCAGGAGCACCTGATGTGGCCATTGCTGCAGCTGTGGCAGCCTCCATGTCTGCAGTGCCGATTATAAGCGGCAATACGAATGCGCTTGTTGCGATAACCAGGACTGCCCAGAGAACAATCTGGAGAGCGGCAACTACGGCGATACCCAGGATCTTACCCATCATAAGCTCAAACGGGGTGCATGATGTAACCATCACGTCAAGCACGCGGGTCTGTTTCTCGTCAATGACAGACTGAAGTACCTGCTGTCCGTAAACTATCAGGATGAAATAGAGCATCATACCCAGGATAAGCCCCATCAGCCAGGATGCTGTGGTGGATGTCTTCTCCATGTTGCTTTCGTCCTCCTGGTCATTGTTCTTGAGAGTCTGGAGTCCGTTTACGCGTACGTTGGCATCGGCCAGGATCTGGTCCATGTTCTCCAGATTGTAACGCTTGAGACGCTCTGTGCGCAGGATTCCCTGAATCTGGCTCTGGATGCTCTCCTCAACGCTCATTGAAGATGCGTCATTCAGGATGAGCTGGAGGTTCTGGGGATTGTCAAGAATGTCGCTTCCGATAACCAAAATACCGTATTCTGACTTATACTGCATGCGGGCGGCGTTGAGTGTCACGCCTTCGTCAAGCAGATTGAAAGAGACTGTCTTGCCCGATGTCAGCTGCTTGCCCACAAACTGCTCGGGAGAGTTATCGATAACCACAACGTTCTTGGTGTCTGAGTTGCCCTTGAGCATCAGGACGCTGGGCAGAACCATCATGGCAATCATAAACAACGGTGTAAGAAGAGTACTTACGATGAATGATTTTTTGCGTACTCTCTCTGCAAACTCACGTTCTACTATAAGACCTATCTTGTTCATAGTTGTAGCTGTTTAAAGTGTACCGTTGACGGCACGGATGAATATATCGTTCATGCTGGGAATGATCTCCTGGAAAGAACGCAGTTGAACTTTGTCGTTGAGTGAGCCGATGACCGCACGTACATTGTCATCGGACGGGATGTGGATCTTCTGCTGTGTGTATCCGCCAATGACTCCCTCGGACTGGCCGATGAGGTTGGCCTTGCCGGTGACTGCGGCGCAGAAATCCTCGTGAGTACCGCTGTAGAGTACCTGGAAGGTGTTACCTCCGGCTTTGCGGCGGATTTCCTCGACAGAACCTGACAGAATGTTGTTGGACTTGTTGATGAGTGTTATGTCATCGCAGATCTCCTCGACTGACTCCATGTTATGGGTTGAGAAGATGACTGTGGCACCGCGGTCACGCAGACCCAGTATCTCCTGCTTGAGCAGATTGGCGTTGATGGGGTCGAAACCTGAGAACGGCTCGTCGAATATGAGCAGTTTGGGCTCATGTACGACTGTGGTTATGAACTGAACCTTCTGGGCCATACCTTTTGAGAGGTCCTCGACCTTCTTGTCCCACCAGTCAAGGAGTCCCAGACGGTCAAACCACTCGTGCAGTTTGCGAACGGCCTGCTGACGTCCCATGCCGCGCATGCGGGCAAAGAAGACAGCCTGCTCGCCTACTTTCATCTTCTTGTAGAGACCGCGCTCCTCGGGCATATAACCTATCTGGTATATGTCATCGGCTGTTATTTCATGGCCTTCGAACCAGACTTTACCACAGTCCGGAATAGTCATGTGATTGACCACACGGATGAGTGTGGTCTTGCCGGCTCCGTTGGGGCCGAGCAAACCGTAGATGGAGCCACGCGGTACCTCCATCGATACATCATCAAGAGCCTTGTGTCCGGTGTATGTCTTGGACACATGCTCGATTTTCAGAATTGATTCCATGTTTATTGCAAATAAGGTTGTTTGGTTGTTATTTCTTTCTTTTGGCGAATACGTTCTTGAAGATGACCTCGGCAATCAGCTGCTGACCCTCCTCGTTGGGGTGGATGGTGTCAGGGAAGTACTGACGCTTGTTCTGCATCGGTGTGTTCAGGTCTACCAGAGGTAAGTTCTCCTCCTGGGCAACCTCCCTGATGTAAGGTATTACTCCGTTGTAGATGACGCTGTCATTGATGCTCCATGCATGTCCGTAAGCGGGAACAGGCAGGCAGAGCCAGATCTCGGGTTTGGAGGGGAGGGCGCGGAAGGACTCGATAAGGGTCTTGAGGTCATTCTTGAAATGCTCCTGCTCCTTCCAGTTGTAAGGCTTGCTGTCATTGGTGCCCAGCTTGATGGTTACAATCTGGGGGTTGAACGCCAGGGCATCCTTATAGGCCTGCTCGTTCATGTAGGGCATATCGGTTCCCATCATTGTGGTGGAGCCGCTTACGCCGAAGTTGCGGACGTCATACTTCTCGCCCAGCATAGTGCTGAGGAGTCCGGGGTAGGCGTCATTCTCACGGTCTTTGATGCCGTGTCCGTATGTGATGCTGTCACCTACACAGGCCACGCGGACAGGTTCTTTCTGGCAAGCTGAAAGTGTCAGTACGATGGCTGACATCAAAATCAATAAACTCTTTTTCATATCGTGTTCTTTTTGTTAATCTGACAACGAATGCTCTCGGCATGTATGGTCTCAAAGAGCAGACGGATAAACTCCTCGTCAAGTCCCAGTTCCTTTCCTTTCTCCGTGAGTGCATCCGATATGGCTTTGTAGCGTTCGGGCTGCAGGATGGCAAGGTTGTGAAGGTTCTTGTATTCACCTATGCGGCCTGTAACATTGAAACGGTCGGCAAGGTCCTGAATCAGCTGCAGGTCGATGTCATCCAGCTGGCTGCGGTAGGGCTGCATGAACTTGCGGTCGGCAGCACCGGGCTCGCGGTGGAACACCAGCTTTGAGGTCATATTGCAGAACTCCTGCGGAGTGAGTTGCTGCTTCTGGTCGCTCAGGGCCTGGCTGGGGTCGGGGTGAACCTCGACGAACAGACCATCGGCCTTCATATCCAACGCCATCTGGGCCAGAAGGGGTACAAGGTCACTGCGACCGGCCATATGGCTGGGGTCACAGATAACCTGGATACCGGGTATGCGGCGGCGCAGTTCTATGGGTATCTGCCACTCGGGTGAGTAGCGGTAAATCCTCTCGTAGTATGAACTGAATCCGCGGTGAATGGCGGCCAGACGTTTTACGCCTGCACCTGCCAGACGCTCGAATGCGCCTATCCAGAGTTCCAGCTCGGCGTTGATGGGGTTCTTTACGAGAACGGGGATGTCGGTGCCGCGAAGGGCATCGGCCACCTCCTGAACCGCGAAGGGGCTGGTGGTGGTACGGGCGCCTATCCACAGTATGTCGATACCGGCTTTGAGTGCGGCCTCCACATGACGGGCGTTGGCAACCTCGGTGGTTACGGCCATTCCTGTCTCGGCCTTTACCGTCTTGAGCCATTCCAGTGCAGGCTCACCGGCACCCTCGAAGTTGCCGGGACGGGTGCGCGGCTTCCACACTCCTGCGCGGAACGCCTTGACTCCTGCCTTGGCAAGGCTGCGGGCACACTCCAGAACCTGAGTCTCAGACTCGGCGCTGCAGGGGCCTGCTATCAGGGAGCAGTTTTCTATTTTCTCTATCTCAATCATTTCTGTGCAAAGATCTTTCCGTCACGCATCATGATATGGCCTTCATTGACCATGTGATGCAGTACGATATCTATTTTATTCCTGTCATAGGGCAGGGTGTATACTTTCTGCGGGTTGTCGGGATTGGTGTGGAAGGTATCCAGCACGTCACCCATTATGGCATCGCGCTCGCCACGTGTCAGGTTCTCCTGAACCTTGTCCTGGCACAGGTCACAGCACATGCAGGGCTTTTTCTGATGCTCGCCGAAATACTTGAGCAGCATGGCGCTGCGGCATCCGGTCTCACGTGTCACATACTCCATCATGGCGCCTATGCGCTCCTTGAACTCCTCCCGGCGCATGGCGTAGACCTCGGGGTCAAAACGCAACAGGGCGGTGTCTATGCGTTCACGGGTCCAGGTTACTACAGGCGTACGTCTTTCAGGGACGTAACGTACCACACCCTGGCTCTGAAGGTTCATGAGCGTTGTGTAGAGCTGCTCGCGCTCTATTCCGGCGCGTGAGCAGATAAGGTGCTCGTCAATGTATGCGTAATCGGTGAATATGCCGCTGTAGTTACGAAGTATGATGTTCATGACCGTATCGGTCACCTTGTCCTGGTGCATACGGTACAGGTCATCGCGTCCCGCGGTAAAGAGCAGTCGGGCCGAATAGTCCATCTCATCCACGAACTCTATGTAACCCATGCGGGTAAGTATGCGCAGGGCGCTGTCGGTGGGTATGACGGGCAGCGAATACTGCTTGCAGAACTCTCCCAGTGAGAATGAGTAGGTGCAGCCGCGGCCGTCACCTACAGCCATCTCGTAGTAGAATCCAAGTTTCTCATAGACGTCGCGTATGAACTCCTCCTTGGGGAAGTTGTCACTGATGCGCTTGCTTACGGTGCGTTTGTCGCCCGGTGAATGCAGCAGCACGGCGTATGAACGCTTTCCGTCACGTCCCGCGCGTCCGGCCTCCTGGAAATAGGCCTCGATGGAGCTGGGTATGTCCATATGGATTACGGTGCGTACATCGGGCTTGTCTATACCCATTCCGAAGGCGTTAGTTGCCACCACTACGCGGTAACGGTTATCGGTCCAGGCCTTCTGGCGCTCGTCCTTTACCACCTGGTCCAGTCCGGCGTGGTAGAATGTGGCGGGTATGCCGTTGGAATTAAGGAAATCGGCCACCTCCTTTGTGCCGGCGCGGTTGCGTACGTAGACTATGCTTGTGCCGGGCACGCGGTCCAGTATGTGTTTGAGCTCCAGGAGCTTGTTCTCAGTCTTGCGGACTACGTATGAGAGGTTCTCGCGGAAGAAACTCATGCGTATGACGTTCTTCTCCCTGAATCCCAGCTTGTCCTGGATATCGTCAGTGACCTGTGGGGTGGCGGTGGCGGTAAGTGCCAGCACGGGGACATCGGGCAGCTCCTTGCGGATATCGGCGATGGTCAGGTATGAGGGGCGGAAATCATAACCCCACTGGGATATGCAGTGTGACTCATCGACCGTGAGCAGGCATATCTTGAGATGGCGCAGCTTGGTTCGGAACAGGTCCGATGAAAGGCGCTCGGGAGATACGTAGAGGAACTTGTAACCGCCGAAAATGCAGTTCTCCATGACGGCTATTATCTCGTCGCGTTTCATTCCGGTGTGGATGGCGGCGGCCTTGATGCCGCGGTCGCGGAGATTGCGCACCTGATCCTTCATCAGGGCTATGAGCGGTGTTATGACCAGACAGACTCCGTCCATAGTGAGGGCGGGAACCTGGAATGTGATACTCTTACCGCCTCCGGTAGGCATGAGCCCGAGAGTGTCACGGCCGCTGCCGATGCTCTCGATTATCTGCTCCTGTATGCCTCGGAAACTGTCGTAACCCCAGTATTGTTTGAGTATCTCCAGGTAGTTCATGGCCTCCTGTCAGGCTTTTTGTTCAGGCTGGTTGGGCTTTATGCTCTCAATCTGGAGCAGAACGTCCCCCTGCTTGAAGTTGTTTTCCTCAATGGTATAGCAGATATCAAACGACTTCTTGGTTTTGATATAGCTTACGTATGAACTCTGACCGAATGCTATGCCGTTGAGCGGATGGCCGCTCTTGCTGTCAATCAGTTCGAGTTTTATGTGCTCATGGCCGCGTCCCACCACCTTGCTGGTGCCGTAGTCATATACGTTGCGGGTGCGGAATATTGGCTTGCTGTTGTCGGGGCCGAAGGGCTGGAACTTCTTGAGGTCACGGAAGAACTTGGGTGTGATATCCTTGAAGTCCAGATCTGCGTTGATATCGATCGATGCCTCAATCTGATCGGGCTCGATATGGGTCGATACATACTCCTCAAAGCGGCGCTTGAACTCCTCTACATTCTCAACCTTGAGTGAGAGTCCGGCGGCATAAGTGTGTCCGCCAAAGTTCTCCAGCAGGTCCTTGCAACTCTCGATGGCCTTGTAAACATCAAATCCCGATACTGAACGGGCCGATCCGGTTGCCAAATCACCGGTCTTGGTCAATACCACAGCCGGCTTGTAGAAGACCTCGGTCAGACGTGATGCCACGATACCTATCACACCGCGTTTCCACTCGGCGTTGTAGAGTACTATTGCATGGCGGTTCTCGCCGTCCTCAAGGTTGGTGACGATGTTGTTGGCCTCCTCGGTCATCTCCTTGTCGTCCTTCTTGCGGTCATCATTCTCCTTGTCTATGTTCTCGGCCAGTTCAAGTGCACGGCTATAGTCCTTCTCGACCATAAGGTCAACGGCCTTCTTACCGCTGCTCATACGGCCGGCGGCATTCAGACGCGGTCCAATCTTGAAGACGATATCGTTGATGGTAAGGGTCTTGTCAGACAGCTTGCAGACCTGTATGATTGCCTTGAGTCCCGTGCATGGATTGCTGTTGAGCTGTTCCAGACCGTAGTGGGTGAGTACACGGTTCTCGCCCATGATGGGAACGATGTCCGATGCGGTGCTCACAGCCACCAGATCCAGGCTGGGCAGCAGTTCCTGGAAAGGAATGCCGTTGTCAAGGGCGTATGCCTGCATGAGCTTGAATCCCACGCCGCAGCCTGACAGATGCTTGAACGGATATTGTGAGTCAAAACGCTTTGCGTTAAGGATGGCTACGGCAGGGGGCAGCTCGTCATCAGGTACGTGGTGGTCACATACAATGAAGTCGATGCCCTTCTCCTTGGCATAGGCAATCTCCTGGATGGCCTTGATGCCGCAGTCAAGCACGATAACCAGTTTTACGCCTGTCTCATAGGCGTAATCCACACCCTGTACTGACACTCCGTAACCCTCATTGTAACGGTCGGGAATGTAGTAGTCCAGGTTGTCATAATCCCTTTTAAGGAAGTTGTAAACCAACGCTACGGCTGTGGTGCCGTCAACGTCATAATCACCGTAAACCAGAATGCGCTCGCCGCGCTCAATGGCGCTGTTGATACGGGCTACTGCCTTGTCCATGTCATCCATGAGCCAAGGGTCAAGCAGTTCGTTCAGTTGCGGGTTGAAAAATTTCTGTACTTCGGTTTTGTCTTTTATGCCTCTCTCTATCAGGAGTCGGCAGAGAACGGGACTGATCCCGACAGCCTTTGATAACTCATTGGCTGCCTCTGTCATCTCCGGGGTGGGGGGCACATAGTTCCATCTGAAGTTCATTATTTATGTTATTTTTTATTTTATCCATAAGTTGAAGTTTAAAGTCCCTGTTAAGTATGAGACTAGTTTTTACCAAAATGCAAAGATATAAAATAAAATAAAAAAAGAGGCGTTGTGTGAACGTCTCTTTTTTCTGTCGGAAATTTTCCCGGGATTACTTGATGCCGAGCTTCTTCTTTATGTCCTTGGGCAGTGCGTCCTTGTGAACAAGAATGTTGATGGTTTTCAGAGCTACGTAAGCGTCGCTTGCGTACCAGATACCGTTGTTGCCGGCGGTGGTGTTCCATGAGTTCTTTACCATGAAGTACTCCTTGCCGTTCTTGTCCTTGGCTATGCCGAAAATCTGCATGCCGTGGTCATCGGTGGTCTCCCAGTTGTCATAACCCTCCTGGCGCATCTCCTGTGTGATCTCTTTCTCATCACCGGGCTCCTTGAGGTAATTCTTGTCCTTGTCCTCATCAACGGGAATTACGCACAGGGCGTTCTTGTCACGTGTGAATCCGGGTTCTGAGACATCGGCTCCCCATGCAAATGTGTAGCCGTTCCTGATGGCGTTGTGCATTACAGCCATGAACTCGTCAAGGGGCAGGTTGTATGAGAGTCCCCAGCGCCAGTTGTCCTGGATCTCAATTACGAACTGCTCGTAGAAGGGGTGATGTGTGACTGATGTGAGTGATACGTAATCATCCATGTTCAGACCCAGTGACTCAGCGTATGACTGGGGTGTGTACTCCTTTCCTTTGTAAGTAAATTTCTCGGGGCACTCGCCAACGTATGCGTCGTAGATTCCGGAGAAACCTTTCTGCCATACATCAGAGAGCTTCTTGATGTTGCTCTTGGCAAGCGCATCCACGTATGCCTTTGCAACAGCGGTAAGCTCTGAGTGGTTGATGCGGTCGCTCTTGTACATGATACCGGGCATTACCTCCTGGGGAACCATACCGTAGTTCTTCCAGCAGTAAACCACGTCGTAGAAACTGCCGCCCTGTGCGAACTCTATGTCACCGTGCAGACGTACGGCTGCCTTGGCGCGGTCCTCCATAGTCTTGTGGACTACGAACATCTCGGCCAGGTCATGCTCGCCCTTGCCCAGACGGAGCAGCTCGGACTCAAAGAAACCTATTGATGAGAATGACCAGCATGTGCCTGAGTTGGCCTGATCCTTGACTGATGTAATGGGGAGTGAATCAACGGTGATGAAACCGTAACCACTTGCTTCTTTCTTGTCGTCCTGGGCCGAAATGCCTGCGCATACGAGTGCCAGAGACGCAATAATGAATAATCTTTTCATACTTATAAATAGTTTTTTGATTTTCGTGACGCCAAATTTATTCTTTTTGCTCCATTCATCAAAGTGGAAACGTTGAAAAACGTTATATTCGCGGCATAATTATAAAAGCTGATGCTTTATACTTCATTCACAGACAAGAACATATTGGTAAGCACGGCCAGATGGGCTGCCGATGCCTCTGCAGAGGTGGCGGAGTCTTTCTCAATGCTGTTGCTCACCGACCTGCTGATGCCGTTCGAGAAGGGGCTGGATGTGCTTTTTGAGAACATCCGCAAGGTGGTTGAAGAAAACGGTACTCCCGTGCTGATGCGTTTCTTTGTAAGTGATTCGGCCAACCAGACTGAATCCGTACGCAAACGGATGGTATTTGACTGCCCTGTTTCGATAATAGGACAGGCTCCGTTGAACGGAACCAAGATTGCGGCTCTGGTATGGTGCAGGGAGTCTGCCGCCATCTGCCGTATCGGTGATAAGATGCACAAGGTTACCGAAAGAGGTATAGACGAGTACTGGTTCACCGGCGGTCTTTCCGGTGCCGACGGTTCATACAACCAGACGGTGGCTCTGTTGGATGAGCTGGGCGCAGGTCTTGAGTCTCAGGGTCTGACCCTTGAATCCAACTGCATGCGTACCTGGCTTTTTGTCCAGAACATAGATGTAAACTACAAGGGTGTGGTCGATGGCCGTAACACTGTGTTTGACCGTCACGGACTTACCCCTGATACACACTTCATAGCCAGCACCGGCATTGAGGGACGCACTGAGAAATGTGCCAACAAGGTTATGCTTGATGCGGTGGCCGTATCGGGTCCCGGTGTTCTGGTGAAATATCTTCACGGTGAGAGCCATCTGAACCGTACTTCGCAGTACGGCGTAAGGTTTGAGCGCGGAACGATGATTGAGTATCCGGACCGCAGGCATGTATACATTTCAGGTACTGCAAGTATCGACAATAAAGGCAAGATTCTTTACGAAGGAGATATTGAGAGGCAGACCAACCGCATGATTGAGAACGTTCAGGTGCTGCTCTCCGAGGCCGGATGCGGCTTTGGTCAGGTGGGCTCAATGATTGTCTATCTGCGTGACATCGCCGACTATGCAGTAGTCAAGGATATATTCGACAAACGTTTCCCCGACACTCCCCGTGTTATAGTGCAGGCTCCCGTCTGCCGTCCGGGCTGGCTGGTGGAGATGGAGTGCATAGCAATATATTGAGAATATGGGAGATAAAGGCTCGTCAGTACTGCTCATTTACACAGGCGGCACCATCGGAATGAAAGAGGACAGTCGCGGTGCCCTTACCCCGTTTGATTTTGACGGGCTGATGGAGTTCGTACCGGAACTGGGCAAGTTCACCTGTCGTATCGACCATTATTCATTCTCGCCGCTTATTGACTCGTCGGACGTGGAGCCATCGCTTTGGGTGCGTCTGGCCGAAATCATCCGTGACCGCTATGATGATTATGACGGATTCGTGATCCTGCACGGAACCGATACCATGGCCTATTCGGCATCGGCCCTGAGTTTTATGCTTGAGAACCTGTCCAAGCCTGTCATCTTTACAGGAAGCCAGCTGCCTGTGGGACGTCCCCGTACCGACGGCAAGGAAAACCTGATTTCATCGGTGGAAATAGCGGTTGCCAAGAACCCCGACGGCAGCGCAGTTGTCCCTGAAGTCTGCATATTCTTCAACTCCCAACTCCTGCGCGGAAACCGAAGCACCAAGGCCGATGCCACATCGTTCAATGCGTTCCGGTCGCCGAATTATCCGCCTCTGGCTACTGCCGGCATAGATATTCGCTACAACCGCAAGATGATTGCACCCGCCACGGGCAAGCCGTTCACCATACATACCGGACTTGATACCCGGGTATCAATTCTTAAGGTGCATCCCGGAATCACGCCGCAAGTGGTCCGCAATATCCTGCTGGGTCCGGAGACCCGTGCTGTGATAATTGAAACCTACGGATCAGGCAACGCCATTTCAAAAGAGTGGTTCATACAGATTGTTCGTGAGGCATCGGCCATGGGCAAGATTCTGCTCAACGTAACCCAGTGTCTGGCCGGTACGGTCAATATGGATCTCTATGCAACAGGCCGTGCACTTGCTAATGCCGGCGTTGTATCAGGCGGCGACATGACCACCGAAGCCGCATTGGCCAAACTCTTCTTCCTGATGGGTGCCACTCCCGACAACGCTCAGGTCAAGAGTCTGCTTGACAAGAATATCCGAGGCGGAATCAGCTGATTTCGTACCGGGGTCTATTTCCTCCTGTCTCATTTTTAAACTAAACTGTTTGGTTTTACCAAACGGATTGTGTTTCTTTGTCAAAGAACCAATTAATTGAATTCCTTCTTTGTTGCAATGAGACGCCTGATTGCTTTAACCCTAACCTTGTTAGCTATCATGCCCGCTGCTGTATTCGGGCAGAGTACTATCCGCGGAATTGTTATTGACAGCCTTACACGGGAGCCGATGCCGCTGGCTACAGTCTACGTGAACGGCACCACGCAGGGAACTAGTACGGATATCGACGGCCGTTTTGAACTTAAGGACGTCTCGCTGCCGGCAACGGTTGTGTTTAGTTTTGTGGGGTACCGGACTCAGGCTCTGGACCTTAAGCGCAATCCCGGTGAACTTAAAGTCCAGCTTAAGACAAATGATGAACTACCTGAGGTGCTGGTGTCGGCTAAGACAAACAGTATTGACAAGGAGGCTCTGGAGTTTTTCTGCAAGATGTTCCTGGGTGATGATAAATGGGGGCAGCGGGCCAAGATAAAGAATGAGAATGTGATAATGATTGATGACTCTTATGAGACATCGTCATATATAAGGCATGTGGATACGTGGAGAATGATAGGCATAGGGAATAGATATGATGAAACTGTAGTTGAGAAAAGGCGGATATTCACTGCCTGGGCGAACGAACCTCTGATAGTTGACCTGCCCTTGCTGGGGTATGAGGTGTATGTGGATCTGGTAAAATTTACAGTCATAGAGGATGGGGCTCATACTCAGAGTGATATGCTTGGCTTCTTTTACTACAAGCCGTATGAGAACGTGAAGAAGATAAAGGCCGATGGTTTTGAGAAGAACCGGCAGAAGGCGTATTACGGATCGAGCCAGCATTTCCTCAGATCTTTGGCCGATGACCGGCTGGCCGAGAACGGATATGTTCTGTCAATGCCCGATAGAGTGGTTAAGGGCAAAAGAACTATATCGACTTATAATCCGGTTGACATCGGGAAATACTTATCGGACCTGGGACATAACCAGATGCAGATAAAAGGGTTGGGCGACAAGAAACTCCGGATAAGGTACTATCACATGAACGACGGCTCTCCCATGAACTTTAAGGAGAAGGGTAAGGGTATACGTCATTATTCGGAGTCCTGGATGTCTTTCCTGAAAGATACCTGCATATTTCTAAAGGAGGGAATCTTTGCGGACAACAGCATACAACTTATGGGCGACCAGTCAAAGCGTATGGTGGGGTCTTATCTGCCCGATGATTACTTCCCGCCCGGTGATTCGGATAGAGTGAGGCGGTTCGAACAGGTGGATTATGCTGCCGAACTTATGAAGTTTGCCGATAACGTACAGCAGTTTAACAGTATGTTCCCGCAGGAGAAGGTCTACTTGGAGTTTGACAACACTGCATACTTCCAGGGTGAGAATATCTGGTTCAAGGCATTCGTCACTCATGCTACTACGTTGGAGCGCGCACCCAGCGGTGTGCTGTATGTGGATTTCCTGGCTCCTACCGGGCAGTTGATTCTGCAGCAGAAACTAAAGATTGAGGCGGGACAGGCCGACGGCGCTATTGCCCTGCTTGATGCGGGTACGTTTCAGACGCGTGAAAAATACGGGGTGCGTGCGTATCCCAGCGGATTCTATGAGATTAGAGCGTATACGCAGAATATGTTGGACTTTAGTCCTGAGGCCATATTCTCACGTGTAATCCCCATTTATACCCAGCCTAAGTATGTTGGCGAGTATGACCGCTCGCATGTGGAGAGCCATCAGGGCAATCCGCTAATGGATAAGATTCGCGGCGAATCATATGAAAAGTATAAGAAAGTCAATGTAACGTTCTATCCCGAGGGTGGGGATCTGGTAAAGGGTTTGCCGTGTAGGGTTGCGTTCAAGGCTACGGGCAGTGACGGATTCGGCATAGAAGGAGCGCTGGCTGTTCCGGGTGTCAGGGATTCGGTCCGTACCGTTCATGACGGAATGGGTTCATTTATAATCACTCCTAAAGGAAATGAGACCGCCGAGTTTATTGTTCCCTCAGGCATTGCAACCATAAATCTGCCTAAACCGTTAAAGAGCGGCTACTCCATGATGGTCGATATGAAACCTGACTCACACATGCAGGTGAATATCTGGCGCACACCGGATCTGGTGGGCCAGGAGACGGCTCTGGCTGTAACGTGCCGCGGCGATGTGATTTACTTTGTGCAGATAAGGGATCTAGACAACTCGCAGTTGGAGATTGACTGCTCCGGTTGGCCGGTAGGTGTGTGCCGCGTGACTCTTTTTGATGATGAAGGCAGGGTACTCTCATCACGCAGCATTTTTAACGGCAGCGGTAATTTGCGTAGCCCATCGATTGCTCTCAATACCGACAGCATGTCGCGCCAATCTTGTGAAAAGGAGGTGATTGAACTCATGCTTACTGACCAGGAGGGAAATCCATTCCGTGACAGGTTCTGCCTATCGGTCCGTGATGCAACGGATTACGGTGGCGGCCTTACCGATAACCTGCAGACCAACCTGCTTTTGTCATCGGACCTTAGGGGTTACATTCATGATCCGGCATGGTATCTGGAGAGTGATGATGAGGAGCACCGTGAGGCACTCAACCTATTGACGCTTGTTCAGGGCTGGGAGCGATACGAGTGGCAGACTATGGCGGGATTGAAGGAGTTTGAGGAGAAGCATCGCGTGGAGGAAGGCCTCACTATGAACGGTTGGATACTGTCTTACGGTCGCCGTGATCCCGTATCGGACATTGGTGTCTATGCAAACGTGATGCCGGATGATGACAAGACTTTGTTTGAGAGTTTTGATTATCAGACAGACTCTACGGGATATTTCGGGTTTAACTTGTCTGACTTTTACGGTAAGGGCAAATTCAACATCAACTTGATGTCGACCAAGGATAACGGTGATTCAAAGTATGAGAAAAGCAAGCGAATCCGTTTTGAGCGGGCTGACCGTCCAGTGCCAAGACCATTTCTTAGGCAGGAGATGGTCTTGGACCACAATAATCACCGCCCATACGATTATAAGGTTGACTATACTGATTTTGACCTTACTCCGGCGCAGCGCAGCCGTCTGGGCCGTATGATTGATGACGTTGATATTGAGGATGCCGGTCAGAAGCAACGGTTTGTTGATTTTGACACATTCACATCATTCGAGGCCGAAGAGGATTCCGAACTTGAACTGGATCAGGGAGAGTTCACTACAAACCTTTTCGGATATTTCCTCGATAAGGGCATCAGATTAACTTTTGATATTGATAGAGAGGATAATGTGTGGGAGTATCAGGACGGAACCGTATCGAGGGAGTTAAGGCCGTACTTTTATGTCCACAATATGCAGAGGTCATTGATGAATAAGCCGTTTGACATACCAATGGAAATTGATATGATTGACGTGAAGAGCGTCATCCTGTATGACAGGCCTATGTATCCCAGGGAATTTGCGGATATCATACCTCTGGATAAGGAGTATTACCAGATTCATTTTGGTGCAGATCCTTCAAAAGCGCGTGTCTCTCCTTATAGCCGCCCCAAGGATTATGAAGGTTACTTTGACTTTTTTGTATGGTTATCCACTTGCATGGATAAGTTTTATCTGGTGGATGTGCAGATAAAGGAGGGTAGGGAACTGCTGTTTTATGATGAGATCCGCAATCTTGGCCGCCGTACCACTACGGTCAAGGGCTTTACCCGCCCTGTGCAGTTCTACTCACCGGAGTATCCTGACGGTCCGATAGAGGGTAGTCCTGATTACCGTCGCACCCTTTACTGGAATCCCAACGTAATAACCGATGAAGACGGCCGCGCCCGCGTAGAGTTCTACAACAACAGCTTTAGCCGCAAGTTCACAATCAACGCCGCCGGTATCACCGCCTCAGGTGTACCTTACATCCTTAATCAGAACTGGTAGCCACACAGATAGAACCGTCCCTTTTGTGTGGCTATTTTAGCGGGTTCAAGTCCGATTTGAACCAGTCGATGAATTTGCCTATGCCGTCGTGCAGGGTGGTTGTGGGCTTGTAGCCGCACTCGCGCTCGAGTTTGGAGGTATCGGCATAGGTCTTGAGCACATCGCCCTGCTGCATGGGCAGGAATATCTTGTTGGCCTCTATGCCCAGGGCGCTCTCTATCTCGTTGATGAAATCCATCAGCTGGACGGGCTGGGAGCAACCTATATTATATACCTTCCATGGAACGTTGTTGGGGCACTCATCGGCCTTGGGCTGATGGTCTATAACCTGGATGGTTCCCTCAACGATATCGTCGATATATGTGAAGTCGCGGCTCAGGTTGCCGTTGTTGAATACCTTGATGGGTTCACCCTTGCTGATGGCGGTTGCAAAGAGCATGGGGGCCATATCGGGACGGCCCCAGGGACCATATACGGTAAAGAAACGGAGTCCTGTGGTGGGCAGACCGTACAGTTTGCTGTAGGAGTGGGCCATAAGCTCGTTGGCCTTCTTGGTTGCGGCGTACAGGCTTACGGGATTGTCAACGCGGTCTTCCTCTGAGAAGGGGACCTTGTCATTCATTCCGTAGACCGATGATGACGATGCATATACCAGATACTTGACATCGTTGTTGCGGCAGCACTCCAGTACGTTCATGAATCCTACCAGGTTGCTGTCCAGATAGGCGTAGGGGTTGGTGATTGAATACCGTACCCCGGCCTGGGCAGCCAGGTTGACAACGACGTCGAATTTTTCCTGGGCAAAGAATTCTGTCATCTGTCCGCGGTCAGCCAGATCCATCTTTATAAAGCGGTAATTGGGAAACAGGGTGCTCTCGCGGATTGAACCGTCAATGTATCGGCCGCTATGGGAAATTATTCCGCATTGGGTAAGACGTCCCAGTTTGAGGCGCACATCGTAATAATCATTGATATTGTCAAGTCCTACTACCTCATCACCGCGCTGTGCCAGCCGGTAAGCCAGTTTTGAGCCGATGAATCCGGCTGCTCCCGTTACAAGTATCTTCATATCCTTTTCTAATATGGTTACAAAAATACAACAAAAAAGCGGTTTTGCTGTCTTAATGACAAAATGAATGTAAGGAGCTTGTTGATATGCATATTTATGCCCAAAACGAGTGAATTACGGCTGTTTTTCTGACATTATGCATATCATTTTGAATTTTTTGCATTATTAACATGAAAAAATTTGCGTATTCTTTGTCTGTTTTGATGACAAATGGTAACTTTGCAAACGCTTTTGGTAGCAAAATAACAAATTATACAAAATAATTCCAAAAACTATGGACAAACAGGTAAAGAATTACGTTGACAAATTCATGGCTGAGCTTATAGCCAAGAATCCCGGTGAGAAGGAATTCCATCAGGCAGTTAGTGAGGTTGTAGAGAGCGTTGCTCCTTATATCCTTCAGAACCCTTACCTCCTGGATCAGAAGATCATGGAGCGTATCGTTGAGCCCGAGAGAGTTATCATGTTCCGTGTGCCTTGGATGGATGATAAAGGTGAGATTCATGTAAACCGCGGTTTCCGCGTACAGATGAACAGCGCCATCGGCCCGTACAAAGGCGGCGTTCGTTTCCACTCAAGCGTTAACCTGAGCATCATGAAGTTCCTTGCTTTTGAGCAGACCTTCAAGAACAGCCTTACCACTCTGCCTATGGGTGGTGCCAAGGGTGGTTCAGACTTCAGCCCGCGCGGCAAGTCAGACGCTGAGGTAATGCGTTTCTGCCAGAGCTTCATCAACGAGCTTTATCGTCACATCGGTCCTGACACCGACGTTCCCGCTGGTGATATAGGTGTAGGTGGCCGTGAGGTTGGTTTCATGTTCGGTCAGTACAAGAAGCTCAAGAACGAGTGGACTGGTACTTATACCGGTAAGGGTCAGTGCTGGGGCGGTAGCCTCCTGCGTCCTGAGGCAACCGGTTACGGTGCTTGCTACTTCGCTCAGGATATGCTTGCTACACGCGGCAGACAGTTGTTATCTCAGGTTCAGGTAACGTTGCTCAGTATGCTGCCGAGAAGGCTATGCGTCTGGGTGCCAAGGTTGTTACCTTCTCTGATTCAAACGGTTACATCTACGATCCCGAGGGCATGACCGAGGAGAAGATCGCTTATGTAAAGAACCTCAAGAACGTTATCCGTGGCCGTATCAAGGAGTATGTAAAGCAGTATCCTAACGCCAAGTACTTCGAGGGCGAGCGTCCTTGGGGCGTTAAGTGCGACATCGCTATGCCTTGCGCTACTCAGAACGAGATCGAGCTTAAGGATGCTGAGAAGCTGGTTGCCAACGGTTGCTACTGCGTAACCGAGGGTGCTAACATGCCTACCACTCCCGATGCAATCGCTCTCTTCCAGAAGAACAAGATGCTGTACTCACCCGGTAAGGCTTCAAACGCCGGTGGTGTATCAACATCAGGTCTTGAGATGTCACAGAACTCAATGCGTCTTAAATGGACCGCTGAGGAGGTTGACGAGAAGCTGCATCGTATCATGTCAGATATCCACGCTGCCTGCGTTAAGTACGGTACCGAGGAGGACGGCTACATCAACTACGTTAAGGGTGCTAACATTGCCGGCTTTATCAAGGTTGCCAACGCTATGTGCGAGCAGGGTCTTGTATAATCCCTTACTAATATTTAATTTTGGGCTGGCTTAACTGAAAGCCGGCCCAATTTTTTTTCTACAGGATGGCAGAGAACGAACGTAATCAAACGGTACTCATGGCCAGGAGGATCAAGAAGATACTTCTGGTATGCAACAATTATGACAGTTATTCACTCGAGGAGGACGGTCATATTGAGGCACAGATTGCACAGGACTATGCGGAACTCAACCTGAGTAACCCGCCTGACATTATCCGTGTTGAGACAACCGTCGAGGCATTGGAACTGGCCAGGACCGATAAATCGTTCGATCTGGTCATAACCATGTACAACGTGGGTGAGGTTGATGTGTTTGAATTCTCCAAGCGTATGAAGGAGATTGCTCCCGATACGCCCATAGTCCTGCTGGCCACATTCTCGCGCGAGATATTCAACCGCATGCAGGACCGTGCAAACAGCGCCATAGACTGGTTCTTCTGCTGGAACAACTCCACCGACCTGATGATAGCCATCATCAAGTTGCTTGAGGACCGCATGAATGCCGAACACGACATACTGGAGGAGGGCGTGCGTGCCATACTTCTGATAGAGGACTCGGTGCGCTACTACTCCACCTATCTGCCGGTACTTTACAAACTGGTGCTGCAGCAGAACATAGAGTCTATCCGTGATACTCTGAACGAGAAACAGCAGACCCTGCGTAAGCGCTCCCGCCCCAAGATCCTGATGGCTACCTGTTATGATGATGCCGTCGAGTTGTACGAGCGTTACAAGCAGAACATACTGGGAGTGATATCGGACATTGGATTCGTAATCCATAAGGACGATGCCCCCGAGACCGAGAAACTGGACGCCGGTATAGACCTGGTGAACCATATTCATGCAGATAACCCCACAATGCCTATCCTGATGCAGTCATCACAGGAGAGCATGCGCGAGGTTGCCGAGAACCTGGGTGTGGGCTTTGTGGTCAAGACATCCAAGACCCTTACACATGACCTGTCGGAGTACATAGGCCGTGAATTCGGATTCGGTGATTTTGTAGTGACTGATCCCACTACCGGTGAGGAACTGCTCCGTGCCAGTGACCTGTACGGATTTGAAAAGATCATCAAGAACATATCGGACCGTGATTTCAGGCGTTTGTCCGATAAGAACTACATATCCCGCTGGCTGTTCGCACGCGGTCTGTTTGCCCTGGGTAAGCAGCTGCGTCCGCTCACCATCCACAATGATTCGGAACTGCCCGAGATTCGCCGCATCAACCTTGAGGTGATACATGATTTCCGTATCAACCAGGGAGTAGGTGTGGTGGCCAAGTTCGATCCCGCAACCTACAACGACACCATCCGTTTTGCCCGTCTGGGTAACGGATCGCTGGGAGGTAAGGCGCGTGGTCTGGCATTCCTGAACCATATCTTGGTCAAGTACGATATGTATGACAAGTATGAGGATGTGCGTATAACCGTGCCCCGCACCCTTGTCATAACCACCGAATATTTTGACCGTTTCATCATAGACAACGGACTTCAGTACGTCATCAACTCTGATATTTCCGATGAGGAGATACTGGCCGAGTTCGTGGCATCGACCCTGCCGCGTGACCTGATTGACAACCTGAAGGTATTCATACACAATATCCGCAAGCCGCTTGCCGTACGTTCATCGTCAAAACTGGAGGATTCATACTACCAGCCGTTCGCCGGAGTCTACTCGACATACATGATTCCGCGTACCGACAACGAGGACCAGCAGCTGCGTCTGCTCTCCAAGGCCATCAAGAGCGTATACGCATCAATCTTCTTTGCATCGTCGCGTAGTTACATAACCGCTACGGCCAATGTGATATCGGAGGAGAAGATGGCAATCATACTGCAGGAGATATGCGGCAGCAGCGACCAGGGTTACTATTTCCCCACACTGTCAGGTGTGGCCCGTTCGGTCAACTTCTACCCAATAGGCCATGAGAAGGCCGAAGACGGTATCGTCAAGGTTGCGTTCGGTCTGGGTAAGGCTGTCGTGGACGGTGACCAGGTGCTGCGTTTCTCACCCAAGTACCCCAAGCACGTGCTGCAGACATCGACCGTGGAGCAGACCATGACCGAGACCCAGAAGTCAATGTTCGCCCTGAACCTGAAACCCGAGAAGTTCACCACATCTATCGATGATGCAGTGAACCTGGAGCGCATAAGCATAGCGGACTGCGAGAAGTTCCGCAACCTGAAACACGTGGTTTCGACCTTTGATTTGGAGAACCAGCGAATGGTAGATTCGGCATATCCAACTGGTCCCCGATTCGTAACGTTCGCCCAGATGCTCAAGTACAAGACCTTCCCGCTGGCCGAGATAGTTGACGAACTGCTTGAGATAGCCCGCAAGGAGATGAAATGCGGCGTCGAGCTGGAGTTTGCGGCCGATATAGACCGCGGCGGAAACACCAACAAACTGCCCAAGTTCAATGTCCTTCAGATTCGTCCCATATCGGTCGACAGCCGCAATGTGGATGTTGACTGGGATGAGATAGACACTGACGGCGCGCTGATAAAGTCGGAGAGCGCACTAGGAACGGGCTGGATCAAGGGACTGACCGATGTGATATACCTCAAACTTGATACATTCGATACCCAAAAGACCGTACAGATGGCTCGTGAACTGGCTGCCTTGAACAACCGCATGCGTGCCCAGGGACTCAACTATGTCCTTATCGGTTACGGCCGATGGGGTTCAAGCATACCGTCACTGGGCGTTCCCGTACAGTGGGGTGACATATCGGAGGCAAAGGTCATTGTGGAGTGCAGCCTGGAGAATTTCCGTGTGGATCCCAGTCAGGGTACCCATTTCTTCCAGAACCTGACATCGTTCAATGCCGGTTACATCAACGTAGATCCGTACTCCGGCAGGGGTGATGTATTTGACTATGAGGCACTTGCGAACCTGCCTGTAATAGAGGAGACGGAATACCTGCGTCACGTAAAGTTTGACCGAGAACTTGAAATATGCATTGACGGCCGAAATAGTAAAGCTTTTGTAAAATAAATTTGTAAAATTTTGTATATTTGCGTCTCGTTAAGTCAATAGTCTAGAAAGGACAATAATGTATTCATAATATTCCTACCAATCAATTATGTTTAACTCTTTTGAGAGGGAGCACGGGAGTGCTCTCGCGGGTCGTGGTGTTTTCCAAAAGCACCTTCTGATTGTTATTTCTTTCCTGTTACTGGGAAGTCTCAGTGCCCAGGCTGACTGCTGGCACTTCAGGGGCAACGGTAATCACGCGGTGGTTAACCACCCGTCGTTTGACCGTCCTTATCTGAGGTTTACCGCCATGTTCTTTGACAAGACGGCAAACAACAACGGTTATTTTGTCAAACAGAAACCGACCCAGAACGGCGCCATCCCCAGTAGCGCTGCCGATGGCCCGGCCATTTTCATCGACGGACAGTATGCATGTTCGCCTATCTATGAGTTTGGTTGGAACGGCGACGGTGACGGTGCATGGAGTGCCTGCGGCAATGATACATGGTGGGGAAACACCTACAAAGCCAAGATTAACGGCATAACCTACACCATCAAGTTCTACAACCCGTATCATGACGGTGACAGCAAACGTATGTATGTGCACGTCCTGATATTCCCGGATGCCCTGCCTCATGGCAAGACCACTACCGTAAAGATTGCGGGTATGTGGAAGATGAACAGGGACCAGAAGACTCCTGTCGAGGAGGCATATACCTGGAATTTCAACGGTCTGGGAACTTTTGGCGTATCAAGCCCTACGGCAGTAACATATGACTTTGACCACATTTTGTTAAGCGGTAACCTGAAGGCCGGATATGGTACAAATACCGTCGGTTCTTTTGAGGGTGCCAATCTCAATAACATTGCATGGACAAAGCAACTGACCACAACGGCTTCATTTAATTCCAGTCTCACCTCATTCACCCGTGAGAAAATGGAGTTTAAGGGCAGAACTGATTACTATAATGAGGTCAAGACTTATTTCGAGTACGTAATTACACGTACGGGCTATACTCCTGCCGAATTGAATGCGCTGCCTGACAACCAGAGACTGAGCATGAAATATTACATGTGGTATGTCGTGTACGTACCCGGTTACATGCGTGCCAAAGACCTTCAGGCATCAACGGCAAATATCTGGAACAGGGAGGTGAACCTTTCCTGGGGAACCGAGGGAAATGACGGTAACGGTACATGGAGCATATACCGTTATGAAAATTCCGACCTCAAGAACGGTGTACTTGTAGCAGAGAATATCAACAAGTCAACCCGTGCCTATACGGTAGTCAATCCTGCCTATGACAAGGATTACTATTATGAGGTTTCATTCATACCTGTTAACGGTGAACGCCGTAACGAGTTGTCAACTCATGTGGCAAGCAATCTTAAGCGTGAATGGTCTTTCAGCAATTTCAAGGCTGACACAGACACTACGGGTTCCAAGATTATCCTGAAATGGAACCATAACCCCATCGGTAACGCCAGCAAGAAGAGTTATACACTTCATGTGCAGCGCTCCACAGACTATAAGGTGAGCGATCCCGGTAAGGCTACATGGGAGGATATCCATACCGTAACCATTACCAATGACTCAACCAACATGGGTTCATATACCGATGCTTCGGGTCTTTCAGCAAACCATAACTATTTCTACCGTCTGGTAGTGAATGTGTTGGAAAAGGATATGACCAGCCAGGTGGTTAACAAGAAACTGGGTGGTTCCAAGATTCTCTCGTTCTCGGCAACCAGAGGATCATACAACAATATGGTCAAGGTAAAATGGACTGTACAGCAGGTGGGTTCCGATGTGACCAACTTCATCATCCAGCGTCGTCCTCTGGGCAGCAACGATGAGTTTGCATGGGCCGATATCTACAGCACCAGCGGTACCGCTTCGGGTTACAGTTATGATGATGTGACTGCGCTGCCCGGTACCTACAACGAGTACAAGGTGGTTGTATGGAGTCAGAACGGCAAGACCGTGTCATATGATGATTCCGAAGTGGCCGACGGATTCAGTCTCTCTACAGGAACGCTGAGCGGTAACATCACATATGGAACAGGAACTGCAGTAGCAGGTGCCAAGGTGGTGCTCAAACGTCAGGATGACGATGGCGGCTTGTCATCGGGAATGCACTCCGTAAGGTTCTCAGGCAACGGTACCGGTTTCAAGTACGATTGCGACCAGGCTACGCTCAAGAATCTGTTGGAGAAGGATTTCTCTGTTCAGATGTACGTCAATCCTGATACTGTCATGGCCGGTAACAACCGAAGCATCCTGCTTGATGTATCGTACTCCTTTACATTGGATCTGAGATATGATGATGCAAAGAAACTGTATCACCCGGCTGTATGGCTCCAGGGAGATACCTATTTTACAAATCTTGATGTAAAACCGGGTGAGTGGACACATCTGACCGTATCACATAAACAGGGAACTTATACAATCTTGTCAATTACAAGAGGAGACAGCATCTTATCGGATACGGTTAAGAGCGGCAATGAAATAGTGAAAACAGATGCTAAAGTCAACGTTACGTTGGCCGATGGCATATCCATTGCCAACAATTCAAGTTTCAGCCAGACCGAGTATTACAACGGTTACATTGATGAGTTCCGTCTGTTCACACGTGCACTTACGGATAAGGAGATTCTCAAGAACTATAACCATCCGCTTACAGGAAGCGAGAAAGGATTGGCCATCTATTATCCGTTTGACGAGGGCATGACCGTACAGAGTCTGGCATATGACCTGTCCAGGACCAACAATGTCAGCAACGGCCGTCATGGCTTGTCCAAGATTCCGGCAGCCAGCAGCAACTACATTCCCAATGAGGACCAGTTGAGCCTGATGGCATATACTGACAGTCTGGGATACTATGAGGTTCGCGGTATTCCTTATTCAGGAGAGGGTACAAGTTACAGCGTTATCCCCAAGATGGGAATACATGAGTTCTCACCTGTTTCCAAGTCCCGTTTTGTAAGTCAGGCTTCACTCATACACAACGGTGTTGACTTTGAGGACGTATCATCATTCCCTGTAAGCGGTAAGATATTCTATTCAGGTACCGATTATCCCGTTGAGGGTGCCAACCTCTACGTGGACGGAATGATCTGCGCCAGTGACGGCAAGATCATTGAGAGTGCCGAGGACGGAACGTTTACCATAAGCGTACCCATAGGAAACCACTTCATTGAGGTGGCCAAGAGCGGTCACGTGTTTGCCAACGGCCGTTATCCTGCCGATCCTGAGGGGCGTGGCGTGAAGAAGAATTTCAACCAGGCCATAAGCGGACTTGAGTTCCGTGATACCACTCTTGTCAACTATACCGGACGTGTAGTAGGTGGTAACATTGAGGGTGAAAAACCCGTCGGATTCGGACAGAGCCATAACAACATAGGTGTTACCAAACTTGTTCTCACACCTCTGAATGACCTCTACCGCCTGAATGTGGTTAAGCAGAAGAGGGGAGAGACATCATTCTCTTATGAGACCAACAATGAGATTGTTGATGTAGCATCGGCATCAAATCAGATCAAGAGCAAGTCTTGGCGCGGTGCAGGAACAGCTGACTGTCGTAAGATAATCATTCTTACAGACTCGCTTACCGGTGAGTTCTCTGCCATGCTGCCTCCTCTGCAGTATAAGGTATCGGCTCCTGTAGTGGTTGCCATAGACTCCGTTATAGGTGACCCCAAGGAGTCAGCTCTGGCAGACCTCTCCAAACCTCTGGTTACCTACAAGGATTCTGTTACCAATGAAGACGGAGGTTACGATTACTATGAGTACAACACTCTGTACAAGAAGACCTGTCACAGCAAACCCATATTTACCGTTACCCAGTCAGATCACAATGACGGCTGTTTCGGTATAAAGGAGTATGAGGTTAAGGATGCTCAGGGCAGCATTGTCCTGAACAACTTCTATGATCCTTACGAACCTGACAAAGATAAGGTTTATACATATGGTGGCGCAATCTTCATTATGAAGGATACCTACAAGTTCAACATCTCCGGTAGGGAGGAGTACCGTAACTATGACGCCAACTTATATGCTCCGGAGGTATCTGTTGTTCCTCTTGCCGGAACCGTGGTATCCATAGACAACGCCCTCTCATCAGAGCAGGCTGTTTATATTGAAGGCAACAGCGCCGGTATGGAGGCCGGATCATTAAGCGAGCTCAAGAGCAACCAACTTACTCTTGACAGTCTTGGCCTGGCTACATATGTATGGAAGGCCGGATATCCCAATATCGCCTCTCCGTATAAGCGTACCATATCCATATCATATGACATAGAAAACAGGACCTACCGCTGGAATGACGGCGCACCTTTATACGGTATCGTGCTGGGTTCACTGCCTACGGGTAACAACTTTATCACCGCAGGTCCCGATGTGCTTGACATGGTGCTGCGTGATCCCCCCGGAACAAAGTCCAAGACCGAGTGGACATCGGGTACCGTCACCACTAAATCACAGTCAACAGGTGCGGTATGGAACAGTGAGAACAATATTGAGACCCAGACCAAGTTGGGACCGAAGGTTGAGACCGTTACAGGTATAGGCCTTGCCATCATCGAGGATATCGAGAGCAAGGTAGACCTTACCGTAGGTGCCAAGGTTACCGTTGAGGGTGAGGATGCATCATCATGGAGTCGTTCAATCACCGCTACCAGGACAATCAGCACATCCGATGAGGCAGAGTATGTAGGTGCCCAGGGTGATGTATTCATAGGCAGTTCAACCAACATCATTTTCGGTATGGCACGCAACGTGGGATTCAAACGCGTGGGTAATACAAGTGATGTTGAACTGACCCTGACTGATATTCTGACAACCGGACTCTCATTCGGTACAGAGTTTGCATACACACAGAACTATATTGAGAATGTGCTCATTCCCAACCTCAAGAAACTGCGTGACGGCATGCTCAAGACCGTGTCTGAGATTCCTGGCTATGTGAATGACGGCAAGCATCCGGTTTACATCACTACCATGAGTCCCGATGATGCAGGATTCGGAGCCAGCAACAATGATAAGGATTTGTTCGGTGCAAACGCCACTCCCGGACCTTCAACAGATGGCCCGTCATACAAGATGGTAGTGCCCAACGGTTCCAAGGAGAACTATACTGACAGTGTGGAGTGGTGCAATACACAGATCCGCAACTGGGAGAAGCATCTGGCCAACAACGAGATGCAGAAGGTTCGTGCCTTTAAGTTGGCCGAAGCCAAGAGCGACAGCGTTAAGGCCACAAACCTCTCATTTGACTCAGGTACCAGCATAACCAACACTAAGGAGACTGAGGATAAGACCGGATCAAAATACGAGAATACCGTATCGGCCGCTGCCATTATAGGCGCCACCACCGGCTTCGCCATCAATAGCGTGGGCGTTCAGTTTGATATCAAGACTGAGACCGGAGGCGGTGAGCACATTGAGCGCGAGGAAGAGGAGAGCCATACCGCAAGCTTCAGCTATACTCTGGCTGAGGAGGGTGATGACGATGCCCTTACGGTCGATGTCTATGAGTACGGCATGTTCGGTCCCATATTCCGCACCCGTGGCGGTCAGACCTGTGGCCCGTACGAGGGTGAGGTGGTAACCAAATACTACGAGCCCGGAACAACCATCATGGAGGCTACCATGCAGATTGAGGTTCCTCAGATTGATGTTGACGTAAGGACCATGACCGATGTACCGTCAGGCGGAACAGCCAACTACGTTCTCAGACTCTCAAATGCATCTCAGATTGATGAGGATGTCTATTACCGTCTGCTGGTCAACGATGAGACCAACCCCAACGGTGCCAACCTGATGATTGACGGAAAGCCTATCACAGACAGCCGTATCATCAAGATTCCTGCCGGTACTACCGTTACTAAGGCACTTCAGCTCAAGCAGACCAATCCCAGTATCCTCAAGTATGAGCATATTGAGATAGTCCTGGCATCACAGAGCCAGTATGATCCTACCAGCACATGGGATGTGATTGCTGACACTGTTGATGTATCGGCCTATTTCGTTCCCTCATCTTCACCGGTTGAGTTGGATCTGTCAAATACAGTCATGAATAACGAGACGGGCAGCAAGCTCAGGATCTCATTCTTTGGATTTGACCGCAACTATAACGGACTTAAGGCATTCCGCCTGCAGTATAAGAGAGAGGGCGGTCTGGATTGGACACGCATCCATGAGTATGTGCTCAATACCAAGGATAAGGAGAGCGGCAACGAGATGCTGCCTTCATCCGGCACACAGGTCGGCTATACCTTCAATATGAGTTCATTACCCGATGGTGATTACCTGTTCCGCGTGGTATCAGTAAGCACCAACGGTGATGAGGAGGTTTACAGATACAGTAATGAGATGGCTCTTGTCAAGGATATGCAGAGCCCGCGTTCAATGGGTCAGCCTGAGCCCAGTGACGGTGTGCTTGACATAGGCGATGAGCTTAGCGTTACATTCAACGAGCCTATCCTTAAGGGCCGCATCACTGCCGAGTCCAACTTTATCGTAACCGGCGTGCTTAACGGCAGCAAGATTGAGCATGAGACTGCACTCAGCCTTAAGGGCGGTTCAAGTGCAAAGGCTCTGGCAAGCACTGAGGCTGGAATCAACCTGGCCAAGAAGGATTTTGCAATTGATGCATGGGTCAACATTACTTCTGCAGGTACACTCTTCAGCCACGGTCAGGGCGCACAGAGACTGACTGCCGGTGTTGACGCTGCAGGTCATCTTATCGTGACAGTTGCAGACAGCGTATGCACATCTTTAAAGAGCATTCCTTTCAACAAGTGGATATACCTAACCATGAGTCTTACAAAGGATGGCGCACTGACTGCCGAGGCTGCCGTTGACGATGATTTCGTTCTTCTGTTCAGCGGCCTCAATACCATGGCTTATGAGGGTAACGGCCGTCTGAGCGTAGGATGCGGTGCCGATGCCGCCATTCATGAGTTGCTGCTCTGGGATGAGGCTCATGACATGACTACAGCCCTGTTGAACCGCTCTGTAACCAAGAGTCCTTCAACCCGTCATCTGATAGGTTACTGGAAGATGAATGAGGGTGAGGGTACCTCTATACGTGACTACAGCCGCAACCGTCATATGTGACTACAGCCGCAACCGTCATATGACTATGACCGATGAGGCATGGTATATCAATAATGAGAACCTCTCAGTAAGCCTGGACGGTGACCATTTCATTGAGATGGGTGCTGCATCCCTGCCTGTCGTTGCATCCGGTGACTATGTAGTTGAGTTCTGGATGCGTGCCGCCAAGCAGAATGGCGATGCTCAGCTGCTGCAGATGGGTGATGTAGCCTTCTGGCTCAATGCCGCCGGTGAACTGCAGTTCACGGCCAAGGGTGCTTATCTGCCCGCCGGTACCAGCCAGGATATGGCTGTATCGGGAGTTATCCTGAATGACAACACCTGGCATCATGTGGCACTGAGCGTGCTGCGTCAGGGTGCCGCCTCCGTATACGTGGACGGTGTACGCCGCCTGACCGTAAGTGAGGCCAATGTCGGCAATATCGTAACCAATAGCATGATAGCAGGTGCCCGCCGCATCACCGTATCGGCCGAGAATGCTGAGTATGAATTTGATCGCGCTCTGGTAGGATTCATTGATGAGATCCGTATCTGGGCTGCAACTCTTAACAGCAACCTGATAGTAAGCAACCGCAAGGTTCGCTTTACCGGAACGGAGAGCGGTCTGGCTGCCTACTATCCGTTTGAGATTAAGGATCTTGACGGATTCAATCAGGTGGTTACTAAGGGTGAGGTCAAGGATCTGTGCGGCAATGGCGACAACGCAGTCATGAGAACAATACAGGGCGTCCTGTCCACTCCGTCATTCACCGATGATGCTCCCGCACTGCGTACCAAACCCTCCGAGACCAACGTAAGTTTCAGTTATGTGGCATCGGACGAGAAGGTGATCATCAACATTGATGAGAAACCTGAACGCATTGAGGGATGCACCTTGAACTTCACCGTACGCGACCTGCTTGACAAGAACGGCAACTACTCTGAGCCTGCAATCTGGAGCGCGTTCGTGAACCGCAACGAACTTATATGGCAGGACGAGGCTGTAAGCGTCGAGCAGCAGGTTAAGGGTTCGGCTCAGTTTGCCGCAACCATTGAGAACCTGGGCGGACAGCAGCAGATGTGGACAATTGACGGTCTGCCTTCATGGCTCACCGCAAGTGCTGACTACGGTGTTGTGAACCCGCGCAGCAAGAGCACGATTACCTTCACTGTAAGCCCCTCAACGCCTATCGGCAAGTATGAGGAGACCATTTACCTGAAGGGTAACAACGGCATTGAGACTGCACTCACCGTCAACGTTAAGGTTAAGGGCCAGACTCCTGACTGGAGCGTTAACCCCAGACAGTATGAGAACTCAATGAATATGATTGCCACTCTTGATATCCTGGGCATCCAGAGCGAGGATGAGGATGACATCGTGGCTGCATTCATAGGCGACGAATGCCGTGGCATTGCACATCCTGTATACAAGGAGCGTTATGACCAGTACTTTGTCACAATGGATATCTACGGAGGCAACGACGCAGGTAAGCCTGTTACATTCCGTGCCTTTGACGCATCGACAGGTACTCTCTATCCCGAGGTTCTGCCCAATAAGTCATTCAACTTCCAGTTGCTTGAACTGAACGGCACATACAATGATCCCGTATTGCTGACCGCAGTTGACAAGATTGAGCAGCAGACCGTTCTCAAGGAGGGTTGGAACTGGATCTCATTCTATGTCAAGGCCGATGTCATGACGATTGCATCGTTGTTGTCATCGATTGCCGAGGATGTTGAGATCATCAAGAGCCAGAACGCTTATCTGTCATTCGAGAGCGGTTCATGGGGTGGTGACCTTACCGGCGCTCTGAGCAACGGACAGATGTATGCCGTCAAGATGAAGAAGGAGCGTACCCTGCGCATAGTAGGTGAGCGTCTTGAGGTTACAGGCAATCCTGTCAACCTGTACAAGGGATGGAACTGGATAGGCTATTACGGCCGTCAGATCTCATCATTGGATAACGCACTGGCCGATGTGAACGCACAGGACGGTGATATGATCAGGGCTCTGAGCGGTATCGCTTACTACGACTCTTACGAGTGGGTGGGCTCACTGCTTATGCTTGAACCCGGTCAGGGCTACAAGTTCAAGAACGTCTCTAATCAGGACCGCTCGTTCCGTTATCCGTCATCGGTCGTTAATCTGGCTCCGATGCGCCGTGCTGCTGAGCAGGCACCTGCCCATACAGGCGTATTCCAGCCGGTTGACTTCCGCAACTACTCGGGTAATGCCACAATGGCTGTAAGGGTTTACAAGGACGGAGTAGTCCTGCCCAACGCCGAGATTGGCGTATTCGCCGACGGCGAGTGCCGTGCAGCCGCATTCACCAGCGAAAACGGTAAGGCATATCTTACCATCCCCGGTGATGAGAACGTGAAACTGACCTTCAAGGTGGCCGTCGGTGCCGAAATCATCGATGTTCCCGATCAGATTGATTATGAGACCGACGGAATATACGGATCACCCAAGAAGCCTGTCATATTCCTGATTGGCGATACCCCGACACGCGTAGCCGGTGTTGATGCCGATGCCGACAACGGTCAGGCTTATGACCTGCAGGGCCGCAAGGTTAATGACGGAACTGAGAAGGGCATCCTCATAATCAACGGAAAGAAGAGACTTAACAGATAAAGGAGTCAAAGTGATTGTGAAATCCCCCGGTGTCAAAAAAAGTGACATCGGGGGATTTTTTTTGCTAAATTTGTGCGTTTTAGAATCCGAATTCAGTAACAAAACAATATGCTAACATTCGTGATAGCTTTGATAGTCCTGGTCCTGGGCTATGTGTTCTACGGAAAATTCATTGAGCGTCTTTTCGGGGCTGATCCCAACCGTGAAGTGCCGGCCAAGAGTATGGCCGACGGCGTTGACTATATTGCAATGCCTACATGGAAAGCCTACATGATCCAGTTCCTTAACATCGCAGGTCTGGGTCCGATATTCGGTGCCATCATGGGTGCCAAGTTCGGTACCGGCGCCTATCTCTGGATCGTATTCGGAACCATCTTTGCAGGTAGCGTTCATGACTATCTGTCCGGTATGATATCCATGCGTCACGGAGGCGAGAGTCTGCCGCAGCTTATCGGCCGATATCTGGGCGGCAGCGTTCAGAAGGTGTTCATCATATTCTCTATGGTGCTTCTGGTGCTGGTAGGTGCGGTGTTCGTATCACAGCCGGCCGATATCCTGGCACGTCTTACTCCCGGAACACTGGGCGTGAACTGGTGGATAGGCATCATATTCATCTACTACCTGATTGCAACACTGTTCCCCATTGACAAGATTATCGGTAAGTTCTATCCCATATTCGGTGCAGCTTTGCTGTTTATGGCATTCGGTATCATGGTGGCTCTGTTCGTGAACCGTCCCGAGCTGCCTGAGATCTGGAACGGATTCGGCACCAAATATGACAAGAACCCCATATTCCCCATGATGTTCATATCGATTGCCTGCGGTGCCATTAGCGGATTCCACGCTACACAGTCTCCCCTTATGGCCCGATGCATGACCAATGAGACCAAGGGACGTATCGTGTTCTACGGCGCTATGATTTCCGAGGGTATCGTGGCTCTTATCTGGGCTGCCGCCGCTACCGCATACTTCGGGGAGCACGGAACTGACCAGGGTGCCGCCGCCATCGTGCTTGAGATATCCAAGACCTGGCTGGGTAAGGTGGGCGGTCTGCTTGCAATACTGGGTGTTGTGGTCGCTCCTATCTCATCGGGCGATACCGCTTTGCGTTCGGCCCGACTCATCATTGCCGATTTTTTCCATATCAAGCAGAAATCCATCGGCAGCCGTCTGGCCATAAGCGTTCCTCTGTTCATCATCACCCTTGGCGCACTGCTCTACAGCCTGCGCGACAAGGAGGGATTCAATATCATCTGGCGTTACTTTGCATGGTCAAACCAGACCCTGGCAGTGTTCACCCTGTGGGCTGTAACGGTCTATCTGACCCAGCATAAGAAGAATGTCCTGGTAACCCTTATCCCGGCCATGTTCATGACCATCGTCACCGTGACCTACATCTTCATGGCTCCCGAGGGATTCCGTCTGGCTCCGTGGATTGCCTATATCATCGCAGGTGTGGTATCATTGGCATTCCTGATTATCTATCTGATTTGGAAACGTCGTTTTGACAAACAAAATAACTCATGACAATGAAAGATCCGTTTGTTATAACCATCAGCCGCACGGTAGGCTCCGGCGGCAGAACCATCGGCCGTAAACTGGCTGAAAGACTTGGTGTCCGTTTCAGTGACAAGGAACT
>CADBXO010000030.1 GCA_902798685.1 uncultured Bacteroidales bacterium
TCTCCACCACCTACTCCGAGACGGTAACCGGCAAGTTCTCCACCCTTGCACAATGATACAATTGGGGCCTGACCCCAATTGTATCATTCTTCGCGATACTGCGTCGGGGTCTGACCGGTGTGGTTCTTGAAGAAACGGAAAAAGAATGACTGGCTCGGGAAATTGAGTCGGGCCGATATCTCCTTTATCGTCATATCTGTGTGACGCAGCATGTTCTTGGCGTCAAGGATGAGCAATTCGCTGAGCCAGTCGGGAACCGATCGGCCGCTGGCCTCCTTTACAATCTTGGACAGATATTTGGGTGTCACGCACATCTTATCGGCATAATAACCGACAAGATGTTCTTTGGCATGGTCATTTATGGCCAGTTTAATGAACTGCTCCAGCATCTGGCGCTGGCGTGAGGTGCGCACCGGCGCCTCCATATCCTGACGGCGCTTGGAATCGGCCAAAAATCCGGCAAACTGATAGAATACCGATGATACCAGTCCGCCTATGCTCTCCTTTACGAACTGCGGATTGGCCTTGGTTATGTCCAATGCCAGATTTACGTACTTGTGAAGCATCTCGGTCTCATCGGCCGATAAGTGGATGCACGGATCCTTCAGGACCTCGACCGCCTCAATCAGGAACTTGCTGGGGTTGATGCCTATACTTGTAATAAAAGAGGTGGAAGCGCAGATAAGGGTCACACGCAGGTTCTGGTCCAGTTCATCCGGCTGTGTTATCCTTACAATATTACCGGGTGTGAACAGAAGCAGCGTGCCGGTGGTAAGATGGTAATCGGTCAGGTTGACGGAGCAGTCAACCGACCCTTCGACGCAGTATGCAGCCAGGTAGCAGTCCACGCGGAACGGATAACGCAGATAGGCATACTGGGGTTTCTCCACCAGACGCGAAATAAAGAAGTCGTCACCTATGCCAAGCGATATTCCGGAGGGCACCATCTGCTTGATTTTGGAAGGCGTGATAAGCGTTTCTGAGTAGTTTTCCATCTCTAATGTCTTGATTTTGTGCCAAAAGTAATATGTTTTTATGAAATGTAATACCTATTTGTTGGTATTTTCGACCAAAAGATACAAAGAGTGATTAAAAAGATTCCTTTTTGACCACGTAACGGCACTAATTTTGCAGTGCAATTCAAAGGACAACAAAAACACATCAGATATGAAACACATCAGTAGAATTATTGGTATGGCCTGCATAGCCGCAACCGTAACGGTTACCCCTTGTTCAGCGCAGACCGTACTGACACTTGAGGAGTGCAGAGCCATGGCACTGGAGAACAACAGCCAGTCCAAGATCGCCCAGGAAAAGGTAGCCGCCGCCGAGTATGACAGCAAGACCGCTAGAGCCAACTATCTTCCTAAGGTATCGGCAACTGCCCTCTATCTGCACAACAGCGAGAACATCAATCTTATCAGTGAGGATCAGCAGAACTCCCTTTCAAAAATGGGAACATCGGTCGCCGGCATATCTGGCAAACTTATGACCGATCCAAACTTTCTGAACCTCTATATGACGGACCAGACCGTGAAGAACACCGTCAACTACATTGTTCAGAAGATGACGACATCAGACGTTGAGGGGACCCTGAACCAACTTGGTCAGGACCTCTCAAACGATCTGACACTTGACATCCAGAACGTCTACGTAGGCGCCATCACCGTCGAGGAACCCATCTATGTGGGCGGTAAGATACGCGCATATAATAAGGTAGCCGCGTACGCCAAGGAACTTGCCCAGACCCAGCTCAGCGGCGAAGACCAGAAGGTGATTGTAACCGTCGACGAGGCCTACTGGCAGATTGTCTCAATCGCCAACAAGCTGCAGCTGACCGAACAGTATGTAGACCTGCTCCGCCAGATGGACCAGAACGTTGAGATAATGAAACAGGAGGGCGTTGCGACCGCATCGGACCAGCTCTCAGTAAGGGTAAAACTCAACGAGGCCGAAATGAGCCAGATCAAGGCCCAGAACGGTCTGGCACTCTCCAAAATGCTGCTCTGCCAGCTTTGCGGAATGCCGCTTGACAGCGAGATAATGCTGCAGGACGAATTGAACGAGACCCTGGAAATACCGGCCGATACGGTCATCTACACCCAGGAGGATCTCTACCGGAACCGTCCCGAACTCAAGAGCCTGGAGCTGGCAGTCAACATGTATGACATGAAGTCCAAGATTGTCCGTGCCGATTACTTGCCCACCGTAGCCCTGATGGGTAATTTCCTGGTTACCAACCCATCGGCCAGCAACGGATTCGCAAATGACTTCCACGGAATGTGGAACGTAGGCGTGGTTGCCAAGATCCCCGTATACCACTTTGGCGAGGGCATGAACAAGTACCGCAGAGCCAAATCGGACGTAATCCTTACACAGTACCAGCTGGAGGATGCTCGCGGCAAGGTTTCACTGCAGGTCAACCAGTATGAGAAGAAGATTGCCGAGGCCGATTCACGACTCCAGATGGCCCTCAAGAACATGGAGAACGCCGAGGAGAACCTGCGTGTTGCAAACATCGGCTTCAACGAGGGCGTTGTAGAGTCATCACTTGTGCTGGCCGCCCAGACCGCATGGCTCAAGGCCCACTCCGAGGAGATCGATGCACGCATTGACCGCATCATGGCTACCGTCTATCTGCGTCAGGCCACAGGACAACTCAAATAATTCAATTGAAAAAAACGATAAAAACATAAAGATATGGACAACAAGACACAAAAAATGAACATTGCGCTGTCATTGACGGCATTCTTTGTTGTAGTGGTAATTGTGTGCGCGGTTGGTATCTACACCTTCAACCACCGTGTTCCTGAAATTGTTCAGGGTCAGGCCGAGGTAAGCGAATACCGCGTGTCAAGTAAAGTTCCGGGCCGTATTCTCAAGATTATGGTTCAGGAAGGACAGATGGTACATGCAGGCGATACCCTTGCCATTCTTGATACTCCCGATATCAACGCCAAGCAGGCTCAGGCAGAGGCAGTACTGAGTGCCGCCACCGCCCAGAACGCCAAGGCACAGAAGGGTGCCCGCGAGGAGCAGATTCAGGGCGCATATGAGATCTGGCAGAAGGCCAAGGCCGGTCTGGAGATCTACGAGAAGTCATACCGCCGCGTGGAGAACCTCTTTGCACAGGGCGTGGTAAGCGAGCAGAAACGTGATGAGGCCAAAGCCCAGTACGATGCCGCCGCCGCAACCGAGAGGGCTGCCAAGTCACAGTATGACATGGCCGTGAACGGAGCCGAAGAGGAGGTTAAGGAGATGGCTGCAGCCCAGATGCGTCAGGCTGAGGGCGTGGTTGCCGAGGTCAATTCATATATAGAGGAGACAGTCCTGACCGCAACGCTGGACGGTGAGGTGAGCGAGATCTTCCCCATGGTAGGTGAGCTGGTGGGTACCGGCGCTCCCATTATGAACATAGCCGTAATGGAAGATATGTGGGTATCGTTCAATGTACGTGAGGACCTGCTGCAGGATCTGACTATGGGTGCAGTGCGTGACGCATATGTCCCGGCATTGGACAAGACCGTTCCCGTCAAGGTTACATATATGCGTGACCTGGGTTCATACGCCGCATGGAAGGCCACCAAGGCCAACGGTCAGTATGACCTCAAGACTTTCGAGGTACGCGCCGTACCTCAGCAGAAAGTGGAGAACCTGCGTCCCGGTATGACCGTTATCATCGACAGAAAGTAAACTATCATGAGCACAAAAAAGCAAGGATTTTGGGCTATAGTGAGACGTGAGATCGTGCGTATGCAGTCACGTCCGCTTTACGGGCTGAGTATGGTCTTTGCTCCGCTGTTCTGCTTCGTGTTCTTTACCACACTGATGCATGAAGGTCTCCCTGAGAGCCTTCCCGCCGGTGTGGTCGATGAGGACAACACCACGGTTTCAAGGTCAATCCTCAGGAATCTGGATTCCTATCAGCAGACCGAGATAATCAAGCAGTACGCAAACTTTGCCGAGGCCCGCGAGGCCATGCAGAGGAATGAGATTTACGGATTCTTCTACATACCAAAAGGCACCGAACTCAAGGCCTCCAGCCAGCAGCAGCCTGTAATATCCATCTACACCAACGCCACCTACCTGATACCTTCATCGCTGCTTTACCGCGACATGAAGACGATGGCCGTGATGGCAGCGGCAGCGGTTGGACGTGAGGTCCTGTTTGCCAAGGGTGCCAATCTGGACCAGGCAATGGGATTCCTGCAGCCCATCCAGATGGACATGCATGCCATAAGCAATCCGTGGCTCAACTACAACATCTATCTGAGCAACACCATGCTGCCCGCAGTACTGGTACTGATGGTCCTGCTGGTAACCTGTTTCAGCATCCACACCGAACTCAAGGACGGCACAGCCCACGAATGGCTGGATATGGCCGATGACAACATCCTGAAGGCTGTCAGCGCCAAACTGTTCCCGCAGACAATGGTATTCTCGCTCATGGCATCGATATACCTGGTACTGCTTTACGGCTATCTGGGATTCCCGGCACACAACGGCTTCTGGCCCATGCTGCTGGCTGCCGAACTACTCATACTGGCATCGCAGGGATTCGCCGTGTTCATTGCATCGGCCATACCCTCACTGCGTTGGTCACTGAGCCTGTGCACCCTGTGGGGCGTGCTCTCCATACCTATCAGCGGATTCTCATTCCCCGTAATGGGTATGCCTGCACCGCTTCAGGCCCTGTCGTACCTATTCCCGCTCAGATACTATTTCCTGATCTACGTGGACCAGGCTCTGAACGGCATCCCCATGGTCTATTCGGCATGGTTCTATACAGCCCTGCTTGCGTTCCTCGTACTGCCGCTTGTGGACATAAGCATGTTGCGCAAGGCGGCTCGTAAATATACATATCTACCTTAAAAACAAACAATTATGTGGGTAAAAGATCTGCTTGACGTATGTGGTAAGGAACTCCGCAAGACAGTGTCCGATGTGGGCGTGCTGGTGTTCTTTATCGTGGTGCCGCTGCTGTACCCCCTGCTCTACGCATATCTGTACGGACAGGAGGTGGTGCGTGAAGTACCTGTAGTGGCTGTCGATGACTGCCGCAGCACAACCAGCCGCGAGTTCCTGCGCAAGAGTGACGCTACGCCTGACCTTAAGATAATATCCTATTGTGCCGATATGGAAGAGGCCCGCAACGTGGTCCACAACCATAAGGCCTACGGAATAATCCAGATTCCCAAGGAGTTTGAACGGACCCTTGCCGAGGGCCGACAGGCAACCATAAACCTCTACTGCGACATGAGCGGTCTGCTCTATTACAAGGCACTGCTGAGCGGCTGCACCATGGTTTCGCTCGATATGAACCGCGACATCCAGATGGTACGTCTGTCTGGCATGTCGGACCGCGAAAAAGAGGTCATGACCATGCCTATAGAGAACGAGTACGTGACCATGTTCAACCCGGCCAACGGATTCCAGACATTCCTGATCCCGGCTGTCCTGATTCTGGTACTCCAGCAGACTCTCGTTCTTGGTGTTGCCATGATGGCAGGCACCGAGCATGAGCGCCGCCGCAAGGGTGAACTTGTGCTGGGTGACGAGTATTCCAATCCTATCACCGTGCTTGGAGGCAAGGCTCTCGCCTACCTGCTGGTTTACGGATTCACCGCGACATACGTGCTCTGCCTGGTACCCTGGTTCTTCCATATGCCGCAGCTCTGGCATCTGCCCACGTTGGTTGCATTCATAGTTCCGTTCCTGCTGGCAAGCATATTCTTTGCCATCAGCATATCGTTCTTCGTTAAGGACAGGGAGTCCTGTTTCCTGCTGTTCGTATTCGTATCTGTCCCCCTGATATTCATGAGCGGTATCTCCTGGCCTACCTCCAACATGCCTACGTTCTGGAGGTTCCTGGCACAGTTATTCCCCTCGACCCAGGCCGTCAACGGATTCGCCCGCATCAACACCGCCGGCGCCCTCCTGCAGGACGTACGCTATGAGTCAATCGCCCTCTGGATACAGACCGCCGTCTATTTCATGACCTCGCTCTTCATCTACGAGCGCCTGTACCGCTCCGAGAAAATGCCGGGAGTAGAGTTCGTCATCGCCATGCGCACCCGCATGCGCAAAGACCTCCGCGAAGCCCAGCGCGACCTCAAGGTCATGTCCCGCAAAATCAAATCGAAATTGTAATTTCTTTGCCATACCTCTCGCTACAATGCTTGTAGGGCCGATTCCCAGCAAGTATGGCAACAAAAATGCCCAAAATGGCTGTTTTCACGGCCATACTTGCAGAAAACACGGTTTTAAACCCACTTTTACGCAGGTATGGCCGTATTTAAGAAAAAGGAGCTCCGAGATCGGGGCCCTTTCTTTTTTGCTGATATTTTTGTTTGTTAACAAAACTTAAGTATATTTGTGGACACGATATTTATAAGGACTAATTCTATTCTATCAATTATGAAAGGGAAATTTTTTATCCCGATTCTGCTATTTGCAGCGGGAGTGTTTGTTTCATGTACTGATGAAGAAAATGACAATGAAACAATTGACGCCATCGTTGAAGGTATAATCCAAAAGGCTCAGAATCTGAAAGACAACACCTACGTAGTACAACCCGTAGGAGCCGAAGAACAAACCTTCTCTTTTTCTCAGGAGGAATCCCAGTGGTACGTAGGACGAAGTTACGAAGACCGCACCAAACAGGCCATCAAGGTTTACCTGACGGATGAGGATACTGTACTGAGCACTATGGGTTGGGGCTCGTTTGAGTTGCCGCTGGAAACGGCAAACCGACTCACCACCATCGATGAGGAGTTTTATAACAAGTATGCATGGTCATACGGAAAATTAGGAACATTCAGGACCGGAAAAGAGGTGACCGTTCATATGGGAAAGGGCGGTAACGTGAAGCTGGACGGCAGCAGCCGTATCTGGCTGAAGGAAAGAACCGGAACCAAGGGCTATTCGGGACAGTATCAGTTCCTGTTCGCATTCGTCTTTGAAGCCACCACATGGGACAGCCAGACAAGGACCGAAGTTTCTGACGGTGAATACATCATTTACGGTAATGCCATTGTCGAAGAGTACTTCCCGGAACTTAGCTATTTCCATATGGAGACTCCGACTGATTGGGTTAAGGTAGGCAGTTCGGTAACCCTTGATGCCTATTGGACCGACGGTGCCGATTTTGACTGGAGCAAGGTCAAACTTACAGGCCAGACCAAGAACTACAGCAGCAGCGACGATGTTGACGAAGGCTATTTCACTTGGGATGCCCAGACACAGACACTAACCTCGGTTAAATCGGCCAATAACGATGATGTATATCTCAAGTTTGCCTATGAAGGTACAAACATGAAATCCTCCTGTCAGATTGCCACAGGTGAGGGATGGGCTTACACATCGTTTACTCTTTCCCCGGAATACCTTGTCATGGGCGACTGGTCATATCTGCCGGTTTCAGTTGCCACCTATGCTCCCACAAATCTGGTTTGGCATAATGAATGCCTGGAAATTGATCCCGAATCAGATCCTGACGAGAACTTCTATTATTACAATGGATATATGGGTGAGTACGGTCCCGAGCCCGGCAATTACAATATCAGGTTGCGAGTAAAAAGCAACCACGAGGTAGGTTGCACCATACCCATCAGAGTGGTTGAGGGAGACACCCCGTCTTCATTCCAGATCCTTCCGGAACAAGGCGGTACCGTAGGCTATGGTATGGGAATGGAACTCTCAGTCAGAACCAGCCCTGAAGACTGCTACTGGAACTGGGCCGATGTAGAACTCATGCCGGAATATGCCGATGACCTGATATTCACTGGAAATGGTGGCAGAGACGATCATCCAAAGCTCCGTACCAGCAAAAGTCACGATCCTGAAGTAATGGGTGTTCAGGTTGGCTTCCGTCTCAAGTATGACCATCGGAAGACCAGTTACATTACCGTAACTCTGGATTAAGTCAGTCAAAGAAAATAAGTACAGGCTAAGCCTATTACGATAGCGACAAAAACGTTTATCAGCTTAGCCTTTAGGAACGAGCCACGGCTCTCTGCCAACAGCGGCAGTGAGGCGTGGCCGTCCTGGCTTATGCAGCTTGCCAGAAGTACAGGCAGTGGAACCACTCCTGTGGCGTAAAGAGATACGAATACCAGATGCGGGCCGGATTCCGGAATGATGCCGATGGCCGCGGCCAGCAGAATCATCAGGATTGTATTGTCGCTGATCCATGAGGTGATGTCAAAATATGACATTAAGAGGCCGATTACCAGGATCGTGCCGAATGTCCAAAGGAAGATGCTCGGCAGGTGGTGACATATTATGTGTTCCCACAGGTGCTCCTCGACAAAGTGGTCTCCTGCAAACAGCAGCATGCCAAGTACGGCAAGGCTCAACGCTGCGAACAGCCAGTACATCCATTCCTCGGAGAGCAGGTTGAAACCGCCTGCGTCCTCATCGGCCCCTTCAAGCCAACCGCCCAGCAAAGCGCCCAGAAACACCAGTACGCCCAGGAACATTGCTATGCGCTGCCATCCGTAGTGGCCCTCGTGATGGTGCTCATGCTTGGGCTCACGGTCCTCATCGTGCACGCTCATTGAGTGGCATCCGTCGTACTTGCTGCGGAACAGATCCACCAGCAGACCTACTGCAACTGCAACCACAAAGAGAATCAGGAAAATCCAGGCCGATTTGCCCGGGAACATGGCCAGCATTACGAACGCCTCGTCGCCCGATGAGGCAATCATCATGGCAATCAGCGCGCCGAAACTTATCAGGCCGTGGGTATAGAGAGATACTGACGCGAATCCGCCCATGCATCCGGGTACGGCACCCAGCGCCGCCGACAGCAGCACCTGGCCCACACGGTGGTTCCTGAGGCCGCTGAACATACGTCCGTCGGAGCGTACGTTGAACACCTCGATGAGCATCATCATTATCACCACAAGTCCCGTTACCAGGACTGCGGTGCGCAAAGATTCTGTCAGTATTTCAATCATTTAAATAAGTACTGTGCGAACTCATGCAGTGACTTGCGCCAAACCTGCCACTCGTGGTCGCCGGGATAGGAGTTGAACTTTACCTCCACTCCGGCATCACGCATCTTCTGAACAATCGCCTTTGTGTATTCAATACGCGGATCCTGCTCGCCGCAAGAAAGGAAGAACACGTCAAACTGCTTGTTGAAGTTCTGAGTATCGGACAGCATTCCCGGGCACTCGGCCTCCAGGTCGAAGTTCGCTGCACCTGAAATTCCGCCGAACATACCGGTTGAGAACACGCCGACGTTTGCGAATACCTCAGGGTCACGAAGGCCGATGTAGAATGACTGGCCGCCACCCATTGACAATCCGCACATGGCGCGGCTCTTGCGGTCCTTCTTTACGCGGTATGTCTTTTCAACGAAAGGAATCACATTGTCGATAAGTTCTGAGCGGAATGTCTGCATACCCTGCCAGCTGTAACCGCCGCCCATACCGCCGCTGCGGGACGTAACATTGCTGTTAGAGCTTACAATAATCATAGGCACAGCCTTTCCGGCAGCAATCAGGTTATCCATAATCATGGCGGTGCGGCCCTGTTCCATCCAACCGCGATGGTCCTCGCCGCCTCCGTGCTGGATGTAAACTACCGGATAATCCTTCTTGCCCTCATTGTAGCCGGCCGGGGTATAAACCATCAGCGGACGCCATGCCTCCTCGACATTTGAGTAGTAGTAAACGGTATTGACCTCGCCGTGAGGTACATCCTGAATCTCAAAATCATCCATTCCCACCTCGGGAATCTCGATAGCGCTTGTCCATCGGCTGCAACCATAGAAGGGCTGGCTGGCGGGATCGGACACCGATACGTTGTCGATAAAGAGGTTGTAGTAGTGGAATCCGGGCACCTGGGGCTTGGTGGTAACGGTCCATGCGCCGTTCTCGCCCTTGGTCATGTCATATTTGGTACCGCCCAGGTCAATCTGCACGTTCTGTGCCTGGGGCGCCTGAACCCGGAACATAACGCTGTTATCGGCCAAAACACGGGGATATGAATTACGGTTGATGTTGGTAACCGGTGAGTATGAACCCTCAGGGAACTGCTCCATACGGGGTCTCTGAGCTGCAGCCTGACTGCACACAGCGGCCGCAAGCATAACGGCCATAACAAATCTTGAAGTCCTCATAATGATAATTGGTTATGTCTGTTTTTTAATAGCACGTAAAGTATCACCGGCGCGCCGATGGCGGGGGTGATTGCGTTTAGCGGAATCAGGCCGCGGTTGCCCGGAATCGAGCTCAGAACATTGCAGAGCAGCGCCACAACAGCGCCGGTCAATATGGTCACAGGCATCAGGCTGCGATGATTGCTCGACTGCAGCATCAATCGGCCGATATGCGGGACAGCCAGGCCGATGAACGACACCGGGCCGCAATATGCCGTGATGATAGCCACCAGCAGACTGGTTGAAAGCAGCAGCCAGTTACGTGTACGAATAATGTTTACACCCAGATTCTCGGCATACATATCGCCCAGCAGCAATGCGTTGAGCGGCTTGATAAGCGACACTGCAATTGCCAGACCGATGACCGAAACCATGCAGTAAATCGGCAACTGCCCCATTGAAACGCCGCCAAAGTTACCCATACCCCACATTGTGTATGAGTGCACGCCCTCGGCCGTGGAGAAGAAATTGAGCAATGATATCATGGCCGATGCCAGATAACTCACCATGATTCCCACAATGAGCAGCATCACCGGATTCTTAAGCTTGGTTGAAAGGTAGAGTACCAGAGCGGTCACCGCAATGGCACCTACAAATGCACCGATAATTACTGAAACTGATCCGCCCAGAGTGAGGTTGCCCATGGTCAGGTTACCGCCAAAAAGCAGCATAACCAGAGCCACGCCCAGTCCTGCACCGCCGTTAATGCCCAAAATATCAGGACCGGCCAGAGGGTTGCGGAACGCAGTCTGAAGCATCAGACCGGATGCAGCCAATGATGCACCTGCCAGCATGGCAGTTACGGCCGACGGCAGTCTGGACTCATGAATTATGAAATCCCAGCTCTCGCGGCTTGCGCCTGCACCGGTAAGCGATGCAATCACATCCTTCAAAGGAATATGCACCGTTCCCAGACAGAGGTTCAGGAAAAACAGTACCAGCACCGCAACAACCATTATTGCAGCCAGTAATACGGATTTGTTTTTTTCTCCTTTCATTACGTGTCAATGTGACTACAAAAATAGCAAACATGTCGGTTATTACGGAGTTTATGGCTAACTTTCGGTCCATTTCAGAATTTGTTACACAATTAATACTTACAACAATGAAGAAAATCCTTTTCGCAGCAGCCATTATGGCTCTCTTTACAGTGAATGCAAACGCACAGTTCGGTTTCGGCGCACCCCAGCAGCAGAACGGCGAGCCCAAAGCCCCTGAGCTTGAATATGTTGTACGTCTGAACGTATCTCTTGGCCAGGCCTATTCATCAGGTGACAACGGCAAGGGCACACGCACTATCATCCCCATCACCGGCGGAACATTCGAGGGTCCCAACATCAAGGGTGAGGTTCTTCCCGGCGGTGCCGATTACCAGCTGGCAGTTGACGGCCGCAATGAGGTTGAGGCAATCTACTGCATCCGTACCGATGACGGCGTAACCATCCACGTCCGCAACAACGGTATCATCAAGATGGGCGGCCAGGGCGGCATGTATTTCCGCTGCGCTCCCAAGTTCGAGGCTCCCAAGGACAGCAAGTACGCTTGGCTGAACGAGTGCCTCTTCCTCTGCCAGCCCGGTTTCGGCGGTGCCGGCGGTGGCATCACACTCGATGTATGGAGAGTTAAGTAAGCTCCCGCAGCAAAAAAAGAAAGGGCCCCGGTTTCGGAGCCCTTTTTTCTTTCTATAAAATGGCCATACCTGCGTAAAACCCGCGTTTAAAACGTGTTTTCTGCAAGTATGGCCGCTAAAAGTGCCATTTTGCCTGTTTTTGCTGCCATACTTGCTGGGAATCGGCCCTACAAGGGTTGTGGCAACAGGTTTGGCAATATTTAGCGCAGGATGTAATCTGCAATCCACTGGCCGACCTCGCGGGTGCCGTAGTGAGCACCACCCTCCACCTGGATTTCCGGGGTGCGGACATTGGCATCGAGCGAAGCCTGGACGGCGCGGCGAATCAAAGCGCCCTCTTCGTTGAGGCCGAAATACTCGAACATCATGGCGGCGCTCAGGATCTGGGCGATGGGGTTGGCAATGTTCAGGCCCTTGCCCTGAGGCCAGGAGCCGTGCACGGGCTCGAATACGGGAGTGTGCTCGCCGGTTGAGGCGCTGGGAAGCAGACCCATGGAGCCGGTGATGCATGAAGCCTCATCGGTCAGGATATCGCCAAAGGTATTTTCGGTTACTATCACGTCAAAGAAACGGGGTTCCTGGATCATGCGCATGGAGGCGTTGTCCACGAACATGAAATCGGTCGTAACCTCAGGATACTCCTTCATTATCTCCATGGCCACGTTGCGCCACAGACGTGAACTTGCCAGCACGTTGGCCTTGTCAACCACGGTCAGGTGCTTCTTGCGGGCCAGAGCGTATTTGTAACCAACACGAAGAATACGCTCTACCTCGGCGCGAGAATATAAATTCGTATCGAATGCCTCATCGGTCCCCTCTTTCTTTGGGCCGAAATACATACCGCCGGTAAGTTCGCGGATGCAGATGAAATCGGCACCCTGAACAATCTCATCCTTAAGGGGTGACTTGTGAACCAGGCAATCAAATGTCTCAATGGGGCGGATATTGGCGTAAAGTCCCAACTTCTTGCGCATGCCCAGCAGACCCTGCTCCGGACGGACCTTCGATGTGGGGTCGTTGTCATACTTGGGATCGCCCACGGCGGCAAACAGCACGGCGTCACACTCCATGCAAGTCTTGAACGTCTCATCGGGGAACGGGTCACCCACCAGGTCGATTGCGTGCGCGCCGCAGATTGCCTCGCGGTACTCAATCTCGTGTCCGAACTTGCGGGCTACGGCGTTTACCACTGCCACACCCTGCTCCATTATCTCGGGGCCGATACCATCACCGGCCAATACTGCTATCTTAAGTTTCATAACGTCTCTATCTTATTCATCATTTTTACTGTAGCCTTGATAGCCGCCTCGGTCTGGTCGGCGTCAAGACCGCGTGTCTTGAACTCGGAACCCTTGAAACTCCATGTGATTATGGTCTGTACAAAGGCATCGGTACGGCCTCCGGGCGGGATTGACACTGTATAGTTGGTCAGCACCGGGAAGGGTTTGTCCAGGCTGGCGTAAATCTTGCGCAGCGCACGAACAAACGCATCGTATTGACCGTCACCGGTTGCAGCCTCCTGATAAGGCTGTCCGTCAATCTCAATCTTGACGGTTGCCTGTGGGCGCAGACCCTGGGTCAGACTGAGCGAATAGTTCAGTATGCGGATTCTCTGCTCCTCCTGTTCGTGGTGCAGAACATCATGAACAATGTACGGAAGGTCGTCCTGAGTAACCTGCTCCTTCTTTACACCCAGTTCAATGATGCGGTCGGTAACCTTGCGCATTGACTCCTCATCAAGCTCAATGCCCATGGCCATAAGGTTCATCTGGATATTGGCCTTGCCGCTGTTCTTGCCAAGTGCATACTCACGCACGCGACCAAAACGCTCCGGCAGCAGCGCATTATAGTAAAGGTTGTCCTTGCGGTCACCATCAGCATGAACGCCTGCGCACTGTGTGAACACAAACTCGCCCACAACCGGCATATTGTGCGGAATATGAATACCGCTGTCCATCTCAACCTTGCGGCTGACCTTGAACAGGCGGTTCTCATTAAGCCCCGTCTCAACGCCGATCTGGTCCTTGAGAACAGCCAGCACACTGCCCAGCGGCGCATTTCCGGCCCTCTCGCCCAGTCCGTTCACAGTCACATGAAGACCCTTCACGCCGGCCTTCACAGCCGCATAGACATTGGCCACAGCCAGGTCATAGTCATTATGTGCGTGGAAATCAAAATGGATTGCAGGGTAACGCTCCACCATACGGCGGCAGTACTCCAGAGTAGTGTCAGGATTCAGAATGCCCAATGTATCGGGCAGCATCACGCGCTTTACAGGCATCCCCTTGAGCGCATCCATCAGGTCAAACACGTACTTGGGAGAGCGCTTCATGCCGTTGCTCCAGTCCTCAAGATAGACATTCACCTCCATACCGCGGCTCACAGCGTACTCAACGGTGCTGCGGATATCGCGGATATGCTCATCGGCCGTCTTGCCCAACTGCGCGGTCACGTGCTTGAGGCTGCCCTTGCAGAGCAGGTTCATCACGTGGCATCCTGCCCCCAGAATCCAATCGGCTGATCGGTTCTGGTCAACAAATCCCAGCACCTCAACGCGACCCAGCAGACCGTTGCGCTGAGCCCACTCGGCAATGCCGCGCACGCAATCCTGCTCGCGGTCCGATACCATGGCCGATGCAATCTCCACGCGGTCAACGTTCAGGTCCGACAGCAGCGACTGGGCAATGCTCAGCTTCTCCTGATTAGAGAAACTTACGCCCGATGTCTGCTCGCCGTCACGCAGTGTGGTATCCAGAATCTCTATGTAGCGACCGCGAATGGCACGGCCCTCATAAGCCTCGATGTCACTCTTGCGACTCAGCAGGTAATCAATATCGTCAAAGCCGTTCAGAAGGCAGTGCTTCTTATAGGCGTCAATCTCAAACTTCTCACTGTGTCCGGTTGCCAGATTGGTGACGGTCTGAGCCTCCAGATCCACCCTGACAACGGTACCGGCATCCTTCTTTATGCTTGTAAGCAACTCGTCACGGAACTTGGTGCTCACGGTAACCGGCAGCACAAAGCAGTTCAGCAGGTTTCCGCGATGGATATCGGCAAAACGGTCCGATATGATCACCCTGATACCGTATCCCGCGATAGCCCACGCGGCATGCTCACGGCTTGAGCCCGATCCCCAGTTGGTACCGGCTACAACTATCTCATGACAGCCCTTGCTTGGGCGCTCGCTGTACTCGGGACGGTTCAGCACAAAGTCACTCTTGGGGGTGCCATCGGCCCCGAAACGCAGGTCATGCATGAATGCATCGCCGAAATAGCCCAGGTCACGGGTGGTGGCAGACATGTAGCGGGCCGGTATAATCAGGTCCGTGTTACAGTTGTCTATATTGATTGGAATACAGGTTGATTCCACTATGCTCATTTTCTTTTCCATAGTCACAAGAGTTTACGGGGGTCAGTTATAACACCTGTCACGGCGCTTGCAGCAACAGTCAGAGGGCTGGCCAGCACCGTTCTGGCGCCGGGTCCCTGACGGCCCACAAAGTTTCGGTTGGAGGTTGATATGCAGAGTTTTCCTGCGGGAACCTTATCGGGGTTCATGGCCAGGCAGGCGGAGCATGAAGGCAGACGCAGCTCAAAACCGGCCTCCTCAAGCACCTTGTCCAGACCCTCCTCAATGATTTGCTTACGAACGGCCCATGATCCGGGCACAAGCCATGCTGTCACGCCGGGAGCCTTGCATCGGCCTTGAACCACGCTTGCAAAAGCGCGGAAATCCTCTATGCGGCCGTTGGTGCAGGCGCCCAGGAAACACCAGTCAATTGGCGTACCCTCCAGTTTCTGTCCGGGGTTGAACTGCATGTAATCCAGCTGGACCTTCAACTGCTCACGCTCCTGCTCCGAAACTGATTCATAAGTGGGGACCCATCCGTCCACCGCAATACCCGCACCCGGATTGGTACCGTAGGTGATACGCGGTGCAATGTCATCGGCATAATATGTAACCTCCTTGTCAAATACTGCGTCATCATCGCTGCGCAACTGGCTCCACTGGCGCACTGCGACATCCCAATCCGCACCCTTTGGTGCATACTCTCGCCCCTTAAGATAGGCAAACGTAGTCTCATCGGGGGCAATCAGACCGGCGCGGCTGCCCATCTCGATAGAGAGGTTTGACAGAGTCAGCCTGCCCTCCATACTCATGTTGCGAATTACCTGTCCGGCATACTCCACGGCATAACCCGTCGCACCCGACGTGGTCATCTGAGCCATGATATAGAGTGCCACATCCTTTGCGGTCACGCCCTTACCAAGCTCACCCTCGATATTGATGCGCATGGTCTTGGGCTTGCGCTGCAGTATGCACTGTGAAGCCAGCACCTGAGCGACCTCGGATGTGCCTATACCCATTGCGATTGCACCTATTGCACCATGCGTGGATGTATGCGAATCACCGCACACAATGGTCATGCCCGGCAGTGAAAGAGCCTTCTCGGGACCCACCACATGGATGATACCGTTATCGGGACTGCCCAGGCCAAAGCACCTGATTCCAAACTCACGGCAGTTCTGCTCAAGTGTCTCAACCTGCTTGCGGCCCACCGGATCATCAATGCGGTCGGCGCAGTCAGACTGCGTATTATGGTCAGGCATTGCAACCACACGCTCCGGACGCAGCACGCCGCAACCCTTGTCACGGATGGTATCGAACGCCTGCGGTGTGGTAACCTCGTGGCAGTACAGACGGTCTATGTACAGCTGAGTAGGACCGTCAGGGATGGCCTGCACTACATGCGCATCCCATATCTTGTCAAATAGCGTCTTGCCCATCGTTCTCCGGTCTGAATTTGTTTATGCAATCTATATACGCCTCCACGCTGGCGGTAACGATATCGGTATCGGACCCGAATCCATAGTACCCGAATCCATAGTAGAGGTGGTTGTCATTCTCAACCTGCATGTGCACCTTACAGGCGTCATCGGAACCCTTGGAGAGTGCTTGGATGGTCATCTCCTTAAGTGTCATGGTGCGCTTTATGATCTTCTTGAGTGCCTTGATGGATGCATCCAACGGTCCGTTTCCGGTCGATGAAGCATCAAACATCTCGCCGTCCACGCTCAGACGGATGGTGGCATCGGGCACGACACCCTTACCCGTAGTAACCTCCAGAGCCTCCAGACGCACATGTTTCTTGGCCGATAAGTCCGCACCGGCAAGCATCAGTATATCATCATCGGTAAGTTCCTTCTTCTTGTCGGCCAGCTTCAGGAAGGCCTCGTATATGCGGTTCATTGCAATTGCATCGACCTTAACGCCAAGCGCATTGAGACGGTGCTTGAGTGCAGCGCGTCCCGAGCGTGCAGTCAGCACGATGTTGGCTTCTTCCAGTCCCACATCCTTGGGGTCGATTATCTCATATGTGCTGGTGTTCTTGAGCACGCCGTCCTGATGTATGCCGCTGGAGTGTGCAAACGCGTTTCTACCCACAATGGCCTTGTTGAACTGCACGGGCATGCTCATGAGTGATGATACCAGACGGCTGGCGGCGGTTATTCTCTGGGTGTTGATTCCGCACTCATACGGCAGGTTATGATGGCACTTGAGTATCATTGCAATCTCCTCAAGTGATGTGTTTCCGGCTCTCTCGCCCACTCCGTTTATGGTAACCTCAACCTGGCGGGCTCCGTTCAGGATTCCGCTCATGGTATTGGCGGTTGCCATACCCAGGTCGTTGTGGCAATGGGTTGACAGAATGGCCTTTCCGTTGGCCAGTCCATCCACATGCTCCATCAGGTACTTTATCTTGGTACCGAACTCATCGGGCAGGCAGTAACCTGTGGTATCAGGTATATTGATAATTGTGGCGCCGGCCTTGATTGCGGCCTCGGCCACGCGTGCCAGGTATTCGTTGTCAGTACGGCCGGCATCCTCGGCGTAGAACTCCACCTCACAGCGCTTGGACGCAGCATACTTTACGGCTGCCACGGCACGCTCCAGGATCTCCTCACGGGTGCTGTTGAACTTGTATCGGATGTGCTCATCACTGGTGCCTATTCCGGTGTGGATACGCTTTAGCCTGGCGTACTGCAGAGCATCGGCGGCTGCGTCTATATCGGCCTCAACGGCACGGGTCAGGGCGCAGATAATTGGGTTGCTCACGGCTTTTGATATCTCCACTACCGAGTTGAAATCACCCGGGCTGCTTACCGGAAATCCGGCCTCAATCACATCCACGCCCAACTGCTCGAGCTGGCGCGCCACCTCAATCTTCTCAATGGTGTTGAGCTGGCATCCCGGGACCTGTTCGCCGTCCCGGAGTGTAGTGTCAAAGAAAATGATCCTGTCTGACATTTTGTATAATTAGTTAATGTTGGTCAAACAAAAAAGCCTCTCTCACTCTTGTGAGAAAGGCTTTTGCATTTATTATGACTCAGTTCAGATATATGCGTCAGGCTTCCTCACACCGGCAGTCCGGAATGATAATGGAAATAATAATGAAGCCCTGCAGTCGCATAAATCTTTCTAGTCTTTATCTCGTTTTGACGCCGCAAAGTTAAATACACTATTCAAATTGGCCAACAGATAAGCAGTTTTTTTTCAAATGAGCCGTTTCAAAGCCATATTTTAATATCTTTGAATTATGAAAGCAAAAAGCATAGTATTCCTTCTTATATCATTGTTCCTGACCACAGCAGCGAACGCCGTTCCTGCAAAACCGGGACAGATCCGTCAGATTACGCTTGATGACGGCTCGACCGTAACCGTTCATCTGGTGGGCGACGAGTATGGTCACTATTGGCTGGCCGATGACGGTAAAGCATACAGATGCATCGGCGATTCATATGTGCCGGTTGACAGACAGTCTGTCAGCAAAAGGGCTCAGATACGCCGTAATGCAGCCAACAGCCGACGCGCAAGACTTCTTGAACCCGGTATCGGGCAAAAAAACAGAGAGACCTATATCGGACATAAGAAAGGACTCATCATAATGGCGAACTTTGCCAACCTCTCTTTTAAGGAGGCTCATACCGACTCACTGTACAACGAGATAGCCAACCACGAGAACTACAAGTCCGATCCTTTCGAGGGCTCCATGTATGACTATTTCCGTGACCAAAGCCGTGGACAGTTTCTGCTGAATTTTGATATAGCAGGCCCGGTAACTGTAAGTAAGGATTTTGAGTATTACGGAGCCAATGACTCTGAAGGCACTGACTCCTATTCGGCCGAAATGATAATTGAGGCCATTCAACTGGCCGACTCTCTTGTAGACTTCTCGGATTATGACTGGGATGGCGATGGAATTGTAGATCAGGTCTTTGTAATCTATGCCGGCGAGGGAGAGGCTGACGGAGGCACAGACGAAACCATATGGCCGCACGAGTACACCCTGACTGACGCATTTTTAAGCGGCGACGGCTCCGGTATTCAGTTTCTGGACGGTGTCTACATTGACACATACGCTTGCGGTTGCGAACTTTCCAATAACCGGATAGCCGGAATAGGAACCATCTGTCACGAATTCAGTCATTGCCTGGGTTATCCCGACTTTTATGATATCGACTACAGCGGAGGTCAGGGTATGTATTACTGGGACCTCATGGCCTCAGGTTCCTGGAACCGGGACGGATATCTGCCTTCAGGCTTTACCAGTTACGAACGCTGGTTTGCAGGCTGGATGGAGCCCACGGTTCTGTCCGAAACCACGACAGTAGACAGCCTGGCGGATTTACAGAGCGGAGGCGGTTCCTACATCATTTACAATAAAGGATACCGCAATGAGTATTATCTTTTGGAGAACCGTCAGAAAACAGGCTGGGATGCCGATATCCCCGGCGCCGGACTGTTTATCATCCACGTCGATTATGATGAGGAGGCCTGGATATTGGACATCCCGAACGACGATCCTGAGCACCAGCGCATGACATGGATTCCGGCCGACAACGAATACCAGACGTATGAGTACAACGAAGAAACCTATATAGACTGGACAGGAGCCACCAAAGACCTCTTCCCTTATGATTCAGTGAATGCCTTCAACGCAAACACCACACCCGCTGCCAAATTCTATAATCGGAATGCTGACGGCACCTTCTATCTTGACTCATCAGTAGAAGATATAACCCAGAACAGCGACGGTACCGTTTCGTTCAAATTCATAGCCCCCACCACAGGCATTCCTATAGTCAACGCCAAGCCCGGAGCATACAACGACAACTGGTATGACATGAACGGTCGTCGCATTGACGGTGTACCCGGCTCACCCGGCCTTTACATCGGTAACGGCAACAAAGTTCTGATAAAGTGATCGGGAGCAGGCAGTACATAGTAGCAAACCATCTGTTTATGGTCAAGGCCGATGAAACCATCCTGGCCTGTATGACCAACTATGAACCGTTCCGTACGGATAAGGCCGATAATACCGATGCACTGTTCTCTCTGACAGTAATTCAGGGAGCGCCCGTATCCTACATCGAGGAGTGGCGTCAGGACGAGGAGGGACAGGATACCATCTGCGGCTATACTGAAGATGGCAATCCTGTTTTTGAGTTCCGGTTCTCAGGCAAAACCTCGGGATGGTTGGTTTGTGCGCAGGGATATCGCAGCGCCACACTCCATTTGAGTGGATTCCAGTCCAAAGCCGCGCTTGACAACTCACTGATGATACAGTTCGCAATGGCATCGGCCTGCCTGGGAACAGTGCTCTTCCATGCGGCAGTAGTGAGTCTTGATGGACGCGGATATATGTTCCTGGGCAAGAGCGGAACAGGCAAGAGCACACATGCCAGGCTGTGGCTGCAGAACATCCCCGGAACGGAACTCATGAATGATGACAACCCTGCCGTACGCGTAAATCCGGACGGGACAGCCATAGTATTCGGTACCCCCTGGAGCGGCAAGACACCATGCTACCGTAACGTAAGTGCCCCGCTTGGAGGCATTGTGCTGCTGAGTCAGGCACCATACAATAAGATTGTACGACTGAAAGGCATAGGTGCGTATGCCGCCGTGGTGCCCAGCATATCGGGCAAACGTTGGGATGAACGCATTGCCGACGGCCTGCACGAGACAGAGAACGCGCTTGCAAGCAACATACAGGTTTGGCATCTGGACTGTCTGCCCGATGCCGATGCCGCCCACACATGTAAAGACGCTATAGCCATATGACCGATGAACTGATCATACAGGAGGCCGTGCGTCTGGTTCAGGATGGCGTGAGCGTAACCTTTCCGGTTAAAGGACGGAGCATGCTGCCGTTCATATTCGGCGGTCGCGAGAGTGTCATTCTGCAAAAACCCGGTAGTCTGCAGCGCGGTCAGGTTGTGCTTGCCCAGGTGGGTCCGGACCGGTATGTCGTGCATCGGATCATAAAGATTGAACCGGACCGCATAACACTGATGGGTGACGGAAACATCTGCGGAACCGAGAGTTGCACGCCGGCAAATGTGCTTGCCATTGCCACACATGTGGTTGATGAAAAGGGAAAGCGACGGACCCTGGAATCCAAAGGTCAGATGTTTAAAGCCAGAGTATGGTACGTGATACGTCCGTTTCGCAGAATCATACTGGCTGTATTAAGAAGAACTTGTAAGAAATACGCAATATGAGAATAAAGAAAGGTTTTATACTGCGCACCGTGTGCGGCGAGAACGTGATAGTCGGAGAAGGTCTGGATGCCATCAATTTCGGCCGTATGCTCTGCCTGAACGAGACTGCCACATTTATCTGGAAAAAAGCACAGGAGTACGGTGAATTCACTGCCGAGAAACTGGCTGTCGCTGTATGTCACGAATATGACGTTGACCTGCTTCAGGCCCGCACCGATGTAAAGGAAACCCTGGACAACTGGACTAAACTGGGAGTAATGGAATGAAATATACAGGCTGGATATGGCGTAACACGCAGGGCATCCGCTGGAACACCGCGGTACGCATTGTGACAGGCACTGCACAGGTAGCCCTGGGCCTTCTCATGGTATGGCTGAGCCGCCGTTTCATAGACGAGACCATCCACACCGGATCGGCCCGTGACGTGACCGTCATGATCATCTGGCTGGTGCTGACCGTAGTGGGCGGAGTGCTGCTGCGTCAGGTCTATTTCCTGCTCACCACCAAGGCAAGCATCCGCCAGACCAACGCCATCCGGCTGCGTATGTTCAGCGGACTGTTCCGCCGCCAGCTTTACGACGAGAAAGAGATACACTCAGGTGACATCAGTTCCCGCCTTACCAAGGATATCGAGGTCGTGTCTGATACCACCACCGATACCCTGCCCCAGATGTGCATAACCTGCATCCAACTGATAGGTGCGTTCCTGCTGCTCCATTATTTTGACCGATGGCTTGCCTGGGCCCTGCTCATAATGACTCCGCTTGCCATAATAATGGCCAAGTTTATAGGCCGTAAACTGCGCCAGATGACGCTTGACATACGTCAGGACGAGAGCCGAATCCAGATGCAGGTACAGGAGGGCATGGAGAACAACGCCGTACTGCGCGCCATGGGCAGCCAGGAGTGGATGACCGGCCGTTTAGACACCGCCCAGCAGAAACTAAAGGGCAACATAATGCGCCGCACCCGCTTTACCATAATGATTCGCATCATACTGGGCAGCGCGTTCGGACTGGGTTACCTGCTGGCATTCGTATGGGGAGGCCTGCAACTGCGCAACGGAGCAATCACGTTCGGTATAATGACATCGTTCCTGCAATTGGTTGGACAGATACAGCACCCCGTAATGCAGTTGCTCAACCTGGTGCCGCAGGTGATACACTCCACCGCCAGCATAGACCGTCTGGCCGAACTTGAGAGCAACGCCGTGGCCGATACAGGCACACTGCACCCCACCCTTAGCGGAATACGTTTTGAAAACGTTGATTTCCGATATGCAGGCGGTGACCGTCAGATACTGTCCGGTTTCAGTCATGATTTCCAGCCAGGCACAAAGACCGCCCTTATGGGTGAGACCGGCATAGGCAAGACTACCCTGTTCCGCCTTATGCTGGGATTCATAAGCCCGGACAGCGGCAGTATAAATCTTTATGGTGATAATGAAAGTTTGGCTGCGGGCGCAGAGACCCGCCCCGACTTTGTCTTTGTACCCCAGGGCAACACACTCATGAGCGGCACCATCCGTTTCAACCTGCAGGTGGCCGATCCGGATGCATCGGACGAAAAACTAAAAGAGGCCCTTCATACCGCCTGCGCCGATTTTGTGCAGGAACTCCCCGATGGTCTTGACACCCTGCTCGGTGAGCGCGGCAGCGGACTGAGCGAAGGCCAGGCCCAAAGAATAGCAATAGCCCGGGGCTTACTGCGCCCGGGCTCCATATTGCTCCTTGATGAGATAAGTTCATCGCTCGATCCCGAGACAGAGGCAGAACTCTATGCCCGCCTCTTCAAGGCCTATCCGCAAAAAACAATGATTTTCATCACCCACCGCCAGGCCGTCACCTCCCTCTGCGATGAAACTCTGACTCTTTAAAAAACGTTTCCCTGTGTCACTGCAAGATGACACAGGGAAACAATCCATTTGTGCTATTTAATTAAATATATCATCCCAAGCGGAAGTGGTGTCTTCCCCACTACCAAAAAGGATTCCCTTTGTCATTTCCAGATTGATTACCTCCGTTACGGGCTTACTGTATATCTTCTTTTCCATAGTCGTCATTTCTTAATCATGATTGTTTTACCATTGTGTATATACAGTCCCGGAGCGGTTGGCTCAGTCTCCAGCAGGCGACCGTTCATGTCATACCACGTATTAATATCCATCTCACCTGTTACCGTATCAAGTGTTCCCACAGCAGTAACTGTTCCGCTGTCACTCACAAGCCTTACAGTTATGCGGCTGGGCACATCCGTATCAGTGCCAGTAGCACCAAGGGCCGATGCCCGCATCGGAGCCCGCTGTGCTCCGTTCTTATACGTCAGGTAGCAGCGCATGGGCGGAACGCTTGCACCCTCCTTGGCATGCACAAACTGTCCAGCCTCGACATCATGTCCGTCAACAGTCTTGCTCTTGGACGCAAAACCGTAGATATGGCCCGTCATAGGCTCAGTACCATAGGTAAGGTTCGTATAGGTACCGGTAAACGTCCAGTCTCCACTGGTGGTGGCCAACCCGCCCGATACGTCATAACCGGCCGTACCGTGGAACAGTACAGGTACGCTGCCTGAACCCTCCGGCAGGAACAGATAAGGTTTGTTGGCAACAGTAGCTGTAACCTCATTCATTGTAGCTACCCAACCGTCAACAGCATCATAAGTCACATCCACAAACTCATACGCCTTACCGCCCTCAATATCTGTCAAGGCAAACGGCAGGCAGATGGTCGATGCCTTGCCACCCGTGAACTCACGGCGGAATGCAACCTTACCGTCCAGGTTGCCGGGCACTGTCTCCGACTCGCTCAGGATTGTGGCAGCCACAGCACCTTCAGGATTATTATTATCATTGATATCTTTTGGGGCTACACCCACGCTCGTGGCGTTCGAAACATCACCTATAGTGCAGTTATAGTAGTAGTTGGTGGCTAGACTACCGGAATCATGCCTGCCTGCTATGGCCCCCTTGCTGTAACCGACATCTGGAATGGTGGCACCTATTGCAAGGCAGCTGCTGACAGAACCCTTATATTGTTGTCCTATGATGCCACCGTAATTTCTACAGTTTGTTACGCCATTGCCGACAATGATAGTAGCCGAACTTATGCAATTTGAGACATTGCCGTCATTTTGTCCTACGATGCCGCCATATCTGTCGCATCCCGTCAGGTTATCAGCGACGGTGAGTACAGCTTGGCTTGTGCAGTTTATGACAGTGCCGGAGTATGAGTATCCCACAATGCCGCCATGATAGTCGGCATTGCTGACCACCGTATGAATGGCAACGTTACCGTCTACGTGGCAGTTGTTGACAGTGCCTATGAGTTGGTCGGTGTAATTAGGAAGAAATCCCACTATGCCGCCAACATTATTGCAACCTGTGATACGGGCATCGCTCAGGGTCACGTTCTTCACGGTGCCCCTTACATAGCCGAATAGTCCCTGACATTCATCGTTACCTTTATATATACGTATGCCGCTGATGGTGTGTCCATCTCCATCGAAGGTGCCCCAGAACTCTTTATCATATTTGATGCCGATTGAGATGTAGTTGTTCTCGGTGCTGGTGGCATCATTCCAGTCAGTTGTGTGGGCATAGGTAATATCATTGCCCAGCTTGAAGAACTTGCCATCGAATTTATCGGCGGTATAGCCGTCGATGCCGTTCACCATCTTGGCCAGCAGGTCGAGGCCTGCGGTAGTTGTGATTATATAAGGATGCGCCTCACTGCCGTCGGCTCCTGAGGCAATGCCCCATACATCGGTAATACCACTGACGGTTGCATCGCAGGCAGGCATTTTGAAGGTGTAAGTGTCGTTGCTATAGGTGACGGCAATGTCGTTGTCGTTGGCATCCTTTACTTTAATGTCAAGGACATACCCCCGAGGAATGCTACCGTTGTATGTAAACGTAACATTGGTGTTGCTGGCGTAGTAGGTGTCAGTACCGATGGTGACGCTCTCTCCTGAGGCAGTAACGCCATCAGCGAGGGTGAGGCTATGAACGCTACGGGCACCGTTGGGGTCGACGCTGCCGTTGCCCACATTGGTGGTGTTGCCACCCACGGTGCAGTTGAGATAATAGTTGGCGGTTAAAGTGGCGCCGGCATCCATGGCCACTATTGCGCCCATTTTTAATACAGCCGGAATGGTAACACCTACTGCAAGGCAGTTGCTGATTGTGCCACCTGTGGCATATCCCACAATACCGCCGTATTTACTGCACGTTGTCAGTCCGTCAGAATCGATGAAGGTGACCGAGCTGGTACAGTTCGAGACGGAGCCATTGCCTGCTCCCACAATACCACCATGACTTTCGGCAGAGTTTACCACAGCTTGGATGGTGACGGTACCGTCAACGTGGCAATTATTGATAGGACCAATTGTGCTGTTGTCATAGTTGCTGAGATAACCCACTATTCCGCCAACATTCTGTTTACCTGTAATGTGGGCATCGCTTAGGGTCACGTTCTTCACCGTGCCGCCATAGACATAGCCGAACAGTCCCTGGTTCTTGCTTTCACCTTTGTAGATGCGTATGCCACTGATGGTATGGTCTTTGCCGTCAAAGGTGCCGCAGAAGCTATATTTCTGTGAGGTACCAATGGCGGTGTAGTTGTTCTCCGTGTCAGCACCCTCTTCGTTGGCTTCTTTGTGGGCATAGGTGATGTCGGCACCCAGCTGGAAGAAAAAGCCATTTGGATGTTCGCTGTCAGCACCATATCCCGTACCGTTGTTCACGCGGGTGGCCAGCAGGTCGAGATCTCTTGTGGTGGTGATGGTGTAAGCCGTGGCCTCGCTTGTGCCGTCGGCTCCGTCAGGGATACCCCAAACATCAACAATGATAGAGGCCTCGCCGTTTCCATTCAGATACACACCGCATTCGCTGCTGTTATCGCAGGTGAAGTTCGCAACCGTTCCATTGCCGTTGAGACCGCTGGTAAACACACCGGTATTATTCTGCATTATTACGCCGATGTTGGCGGTATTAGTCAGCGCATCGGTGACGGTGATGACACTGCCGGGCTTCAGATACACGTTGTTCGCCGTGGTGTTGTTGCTCAGTGTATTGCCGGTGATGACAGGGTTGCCGCTGATGTTAATCGTTTTGTCGTTGTACACGTACACACCGCCGCCGGATGTTGCGGTATTGCCTGAGATTGTGCCGCCATTCATGGTAAACGTTCCGTAGACGTACACGCCGCCGCCCCATGACCCGCTATTATTCGAGATTGTACCGCCGTTCATATTGAAAGTGCCTTGGACGTACACGCCGCCGCCGGATGTTGCGGTATTGCCTGAGATTGTGCCGCCGTTCATGGTAAACGTTCCGTAGACGCGCACGCCGCTTCCGTTGTTACCGCTGCCCCCGGTAATCGTGCCGGTGCCTGCCGCACTGCCATCAGTAAGGGTTAGCGTGCCATTGACCTCAATCACATAACCGTTCGCCGTTGCCGCCGTCAGATTGCGGTTGAGGGTGTGGCCGTTGAGGTCGAGGGTGACGTAATGGCGCGAGGGAATGGTCAGGTAGCCATCAGTTGTTTGGGCGGTATAATCCTGGTCGAGGGTGATGAGAGTCGGATTTTCGCTATCGGTGCTAGCAGCCGCGAACTGGCGGTTGAGCCATTCCCACTCCGTAAGCACCTCCGCGCTCACAGTGGCGTCGGCAGCGGTCATGGTGAAACTGTTGCCGCTGAGCACTTCCGTGCCCACGCTATAAACAACGATTTGGTTTGCTGACACCGTGCCCGTGTAGCCCAATGTGACAGTGGTACCCGCGGCATAATAGGTAGTGCTGCTTATCTCTACGCTCTCGCCAGTAGCGGTGATGCCGCTGCTCAAGGTGAGAGTATGTACGCTACGAGCACCGCTCTGGTCACCGCTGCCAATACCGACATTAGTGGCGTTTATCGTGCCGTTCACGGTACAGCCGTGGTAGTAGTTGGACGTGTAGGTTCCTTTGTCGTCGTATCCGACGATGGCCCCCACATTGCTGTTGCCACTCACGTTGGCACCACTGGCAAGACAGTTCTCAATAGTACCTTTGTCTTGTTGGCCAACTATACCACCATTATTACCGCACCCGGACAGACCATCGGCAATGCTGATGGTGGCGGCGCTGGTACAACGGCGAATCTTGTCATTAGAACCATTAATACTATAACCTACTATACCACCGTGAAGCCAGGAATTGTTGACGACCGCATGGATGGCTACAGTATTGGTGACATGACAGTTCTCAACCAGACCATAGTTCTTTTCGCCTATGATGCCACCTACTTCCTTGTATCCCGTGATGCGGGCATCGGTAAGAGTGACATTCTTCACAGTGCCATCAAAAGTCACACCAAACAAACCTTGCAAATTATCAACATCATCGCTGCCACTCATGTAGATGCGGATGCCACTAATGGTGTGGCCTCCACCGTCGAACACTCCTCCAAAGGAGTGATGATACTTGCCTATAGCGGTGTAGTTGTCCTCGGTGCTGTTGGCGTCGTTCCATTCGGTGGTGTGGGTGTAGGTGATATCATTGTCCAACCTGAAGTAGGTGTCGCGGAATTTGTTGGCAGTGTAGCCGTTGGTGCCGTTTACCATCTTGGCCAGCAGGTCAAGCTGGTCGGTGGTGATGATGAGGTATGGATTGTCGCTGCTGCCGCCACCACTCCATGCAGTAGTAAAGGTAACGCTGATGGTGACATCGCTAGCGGGCATGGTGAAGGTGTTGCCCGTGATGTCATGGTCGCTGCCATCATTATAGTGGTAGGTTATCTGTTGGGCTACGGCCTGGCTATAGCCCAAAGTGACGGCTGTATTACTGGCGTAGTAGGTATTGGAGCCGATTTCCACGCTCTCGCCGCTTGTCGTGACATCTGCCGGCAGAGTGAGCGCGTGGACGCTGCGGGTGCCGTTGCAGTCGCCAGAACTTGTGCCTATATTGGTGGTCTGGTTATTGACGGTACAGTCGTGATAGTAGTTGGCGCTAAGTGTACCTGCGTTATTGCCAACAACAGCTCCAGTATTCGAACCGCCAGTGATAACAGCATCGGCGAGGATGACATTCTTCACGGTGCCGCTGCTACCAACATGGCCAAAAAGCCCATGATAATCGGTGCCACCTTGATTGATGCGGATGCCGCTGACAACCTTACCGTCGCCATTAAAAGTGCCATTGAACGGGTTGCTGCCGCTACCGATGGCGGTGTAGTTTTCACTATCTCCAGTGTACTCAATGTTGGTCCCCAACTTGAAGTGGGTGCCGCTGAAGTTTTTGGCGGTGTAGCCGTCGGTGCCATTCACCATCTTGGCCAGCAGGTCGAGCTGCTCGGGTGTGGTGATGAGGTAAGGACTGCCTTTGGTTCCAGCGCCACTCCATGCTGCAGTAAAGGTAACGCTGATGGTGACATCGCTGGCGGGCATGGTGAAGGTGTTGCCCGTGATGTCATGGTCGCTGCCATCGTTATAGTGGTAGGTTATCTGTTGGGCTACGGCCTGGCTATAGCCCAAAGTGACGGTTGTATTACTGGCGTAATAGGTATAGGAGCCGATTATCACGCTCTCGCCTGAGGCAGTGACACCATCAACGAGGGTGAGTGTATGGACGCTGCGGGCACCAGCCTGATCGGTGCTGCTGCTTTCGCCACCTACGCCCACGTTAATGGCATTAGCCGTGCTCCCCACGGTGCAGTTTCTATAGTAGTTCGAGACCAGGGTTCCGCCATCATTCACGCCTACGATGGCCCCTACATATTGATTTTGGGAAGATATGCTGGTCCCCACGGCAAGGCAATTCTGAACAGTACCCCGATTGTAGCCAGCGATACCGCCATATTCTTTTGCATTTACACTATTTGCGCTAAGCGTTGCCGCACTGGTGCTGTTTTGAAGGAGCCCCGAGTTTCGTCCCGCGATGCCCCCATGCATGTCGCCAGTGGACAGGGTGTGAATTAACACTTGATCGGTGACGTGGCAATTGTCAACAGTTCCAACGCTGTTACCTGCGATACCGCCAGACCAAGTATCGCCGGTGATACGGCTGTCATCAAGGGTGATATTCCTGACGATACCCTGTTCACCAATACGCCCGAATAGACCTTGAAAACTATTAGCATCTGTAGCGTCTTTTTTGTATATACGGATACCGCTGACGGTATAGCCGTCGCCGTCGAAAGTTCCCATGAATGTATAAAACTTATTCACAGATAAACGTCCGATGGCGGTGTAGTTGTTCTCGGTGCTGTTGGCATTGTTCCATTCGGAAATGTGGGTGTAGGTGATGTCGGCACCAAGTTTAAAGAACTTGCCTTCAAAGGTATTGGCAGTATAACCATCGGTGCCGTTCACCACCTTGGCCAACATGTCCAGACCGTCAGTGGAGGATATGACGTAGGCATGATCTTCATCCTCGCCGGTTTTGCCGTCATCCTGGCCCCAGAGGGGCGTCCAGTTGGCGGTGTAGGCCTTGTTGCCGTGCGAGCCGGCAGGGATGGTGACGGTTGTCTGCGGCGTATTCCCGTTGCTACCAGTCCAGCCAGCAAAGGTGTAGCCTGCCCTGATTGGTTTTTTCAGCGTGAAAGTTGCCGTCTCGTAGGTATAGCTATCAGGATTGGCAGTGGCCACAGTACCGTCGGCCAGGTCGTAGGTGATAGTGAAGGAGTGATTGGCATCGACCGTGATGCCAATGTTCTTATTGATAGCCTTGCCAGCGCTACTGAGTTCGTTGCCAGCCAGATCCTTAATGGTGCCGCTGATGCTGTTCACGGTGAGGGCTGTACCTGCACTGGCCGTAATTGTGCCGGAAAAGGTGAGGACGTTGGAACCGGAGCCTCCGTTGCTTGAGACATAAGACGCACTGCCCCAGGTGGTGCTGAGGGTGGGTGTGCCAGACACTGTGACAATCTCGTCGAAGGGGACGGAAACATAGAAGGTATTACCCTTGGCATGCATACTGCCGGAAATGACAGGGTCGCCGAGGCGTGAGGGAGCAGTGCCGTCAACGGCCTGAATGTGAGCCTTGACGTTCTTGACAGCCCACTCGTCGCTGCCGGAACCGCCGGAGGCGTTAAGGCGGAGGACGAGCGTATTAAAAGCGGTGGGTATGATAATACGCCCGTCAGTGGCGCGGTTACCGTTGAATTTCTGCTTTTTGAGAGGCCATTTGTCACCATGGCTCCAAGGGTTCGCAGCACCTTCGTTATGGCCTGCGCTAAGGACTGGAAAGGTGTAGCTCCTATAAGTATCGTCCTTGCTGCCGGTATTCATCTCAAAGCCCGCCATATATTTGGAACGGCTGATATTGCCAGGGTCGCCATTGCTGCAGTCATCACGATTGTCGCAGGTGCTGGTGTTGTCCACCAGAAGCTGCAGGTACTCATAAGCGTCATCGTTCTCCTTGGCCTGCATACTCAGCGTCATACGGAGTTGGGCGCCGATAAATTGATAGTAGGCCTTGGGAGCTGCTTTATTGAAGTAACTGGAACTGGCCACGGACTTATAACCGTTTTTATCATATCCGGCATCATTGGCCGTGTATTCATTTTCCTGGATGGTGACGTCCTTAATATCGAACGCGCCGCTGCTGGGCACGCTGGTGCCTGTGGTGATGGTACGGTCTGTAGAAGCTAGGCGGAAACCACCCTGGTCCAAGACTTCAAAACGATACATGCGCGATGTGCCGTTCTGGAACTTGTATGCGTCGGTGCCGGGGGTGTTCTCGGTCACCTCCACCTCACGGCTGTTGTGGGTGGCATCGAAGGTCAGCTCGCCCACTTTTTCCGTGAAGTGCATTCCTGCAATGGCGCTCAAACTTACCGTGCGGTACTTTACCGTCTCAGT
>CADBXO010000031.1 GCA_902798685.1 uncultured Bacteroidales bacterium
GCGTGACCTGACGATTTTCGTCTCTCTGGAGAGCTGTCTCAATGGATAGCCCTCATCGAGAAGCTTCATGTATTTTAGCTTCTCCTCAAACGAATGATGCTTTGACATTTCCTACCCCTTTGTTGGTGTCCAACTTTTTGGGGTCACATCATTAGTTGCCAAAGAGAACCGTCCCCTTTGTCACCTTCTGTTTTCTTTTTATTATATTTGCAAAACAATAGTTCTATACCTAATTATATATGACTCCCAGTTTGCGAATGGCGTCAATCTTGTTGTTGACGTTTTTTATTCTTGGTTGCAACCGTCCCTATGACGGAATGGTACGAGGCCGAAAGGCAATAACTGCACTCATGGACAGTGCTGAATGCACAATGGATGATTATCCCGCATATGCAGATTCTTTGATGAGAAGCATTGATCCAAACTCTATTTTAAGTAAAAAACAACGAGCTCGCTACGCTTTGCTCTATACTGCAACCGAGTATAAGAACGATCAACTATTTACAAGTGATTCCCTCATCATGGAGGCTGTGCGATACTATTCCATAAGAAACAACATTGATTATCGCTTTCTTTCTTATTACTATTTGGGTTGTGTGTACTTGGAAATGAATCAATTAACAGATGCTTTTGTGGCCTACTCACAAGCAGAGGTTTTAGTTGATAGGATCAATAATGATTATTGGAAAGGACTACTTTATGCCCGATTAGGATATATTTACTATGAAACGTGTATAATGAGTCGTGCTGCAGAGTATTTCAGTCAATCTTATAAGTGTTATGAAAATGCAGAAAAGAATTTTCATAAGTATAGTTCCTTATTTTGGGAAGCTAGAAGTCAACTAAATGGAAAACAATACCTAATAGCAGATTCTTTAGCACAAGTTGTACAGGATTGGGCCATTGAGAATAAAAACATTGATCTCTATAACTCTGCAATCAATCTGAGATTTAGGGCTGTTTTATATTTCAACGATATTGATAGAATAATTAATTGTTACGAAGATAATATATCCCAAAATATCAATTTTGACATAAATCAATGTGATATTCTTTCTTTGGCTTTGTATTACGTAAAAACAAAGGATTATTCTAAAGCAGAGTATTACCTAGGTGGAGCTGATAGTTCTTTAGCTAATTCTGTATCGGATACTCTTTATTACAATTTCTACAAATACTTACTCGCAAGAGATAAAGGAGACACAGAAGAGTCTTTGAAGTATTTGCGCATATACACTTCTCAGGATGCTGAAGGTGTGAGGAAAATCTTAAATAATTCAATTCTTGGCGCACAGAAAAACTATTATAAGATGGTAGCGGAACTGGAATCAGCCAAAACTCGCATCCGGAAAACAAGACTTGTAGCTTCCATAATTCTTTCTTGTATGATAGTCTCTATCGGTTTTTATGTTAATCTTAAAAGAAGACGTGATACAGAAAAACAGATTCAAGATTATATATCCATAATAAATGATCTTACTACTCAGATATCAGTAAATAAAGACAAAATAAGCAACTTGAATGCAAAGGTTCGAGAAATGATACGTAAACAGTTCAATCCTTCCGATTATCTGTATACCCGTTATTATGAGCAGATGGATGATAACAGAAAAGCGGAACATGTATATCGTGTTGTCAGAAATCAGTTAAAGGAATTTACAAACACCAAAAACCTGCAACATATTGATGAACTTCTAGATGAGGCTTTTGACGGAATAATGAGCAAATTATTATCATTCGGACTTGAATTCAAGGAAAAAGATCTGCTACTGCTTCGTTTTGCTTTGGCCGGTTTCTCTGCAAAATCCATAGCTGCATTACTTGATGAGTCTCATCAAAATATTAACCAACGTAAGAAAAGAATGCTTGATAAGATTCAGATTCAGGCTCCAAAACTAATGGAAGAATTACGTATAGCACTGAATATTAAGCAGATAAACATAGCACCTACAATAAGTGCTTGATAATCAGTAAATTGCACAGGTGTCATATCTTTTCTCTTGCTTCGCTTTGTAACTGATTTGTAAACAGCGCATTACACATCGCAACTGTCATTCCATAATATCCTGTTTTTGTAGGTTAAATAATTTGTGGTGAATAACTTTGTCACAACTCAATAGATCCTTGTTTGCACCAGCGAGTCTAATACCTATTGCGACTTTCAATTCCTGGTCCCGGGATCTATATAATTCATTTATTTGGCAGGAGGGGCCTCCGCGGTGACGCGGGGGTCCTTTATTTTTCTTAATCCATATTATAGATAATTATTAAAACCTATTATCTTTGCGTAACAATAGGGTATTTTCTGGGTTCTTTTCCATGCTTAAAACTATTCTTAATTATATCCAGAGGCATGTCTTTTTGCGTAATCTGGCATTAATACTGGTTGCAATGCTTTTGATAGCGGAATGTAGCCGGGTAGATGATGGTATGGTTCGTGGTAGTAAATCTATTAATGCTATTCTGGATAAGGCCGAACTACTTTTGGATGAGAATCCAGTTTTGACAGATTCCCTGTTAAATACGATAGATCCTTCTGCAATAAAGGGTAAAGAGAATAAGGCACGTTACGCCTTGTTTTATACTGCAGCCGAATACAAGAATCGCAAACGTGCAACTAGTGACTCTCTTATTATGGTAGCAGTAAGATTCTATTCCATTGGATCTAAAATGGATTACAGATTTCTGTCAAATTATTATCTAGGTTGTGTATATCAAAATTTAGGACAGAACTCAAATGCTGCTGCAGCATTTGCTAATGCAGAACAACTGGCAACATATATTGATAATGATTTTTGGAAAGGATTGTTGTATTTTAGATTAGGATATATTTTCATCGGTGAATGCGATTATCACAGAGCAGAAGAGTATTTTCTAAAGTCCAAGACGTATTTTGAGCGTGTAGGAAACGAACAGGATATATTGTATGCTACGCTTTATTTAGGAAAGACTAGGAATAATCTTCAGGAGTACAATTCTGCTGATTCATTATTGAGGATTGTTGAGATGTCCTCATCTTTATTGGGTGATAATGAACTTACAGACCAATGTGTATATGAAAGGATGTCTTGTCTGGTGAACATGGGAGAGCCAGATAGTGCAACTCATCTACTTAACAAGTATTACCAATTGTTTGACTCTACGTCAAAAGCTTTTGGCTACTTAGAAATGATGGCTCAATATTATAATTCTGTCAAGGATCACGCCAAATCAGAATTATTCTTGGAACGAGCATGGAATTGTGATTTGTCAGAAGACGATTCTATATATCTATACTATGTCAGTTCATTGCTGGCCCAGAGTAAGGGCGAAACAGAACTGGCACTGGATTTCTTCCAAAAATACACCTCACTTCAGAATAAGAGTTTAAGATCAATATTGAGACAACCTATTCTGGCGGCTCAGAAAGAGCAGTACAGAATAATGGCAGAAAATGAATTGCTCAAGTATAGGCATACCAGATTAACACTGATACTTTGTGTCGTAATATTCCTTTTAATTCTTGTGATAGTGCTTGTTACTTATCATTACAAGAAAAAACGCATGAAAGAGCAGTTGTATGAATCTCTTTCTGTAGTAGAGGAATTGTCCAGTAAGATTGAAGATTTGAGAAGTCAGGTGCGGGTACAGTTCCATGAACGCCATGATATATCAAACCGTCTTTATTCCATGTATTTTGATTCTGAGAGTCAGGATAAGATTACAAAGCAGCAACTAAACGTAACAATTAACAGCCTTATCAAAGACTATACGGCTCCTGAAAGTATCAGAAAACTGGACAGAATGCTTAATGAGTCTTATGACGGAATAATGGAGCGTTTGGTTGATCCCGAGATAGGACTTACAGATAAGGAGGTGGAGTTGTTCAGGTATTCTATTGCGGGTCTTTCATCAAAATCAGTTAGTGTTATTATTAAGGAGTCACCTCAAAATATTTATCAGATTAAATCCCGATTATTGAAGAAGGTTAGACGTAATTCGGAGGAATTATGGAGCCGTTTGAATATGATTTGGTGATTTGGAACAATTTTTAAAGTGTATTTTGGACGCAAATACTAGCTGTCAGAAAAATAATAGCCCTCCGGCGCGTAAAAAATTGAAAATCAGCTAAGTACAAATGAGGTTGTCAGACCAAAACAGCCTCATTTTTTTTGTCGTTGGATGTGGTTGTCATATCTTTGCACTAGACCTAAAACCTAATTATTGTTTGTCGTATGAAAAGATTTACCCCCAAATTATTGGTAGCACTATTTTTATTGCTACCGTGTTCTCAGACCATTGCAGTGGCTATTGAAGACGATGGACCTTCGCTGGTTCCTGTTAAGCCCAATCCTAATCCAAATCCAAATCCAGATCCTAATCCTATCGGCCCCCGTTGTCGTGCTCGCGCCCGCTTCGTAGAAGTGGAGCCTCAGTGCTATTACTATGACGGAGAAGTAATCATTCAGGCAGGTAATACAGTATCTTATATTACTGCAGAGATAATTCGTGCAGAGGATAATATGATCTGGAGTGATGCTGGTGCCGGTAGTACCATTACAATGACCGTAACATCAGATCCCGGTACTTATTATTTGTACTTTACTCTCTCCAACGGAAAGAGTTATATAGGAAAGTATATACTGTACTAAGTATTTCCAGTCTGGTTAGACTCGTCTTTTCTCGCCACGATGGCAAACGGTAAGCCGTTTGCCACGTGGTTAACAGTGAAGTCCTTTTCCTTTCATATCAATGAAACAGTTAGCACTATTGACTTGTTTGCTGATGACAGTTCTGTCTGTAGACTGTACACATCAACCATCAATTGCAGATGTATTGGATTCAGCCGGCCCCAACCGTTCAGAGTTGGAGGCCGTGCTGAGCCACTACAAAACCAATGACAATAACCCTCAGAAACTCCAAGCAGCTGAGTTCCTGATAAAGAATATGCCTGCACACTACTCTTACGCAGGCAACGCGATTTACGAGTATTATGAATATGCCGCTGGCATCCTTGCTGATAAGTCTCTCTCTCAAGAGCAGCAGCGTGACAGCCTGCTTTCCATAACTGATCTTAAGTACCGCGATCTACCTGATCACACTGTGTCAGACGCCCAGGTAATCAAAGCTGATTTCCTGATTAAGAACATTGACACTTCATACGACAGGTGGGTTAATTGTGATTGGGCAAGACAGATTACTTTTGATGAGTATCTCGAGTGGCTACTACCCTACAAGGCAATAGAGCTACAGGAGTTGGATGCATGGCGTGACACGCTGCTCGCTCATTTCGGGAAAGGACTGGAACACCCTATAAAAAATGACGTGGAGTATAACACCACCATCGCGATTGCAGACATGTTGCGCAATGATGCATATCATGGTCTGAACCGTTACGGTCTCTACACCCGCGCCGGCCTGCCCCTGCTGAGTGCCCACCTGCAGGCCGCCCAAACCTATGGCGATATACCTGATTATGCCCTGACCGCAGTATTGGTTTTCCGCAGCGCAGGAATACCAGCCGTATGGGATGAGACTCCAGTAGGAAGCCGCGGAACAGCAGCAACCCGTTGGTACACCATCATATCCGACAGGGGAGAACAGCTGAACTCTGAGTGGGATTTCGCAACCATGATGGGAGGCAGTTTCTTCCCCTACGAGCGCGGCCCCAAGGTTTACCGCAGCACCTACGCTATCAACCCCGAGCGTTGGGAGTACCGCCAGAACGCAAAGTATCAGTATCCCTTTGAACTGGGCCGAAAAGATGTTACGTCACAGTATTTCCTTGTCAGCGATATCGCCATTCCTATGGATAAAAAGGTAAAGAAGCAGATAAAGGACAAATACGTCTATATTGCATCGGCCGTACGTAGCGAAGAGAAACCCTGGCAGATTGTAGACTTTGGCGTAATTAAGCACGGTAAGGCCTCATTCCACGATATGGGCCGTGAGGTGCTGTACCAGATCCAGGGATACAACGGAGAAACCCTTATTCCAATTAGTGAACCTTTCATACTGCATAAGGATGGCAGTATTGAATACGTAAGCGCCGATGCGCTGAATTCAACCAATCTCGATAAATGGAAAAATAACGCTATATGAATACCCTATTGAGAAGATCCATTTATACCTTGTTTGCGACCCTTACCCTTGTGGCCTTCAGCGGCTGTAGTAAAGACGATATCTATCTGTACTACGCCCTGAAAGCTGCAGGTGAGAACAAGTCCGAGCTCAAGGCCGTGCTCAAGCACTACCGCACCGTTGACAAAGATCCCGAGAAGCTTAAGGCTGCCAAGTATCTGATAGCCAATATGCCTGCGCATTATTCCTATCGCGATACCGCAGCCATTAACCGCTATTACAGTAAAGCTCTAGAAATACTGGGCACCGGTCCCAGCCCCGACTGGCAGCGCGACACTTTGCGCCAGATCAGCGACAGTCAGTTTGCGGGTATAACAAGTGATATTATATCAGACGTTCAGGTAATGACGGCTGATTATCTGATATACAGCATTGATCACGCCTTCAAGCAGTGGAAGACGCAGCCTTGGGCTCAACATTTGTCTTATGAGGAGTTCAAGGACTGGATACTTCCGTACAAAGTTACAGAGTGTCAGAGTTTGGATAATTGGCGCGATGTGCTTTCTGAGTTTTATAGCGATAGCATCAAAACTGTTACTGATCCTTATGATCAGCGTAATACCATATATGGTGCTATAGAAATAGTCCGTAATGAGATACACAGCAAACAGTCTGCCATTGGTCATCGAGTAATTTGGGAAGGCCGTGGTAGCATTCCTATGCGTAGCGCTGGTACATGGGTTAGGATGACATACGGTAGTTGTCTGGATTATGTCACCATGGGTTCCGCTGTATTCCGTAGTCTTGGTCTGCCGGCTGCTGTTGACCAGGTTCCCTCTTGGGGGCGTAATAGTGAAGGTCATAGCTGGTATGTTTTTCCAGATGATCGCGGCCGTGAGCAGGTTACAATAAACTCTTTGATAATGCCGGCTGGCATGCAGTTCTATCCATACGAGCGCATTCCAAAAGTGTGGCGTACCACTTTTGTTATGGATCGTGAAATGGTGAGATATCGTAAAACCGCCAAATACTCCTATCCATTTGATTTGTGTCGCCAGGATGTAACAGACAAATATAATGTAACATCAGACCTTGAAATAAAAGTAGACATAAATAGTGTCAAGGAGATAAGAGAACGTAAGTATGTCTATATCGCAATGGCTGTTAACAATGATGGTCCGCAGTGGAAAATTCTGGATTATGGTAGGCTAAAGAGAGGCAAGGCATACTTTAAAAAAATGGGCCGAAACATGCTTTATATAGTAGTGGGCTTTGACGGAAAGAATATAATACCGATAAGTAAACCGTTCATATTGCGTAAAGACGGTGATGTTGAATACTTGTTTAATGAGGGCAACACCAAGACTGTAAGCAGGGAGTTGCGTCGTAAGTATTACGAATCATATAATGTAGTAGATATGCGTCGTCGTATACTTAATGGCAAGTTCCAGTGCTCTGATTATCCTGATTTCAGAGAAGCAGTTACTCTCTATACAATTGAACAAACTGATATACCGGATCAGATTGAGATGAATGCAGAACGTCCATACCGTTACTGGCGTTACATGACACCCGACGGTTCGTGGGGTAGTATATCAGAACTCTCATTCTATGATAGTGATGGTAAGAGATTGAATCGAAAGGGTATAGCCAATCCTGAAGCTGGGCAAGATGCAATAGATAGAGCATTTGACAGGAACTTACTCTCCAATTTTGAGATCAATCAACCTAATGGAAACTGGGTAGGAATGGATATGGGCAAGCCCATTGAAGTGAAATATGCCAGTGTGTCTCCGCGCAGTGATGACAACGATGTTTGCCCTGGGAATGAATACGAATTATTCTATTTTAACGGAAAGAGTTGGCGTTCATTGGGTTATGAGAGAGCTGAAGGCAATTCTCTGTTTTATGATAATATACCACTTAATACGTTATTATGGCTTCGTAATTATACTCGTGGTAATAACGAGCGTCCGTTTATTGTGAAGGAGAATGGTGAAATAGAGTGGTGGTAATATCATTATTGGATTAGAATTCAATAGATAAGGAAAATAGTCGCGACTGAGATAATTAACAGGATTGGATATTTTAAAGAGGTTTAAGATTGGGACTCTTGCAAAGTACCTTTGGGATAACTTCTTTAAAACCCGATTATTCGTGGTTTCTGAAAAATCAAATATGCAAAGGTTTAGTATAGATTGACGTTGATGGCATATTTTATTTGATGCCAATAGTCCTATGGAGTTTATCAATAGTACTTATTAATAATTAAACTTTAAAACAGATGAAAAAGAAATTATTCATCATAGCAATGATTTGCTCGGTTATTATGTCGGTTCAGGCATTCCGAGGTTCTAAAATTTTACATCATTGCTATTGAAAGATAATGTAGAAGCTTTATCTAGTGATGATGAAGCAGAAATAGTATGTGGCCGATATGAAGGTCGTTGTTGGGCAGGCACTAAATGCTGTGATTATCGCCTTAACCATTGGGATTGCTGGTATTTTACTGGATACATGGTTACTCAGTGTAAATCGAACTGGGATGATTTCATGAATTGGGATTACCAATATTGGCTTGATTACGCTGAACAAAATAATTTGATTCCATAGTATTAATAATTAAACTTTAAAACAGATGAAAAAGAAATTATTCATCATAGCAATGATTTGCTCGGTTATTATGTCGGTTCAGGCATTCCGAGGTTCTAATCGGTTATTATGTCGGTTCAGGCATTCCGAGGTTCTAATTTTACATCATTGCTATTGAAAGATAATGTAGAAGCTTTATCTGATGATGATGAAGCAGAAATAGTATGTGGCCGAAATGAAGGTCGTTGTTGGGCAGGCACTAAATGCTGTAATCTTTACAAATATCATTGGGACTGCTGGTATTTCACTGGATACATGGTTACTCAGTGTAAATCGAACTGGGATGATTTCCTGAATTGGGATTACGACTATTGGGTTGTTTACGCACGAAACAATAATTTGATTCCATGAAATGTTCAATTAGTATACTGTCTTTCATCATCGGAATGATGGTGATAAGCGGTTGCTCAGAACATTCAGTCATCTATGGGAATGGAGAAGTCATTCCCATAGACTTTGACAAATTTGAGCAACTATCAATGAGTGATGTAGTTTCCAAAATAGAAGTTATAGAACTGGAGGGAAACGACAGTTGTTATTTGGTCAATCCGAAGACAATACAGATGTATGATGGAAATATCTATATGAGAGACCAGCATGCAGTTTATGTCTTCGATGATGATGGCCGATTTATTTTCAATACTGCCAAGAAACGTGGTAGAGGAAGGAATGAATATTTCTCAGTTAATGACTATAATGTTATTGGTGGAAATGTGGGCATAATGAATCATGATGGAAGGATTTTTGTTTACGATTCACTTTTAAATGCAAGGAAAGTGTATAATGTCCCCAGAAACAGAGTTCTTTATTACATGGATTATGCTCTTTTAAACGACGATATCATGGCTTTATCTGTTCAAACGGGTGATTCTGTTATTTGGAACTTTTATTCAACTAGTAAAGATAAAATTGTTGGTTCATGTTTCTTGTCCAAAGTAAAGAGGGGAGGTTATAGATTTGGTACTTTACGTAGATACATTTCTAATGACAGTTTGGTATTATTTCGTTCACCGGACAATGGTTATTCGTATTTTGCCCTTAACCCCCAGGATTATACTGTATCTGAACGTTTTCGTTATGATGTCGGTGAACGTGCTTTTTCTCCAAAGGCGGTAAAAAAAGATGAATCAATAACTTCATATCTTGAAAGACATCCAAGAGAGTTCGTGATTGTTATGGAGACTTTGATTAACAATAGGTTCATTCTTTCCAGATTAGGGTACATCGAACCATGGGATGGTCCGAATGACGTAACAGCTCGCCTGTCTTTCTATGATCTGAAAAAAGGAACCCAAAGGTTGATTAATAATCGTTTCAACAATGGTAAAATGATTATTGGACTTGATTATATGGATGATACTTGTATTGCTACATTCATCAACGATTATTCATACATTGATCTTCTGTATGAGGATAACTTGCTTGATGATAAATCAAGACAGATATTGAAAGGAGTTAATGATAGAACAAACGGCCTGATAATAAAGTACTATTTTAAGGATGATATACTATGAAAAAGCATATTGGTGATATAACGATAGTTGTTCTGTTCCTTATGTTGTGCTTGTGCTTTTTTTTAAACAAGAAGGCGACAAGGCAGATTGAAAGATTGGATTCAAATAACAGAATTCTGACATCTTTTACTGAACTCAAAAGGGAAAATTTGGCTCTGGAAGTATTGAACTCTTCTTCAGCTATGGAAGGTTTGTCTCTGGCATCAAGCAATGGAGATACGATTGATTTTTGTATGCTTTCCAAAGTATTAAAGGATGGTTACAAACTTGTTTTAAGATGTGATGTTATTAATTGTGAATCCTGCATGATTGGGATAAGGACTTGTCTCAAACAATTTATCAATGAAGAGAAAGTTCGTGGAGATATCCTGATATTGGGTAATTATGATACGCGAAATGAGATTAGGACACAAGCTAATGCATGGGGCGTTAAAGAAGTCTATAGTATAGTTGACGATTCAAATACAAACAAAATCAATAAGCCCTACTTTCTAATAATTGATGAGAATTATTGCATCAGGAATATTTATATACCCAATGCATATGATCAAACTGAAATCACTGTTTATTTGAATTCGTTTCTCGAATTGTTGAAGACAACAGGTTTGGGCTAAAGACAATCGTTATTGAATAGAGTTTTGTATGGTAAGCGATAATGCCCGATGCTCTGGTATGACACTGGCACATGGCCAAGTAGATGCTCTGGTCATTGGCTTGTCATGGCTGTATCTTTTAACATGCAAGGGAAATGGTTTGGTTATTCCTGGCACCTTCTTGCTTAAATACATGGAGTTGTCCCTGTTATACCTTTTAATCAGATTCCTGTTCTCTATAGTGCCAAATACTGTAAGAATACTATGTCTTGTAACAATAGTTGTTATTAATCTATATGAGATCAGGTTGGGATACCTACAACTGATTGGTAAAATAAGTTCGAACCATATTCTGTATACTATTACCGGATCCTTTAAGAATCCTGGACCATACGGAGGTTTCCTTGCGGTTTGTATCAGTCTATTTGCAGCATATTATATAAAACATACAAAAAGTAAAAATCAAAATACTCTTTCAAAACTCCTTTGTTGGATTGTATTTTTCTCTGCTTTATTTGCATTGATTATTCTACCCTCAACTCAAAGCCGAAGTGCCATATTGGCTTTGGGATGCAGCATGGCAGTTCTTGCTTTTGATACGGAAAAACTAAGGATTAAAATAATTGCTGTTCTGAAAAGATATGGATTATGGATATTTCTTAGTGCTGCTATTATCGGAACAGGAGCATATTTTTTTAAAAAGCCATCTGCCGATGGTAGATTGTTCATGGATAAGATATGCATAAAAGCTATGTGTGAAAATGGTTTGAATGGCGCCGGAATAGGTCATTTTGGTTTAGCTTATGGAAAGGCTCAGGCAAACTATTTCAAGAAACAGATTGAAGAGAATGGTAATGATGATTTGGACTGGAAATCTATAGATGAGCACGATCGTATGACAGCCTCATCCCCAAATAACGCTTTCAATGAATATCTTTTTGTTGGTGTAGAAGCTGGGCTTGTTATTATGTTGTTGTTTATCGGCATCATTATTTCTGCCATAATAATCTCATTCAAAAGAGGTTCCATCTGGTGCTATGGGTTGATGGCTTTAGCTTGCTTTGCCCTATTTTCCTATCCGTTACACCTAAAACAATTCCAGTTGTTGTTACCAATATTGCTTGCGTCCTGCTTATCGGATCGAGAGCCTTTTTTTAAGAATAGATTTGATCTCTTGAAATCATTAATTGTGGTTATTATGCTTATTGTACTATCCACAATTATGATACTGAAGGTTCCGGAAGTCAAGCTTTACAAGCAAGCGGAATCCACATGGAAAGAGGTGGAAAAATGGTACAATTTGGAGGAGTATGAGTATGCTGAAGAAGAAATGGAATCACTATTCTCATACATGAACAATGATCACTCTTTTCTGTTTGCTTATGGCCATTCACTCAATAAGATTGGTGCATATGAGAGAAGCGATTCTATTTTAATGATGGGAACAGAGTTAAGTTGTGATCCGATGTTTTGGAACGTTATGGGTAATAACAGTTTGGCACTAGGTAAATATCGTGAAGCAGAGGAACGCTATAAACATGCTTTTTATATGCTTCCTAATCGCTTATATCCATTATACCTTTTGGCGAAGCTTTATCATACAGAAGGGGATTATGTCAAGTTTATGGACATAGCTGATAAAATTGATTCGTTTATTCCTAAAGTTGAATCCATAAACACTGAACGTTTGCGTGATGAAATAAAAGAAATAAAGAAAGGATACATACAATAATGATTATAAGGAAGAAAAAGGCTGAAAATGATGAACGGCATTCTACCAGGCAATCAGTACTTGATAAGATAACGGATGTCCTTTGGAGCGTAATCATATCTGTACTAATAATAGGTTCCCTTCACTATGTGCGTCGCATATTCATAGCAGAGCGTTTCAGTATCCCATCAAGATCAATGATGCCTATTCTTGCTCCTGGTGACAAAGTTTGGGTCAACAAAATCCTATTTGGTCCAAGAATTTACAAATCATTTGATTTTGAGGATCATGCTTCATTGAAATGTTTCCGTTTACCGGGAGTCCGTAAAATCAGACCCGGTGATGTAATATGTTTCAACTATCCTCTGGGATATGACAAATGGACTAAGATAGAGTTTAAAATAAACTATGTGTATTGCAAGCGGGTGGTCGGCGTTCCTGGTGATACTATAGGCGTAAAAAACGGTATAACCTGGAATAATAACTACAACGGAACTATCGGATTTCTATATAATCAACTTGATATACAGAATACACCTGACAGTATTCTTTGGCGCACCAAGTACATGGGAACTATGCCCTTTACAAGGCCTATGTGGACCATGAAGAACTTTGGCCCGTTGTATGTTCCAGAAAAAGGAACTACTATAAAGTTGGATTCTATAGGTCGTGCCATATATGGGCCGGTCATAGAATATGAAACCGGATTATGGCCCACTGATGATATGACAAGTCATACTTTCCAGCATGATTACTATTTCGCTTTTGGCGACAACAGTATGGACTCAAACGATTCCCGCTACTGGGGCTTCATCCCCGATGACTTCATTATTGGAATAGTGGGAGGCAGGAAAGTCCGCAACAATCCAAACCAAACATTTGGAGAATCTGACGAGAATCGGCCAACTGAGAAACACTCCAATATTACCGACTAAAAGCCAATGTCAGAAAAAGAATTGACCTTTTGATTATAATGATTTGATTATCAGATGTTGACAAAAGGGGCTGTCAGATACAAACAGCCCTGTTTTTTTTGCCTTGTAAGTGCTGTGATCTAATTTTGCATAAACCCAATTAACCTAATTTTCAATAGTCGTATGAAGAATTATCTAAAACACATGATGGCGGTTTTTGCCGTGTCTCTGACGGTGGGATGCTATGATTCTGACGGAGCATTCTCAGTTCGCAGGGAGATGGTGGACGTGGGCCAGATTAATGTGGGTGATTCAGTAAAGGCATCTTTTACTTTCCGAAACAACCAGAAGGAGCAGTTAGCCATTTCTTTTTTGCCCGAGTGTGACTGTACAACCGTAAGTTCCAATACCTTGAGACTCCAGCCTCGTGAATGTGGCAAACTGGAGGTTAAAGTTGCGGTTGAGTCAGAGGGTGAATTCATTAAATATGTATATGTTCAGGCCACTGGGGCCGAAGATTTTATGACTATTGCGGTGAAAGGTCATACTAAATGACTATATTCGCGCTGTTAACCCATTTATTAACCAGAAACTTTGTTTGCAGACATGTTTCAATTTAAATCCCTTTCCAAAGGAGTCCTTTTGTGTGTAGGTCTTATGGTAAGCGGAGTGTGCGGGGCGCAGGTGATTGTTCCCAGGACACTTAACATGCAACAGGTAGTGGAGCTGGCTCAGGAGAACTCCATTGCTGCCATGAGTAACCGCAACACTTTCGCATCCAGGTACTGGAGTTACCGTTCATTCAAGGCTGAGTTGCTCCCATCACTTAATCTGAGCGCTAATCTGGCTCAGTTTGACCGTTCACTTGCGGCTATGCAGGATGCTCAGTCGGGCGCCATTTACTACCGCACCAACTACAATATGAACAATTCGGCAAGGTTGTATGTAAGCCAGAATGTTCCATGGACAGGCGGTACTCTTTCTCTTACCACATCGCTGGAACGTTTGGACCAGTACAGTCCGAACCGTAGTACCACTTATTTGGCATCGCCTATAAATCTGTCTTATACACAGAGCCTGTGGGGCTATAACCGCTTTAAGTGGAGCCGCAAGACCGAGCCCAAGAACTATGAACTGGCCAAGCGTCAGTATATAGAGAGTATGGAGCAGGTTAACCAGACTGCTGTATCATATTTCTGGAATTATGTGAGGGATAAAGAAGATTATGAGCGTGCGGTAAAGAGTTTTGATGACAGCAAGCGTCTGTTTGAGGCCGCTCAGACCCGTTTTGCAATGGGTACCATTACACGTGACCAGTTGATGCAGATTGAGTCAAGCATGCTCATGGACTCGCTTTCACTCAGTACCAGGAAGGTCAACCTCAGGACATCTCTTAACCGTCTGTGCTCTTATATAGGCTACAAAGAGGATACAGAACTTAACCTTATCATTGATTATGATATTCCGGACATTACACTTGATTATGAAGATGTTTCTGAATCAGGAGATAAGTTATATCCAGACCGAGAGCAGCGTAGCACAGGCCAAGGCCAACCGCGGTCTATCGGCCAGCATCAGGGCCAATCTGGGTATGTCGGGATCGGCCGATGAGTTGAATCAGACTCTGGTACAACTCAGGGAGAGTGAGCAGATTGGTATTTCACTCTCAATTCCTATTGTTGACTGGGGGCTGGCACGCGGTCGTGTACGTATGGCCGAGGCCCAGGCGCTGACTACACGAAACCAGTTGGAGCAGTCCATGATAGACAAGCGTCAGAGTCTGCTTACTCAGGTTATGCAGTTCAACAACCAGCGCAGTCAGTGTGAGATTTCGGCACGCGCCGCTCAGTTGGCCGAGGAGAGTTACCAGCTGGCTTTGCAGAACTTTGGCAGCGGCAGCATGACTATGACTCAGCTGGATCAGTTGAAGGATAAGCGTGACAATGCGCTGAGCAGTTATGTGAATAATGTGGCAAGCTTCTGGAATTACTACTTCCAGATTCGTCAGACTACGCTTTATGACTATGTATCAGGCACCGATATCAGTGCCGAATTTGACAAACTGATTAAGTAAATTGAGAATTATGAAAGCATATAGAATTATTGGTGTTTTGGTAATTGCAGTTCTTGTTTGCGGCTGCAAGGGTAAGAAAGACAAGGAGGAAAAAGAAGATACTACCGAGATGGCTCGTGGCACTTTCAAGGCCGATAAGAACATCGTGACCGTTGAGCCGCTGGCGCTCAAGACTTTCAACAAGCAGCTTATCTGCAACGGTAAACTGGAGGCTCAGAGCAAGGTTACGGTACAGTTCAGCGCACAGGGCCCGATTGATAAGGTTAACGTGCGTGACGGCCAGAAGGTGCAGAAGGGACAGATCCTGGCATCACTGGACAAGGAGCAGCCCCGCCGTCAGCTGGAGCAGGCCCGTCTGGCTTTTGACAAGGCCGAGATGAACCTGGCCGACCGTCTGCTGGATTATGGTTATACCCTGTCCGATACCGCCAAGATACCGGCCGACCAGAAGCGTGTAATCTACATCAATACCGGTTTCATAGATTCCAAGATGGCACTTGAGAATGCCGAGCGAACATTCAACCAGTGCGACCTTAAGGCTCCGTTCAGCGGTAAGGTGGCAAGCGTAAGGGGCCATGTTTACGAGCAGGGCGGTCAGTTTTGCACCCTGATTGATGACAGCCGTTACCTGGTACGGTTCAGCGTGCTGGAGACCGAGTACGGTTTTGTACATGTGGGCCAGCAGGTGCTGGTATCACCGTTTGTAAACAATGACCTGGTAATTAAGGGATCTATTGTATCAATCAACCCCACGGTTGACCAGAATGGTCAGATAGCCGTTACAGCCCAGGTTCCCGGAGCCGATGAACTGATGGACGGTATGAACGTACGCATCACGGTTGAGAACAGCGTTCCTAACCAGATGGTTGTTCCCAAGAGCGCAGTTGTTATACGTGATAACATGGAGGTGCTGTTCCGCATTGATCCTGATAACGGACACAGTCTGTGGACATACGTTAATGTGCTTATGTCCAACACCATGGAGCATGTGGTTGAGCCCAACAAGGACCGTGGTGCAGACCTCAACATCGGTGACCTGATTATTACCAGTGGTAACTTGAACCTTGGTGATGACGCCGAGGTGGTTATTCAGGAGTAACGAGCCATGTTCAAGGGATTGATAAAACGCCCCATTGCAGTTATCATGGTGCTTATAGCAGTCATGGTACTGGGCATTGCGGCCATACGTAAACTGCCGGTATCACTGGTACCGGACATAAACGTACCGCAGATTACGGTTCAGGTGACATCGCCTGACCGCAGCGCGCGTGAGCTGAATGACGGACTGATGGCAGGACTGCGTTCGCAGCTGTCACAGGTGGCTCACCTGCAGGATATAGTATGTACGGCTAAGGACGGCGGAGGTCTGATTGAGATGACCTTTGAGTACGGAGCCGATGCAGATTTCATCTTTATTGATGTGAATGACCGTGTGGACCGTGCCACAAGCGGTTGGGGAGCGGGTGAGGAGCGCCCCATGATTGCACGTGCCAGCGCCACTGATATTCCGGCATTCTTTATAAACATCTCACTTAAGGATTCAAAGCATACCGGCGGCACACGTCTGCTGGAGATGAGTGACTTTTGCCGTCAGGTGATAACACGCCGTCTGGAGCAGCTGCCTCAGGTGGCTATGGTGGATATATCGGGCGTGCTGTACCCGCAGCTGCTCATTATTCCCGATATGGAGAAACTGCGTGCCATAGGCGTTGATGAGACTGCGCTGAGCAGTGCCATCAACAGCGCCAACGTGACACTTGGAAGCCTCTCAATACGTGACGGCGAGTACCGTTTTGACGTGCGTTTTGAGTCAAAGGTGGTTACCCGTGAGGACGTTGAGAACGTATGGCTCAAGCTGGGCGGACGTACCTACCAGATAAAGGAACTGGCCGAGGTACGTGAGGAGCAGCAGCGCGCCAAGGGTTTGGTCAAGGCCGATGGCGAGCAGTGCATTACAATGGCTGTAATCAAACGTTCTGATGCCCGCATGGCCGAACTCCGTGACGGTATCCAGAACCTGATGCAGGCTTTCGAGAATGAGTACCCGGATCTGAAGTTTGAGATTACCCGTGACCAGACGGAGCTGCTTGACTACTCTATCAGCAACATGGTCCGTAACCTTATTTACGGTGCCCTGTTTGCCTGTCTGATCATATTCTTCTTCATGCAGGATTTCCGCAGCCCGCTGCTGGTGGTTATTACCATTCCCACGGCGCTGATTCTGTCATTCCTGTTCTTCTATGTGCTGAATATCTCAATCAACATCATATCTCTGTCAGGTCTGGTGCTAGGCCTGGGTATGATGGTGGACAACTCCATCATCACGATTGACAACATCACACAGCGCTGGACAAAGGGTGAACCCCTGGCCGATGCCTGCGTATATGGTACCCAGGAGGTGTTCACACCTATGCTGAGCTCGGTGCTGACTACCTGCGCCATCTTTATCCCGCTTATTTTCATGAGCGGTATTGCAGGTGCGCTGTTCTATGATGAGGCAATGGCGGTGACCATTACGCTGATATCGGCCCTGATAATGTCTGTGCTGGTTATTCCGGTGTTCTATTACAGGTTCTACCGTAAGCAGCCTTGCTTTACTCCCAACAAGTTCATAAGCAAGATAAGCGTGGGTAACATGACACGCGGATATGATGCCATACTGAGCTGGTTCTTCCGTCACAGAGGTGTTATGTGGAGTATCTTTGCCGCTGCTATGGTGCTTATTGGTATGCTGTTCATTAACCTGGACAAGCAGAAACTGCCTACGCTGTCACACAGTGACACTCTGCTCAACATTGAGTGGAACGAGCGTATATCTCTTGAGGAGAACAACCGCCGCTGCGAGCAGATTCTGGCGCAGTTCCCCGATGATATCACTCAGTATACGGCTATGACTGGTACCCAGCAGTTTGCTCTGTCACATACCCGTGAGATGGGTATATCGGAGGCTACCGTTTATATAAAGTCTGAGAGTACGGAGCAGATTGACCGTATCGAGCAGGAGGCTAATGATTACATTTCACGTGAGTGGCCGATGGCGGTCCACAGCAGTCAGGCATCGGGCAATATCTTTGATATGCTGTTCTCTGACAGGGAGGCTCCGCTGGTGGCACGAATAAGGAACATCAATGGCTCCACTCCCGAGCCCGACCAGCTGTCAACGCTGTTGTATGAGTTGCGTGCCGCAATGCCGGACTACTATATCCCGCAGCCGGAATGGAATGAGTACATTGAGCTTATCACTGATCCGGAGCGTCTGGCTCTGTATGACGTGAGCTTCAATCAGATAATGAGCTATCTGCAGAACTCGATGAATGCCAACTCGGTTCTGCGTATATCCAAGGGCGATTTCTCAATGCCGGTTGTTATCGGCGTAGGCACCAAGGAGGCTAAGGACCTGATCCAGGGCAGTTACATTGATACCCGTGGCGGACGCGTGCCGCTGGAGATACTGCTTAAGGAGACACGTAACCGTGACCTCAAACAGATTTCAAGCGGCGTGGACGGCGAGTTCTATCCGCTGGTTTTGGACGTGAAGGGTAAGGAGGCACGCCGTGTCATGGATGTGATAAAGAAGGTGGTACGTGATGATGAAAGGTTTGAGGTTAGTTTCTCAGGTACCTATTTCAGCAACCGTGAGATGATCAAGGAACTGTGCACGGTGCTGATTATCTCTATCCTGCTGCTGTTCTTTATCCTGGCGGCTCAGTTTGAGAGTCTGGTGCAGCCGTTCATTATACTTAGCGAGCTGATTATTGACATATTCGCTGTGCTGGGTATTCTGTGGCTGTTTAATGAGAGCCTGAACCTGATGTCAATGATCGGTATGGTGGTTATGTGCGGTATCGTAATCAATGACTCCATACTGAAGGTGGATACCATAAACCGCCTGCGTGATCAGGGTATGAGTCTTAAGCATGCTATTCTGGAGGCCGGCGGACGCCGTCTGAAAGCCATTATAATGACTTCACTTACTACCATTCTGGCCATCGCCCCGTTCCTGGTACGTGGTGATATGGGCAGTGACCTGCAGTATCCGCTGTCACTGGCTCTTATTAGCGGTATGGTAGCCGGTACCTTTGTGAGCGTGTTCTTTGTACCTCTGGCTTATTATGTAATCTATAAGAAGTCTGATAGATGAACGATATGCAGAAAAGAGGTAAGAGCCACTCTTTCTCCATAATCCTGATTATGGTTGTGCTCATGCTGGTGGGTACCATAGTGCTCTACACCGGTCAGCTTACCGTTCAGTTCAACCCAGTACAGGAGAACCTTAGTCTCTCTGTATATTTCTGGGGACCGGGCTCGGCCCGTGTTGTTGAGACCGAGGTGACATCACTCATTGAGGGTGCCCTGAATACGGTGGACGGCGTGAGCTCAATCAATGCTACCACTCGCGAAGGAGGAGGAAACGTAACGTTGACCTTTAAGAAGGGTACCAATATGGAGACTACGCGTTTTGACGTGGCCACCCGTCTGCGTCAGATACGTAACAAACTCCCGGAGGGTGCAGGTACCGATTTGAGCGGTTCTGTAGGTGGCGGCGGACGCAGCAGTGAGACCTTACTGATTTATACCATAAATGCCGATATGCCGGCCATTGAGATTGTGCGGTATGTTGAGAAGCATATGGTTCCCAAGCTGTCAAAGATTGAGGGTGTAGAGAGTGTTCGGACATCGGGCGCCAAGGCTTTTGAGTGGGTACTGACATTTGATCCCAACTCACTTCGTGCTGTGGGTATGACTCCCGCTAACCTGAGTAATGCCATGAGCCGATATTACCAGAATAGCATTGTGGGAACGCAGGTTCTGGAGGACCGTCTGATGCTGGTTAAACTCAAGACCCGTGACCTGACCGGCGAACTGGAGAAGATTCCCATCGGCATGGTGAACGGCCGTATGTATTATATGGGTGATTTTGCTACTGTACAGTACCGGGAGCAGATACCCAACTCTTATAACAGAATAAACGGTCTGAATACCATATCCCTGTATGTGACGGGTATGGAGGATATCAATACCATAGCCGTTACCACTGCGGTCAAGGAAAAGGTCGAGGAGCTTAAAGTTTCTCTTCCGGATAACTTTGCCATCAAGACGAACTATGATGCATCAGAATATCTGGACAATGAGATGCAGAAGGTGCTGCTGCGTGCAATCATATCACTGCTTATTCTGCTGACATTCGTGCTGGTAGTGAGCCGCAGTTTCCGTTACCTGATGGTGATAGGTTTCACTATCATTGCCAACATGCTGAGTGCTGTGATATTCTACTGGCTCTTTGATGTGGGTATTGAGCGCTATTCAATGGCAGGTATTACTGTGTCATTGGGTATTATCATTGATACGGCGATAGTTATTGCAGACCATTATACTTACTATGGTAACCGTAAGGTTATGTTCTCCATCACGGGTGCTCTGCTTACAACCATCGGCGCTTTGATGCTGGTGTTCTTCCTTCCCGAGGATACCAGAGCCAACCTTACAGATTTCATTTGGGTGATAGTGATCAACCTGACGCTGTCAATAGTGATTGCGTTCCTGTTTGTGCCGGCTCTGTTGGAGTATCTGCCCCTTAAGAACAAGGGTGTGGTAAAGAATACGATGAAACGCCGTCGCCGTCTGATACGTCATACAGAGCGTTATGAGCGTATAACGATTTGGAGCCGCAATCACAGGTGGATATATATCGTAGCTCTGATTCTGCTGTTCGGTATTCCCATACAGTTGCTGCCTAACCAGGTGCGCCATAAGAATACGGAACAGGGAAAGGACAATACCAAGGGAGGTCTGGTGGGCCTTTACAACAAGACTATCGGCAGCAAGTGGTATCAGCGTAACAAGAAGTGGTTTGAGTATCCGCTGGGCGGCACAATGAACATATTCCAGAAACACTCCAACGGACGTATGTCATTTGACCGTGATGATGAGGAGGTTCGTGAGGTGGTTCTCTACGTACAGGCCAATCTGGCAGAGGGTCAGACTGTACAGCAACTCAATGAGATTGTCAAGGAGATGGAGAACTGGCTGCAGCAATATGACGAGATCAGTGAGTTCTACACAGAACTGACAGGAACAAGCGGTAGTCTTGAGATACACTTCAAGGATGAGTATCAGAAATCACGTTTCCCGTATGAACTTAAGCAGCGTCTTTGGGCCAAGGCCATGAGGTTTGGCGGTGCGGTATGGACCATTCCCAGTCTGGGTGATGATGACCAGGCGCTGACTAACAGCATTTACCGTACAAGCTGGTCAAATACCATTGAGCTTTCAGGTTACAATTATGACATTCTCTACCGTTATGCCGAGGAGCTGATAGACTCACTCAAAGCCAACCGCCGTGTCAACGGTCAGGCCGGCTTTACGGGAAGCGGATGGGGCTCATATGTGAACAGTGAGTTCTATATGGATCTGGACCGTGAGAGGCTGATCCGTACAGGCTCCAACCTGAGCCAATACCTGTCATTTATCAAAGAACAGTTGTATGACAGTGAAGCGGGTAGGGGCGTATATGACGGTCATGTTTATACTCCGGTACGCTTGGTGTCATCGGACAAGGACTATTATGACCTGTGGCATATACGCAATGATATGGTTGTAATAGACAGTATGAACCTACGTCTGAGTGATATGGGTACTATCACCAAACAGCGTACAGGACTCACCATTGAGCGAAACAACCAGCAGTACACCATCAGGGTGGGCTACGAGTTCATCGGCTCTTATGACCTTAGAGCCAAGATGGAGCGCGAGCTTGTGAAACGCTTTAACGACAGGATGCCTATGGGATTCCGCGTGGGCGGTGGCAATTACTACGGGTGGTGGACCCCCGAGAGGCAGCGCACGATACTCATTTTTGTTGTGGTGCTGGTTATTTTCATGATTTGCGCAACTATGTTCGAGTCGCTTAAGGTGCCGCTTATGATTGTGCTGCTCATTCCCGTGAGTTTCATGGGACTGTTCCTGGCATACCCCATATTCGGTGTGTCGTTCGGGCAGGGCGGATTCGCAGCCATGATCATGCTTTGCGGTATCACGGTGAACGCGGGTATCTATCTGACATCCGAGTACCGTACAATCGCCGGGGCCAAAGGCGTGCACGGACTTAAGACCTATCTCAAGGCTTACAACCGTAAGATTGTTCCCACCATGCTCACAGTACTGAGTACGGTGCTGGGTCTGATTCCTTTCATTATGGAAGGCAAGCAGGATATGTTCTGGTTCAGTTTTGCGATAGGTGTCATGAGCGGTATGCTGTTCTCTGTGATTGCCATCGTGTTTATAATGCCGGTGTTCTTCCCGTTCAAGACCAAGTCACACACGATAGAATAAAACAAAAACGGGGCGCTGGGCGTCCCGTTTTGCTTTCATTTAGGTGGGTTTATTTGTGTGTCGAGAGATTTTTTGCGGACATAACTAAAAAAATTAATTCTGTTGCAAATATACACTAATGTATTTAAACAACAATTATTTTTGCACTCCGGACACAAAAGAACGCTTTATGAAAAAATTCTTTGTTTTTACAGTATGCTGCATGTCAGCCTTGTTTGCATGGGCCAATGACGGCGTTTTCTATGCAGATGGTAACCACCTTATCCCCATTAGCGAGACCGATATCCGTGTACAGAAGGAGATACTTACGATAAACCGTAACGGTGACAAGATAGAGGTAAACGTCTATTACGAGTTCTTCAACCCGTCAGATGAGAAAGAGGTCCTGGTAGGATTTGAGGCCGATGCCCATGGCACCGATCCCAGGAATTCATTCCCGCAGCATCCTGCCATAGGCAACTTTAAGGTAGTCATGAACGGTCAAACGTTGGACTATGATATAGCCCATGTGGATCGCCATTTTGAGAATGGCCGCAAAGTCCCTACCAACTATGTCAACAACGGCCGCATAGAAGGTATGTCCCTTGAGCAGTGTGAGAAAGAGCTTGATGAAATGGAAGCCCCTGAGGCCATCTGTGACTATGTATATCATTTCAGTGCCAAGTTCCGTCCCGGACTCAACATCATACAGCATACCTATGATTTTGATATATCATACACGCAAGTATATTCAGGAAATGAATATGAAGGGTTTGCGGACTTCTTCCCATACATCTTGACCGCCGCCAACCGCTGGGCCAACCATCAGATAGATGACTTTACCCTCATCATCAACATGGGAGACCGCACATCATTCACTTTATTGCCCACATTCTACAATAGCGCCAGCCAATGGACGATCCTGGGTAAAGGCAAAACAACTGTAACCCGAATCAAAGACGATAAAGAGTATCTGCAGTTCAACATAATACAAGGTAGCATACAGTTCCATCAGGAGAACTTCCACCCTGACGGAGAACTGAGAATAAATGACATTTACCCACATTTTGATTGGAATGCACATAGCTTGCAGTCCCAGAACGTACTGGAAGGCCTAAAACTCAAATTATATCGGTTATATTTTTCCGATTATTTTCTGCAAAGTGACAGGAAAGAAGAGATTTACAACACCTACACTCCTGAGCAGCGCCGCATCCTCAAGAACCTGCCGTTTGCCTATAGAGGTTACATATTCAAAGACAAAACCCTGCAGGAATACTTTGAGTCCTCTGAATGGTATATTGCCGATCCCGACTATCAGGCCGATATGCAGATGCTTACTGACGATGAGCAGCATTGGGTGGAGTTCTGGAAATAATTTTTTGTTGTTATGCTAAAGAAACTGAGTGATTTACTGAGTGCCAAGGCAAGTCTGTTCATTATACTGACTGCTGTGGTGACATTCTTTTTCCCGGGGCTTTTTGCTTGGGTTAAAGGCAATATGCAGACCATCATCCTGGGAATCATAATGCTTACCATGGGACTCACCCTTACGCCGAATGATTTCAAACTGCTGGCCCAGCGTCCGTTTGACATCCTGATAGGCGCGGTTGCTCAGTTCACCATAATGCCGCTGGTGGCATTCTCGCTCTCATGGCTGTTCAGTCAGGTACCCGCCTTTGCGCCTTACAGCACCGCTATGGCAATAGGTATAATTCTGGTGGGTTGCTGCCCGGGAGGTGTATCGAGCAATATCATGTCGTTTCTGTGTAAGGCCGATGTCGCTTATTCCGTGGGCATGACCTGCGTATCGACCCTGCTGGCTCCCGTGCTCACTCCGCTGCTGGTGCTCATGCTTGCGGGCGAGAGGGTGGATGTGGATGCATGGGGTATGTTCCGTCAGATACTTATTGTAACCATCATACCTATTGCCATAGGTTTCTTCCTGAACGTCTGGCTGGGACACAAGGAGGTGTTCCGCAAGATTCAGGGCTGCATGCCGGGCGTATCGGTCATATGTCTGGCCTGCATCGTGGGCGGCGTCATCACTACGGTCCACGACCCGCTGGTGGAGAACGGTCTTGTGCTGTTCCTGCTCACATTCGGAATGGTGTTCTGCCACAACACTATCGGTTATGTTCTGGGCTACTATGTGGGCAAGTTGTTCAAGTTCAATACGGCCAAGAAGCGTACGCTGTCAATTGAGGTAGGCATGCAGAACGCCGGTCTGGGCACCAACCTGGCAATGACATTCTTTGTAGCCACCAACCCCATGGCCGTAGTCCCCTGCGCAATATCCTGCGCATGGCACAGCATAAGCGGCACCATCCTTGCCAATATCTTTGCACATCAAGCTAATGAATTATCAGATAAGACCAATACAACCCGCTGAGATTTGCAACGTTTTTGCAACGCCTAATCCTAGGTGTTTGTAGATTCGGCTGCTACTTTTGTCAGCAGATAAACGTATTGAGTTATGAAAATACGCAGAATTAAGGTTTTGTTGGCAAAAGGCTGGTACGTTGCCGTATGGTGCGTATCATACTCTTTGCTTTCATCGTTTTGCAGCTTTGCATCGGCCAAGGGGCAGAATGTTACAGCTACAGTTGTCCAGGATAATATCAAGGCCGGTGATGTTATATCGGGCACGGTTTCAGACAGCTTAGGTCCGTTGATGATGGTGAACATAATTGAACGGGATGCGAAATCCCGTATTGTTGCCCATGCCGTTACTGATATGGACGGGGAGTTTTCCATGCGTATTGTTAACCCGAAAGACAGATTGGAGATTACACTTCTGGGCTACGAGAAGTTGGATACTGTGATAAACGGTACCCACTTTGATATCAGGATGAAAGAGAATAAGGATCTTCCTCCGGTATACGTCGTAGCCGAACGCCCCTTTGTAACGATGTACGGACCTTTACTGCCTAATCCAATTACCAAACGTCTGCTTGTCCTGGACGGCGTAATTATTACTGCTGATAAAACAGTATGGGATGGCATTGACCTTAAAAAAACAGAATATTCCAAGGATGAAATGGCACGCGTGTTTGGAGTTAAAGCCAGCAAGATAAAGTCCGTGACCGTTCTTGAAGATGTAGAAGCAGCGTCTGCATGGGGAGTCCATGGATGGAACGGGGTGATTGAGGTGCAGACCAAGAAGGGATACAGAAAGATGAAAAAAGGCTCGTAATCAGATATCGGACTCCATACAAAAAGGGACAGACCCCTTTTGTACCGTTTATGTTTTATTATGAAAATGCGCCTTTAACTCAAGACGCATTTTCAGTATAAATCAGTTTAGGAAATAACAAACTCTTGTGGGCCGGAGACGGTGGATATACTTTTGTCGAAGAAATAACAAATAGCGAAAACTATGAAGAAGCTGGTTTTTATTCTCATTTCACTTATGTGTGTGAGTGTGGCGTATGCCAGAAATGATAAAAAGGTTAAGGCCGATAAGCCCGTACAGTTTTTGGAGGGTGGCGGAATCAAGTTCCATCTTGAGAATAAGGATAAGCCTGAGTTTCCGTTGGATGAGATATCGGGACAGAAGTGTTGGGAGAAGATTCTTGGTGCATCCGGTATTTCCGAATCAAACTATAACATCCTGACGCATAGCGCGGCCGATACCAAGCTGGTTTGCTTTGACCGTAATGCATGCTTTGAGGGTTTCCTTACAGCATTTGACAATCATTACTCGCTGGTGCTGTCGCCAGATATGATATGGCTTCTTATAAGTCAGGGAATAGCGACACATATAAACGAGAATGCGGAGAGGTTGCGTAATCGTCTTGTGGACTTTGACGGGCAGCGTGTATTGAGGATAGTGACATCCAGGGATTTGCTTGAAAATGAGGAGGACTGGGAGTGGATCATTCAGGCTTTCAGTGACTCTATTGACAGTAACATGAAGGCCGTTTTCTCAGATCTTATGGTCTGCAATTTCTCAACGACAGGTGCTTTGGAGCGCGTTACATCACAGATTACCATGATGGAGAGCGTGAAGAAGTACTTTAAGTATGAGGTTCATTATTCGTTTTGCGGCATTCCAAACATCACCCTTCTTGGTACACCTGATGACTGGAAGGAAATCCGTTCACGTATATCAAGGCTGGATGATCTGGACCTGGGCTGGTGGCGAGAGGAGCTGGAGCCTGTGCTTGATGAGTTCGTGAAAGCATCGGAGGGCAAGATAAAACGCAAGTTCTGGCGTGATATGGTACAGCAGTATTCACCTGCAAGAGCGGGAACAGGCGAATGTGGAGATGGCCCTGTTCCGGCAACATATGACGGATGGTTTACAGTTTTCTTCCCGTTCTATGAAGAAGAGAATTCCTATGGCCGTAACCAGATAGAAAGAACTCCTAAGATTGTCACCCATAACACAAAGGTCTGCTCAGAGATAAAGAAAGCTCCTGTCCAGTATATTGTCCAGTATATAACGTCTCTGCCTGGCAGTGAGGAAATGCATGATCTGGAACTCTGGGCCGGATTCATCGGCATGGAGATGGATTGGGAAAGCCGAACTCTCAAACCCACCATGGGCTGGATTGTACGTGAGAGTATCGGCGCGGGATTAGACATGGATAAACTGGACCCCGCCGAATATGAATTCCTCAAGGCTTATAGCGGCAGTAAGAAGCTGATCACTTCTTCAGATTTCTATCAGTATTTCGGGGATTCCAATACATGGGTGATTATAGGTTTCCCTGAATCAATGCTTGCCAGGTATCCTAATCACAGCCGAAAGAGTTTTACGATTCTCTCACTTGACCCCATAACAGTACCGTCAGACCTGGGCGAGTGGTGCCGCAAAAACGGCGTGAAAGACCTGACCGTTAAGGCCCCCATGACCGATGATCAGAAGGCCGATATCCTGCGCCAGTTTCCCACCGCCGTCGTAGTACAGCTGTAAAATCCGCCAAAGTGTCCCACGCGCATCGGCCCCGGCGGGTATAAGAAAAGGGAGGTCCGAAAACCTCCCTTTCTTGTACCCAGAAGGATCCCTGTTTTCGAACCAGACTCATAGAGGAGCTGGATGTGCTGTGCAGACTGGCAGCGAAGTATAAGGCCGTAAAGTGATTGCAACAGTTTTGCAACGCTGTTTGTTTGTGGGCCGAAACCGTCGCTTCTACCTTTGTCGCAGAACAAATCAAAAACGACGACGATATGAAGAAACTGGTTTTTATTCTCTTTTCACTTATGTGTGTGAGCGTGGCGTATGCCAAGAGAGAAAAGAAGGTTAAGGCCGATGAGACCGTACAATTCCTGGAGAGCGGCGGAGTAAAGTTCCATATAGAGGATAAGGATGAGCCTCTGTTCCTGTTGGATGAGATATCGGGCCAACAGTGTTGGGAGAAGATGCTTAATAGCTCCAATATTGCATCAACCAATTACAATATCAGAACACATAGCGCAAAAGATTCCAAAATGGTATTCTTTAGCCGCAATACGTGCTTTGAAGGTTTTCTGACAGCCTATGACAAGCATTACTCGCTAGTGCTGTCACCGGATATTATCTGGATGTTAATTAGCCAGGGAATAGCCACACAAATAAATGAGCACGCGGAGCATCTGCGCAACCGACTGGTAGATTTTGAAGGTCAGCGTACATTGAAAATAGAGACATACAGGGATGTGCTGGAGAATGAGGAGGACTGGAACTGGATTATTCCGGCTTTCAGCGACTCTATCGACAGGAATATGAAAGCAAAGTTCTCGGACCTTATGGTCTGCAATTTCTCTACTACAGGCAATCTGGAACGCATTGCATCACAGATTACCATGATGGAGAGCGTAAAGAAGTTCTTTAAATATGAGATTCACTACATGGGATGCGGCATTCCCAACATCACACTTCTTGGCACGCCCGATGATTGGAAGGAGATACGTTCACGTATATCAAGGCTGGATGATCTGGATCTGGAGTGGTGGCGAGAGGAACTGGAGCCTGTACTTGATGAGTTTGTGAATGCATCGGAGGGTAAGATAAACCGCAAGTTCTGGTTGGATATGGTACAGCAGTATTCACCGGCAAGAGCGGGAACAGGCGGTTGCGGTGGCGGCCCTGTTCCGGCAACATACAACGGATGGTTCACGGTTTTCTTCCCGTTCTATGAGGAAGATCCGTATAACGGTCCTATCCGTATAGCACGTACTCCTGATATTGTAACTCATAACACAAAGGTCTGCTCGGAGGTAAAAAAAGCGCCTGTAAGATATGTGGAGCATCTGGCCGATGGACGCGAGATAAATCATAGTCTTGAAGTCTGGGCCGGATTCATCGGCATGGAGTTGGACAGTGAAAACTGCTCTCTTAAACCATCTATCAGTTGGATGGTTCGTGAAGAAGTTGGATTCGGGCTTAATATGGACGGCTTGGAACAGGCTGAGATAGAGTTCCTTAAAAGATACGGTGACGGTAAAACCATGATTACTTCAGGTGAAATCTATGAGTTATTCGGAACATCTGATACATGGATTTTTATAGGTTTTCCGGAATCAATGCTTGCCAGGTATCCCAATCACAGGGGCAAGAGTTATGAGATTCTCTCACTTGCCCCCATAACCGTACCGTCAGATCTGGGTGCGTGGTGCCGCAAACTCGGTATAATTGAACTGACCGTAAAGGCCCCCATGACCGATGAGCAGAAGGCCGATATCCTTAGCCAGTTCCCCAAAGCAGTGGTTGTTCAACTCTAAAAAGTACGCAGTTATGAAAAAGCATATAGTCCTATTGTCAGTACTGCTGCTTATTGAGGCAGTTGCAGTATCCGTGTTTGCTAAGAAAAAGGCGGGGCATGAGTATGTTGACTTGGGCCTAAGTGTAAAGTGGGCTACCTGTAATGTGGGGGCCAGCAAGCCTGAGGAGGCTGGTTGTCACTATGCGTGGGGTGAGCTTGAAGAGAAGGATAATTATATTGTAGAAAATTATAAGTTCTATGATAGTGATGATTACTATCGTATCAACAAATACAATAGTAGTAGTTTGGATGGGAAGGATGGTTTTACCGATGATAAAATGATTCTTGACCCCGAAGATGATGTAGCTCACGTAAAATGGGGCGGAAAATGGCGTATGCCTACAGCTGAGGAATGGGAAGAACTAATAGAGGATTGTGCGTGGGAATGGGTAGAAGTAAACGGGATGGGAGGTTATATAATTAGCGGTAAGAAACCCGGTTATAAAGACCGCTCCATATTCCTGCCCGCTTCAGGCAGCTATCTTAGAATGGATAATGAGTTTGATTTATTTGGAAACAGAGGAGATTATTGGTCAAGTTCACGCTCCACTGATAATTATTACAGACCGGCATCTGGTTTCTTTATAGACCGTTTTGAGTACAAGAAATCTGTTACTTCTCGCCATCTGCCCAAATCCATCCGTCCCGTCTGCCCTTAATCCCGCCAAAGTGTAACGCGCACATCGGCCCTGTGAGGCTTGTGAGCGAGGTTGATGTGTGACACACCCCCTTAGATGAGGGTATGTTACACACGCACCTGCGTTAGAGGGTGCTCTCGCGGGGTTGAGCGCGGGACACTTTGGCGAGGGAGCGACCTCGGCTCTGGGGACGAAAAAATGGAGGTCAAAAAACCTCCATTTTTCCTAGTACCCAGAAGGATACCAGTTTTCGAACCAGACTTATAGAAGAGTTAGATGTACTGTGCAGACTGGCAGCGCGATTTAAGCATTATTATGAGAAACCCGCTTTAACAGAAGACGCATTTTGAGCATATATCAGTTTAGACAGTACACAACCAAAAGCATTGCATTATGAGTAAGAGAATTCTTCTGTTTGTATTGGCATCGGTGCTCATGCAATTCTGCATTTCTGCACAGAATTATACAGTTAAAGGTTCGGTTTGGGATTTTGATACAGCAGAACCTATTTGTTCAGTAGCAGTTTCAGTTTATCAGATAACAGGAAATGATACCACATTTTATGGCGGTTGTTCTACTGATGACAACGGTTCTTTCTTCATCGGTCAACTTAAAGCCGGCAACTATGTGCTACATGCTAAATCTGATAATCATTTCAATACCTCCAAGAGCTTTACACTCAGTTCCGAAAACGTCAAAGACCTTGGTAAAAT
>CADBXO010000032.1 GCA_902798685.1 uncultured Bacteroidales bacterium
AAATGATGAAAAAGGATATCTCTCACCCATATTGGATATGAACAACGGTGAGATTGTGGCATACGCAAGATCACGTCATCCGGATCTCAATCTTGTTATGAAAATGGTTGATGATGCTATTGCCCGTGAAAACCCTCCTAAGGGACTTATAATCCATTCAGATCAGGGGTGGCATTATCAGCATAAGATGTATCAGAACAAGCTGAAAACAAACGGATTAATCCAAAGCATGTCACGAAAAGGCAATTGTCTGGATAACTCAATGATGGAGAACTTTTTTGGACTTATGAAGTCCGAGTTGCTATATTTGCAACGTTGGGATACTATTGATGACTTTGAAGCAGCACTGGATGAGTATATCAAGTATTACAACAATGACAGAATTAAACTGAGATTAGACGGAAAGAGCCCGGCACAATACCGAGCTCTCCAAATATCGAATCATTAATTAATCCGTCCAACTTTTGGGGTTCACTTCATAAAAGAGCCAAAGAGAACCGTCCCCTTTGTCACCTTGGTGGCTTTGCTCGCTATTCGACGTTTATGGTCATCGAAGGTGTTGTTGCCCTGAACGCGGGTGCGTATAGGCACTGCATTACGGCGTTTCCTACGGTGAAATGGCCGGGTTTCTGCACTCTCACATCGTATTCAATTACGTAGGTTCCTTTGCTAAGGCGGTAGATGTAGAAGACGTTGCGGGTGTTGCCGGGAGCGGCGTAGTAGCCTATGTCGTCGTGCCAGTTGTAGCTGAAGCCGGCGTGGGTGGATACGGGTTCTACGGTCGATGCTCTCATATCGGTCAGCTGGAGGTACTCCAGGTTGCGGTCGGTTTCTACATCAAAGCGTACTCGGAGCTGTTCTCCTACGTGGAGTTTAGTATCGGGTTTTACCTCTTCCAGGCGGTCGCCGTCGGCGGAGTGGTTTACTCGCCAGATGGTGCGCTTCAGGGTTATTCCGTTGTTTTGGGCCTCTACGTGCTCAAGGGTCTCGGTGAAGGTGCGGTAGATTGCTCCCCAGCTTATTCCTTCAGTCTTGGCATCTATTGTAATGTCGGCCTTGTCACGGCTTATGGGACCGGTCCAGGTCTTGGTAGTCAGGCCGGCTGTTGCCTTTGAGGTGGAGGCTTGGAGGGCTTCCTGGCCTACGTAGATGGTTATGTCGGGATCATGGGCAAGCTGGGCGCCTCCTCCGGTGGCAAGCAGGGCGGTGACGGCGGCTGCGGTGGCGGGCGATGTATCCCAGCCGGTGGTCTGTTTCTGCTTAAGGAGCCAGCGGGCGGCCTCTACGGCCTCGGTCTGGCGGCCTACTGCCATGAACAGGCGGATTATCTGGGACTGGGTCTCTATGGGGGCCTCGTACCACATCATTCCGCCGGTGTTGTCACGCCAGTATCGGCCCATTTCATCGTCGTATAGGGCGCGGTCTGCTATGGTGGTGGCAACCTTCTTGGCCTGGTCTGTCTTGCCGGTGCGGGCCATGAGCAGGGCCAGCTGGGCGCGGAACATCAGGTTGAGTTCATGGGTGTCCTGGATATCGGCCAGGCGGCTGAAGTAGGTGTGACTGGCCTCAGTGAGTCCGCTGAACTTGTATGACTGGAAGTATGAGCGTACAAGCAGGTAGTAGAGCTGGTCATAGCCCAGTGACTTGGGTTTGTTCTCTACGTTGTACTCCTTATAGTAATACTTGTCTATGTAGTCAATGCCGTTTTGCACCATGCGTTTGATATCGGCCGTTACCTCTATGATTCCGCCCTCTATGAGCTGGCCGAGTCCGTGCATGATCTCTTTGGTTACGTACATGCTTGACTCAAAGCCGGGCATCCATGACCAGCCTCCGTCATAGTTCTGGGTGGCAATCAGACGCTGCAGGCCGTAGTCAAAGGCCTCGGCCGTGTGGGCCGATCCCAGATTCCTGGCCAGGTCATGCAGACGGTCGCGCTCACTGCGGTTGCTGAATACCCACGGGGTCTCCTCAAGCAGGGTTCCGGTGAGGTCCTGATTGCGCTCCAGCTGGGTCTGCCACTCTGATACGGGCAGCTGCTGCCACTCGTCAAGCATCTCGCGGATTACGGGATAGCGGCGGCACAGGTCCTGTGAGATGGCTGATCCCATCATGCTGTAGAAGAAACTCAGCGTGGAGATATCGGCCAGGCGTATCATCGAAGGCAGGCTCTGGATGGCGTACCAGATGGGAGTTGCGCTGTACTCAAGGGTGAGTTGCTCATTCTCCATTGTGCTGGTGCGCGGACGGTCAAGCACCTCAAAGTGGAATGAGCGTTTCTCACTGCCGTTATTGAAGAGTGAGAGTGCCTGTACCACCTGTGTGCGGTTGGTCAGTACCGGTATAGTCTGCTCCATGCCGTCGCTGTGACCCGTGGTCTGGGCTGTGAGCCTGTAGGTTATGGCCTGCAGACCTGAGGGTACCTTCACGGTGAATGATGTGCTGGTGCTGCCGCCGGCGGGTATGGTTATCTTCTTTTTGGTTCCACCCTCAATTATGCCCAGGGTACGGCCGGTTACGGCATCGGTCATGGTCATTGTGACGGTGGTGGGAGCAGCCTTGTCAGTCAGGTTGCTTACCTTGACGGTGAACTCAAGGCGGTCACCCTCACGCAGGAACCTGGGTGCTGCAGGCTCAACCATTATGAGCTTGCGGGTTATCAGGGTGGTGTCTATATGGGCGATCTTGAGTGAGTCGGTGAATGACAGGCCCTTGACGTTCCACTCGGTGAGCAGCTGCGGAGTACGGAAATTCACTGTGGCGGTGCCGGTGGAGTCGGTTACAAGGTACTCAAAGAGTCCGGTGGGATTCATATCGGTACGCAGGGACACTTCCGGCTGTTTATCAGTCTGGTATCCGTCGGCAAGCGATAACAGAGTCTCTTCCGAACCGTCATCTATGCCCGTAACGCCCATACTCTTGTTGGAGCGTGCGCCCAGATCACCTGATTCAGACACAATTTCAAGTCCGGCTATTGAGCCCTGAAGGGCCTCATCGACGGTGGTAATGCCGAGTTCCTCAAACTCATCCATGTTGATGGTCTTTACAGCGTACGATGCCTCCCTGAGCGGTATGGCTCTACCCGAACCGAATTTCCTATAATCTACGTTATAGTATTCAAACGGGTCTAGCAGTATTCCGGTGATGGCGCGTTTGCCCTTGTACTCGAACGGATTGCCGAATGTATGCTGCCAATACAGATACTGGTTTACATAGGTGTACTGGTTGGGTATAAGCTGGCTGCCGCTCACGTATGTGGGGTTGAAGGCATTGAAGTAGAAACTGTTGGAGCCGTATGCATCAAGCGAGCGGTCATACATGTCGAGCATGACGGCGGCCTTGACGGGGTTGCCCTCCCAATCGGTGATGCGGAGTTTCCACTCCTCGTCGACATCGGGCTCAAGCAGGCTGCGGAATGTTACCAGTTCCATCTTGAGTTGCCTGTCGCGGTCAGGTACCTCAAATTCAAATGACTTGTTCCGTACCACTCCCTCGTAGAGGACACAGCAGTTTACTGCAAAGTATCCCTTGAGTTCATCGGTAATGGGTATGGAGAGTATCTGCTGACGGCCGTCGGTTACCAGACTGCCACGATTCACTACTCCCAGTCTGTTCTCGACGTAGTAGTGTATTACGGCGCCTTTCACGTTGCTGCCCAGACGTATGCGGGCGGTATCACCCACCTCCAAAACAGTGCGGTAGCTATAACTTGGAACATAGGACCACAGCAGGTCTTTGGGCGATACAAAGTCATAATCATCCTCACGGCACAGCACTACATCGGTCTTGGCGCTGCGGCATCCCGGAGCGTCGGCGGTGATGCGGTATACACCTGACGGCAGACGGTCCAGAATCAGGTTCCTGGACTCGGGATCATCGGGATCAAACGGAACGACGCCTTCAAAGACTACGTTCTCGGCAATGTCATTACCCAGCAGGTCAAACTCATAGAGCGGGAACCGCTCCTTGAGGTTCATGTTATCGGCGGCGGTGTTCAGTTCACGCAGCATCCTTTCACCAGCGTTTACCTTGAAGGGAAGCGGCAGTCCGGGCTTTTCAAGCCAGGCAAGACGTGACACCTTGACGTTGATGTTTCCTGCAAACTCGGCTATGTTGGACGCCATAGTGAACTGGAAGGTCTTCTGTCCGTTACGGTCAATTATGCCGTTTACGGTATTTATATTGATGTATCTGGAGGGTTTGCGCAGGGCCGTGAACTGCAGGCCGGCCTCATGGGCCTCGCCGTTGATATCGGTGACCTTGGCGTTGACTGATACATAGCAGCGCTCGTTAACCATCATATCACCGGGTACGGTGAACTCAAAGGTGAACGTGCCGTCGGGGCCGGTCTTGACATTGCCAGCCCCAACACGTACGTCGCCGTACTCATCGGCCTGACAGAACAGATGACAGTAGTTATTGTCTATTCCGGCGTACCACTCCACATCGGCGCTGTCAACGGGGACTCCTGTGAATGACTTGGCATATCCGGTTACCTTTACGGTCTGGTCATAGAGAACCTCCTTGTTCTTAAGGTCCAGGTCCAGCTTGAACTTGGGCTGACGGAAAGACTCTACATTGACCGATTTACTGCCGATGTAATAACCCAGGTTACGGTCCACCTCGGCCCTGATGCTCAGACTGCCGGGCAGGTAGTTGTCTGGTATCTTGTAGGAGCCTTTGATGACACCCATCTCATCGGTGGTGAACGTGCCTATGAACTCCTCCTTGCGGCTGCCGCGGACATAGACGTTGATTTCGGTGTCAGGGGTGACATCGGCATTGTCTCCGCGTTTGAAATACAATACGCCAGTGAACTGTATGCTGTCACCAGGCAGATAGGTGTAGCGGTCGGTAAAGAGACGCAGGTAACGCATATCGGGCATATCGCTGCGGTAGGGTAAGCTGAATGAGTCGTTGCCGCGATCGGCTCCTTTCTCCAGTTCTATCTTGAAGGTGCCGTTGCTGTAACCCTCCAGCATAATAGTGCCGTCGGCGGGGGTGATGCCGCTGGTAGCTACCTGTACGGCGTCGCCGTCGTAGTTGCAGCGCCACAGGGTGTACTTGCAGTCGGGTACGGGTTGGCCGGTGCGGGTGTTGACGGCTACTCCGTGAAGGGTGCCGTTCCGCTCAATCAGACGTACGAACTTTATGCCGTTGCACTCGATATACTTGTATGCTATGCAGTCACCGCTGCCGAAATACTGGCCCGATGAAACCATCATGTAATAACTGCCCTGCATTACCGGCGGAATGTTTATCATGGTGAAGTGATCCATGTAATCGCGGGGATCATTCACGTGCATGCTCCACTCGGCTACAGCGTTACACTGATTGAGCTGAGCGAGAAGATCCACCTGGGCGTACTCCTTGATCTTGCCGGGAACCTCGACCACCTTTATATAAACGGTGCTCACGTTCTTGTAGTCCAGACGTGCTATGTTGCGCTCGCCGGGCAGGAAACCCGGATCGATTGCGAATGATACGTTCCTTTGCTCCAACTCAGCCCTGAACGATGCGCACTCTAAAGCGCCCTCGCTCTTGGGCCATTTGCGCTGTGCTGCAATGCAGATGTCATGGGCCTGACGCAGCAGGTTGGCCTGTTCATCCTCGGGCAGCATATAACTGTAATCCAATATCTGGTTTACGGCCATGCTGTAGAACATGGTGCTGAACTTGACCTTCTTGGTGTACTGTTCGGCCAGGGCTACGGTGCCCTTAAGCCACTCCTCTTCATTGCGGTTCCACTCGTTGTCAGAATTCAGATACTCGGCCAGGACCTGCATTCGTCTGATATCGACGGTGCAGCGTATGTTGGGCTTGGAGGCTATGTTATGGTTGACCAGACGGCGCAGCACGTATATCTGCCACAGGTCGGGGTCATCGGCCTTAACCTCACGCGTGGCCTCAAGGAACTCACTCATGGTGCCGTACAGACGTTTGTCGTCAAAGAACTTGCGCTTGGAGAATGTCAGGTCATAACTGGAAATGGGCATTATTGCGTGGTCCATGAGCATATCAGCCAGCAGCGGACGCAGTTTCTGACCGGCTTTGTTGCCGCCGGGGAAGAACTCCTGATAGAATCCGGAGCCTACGTTACCTGCCAGATTGATGGACTGGTCCAGATGGTAGCAGATGGTGTCGCATATCATCTTGGGCGTCCAGTTGTCCAGTGACGGGTTGGGGTCATCGGACGGGAGGCGGTAAATCATGTTGTACCTGTTGGCCTGCCAGTATGATATGTATCCCTTGGCCAGGAAGGCGTGGCACAGGGCCTTGTGCTCCTGCACCTTAAGGGTGTTAAGCAGTGAACTGAACAGTTCGATGCCATCGGTCAGGCTGTTCTCAGTATAAGCCTGCTGAACTTGTGTAAGATAGACGGCGCTCTTGAGCATCTGGCGTCCGTCATTGTCATTTGCGGCCATATCCCAGATCTGGTTTATGATCTTGGCAGCACTCTCAGGCTGGTCCTCTTCAATAAGTTTTTCCACCTTCTCCCAGGCGCGTGAATACTTGTCCGCGCTGGCAGTCGCAGTAGTCAGTGTCATAATGATAATCAGAGTTATTATTCTAAGAAGGTATCTCATAAGCCAAACAATTTTTAGGTTTCTCCGACAAATATATATCGGAAAAACGCCCCGGTTACGTCCTGGGGCGTTGCAAAAGCGTTGCAATTATTCAAACAAGTCGCCCGACAAGGAGGCGTAACGGGAACGGCCCAGATGCTTGTAGGCCAGATCCGTCACCTCACGGCCGCGCGGAGTACGTTTTAGGAAGCCCTCCTGAATAAGGAACGGCTCATAGACATCCTCAATGGTGCCGGCATCCTCACTCAGTGCTGTCGCTATGGTGCCGATGCCCACCGGACCGCCCTTGAACTTGTCAATGATGGTGGTCAGAATGCGGTTGTCTATCTCGTCCAGACCGTACTTGTCTATGTTTAGCGCCTCAAGGGCGATATTGGCTATTGATACTGTGATGCGGCCTGAGCCCTTGACCTGTGCAAAGTCACGCACGCGGCGCAGCAGGGCGTTGGCTATACGGGGCGTTCCGCGACTGCGGCCTGCTATCTCAGCGGCTGCATCCACGTCGCACGGTATACCCAGGATACCGGCTGAACGCAGGATGATTTTCTGGAGCGTCTTGGCATCATAATACTCCAGATGCATGTTGATGCCGAACCTGGCGCGCAAGGGTGCTGTAAGCAGACCGCTGCGGGTGGTTGCACCAATCAGCGTAAAGGGATTAAGGTCAATCTGTATGCTGCGGGCCGACGGTCCCTTGTCAATCATGATGTCAATGCGGTAATCCTCCATGGCCGAGTAGAGATACTCCTCAACCACAGGTGACAGACGGTGGATTTCATCGATGAAAAGGACATCCTTGGGCTCAAGTGAGGTAAGTATGCCTGCCAGATCACCCGGCTTGTCCAATACGGGGCCCGATGTAATCTTGAAGCCCACACCCAGCTCATTGGCTATGATGTTGCTCAGGGTTGTCTTACCCAGTCCGGGAGGGCCGTGCAGCAGAGTGTGGTCAAGCGACTCGCCGCGCTGGCGGGCAGCCTGCACAAAGACACGCAGGTTCTCCACGATCTTGCCCTGTCCGGCAAAATCATCAAAGGTCAACGGACGGAGCGCGTTGTCAAGCTCCTTGTCCGAGTTGAGTTGCTGCTGTCTTATATCAAAATCCTCCATTTACTTTATTGCTGCTGCAAGCTCGTTCGCGTTAATCAGAGACTGCTCACCCGTCTCCATATTCTTGAGTGTCACCTTACCCTCGGCCAGCTCGTTGCTGCCCACGATTGCTACGTAGGGTACTGCGCCGGCATTGGCGTATGACATCTGCTTCTTCATCTTGGCGTTGTCCGGATAAATCTCGGCCGGGATGTCATGGGCGCGGAGCTCTGCCAGGAGTTTGAGGCAGAACTGAGCCTCATCATCACCCAGGTTCAGGAACAGCACCTTTACACCGCCCTGTGCCTCCTTGGGATAGAGATCCAGCTGGTTGAGCACGTCATAGATACGGTCTGCACCGAATGAAATGCCCACACCGCTCACACCAGGAAGTCCGAATATACCGGTAAGGTTGTCATAACGGCCGCCGCCGCTAATGGAGCCTATCTCAACGTCAAGTGCCTTGACCTCAAAGATGGCGCCTGTGTAGTAGTTCAGGCCGCGGGCCAGTGTCAGGTCAAGCTCCAGCTGGTTCTTGAGTCCCAGCTTGGTGGCGCCGTCCAGTATGAATCGGCACTCCTCCACTCCCTTCAGGCCGGTCTCGCTGCCAGCCAGAACGCCGGCAATGGTATCCAGCTTCTCGCTGTTGGAACCGGTCAGCTTGATGATGGGCTGCAGTTTGTCAATGGCATCCTGCGGCAGGCCCTTCTCGGCCAACTCGGCATTAACGCCGTCCAGACCTATCTTGTCAAGCTTGTCTATGGCAACGGTTATGTCAACTATCTTGTCTGACTGGCCGATGCTCTCGGCAATGCCGGCCAGGATCTTGCGGTTGTTCAGCTTGATGGCCACGCGTACGCCAAAACGGCTGAACACGGTGTCGATCATCTGTATGAGCTCAATCTCGTAGAGCAGTGAATCAGAGCCTACAACATCGGCGTCACACTGGTAGAACTCGCGGTAACGACCCTTCTGGGGGCGGTCAGCACGCCATACAGGCTGTATCTGAAAACGCTTGAAGGGAAACTGCAACTCCTCGCGGTGCATCACTACGAAGCGTGCGAATGGCACTGTGAGGTCGTAGCGGAGACCCTTTTCGCAGAATTTGGAGGCCAACTTGAGGCTGTTGCGTGAAAGCAGCTCCTCAACAGTCAGGCCACTCATATAGTCACCTGAGTTCTGAATCTTGAACAGGAGTTTGTCACCCTCCTCACCGTACTTGCCCATAAGGGTTGACAGGTTCTCCATTGAGGGAGTCTCTATCTGACGGTAACCGAAGAGGCGGAACACTCCGCGGATGGTATCAAATATGTAGTTACGGCGTGCCATCTCCACAGGAGTGAAGTCACGCGTGCCTTTTGGAATTGACGGTTTCATCTTTTAGCGTCTACGGGATAAGAAAATCATGATATAATAAACCAGCGTGCCCAGTGAGCTGACGGCTGCCACAACATAAGTGTAAGCGGCGGCCTTCAGGGCATCCTGCGCGGCTGTCATCGTATTGCTGTCATTACCGCTGGTATGCTTGAGCCAGGCAAGTGCACGGCTGCTGGCATCCACCTCAACGGGCAGGGTGACAAAGCTGAACAGGGTGGTAAGGGCAAACAGCACTATTCCTGCAAGCATCAATGCAGGGAAAGTCTGTACTACCAGGATACCGGCCAGCAGCACAAAGGTCACAATCTGTGACGAGAACTGCACCACTGGCACCAGCGCAGAGCGCAGCTGTACGGGAGCGTAGTTCTTGGCGTGCTGTACGGCATGTCCGCACTCATGGGCTGCAACGGCTGCGGCCATCATGGTACGTCCGTAATAGACATCCTTGCTCAGATTGACGGTATTGGTCTCAGGATTATAGTGGTCCGATAACTGTCCCTCCACGCAGGTTATGCGCACATCGGTCAGACCGTGATCGGCAAGCATGCGATGTGCTACGTCGCGGCCGCTGCTGCCGTCACGGGTAGGTATCTGCGAGTACTTCTTGAACTTGCGCTCAAGATTTCCCTGCACCGAATAACTCAGGATGGCTATTACTATGAACAGCACCCAGTACAATGCGTAGGGGGTCATGCCGACGTATGGATCCATTATTCGCGAACGATTGTCTGGTGGCGGTCAGGACCTACTGATACGATTGATACCGGGGTCTCAAGATACTCCTCCAGGAAGGTGATGTAGTTGTTGAACTCCTCGGGGAACTCATCCTCATCCTTGACCTGAGACAGGTCAGTCTTCCAACCGGGCAGCTCCTCATAGATGGGCTCTACACCCTCGCAGTCAAACGGGAACTCATCAGTCTGGGTTCCGTCGGGCAGCTTGTAGGCTACGCAGGCCTTGATGGTGGGGAATGTATTCAGAACGTCGCTCTTCATAAGGATCAGGTCAGTTACACCGTTCAGGCGTACTGCATAACGCAGAGCCACCAGGTCAACCCAACCGCAGCGGCGACGACGACCGGTAACTGCACCGAACTCATGACCGCGGTCAGAGAGAGCCTCACCGTCCTTGTCGAACAGCTCAGTGGGGAACGGACCGCTGCCCACGCGTGTGCAGTAGGCCTTCATGATTCCGTAAACCTTACCTATGTTGCGGGGAGCAACACCCAGACCGGTGCAAGCGCCGGCGCAGATGGTGTTGGATGAAGTTACAAAAGGATATGAGCCGAAGTCAATGTCCAGCATTGTGCCCTGAGCACCCTCGCAGAGGATGGTCTTGCCCTCATTAAGAAGGTTGGCAACAAAATGCTCGCTGTCCACGAACTTGAACTGTTTCATATACTCAATGCCCTCTCTCCATGCCTTCTCCAGCGGAGCCAGGTCATACTCAAAGTTCAGGCTTTTGAGTGTGCGCTCATGTGCGGCACGTGCGGCAGCATAACGCTCCTCAAAGTCGGGACGCAGCAGGTCACCTACGCGTACGCCTGTGCGAGCCACCTTGTCGGTGTATGTGGGGCCGATGCCTCTGCCTGTGGTACCAACCTTGTTGGAGCCCTTTGAAGCCTCAAGAGCGCTGTCCATAAGACGGTGGGTAGGCAGGATAAGATGTGCCTTCTTGGATATGAGCAGACGGTTCTTCAGGTCAATGCCTGCTGCCTCCAATGACTCAGCCTCGGCCTTGAACAGAGCGGCGTCAAGCACCATACCGTTACCGATGATATTCTGTTTGTTGCCCTGGAACACTCCTGACGGAATGGACTTGAGCACGAACTTCTTGTCGTCGAAAATCAGGGTATGACCGGCGTTGGGACCTCCCTGGAAACGTGCTACTACGTCATAGCGCGGTGTGAGCACATCCACAACCTTACCCTTGCCTTCATCACCCCATTGCAGTCCAAGCAGGACATCAATCTTTTCTGTTTTCATTTCTTGTCTTTATCTTTTTTATTCAACCTGTTCTGTTTTCTCTTAAGGTCGGCGGTACACTTACTGCAGAACCCGTATACATTCAGCACCCAACCGGTGGCGTTGAAACGGCGGGTACGCATCACTGCTATCTGACGGCGCACCTTGTCGCTGTTCATCTCGGTGGTCTTGCCGCACCCGCTGCATATGAGGCGAATCACGCCCCTGTTCTTATCGGTCCTTTCAAAGAAGATCCTGTCCTCCTGAAATATCTTGCGCACCAGGCCTGCCTCCTCAAAAAGCTTGAGGTTGTTGTAGACCGTTGCGCGGCTTATTCGCAGACTGGCTGCCCCTTCAGTCATGAGCTTGGAGAGCTCTTCGGCCTGCATGGGGACATCGGCCTGGTATATCGCTTCTAGCAGTGCGTTACGCTCAGGGGTGTTACGCAGGGAGTTCAGGCGCAGATAATCGGCCAGATTCTGTCGCGCCTGGCTCAATCCGTCGGCCTTATCCATTATCTGTCTCCAGCCTTTGCAACACTGCCTTGGCTGCCTGGGCACACATTATGTCCGTGCCGCTGATGGCTGCCGCAGCCTGATCCTTGAGTTCCTGCACATAACGCTGGCCCATCTCGCGACCTCCGCGCAGCAGGTGTGCCAGCGTGAGGAAACCGCAATAGCGGGCCATCGCATTATCGGACGCAATCCAACGGAATGCTGACTCCGATGCTCCGCTCATCCGGCTGAAGAGGTACATTGAGCACACCTCAGCCAGATCAGGGAATTGTATCTGTTCTATCCACAGGTCAGCCATATCGGGCATGAACTGATCCTGGGGGTAAACAAGCGCAGCCAGTATCCGGCATTCGCGGATATCCTCTTTCCACAGGGCGGCTGCAAGCTCGGGGCTCTTCTCAATATCCTGGGCTATCTCCTTGAGTGCGGGTAATCCTACGCCGAAGTTAAGCTTGTAACCTATGCCGGCCTTCCTCATGTCCGTTGAGGCAACGCCGTTCATGGTAAGCCTGAGTTTCTGCTTTATATCGAGGATACTCTCCTGAATGGTCATCTCAGAGATATTGTCAGAGCTTTTTTACTTTGAAAGAATGCGTTTCTTGTACTGGTGAGGTGCCTCACCCTTCTCTTTGAAGAATGCAGCGTAGAATGACTGGCGGTTGGCAAAACCGGCCTTGCGTCCTATCTCATCCATAGTAAGGTCAAGGTAACGCTTGTCAGTGAGCATGTTGGCAGCGTCACGTACCCTGAACTCATTCACCAGACTGGAATAGTTCATTCCGAATCTTGAGTTTATCACGGCCGACAGGTATCTGGGGTTGGTGCCCAGGTCTGCAGCCAGCTGCTTGGCAGAATAGTCGGGATCGCGGTACTTTTTCTGTGCCACGACGATTGTCAGAATCCCGTCATAGAGTTCATCTGCCAGTTCTGCACGGATAAGGCCTCTGTAATCAGCGTCCTTTGAAGCCTTTTCCCTGATTTTGTAAGGTTTCGTTTTTGTTTCCATAAGGTCAGTTTACGTCTACAAAATAAATGATTTTCTGTGTAATAATAATCATCATTGTGTCAATATTATTTAAAAAGACTACTACTGGGAACATATGTTCATCAAGACGGGATTTTTTTGTAATTTTGGCATCAATACACCGCCTGGAAATGATAGACCAGCTCACCATAGAAAAGATACTCGATGCAGCCAACATTGTCGATGTGGTATCAGAGTTCGTCACCCTGCGCAAACGCGGAGTGAACTACGTGGGACTGTGTCCGTTCCATAACGAGAAGACCCCCTCATTCTACGTCTCACCCTCCAAGGGAATCTGCAAGTGTTTCAGCTGCGGCAAGGGCGGCAACGTGATTCACTTCCTCATGGAGCACGAGCAGCTCTCCTACTGGGACGCCGCCAAGTGGCTGGCCCGCAAGTACGGCATACCCTACAGCGAGCGTGAGCTGACCGACTCCGAGAAGGCGCTTCAGAATGAGCGCGAGTCAATGTTCATTACCAACCAGTTCGCACTGGATTTCTTCAAGGATACGCTGCTTAACACCGAGAAGGGCCGCGCCATAGGTCTGGCCTATTTCCGCAAGCGCGGATTCCGCGACGACATACTTGACAAGTTCTTCCTGGGCTATTGCCCCGAAGAGCCCGATGCACTGGCACGCGCCGCTCTGGCCAAGGGATTCACCAAGGAGAACCTCATCAAGACCGGCCTATGCTACGAGCGTGAGAACGACGGCCAGCTGCGTGACCGGTTCCACGGCCGCGTGATATTCCCCGTCCACTCCATCTCAGGCAAGGTAGTAGCCTTTGGCGGCCGAATAATGACGTCCGATGCCAAGGTGGCCAAATACGTCAACTCACCCGAGTCCATCATCTACTCCAAGAGCCGCGAGCTCTACGGACTCTATCAGGCCAAGCAGGCCATAGTCCGCAAGGACCGCTGCTTCCTGGTTGAGGGTTATGCCGATGTCATATCGATGTTCCAGAGCGGAGTTGAGAACGTAGTCGCCTCCAGCGGCACCTCACTCACTCCCGGCCAGATACGTCTGATTCACCGTTTCACCAACAATATCACCGTACTTTATGACGGTGACAAGGCCGGCATCAAGGCATCGCTCAGAGGCATAGACATGCTGCTGGCTGAGGGCATGAACGTAAAGGTTCTGCTGCTGCCCGACGGCGAGGATCCCGACAGCTTTGCACAGGGTCGAGGCGCCACCGCCTTCCAGGAGTACATTGACACCCATCAGGTAGATTTCATCCGCTTCAAGGTCAATCTCCTTATGGAGGATGCGGCCGATGACCCCTACAGCCGCAGCGAACTCATAAAGAGCATCACGCAGAGCATATCGGTCATACAGGATCCCATAGTTCGCTCGGTATACATAACCGAGTGCAGCCAGATAATGAAAATTGATGAGCGTCTGCTCATTAACGACGTCAACCGCCGCCAGCGCGAGCAGGCACAGGCTGCACCCCAGCCCACACCTCAGCCCGCCGCTCAGGAGGCAGAGCAGCCCACTGAGCCGGAGCCCTCAGAATCGCCCGAATCCACCGATGAAAAGGCCCCGGAGCCTCAGATATCGGCCGAGGATAAACTACGTCAGGACATCCGCGCACTCAAGCGCGAGGGCTACGGTCCCATGATGGACAAGGAGCGTCTTTTGTCACAGCTGATAGTAAGATACGGCGGCCGCGTGATGTGCCAGTTCCAGGATGAAGAGGGAAATGACCAGGACATGACTGTGGGACAGTTCATTGTAGGATCGCTCCAGAATGACGGGCTTGAGTTCCGCCATCCGGTTTACAAGCGTTTCGTCGAGATAATGGCCGACCATCTGGAAGAGCAGAAATTCAATACAGAGAAGTTCTTCATGTCCCACCCCGAGACATTCGTCAGCCTGACCGCCGCCAGCCTGATGGAGGAGCGCTACCAGCTCAGTTCACTCTTCAAGGACAACATGCCCACCGAGGATGAGACCCACCTCTTCAAGCTGACCCGCCACATCATGGCCGATTACCAGATGGAGGTGGTCCGCCTGGAAATCAAGAAAACAGAAAAAGAGATCCAGGAGGCCTCATCGGACACCCTTGCATCTCTCCAAACCCGCTACCAGCAACTCCTGGCCGCCCGCGCCGAACTCTCCCGCACCCTAGGCGACCGCGTCATCACCCTCTAAAACGATACAATTGGGGTCAGGCCCCAATTGTATCATTTTCTTGCGATAAGGTTCATGAACTCCTCGCGGGTCTTGGCGCGGTTGAAGGCGCCGGTGAAATCTGATGTAGTTGTAATGGAATTTTGTTTCTCCACGCCGCGCATCTGCATGCACATGTGGCTGGCCTCGATGACCACCATCACGCCGAGCGGCTGGAGTGTATCCTGAATGCAGTCCTTAATCTGTGAGGTCATGCGCTCCTGTACCTGGAGGCGGCGTGCAAAGGCATCGACCACGCGGGCAATCTTGCTCAGACCTGTAATGTAACCATTGGGAATATAGGCCACGTGAGCCTTGCCGTAGAACGGCAGCATATGGTGCTCACAAAGAGAATAGAAGTCAATATCTTTTACTATGACCATCTGGCTGTAGTCCTCTTTGAACATAGCCGATTTTAGGATGGCCGACGGGTCAATCTCATATCCGCTGGTAAAGTCAAGAAGGGTCTTGGCCACACGCAGAGGAGTGCGTACCAGACCTTCGCGGCCGGCATCGGGCTCAATAAGTTTAAGTATCTCCTCGTAGTGATGCTTCAGTGCAAGAAACTTCTCGGACTGCTCATCGGAATATGGTATCAGTGAACTCATAGCGGGATTGTAATATCCTGATTACGTAAAATGATCATTCCCTTGTAGGGAGTTTCTTTCCTAAGTTTGCGCAATACGTCATAGGCCTCCTCATAATAGAGGAAATCACCTACGGTGCATAACCAGCGCGGGTTCTTGAACTCAGTGTGTACCGGAAGGTCGGGGTACTTGGAGCGGATATAACGGTCCACCTCATTGGCCCTCTCCTTTGATGCACGAGTGTTGTTTCCTGCAAAGACCTGGATGCGGTATCCCTTGGCCTTGATCTTAGTGCCTGTATGTGCCTCAGATACCGTTCCGATAAGACTGTCCAGACGCTCGTCACGTTCAACGCGTACCTGGCCCTTACCGGGGATATCCCTCTCCAGTACCTGGACCAGTGTGGTTGTCTGTTGCGCACTGGCCAGGACTGTAAAGAGAAGCAGGAATACTATTAATCCTGTCTTTTTCATATCGTTATTACTTCTTCCAAGCGTCGATGATGCCCTTAAAGTCAGCAACCTTCAGTGAAGCGCCGCCAATCAGACCACCGTCGATGTCGGGTTTTGCAAAGAGCTCACCAGCATTTGAAGGCTTGCATGAGCCACCGTAAAGGATAGAAGTATCCTCAGGCAGTAGCGGTCTTACCGGTACCGATAGCCCAGATGGGCTCGTAGGCGATGGTGATATTCTTGAACTCATCAGCTGAGAGATTGAATACTGAACCCTCGAGCTCAGCCTTTACAATCTGGTTCTGGATGCCCTTCTCGCGCTCGTCGAGTGACTCACCGATGCAGAAGATAACCTTCAGACCGTTGGCAAGAGCCAGCAGCACCTTCTCCTTGAGGATCTCATAGGTCTCGTGATAGTACTCACGACGCTCTGAGTGACCCAGGATTACATACTCAGCACCTGTTGACTTAACCATAGCGGCTGATACCTCACCGGTATAAGCACCTGACTCCTTATCGGCGCAGTTCTCAGCAGAGAGACCGATTACCTTGTGGTCAATGATATCAGAGATCTTTGCAAGATGAATGAACGGTGTGCCGATAATAACGTCGCAGTTAGGTTTGTCGGCAGCCAACACCTGATTCAGCTCTTCAGCGAGAGCAATACCTTCCTGGAGAGTCTTGTTCATCTTCCAGTTTCCGGCAACAATTTTCTTTCTCATTTCAAGTTATTGTATCAATTCTCTAAGTCTGTCAATAGCCACAAGCAGGAGCAGCGGCAGAGCGAACATAAGCGCTACGGCCCACGGGGTCTTCATAGGATCCGGCTCGGGCATCTGACCAACGCTTGTCTCTTCAAGCGGTCCGTAGAGCTCCTCATCGGACGGTATGTTCTCATGACTCCACTTGTTTATTATCACACCGTTCTTAAGGAGCACCAGGCCCGGGTTTGAACGGACAATGGTCTGCAGGGGTATCTCGTCGCAGAAGAGGAACCGCATATCGGCCCCGGCATTCTCAGTCCACTGGCGTATGGTCTCAGTTCCTGACGCGGTGAGCCCTATAATATTATATCCCCAAATGGTGCAATAGTCAAATACGTCATCTATCAGGTCCAGGTCATTCTCGCTGGCGTCCTCCAGGTGTGAGGATATTACCAGGAAGGTGTAGCTGGAGTCTGACAGGATATCCATTGTCACGTCATCCAGGTTCTCATTCATGATAGAGAACTCGGCGAACCTGAGGTCGTGGTCGGTGTAGGCGCTGCGCAGGTCAGTTCCAACCTTGTAGGGGCGGAAATCCAGAATGGGCAGGTTGATGATGTTGCTTACCATGAACCTAACCGATACGGCCACGATGATTATGGTGACCCACCACTGACGGCGCTCGACAATGAAGGGTACTATCTTCTTGTGTTTGATGAATACCAGCAGGGCAAGAGCCAGCAGGAACAGGTTCTTGTAGAAGGTCTGCCAGTTTGTGAGCACTACGGCATCGCCAAAGCAGCCGCAGTCCTGTACGGGATTCTTGATGGCCAGGTAGAGGGTGAACGGTGTAAAGAACACCATCATAAGCATAGCCAGCAGTGATGAGCCGCGGCCGAACGCACCCACCGTGAGGTATGCGCCTATCAGTATCTCGAAACCGGCCAGTATGCAGGCCAGGATAAGCAGTGTGGAGCCCAGGATGGCGTCACCCATGCCGAAGGCATAGAGGTAATCGGTCAGCTTGATCTGGGTGCCCATGGGGTCGACGGCCTTCACGATGCCGGAGAACAGGAATGTCAGACCCAGCAGGATCCGGCAGAAGTTTACCAGCACCTTCATCGGCTTGTCGTTATGTTTTACCTCAGCACCCATTGTCTGCTTATGCGTTCTGCTGCTCCTGAATCTTTATGAGTCCGAATACAGCGTAGTTGATCATATCCATGTAGTTGGCATCGATACCCTCAGATACCACCGTCTTGCCCTCATGACTCTCAATCTCCTTGGTGCGGTTGATCTTGGTCAGGATAAGGTCGGTGTATGATGTGGTACGCATTCCGCGCCATGCCTCATCGTAGTCGTGGTTCTTCTTTTTCATCAGGTCCAGGGCTGCCTGTGAGTACTTGTCATACTCCTTGAGCGCCCAGTCGGCATCCTTATCGACCGTATCGGAGAATCCGTGCTCCAGCTGAATAAGAGCAATGACTCCGTAATTTACTATGCCGATGAGCTCGGACTTGATGCCCTCATCAATGAGTGATACGCCCTTGGTCTCGATGCTGCGTATGCGCTTGGCCTTGATGAAAATCTGGTCAGTCAGTGACTCGGGACGCATAATACGCCATGAAGCACCGTAGTCCTGCAGTTTCTTTACGTACAGGGCGCGGCACATTGCTATTACCTCTTCAAACTCCTTGTTGGTATCAAGGGCAATCTTCTTTTCACTCATATCAGTTCTGTCATCGTACCCTCAGCGTCTGTCCCGGCTTGATGACGGCATTGCTTGATATGCCGTTCAGCCTGCAGATACTTGACACCGAAGTCTCGTTCTTTAATGCTATTCCACTCAAAGTATCCCCGCTCTTGACCTTGTAGTAGACCGCACGGGTATTCTTCTCATACACGTAGAAATCCGTCTGGGCCCGCTGATGCGGGAAGTCAAACATCAGGGCGGGATTTATGGCGTTGCCCAGTATCCTGGTCTCAAAATGGAGGTGAGGACCTGTGGAACGTCCCGTGTTGCCGCCCAATGCTATGGGATCACCGGCGTGTACTATATCGTTTTCGGCCACCAGTTTCTTGGACAGGTGTCCGTAAAGCGTCTCCAGTCCGTTCGGATGGCGTATCACCAGATAGTGGCCGTAACCGCGGCGTTCGTAGCGTGATATGCGAACCTTTCCGTCAAATGCGGCGCGTATGGTGTCACCGGTCTTGATCCTTATGTCAAGTCCCATGTGCTGACGTCCGCGGCGGGGACGGTATCCGAACTTATCGGTTATGTAGGTGCTGTCGGTAGGCATGCAGTATCCTTTCATGGATATGATGACCGAATCCGGCAGTTTTACATTGTCATAGTTGTGTACGTAGCTGTTGCTCCACTCCGGATAGAGGAATGATGCGGGATTCTCCAGGTCAACCGCCAGTCCGGGGTTCAGATGCTCGGGTATCTCTACCCTTGCCATCGGCATTACAGGTGTGACACGTGACGGCATCGCATCCTGAGCAGCGGACTTTACCACTCCCGATACCATAACCGACAATAAAATCAAGAACCTGCAAACAGCCCTCATGTACATCTTTATATTTTGGACTGCAAAGTTAGTTAATTACTATGAGATTGAAGACCAGTCGTACTCACTTTTCTTAAGACGGCGGAGCATACGTCCCAGCAGAACGTTCTCGGGACGTGACAGTTCAGCATCCTGTGCAATGATATCCTTTGCTATCTCACGGACGTGCTCAATCAGGGCTCCGTCACGGGCCAGATTGGCAAGTTTAAGGTCAAAGGCCATACCGCTCTGCTGCGTTCCCTCCAGGTCACCGGGGCCACGCAGCTTAAGGTCAGCCTCGGCTATCTCGAATCCGTCACAGGTGGCGGTCATAATCTCAATGCGCTTGCGGGTATCCTCGCTGAGCTGGTACGGAGTTACCAGCAGGCAGAAGGACTGGTCGGCACCACGGCCCACGCGCCCGCGCAGCTGGTGCAGCTGTGACAGACCGAACCGGTTGGCGTTCTCAATCACCATGATGCTGGCGTTGGGTACATCCACGCCCACCTCAATCACGGTTGTGGCCACCATTATCTGGGTCTCGTTTCGCTTGAAACGTTGCATCTCGACATCCTTCTCGGCGGGTTTCATTCGGCCGTGAACCTTGCTCACGCCGTAGCCCTGGAAACGGTCGCAGATGGTCAGGTAACCCTCCTCAAGGTTCTTGAGGTCTATCTTCTCACTCTCCTCAATGAGCGGGTAGACTATGTATGCCTGTCGGCCCTTCTTGAGCTCGCGGTCCAGGAAGGCGTAGACTGATTTGTGGTTGCCGTCATAGTAATGCTCGGTCTGTATGGGTTTGCGTCCGGGCGGCAGTTGGTCAATTATTGATACGTCCAGATCACCATAAAGGGTCATGGCCAATGTACGCGGGATGGGTGTTGCGGTCATTACCAGAACGTGTGGCGGCATGTTGCTCTTGGTCCAGAGTCTTGCTCTCTGCGCAACGCCAAAGCGGTGCTGCTCATCAATGACCACAAAGCCCAGTCGGCTGAACTCTACGGGATCCTCAAGCACGGCGTGGGTGCTTACCAGAATGTTGACGCTTCCGTCCTTCAATCCCTTGAGTATGGCCTCGCGGCGCTTGCCCTTGATACTGCCGGTAAGGAGCTCGGCATGCAGGCCCAAACCGTCGATGAAACGGCAGATATTTGCATAATGCTGCTCGGAGAGTATCTCGGTGGGAGCCATGATGCAGGCCTGGTATCCGTTGTCTATGGCAATCAGACTGGTCATGAGCGCAACCATCGTCTTGCCGCTGCCTACGTCACCCTGAAGCAGGCGGTTCATCTGGCGTCCGCTGCCCATGTCGTTGCGTATCTCGCGTATCACGCGTTTCTGGGCATCGGTCAGACTGAAGGGGAGTTTCTCGTTGTAGAAGCGGTTGAAGTTCTCACCCACTTTACTGAATACGAATCCCTTGAAACGGCGCTGGCGGTCGCTTGCAAATCGGGCCAGATTGAGCTGTATGTAGAAGAGCTCCTCAAACTTGACTCTGAGTTGAGCCAGACGGAGTTCAAGCGGGGTACGCGGGTTATGCAGTACCTTGAGGGCATCGGTCAGGGGCATAAGGTGCTCCTTCTCGCGGAGCCAGTCGGGAAGTGTCTCTGGCAGCGGCTCTACGATAAGGCCCATCAGGTTGTTTACCAGCTTGCGGATGGCGGTGGAGTTGAGCCCCGCCTTCTTCATCTTCTCGGTGGTGTTGTAGTAGGGCTGCATTCCCATCTCCGAGAGGTTGATGTTGGCCTCCAGGTCTATCTCGGGATGTGCCACGTTGACGCGGCCGCCGAATATGGTGGGTTTGCCGAACACTACGTACTCCACTCCGGGACGGTAGCGGTCAAGGGTGTATTTGATTCCGCTGAACCATACCAGGTCGGCAACGCCGGTTCCATCGCTGAAATGGGCAACCAGACGCTGGCGTCGGCCCTCGCCTATCTGCTCAAAACTGAGTATCTTACCCTTGAGCTGGATATAGGGCATGGTGCCGTCAACCTCCTTTATCTGGAAGATACGGCTGCGGTCAATGTATTTGTACGGGAAGTAGTAGAGAAGATCCTGCAGCGTGTTTATCTGGAGCTCACCTTTCAGGAGGGCGGCTCTTGCCGGACCTACGCCGGGCAGATACTTGACGTCACGCTGATCAAGATCAAGCATCAGGCGCGACCGAACATCATCTTTTCACAAACCGAGGCAGTTACCTCGTCACCGCGAAGCAGGCTGATGATAGCCTTTGCAAACTCTACAGCAGCGGCAGGACCGCAGGCTGTGATCAGATTTCCGTCCTTTTCAACGAATGTTTCCTTGCAGTCGGCACCCTTGAGCATACCCTCGCATCCGGGATAGCAGGTTGCCTTGCGGCCCTGCAGCAGTCCGTGCTTGCCCAGCACTGTGGGAGCGGCGCAGATGGCGCCAACGGGCAGGTTCTTATCAAAGGCCTCACGCAACAGCGCCTCCAGCCCCTTGTGCTTTCCAAGGTTGGTGGAGCCGGGCTGTCCGCCGGGCAGTATAAGCATCTCGGCATCGCTGAAATCAGTGTTCTCAAACAGGTCATCGGCCTGAACGGGAATACCCTGACTGCTCTTTACCAGGAACTCATCAGATATGGAGATGGTGTTCACCTCGATTCCGGCGCGGATAAGCATATCCAGCGGAGTGATTGTCTCAATGGCTTCAAAGCCCTCAGCGAGAAAGATGTATACCATAAGTTATTTCAGTTTGAAGTAGTATGTTATAGTTCCTGTCTGGTTGTTCTCACCGCCTATGGCGTTGAACTTTGTCCTCTTGGCGGCCTGCTCGGCAGCCTGACGCAACTGCAGGTTAGTGGTGTTGGTACGGTTGTTGATTCGGGTGTCTATAACGTTACCCTCGGGATCAACTGTTATTGTAACAACTACACGACCCTCTTCCTGAATGCTGTACTGCGGACGCGGAAGCTCACCAAGCATATCACGGCCACCCAGATCCCATGTTCCGTAGCTGCCTACGCCGGTAGGTTTGCCCTGAGTGGCGTTACCCTCGGTGGAACCGGGAGTACCCTGTGTCTCAGAGGTGTTCTCCTGTTGTGAAGCGCTTGCCTGCATGGAACTGCTGCGACCGAATGCGTTGGCCATCAAGTTCTGTGCGGCCTCGGCTGCCTGACGCTCCTGCTCAGCGCGGATCTCCTCAGGAGTTGGCTGCTTGGGAGTCTCTACGGGCTTGACCGGTTTCTCCTTCTCGCCGTCCTCGATGGCTACCGTCTCCTCAAGGTTCTGGGTGATGGCGGGCTCAGCCTGCGGTGCCTGGGGAACAGGTACGGCTGCGGGTGCGGGAGCAGGCATGGAGTTGACCTCGGTGAACTCATAGTCGGTATCAAGGTTACCCATGTTGCCAAGCATTACAGGTACGCCGCTCTCTGCCTGAGCCACCGGTTTATTCAGGTGCAGCAGCAGGAGCAGACCTAAGACGCCCAGATGAAGCAGAATGGTCCAGAGAACTGAGAATATGTCAAATTTCTCCCTTTTCATCGGTCCTTATTTGCGGTCGGGACGGCGTGTGGCAAGCACAACCTTGAACTGGTTCTCATTAGCTATGTTGAGTACCTTGACTATCTCCTTGTAGGGGACGGACTCATCGGCATAAAGGGCCACGTACATCTCGGGCTCCTTCTGTGAGCAGTCAATCAGGAAATCGGTCAGTTCCTCAAACACGATGGGCATCTCATCATCATTGCCGAACGCTGTGTAGTAGTTCAGGTCGCGGTCTATGATGACACGGGTAAGCGGTTTGGCCGATGTCTGCTGCGAGCTCTGCGGCAGCAGCACCTTGATGGCGTTGGGGCTTACCATCGTGGATGTTATCATAAAGAATATCAGCAGCAGGAATATGATGTCAGTCATGGACGACATACTGAACTGCGGCGATACCTTATTGCGTCTCTTCAGCATATCACTTCTCCAGATTTACGGTGAAATCCTGAATGAAGGACTCCATCTCATTAGCTATACTGTCTACGCGGGCTACCAGATAGTTGTAACCGAACAGCGCGATGATACCTACAATCAGACCGCCTACGGTGGTGATCATAGCCTCATAGATACCGCTTGACAGCAGTGATACGTCAATGTTGTTACCTGCATTGGCCATCTCCCAGAAGGCGCGGACCATACCGATAACCGTTCCCAGGAAACCGATCATAGGAGCGGCACTGGCGATGGTTGAAAGACCCTTCAGACCCTTCTCCAGTTTGGCAATTTCAACGTTTGCAGCGTTCTCCATTCCCATCTGGACATCCTTGGGATCGTGACCGGCCAGACCTACACCCTTCTCAACGATACGGCTCAGCGGTGAAGCGGTAGCCTGGCAGAATATCTGGGCCGACTTGATCTCGCCGCTCTTCATGTAGTCATTGATGCGGTCCATGAAGTGAGGATCCTTGATGTCAGCCTTACGATAGATTGCTATACGGTTAAAGAAGATGTAGAAGCAGACGATTGAGAGCAGCAGCAGGACCAGCATGATCCATCCACCCTTGAGTGCCATCTCAAAAAGATTCATCTTGTCTGTAGCCTCCTCGGCCAACTGTACGGCAACCGGGCTCTGTGACACGGTATCGCCTAATGTCTGTGCAAGTGTTGATTGTAGGAACATATTATTTAATGCAATTTTTGTACTCACTTATTGTCTTTTCAAGTCCCAGATAGAGCGCGTCACATACCAGCGCGTGGCCTATCGACACCTCATCCATCCAAGGAATCTGCTCCTTGAGGTAGCGAAGATTGACCAGGCTCAGGTCATGACCCGCATTCAGGCCCATGCCGCACTCACGTGCCTTCTTGGCAGCAGCCACGAACGGCTTGACCGCAAACTCCGGACCCATCTTTATGTAGTCCGATGCATACGGCTCGGTATACAGCTCGACCCTATCAGCCCCGGCCTTGGCGGCAAGCTCTACCATACGGGGATCAGCATCCACAAAGACTGATGCGCGGATGCTGTTACGCTTAAGTTCACTAATTATGTCTACCAGGAAATCCTGATAGTTCAGAGTGTTCCAACCGTGATTGGAGGTTATCTGCTCGGGTGAGTCAGGCACAAGCGTTACCTGTGCGGGCTTGATCTTGGTGACCAGCTCCATAAACTCAGGGGCGGGATAACCCTCGATGTTGAATTCCGTGGTAAGTACTTTCTTAAGGTCATATACGTCCTGACGGCGTATGTGTCTTTCGTCCGGTCTGGGATGCACCGTGATTCCGTCGGCACCGAATCGCTCGCAGTCAAGGGCAGTCTTGACAACGTCCGGATTGTTGCCTCCGCGGGCATTTCGCAGGGTGGCTATCTTATTGATATTTACACTTAATCTTGTCATAAGACCCCTCACATGAATAAAAAAACTATCTTTGCAAAGGTAACGAATAATTCGATATATCGTATGCGTTTCGCCATATTCGGAAATACGTCACGTGACAAGTTCTGCGGCCAGGAGCAGCAGTTCTTTAACCTGCTCCGTTCACTCGGTGACGGCATATCTGTGGACCGCCCCTACTACGAGTTCCTGACCCGCACAATGGGTCTTGAAATCCCCTCTGACACCCTGTTTGACGGCAATGTCTTTACGGCCGATGCAGTCATCAGCGTAGGCGGCGACGGCACATTCCTGCGCACCGCAACCCGCGTGGCCGACAAGGGCATCCCGATGGTAGGTATCAACACCGGCCGTCTGGGCTTTTTGGCCGATATCACCACCGACCGTATTACCGATGCCATCACACGCATACATAACGGTGACTATACTCTTGAGGAGCGTAACCTGCTGCAGGTTAACATGGAGGGTCTGCCCCAGGGCCACACCCCCTATGCCCTCAATGACATAGCCATTCTTAAGCACGATATCTCATCAATGATACAGGTTGCCACCAGCGTAGGCGGCACACAGATGATCACCTATCAGGCCGACGGTCTGGTAGTGGCTACACCCACAGGCTCCACCGCCTACTCCCTGAGCGTGGGCGGCCCCATCATAGCTCCGGGCACCAACGTCATCTGCCTGACCCCCGTTGCACCGCACAGCCTGACCATGCGTCCGCTGGTTCTGCCGGCAAACGAGACCATCCGCCTGGATGTAAGCAGCCGCAGCCACAGCTTCCTGGTATCAATAGACGGCAAGAGTTTCAGCTGCCCCGAACACACAGCCATAGAAATCAGCCGCGCCCCGTTCAAGATAAGCGTTATGAAACCAGCGAAGGGTGACTTCTTTGCCACCCTCCGAGAGAAAATGCTTTGGGGAACGGATTCCCGCAAATAATTATTTCAGAACCTTAGCGTAGCTCTCCAGGAAGCGGTCGGCATCCTGCTTTGTTATGCACAGAGGCGGGAGCAGACGGATTACGTTGGTGCCGCTGACGCCGGTGAAGATGTGCTCTTCAAAGAGGAGGCGCTGGCGGAGTTCCTTGATGGGCTGGTCGAATTCCATTCCTATCATGAGGCCGCGACCGCGAACTTCCTTGGGTCCGGGAATCTGCTTGAGTTGCTCAAGCAGGTAGGAGCCTACGTTGGCGGCGTTCTCTACCAGATGCTCGCTCTCCATCACGTCGAGCACTGCGTTGGCGGCGGCGCAAGCCAGATGGTTGCCTCCGAATGTGGTTCCAAGTTGGCCGATGACCGGCTGGAACATGGGGCTGATAAGCAGACCTCCGCAAGGCAGACCGTTGGCTATGCCCTTGGCTACGGTGATAAGGTCGGGCTTGATGCCGTTGTACTGATGGGCAAAGAACTTGCCGCTACGGCCGTAACCGCTCTGGATTTCATCCAGTATCATTACTGTACCGTTGGCGGTGCAGGCCTCACGCAGACCTTTCATATAATCATCAGATGGAACCTGAATTCCACCTACGCCTTGAATTCCTTCAATAATCAGGGCAGCCACATCACCCTTGGCCAGTTCAGCCTTGGCAGCATCCAGATCTCCCCACGGCAGATAGGTCACATGACCGCACGCGTTGATGGGGGCAATGATCTTGGGGTTGTCGGTAACCTCGACGGCCAGTGATGTACGGCCATGGAATGCTTTCTTAAGGGAGAGCACACGGCTGCGGCCGGTATGGAACGATGCCAGTTTGAGGGCGTTCTCATTAGCCTCGGCACCGCTGTTGATCATGAAGAAGCTGTAATCCTCATAACCGCAAACGCGGCCCAGATGCTCTGCAAACTGCTCCTGCAGACGGTTTATCACGGAATTTGAGTAAAAACCCAGAGTAGCCACCTGACGGCTTACGGCCTCTACGTAATGCGGGTGTGCGTGGCCGATGCTTATAACTGCGTGACCACCATAAAGGTCCAGGTACTCCTGGCCATTCTCATCCCACACTTTCTGGCCCTGTCCCTTTACGATATTGACCGGGAACAGGCTATATACAGGAAATAATTTCATAGTTTAGAAACCGGAGGACTTCAAAATCAAACCGGTAGTTTCTTTAAGATTGAACAAGAGGTTCATGTTGTGCACGGCAGTTCCGCTGGCACCCTTCAGGAGGTTATCTATGCAAGATACAACGAGCAGCTTGTCACCGTGCTTCTCCAGATGGATAAGGCACTTGTTGGTGTTCACTACCTGCTTCAGGTCTATCGGCTCCTCAACAACATGCACGAACGAATCGGCCTCATAATACTCACGGTATATCTTGTAGAGCTCATCAATATCGACGGCGTTCTTGACAATTGCGGTAGCGAATATGCCGCGTGTAAAGTCACCGCGATAAGGGATGAAGTTGATATCGGAGCTGAAGCTACTCTGCAAATGCTTGATTGACTGTATGATCTCAGGCAGATGCTGATGTGTGAAGGGCTTGTAGATGCTGATGTTGTTGTTACGCCAGCTGAAGTGTGTCGTTGCACCGGGCTTTACGCCTGCGCCTGTGCTGCCGGTGATGGCATTCACGTAGATGTCATCATTGAGCATCAGGTTGCGGGCCAGAGGCAGCAATGCAAGCTGTATGGCTGTGGCAAAGCAACCGGGGTTGGCAACATACTGGCTCTTGCAGATGGCACGACGGTTCAGCTCGGGGAGTCCGTAGATGAACGGATTGTCCTCGGCCTCCAGACGGTAATCCATTGAGAGGTCTATCACCTTCAGTCCCTCGGGCAGGGTGTTGGCCTCCATGAACTTGCGGGTATCGCCGTGAGCGGTGCAGAAGAACAGCACGTCAATGGTATCAAGGGGCAGCTGGTCAGTGAAAACCATATCGGTCTCACCAATCAGTCCCTCATGTACCGCACTCAGTTTGTTGCCGGCATTGCTCGTGCTGTTCACGAACACAATCTCGGCATCGGGATGACCCAGAAGTATGCGTATAAGTTCGCCGGCAGTGTAACCGGCACCTCCTATTATTCCTACTTTAATCATTTCTGCTCAGGCATGATCAATGCGCAGATCAGATAAGCCAAAAGGCCACATCCTGCACCAAGCAGCAAAACGAGAAAGATAATACGGATGATTGTTACATCAATATCAAAATACTCGGCAAAACCACCGCATACTCCGAAAATCTTCTTGTCGGTCTTTGACCTGTACAGTTTCTTAGCTTCTGACATAATTTCTAATCTTTAAATTGTTAGTAAACAAGGGTAAATATAGTCATTTTTATCTTTCCTCATCCGGATGAACGCTATAATAAGCGCGCAGCGGAGTAGAAGTGATCTTAATGAATCCCTTGGCATCGTCGGCAGTCCAGGCCTTTGCACCCTCACCGTACTCACCCAGCTTATTGTGTACCAAGTCATCGGGAGTGTCGCAACCTACGGTCTGGAAGCTGTAGGGACGCAGTTCAAGGGTTACGGTTCCGTTCACGTTACGCTGTGAGCTTGCCAGCATTGCCTCGATATCGGGCATCACGGGCTCCAAATACTGTGACTCGTGCAGGAACATTCCGTACCAGTTGGCAACCTGATCCTTCCAGTACTGCTGCCACTTGGACAGTGTGTACTTCTCAAGGAAACGGTGTGCGCCGATGATAAGCATCGGAGCGGCAGCCTCAAAGCCCACGCGGCCCTTGATACCGATGATGGTGTCACCAACGTGACAGTCACGGCCGATGGCATATGCGGCACCAATCTTCTCAACCTCCTGGATGGCCTTGATGCG
>CADBXO010000033.1 GCA_902798685.1 uncultured Bacteroidales bacterium
GCTGTCTGAGCCATGTTTGATCCGATCATACCGGCTGCGCCAGAGATGACCAGTTTCTCATTTGTCAAAAACTTCATAGCTGTTTTAAGTATATTAGTCCGTTATTTTTGTCTTGGACCACAAAAGTAATCAATAACTTGTTTGATTGGTATATAAATTCAGAAAAGTTGCACTATTTTAGCACCTGAAAAAAAACGGATACGGATATGGCAATCATCAAATCAGTCAGAGGCTTTACACCCCAAATCGGAGAGGATTGTTTCCTTGCCGACAACGCGGCAATCATAGGTGATGTGGTTATAGGTGAAGGATGCAGCATATGGTTCGGAACAGTGCTCCGCGGCGATGTGAACTCCATCCGTATCGGTAACGGAACCAACATCCAGGACGGCTCGGTCATCCATACCCTGTATCAGCGCTCAACCACCGTCATCGGTGACAACGTTTCGGTGGGTCACAACGTCACAATCCATGGGGCCGAAATCAAGGACAACGCCCTGATAGGTATGGGTTCAGTAGTTCTGGATCACGCCGTAGTTGGTGAAGGTGCCATCGTAGCTGCAGGCTCAGTTGTACTCAGCAAGACCGTCATTCAGCCCAACACTATCTGGGCAGGCGTCCCCGCCAAGTACGTAAAGGACGTTGACCCTGAACAGGCCAAAGAGATGAACCAGCGCATAGCACGTGATTACCACATGTATGCAAGCTGGTACAAAGACTAATTGAGCCCTATCTCACCTAGGATTTTGTCGGAAGTGCCGCTGCTGCTGCGGACATAGTCACCGGCGTTCTTTCCAGCTTTCTTGAGGAAACCGGGATCACTGATGAACTTGTCAATCAGGATTCTCAAACTGTAGGCATCGGTTATCTCGAAGCCGCCCTTTACGTGCTTGAGATCCTGTGCCTCACGGAACCTCTGGTTGTTGGGGCCGAAGAGTACGGGTATGTCAAATACCGCAGCCTCCAGTACATTGTGGATTCCAACTCCGAATCCGCCGCCGATATAGGCTATGTGGCCGTAACGGTAGATGGATGAGAGCATTCCGAAGCAGTCTATGATGAGGGTGTCGTAACCCTTGATGTTATCCAGTGTGGCTTTTGACAGACGTATGCAGTCACGTCCCTTAAGACGTGATTCAATCTCTGCCAGATGCTCCTCATGAATCTCATGGGGTGCGATGATGAGTTTCCAGTCGGGCTTGGTAAGGAAGTAGGGGATGAAGAGTTCCTCATCGGCCGGCCATGAACTGCCTGCTATGAAGGTGGGATCACCGTTCACGAACTTCTCAATCACCGGGAACTGCTTTGATGCTGCGGCAACCTCCAGTACACGGTCGGCACGTGTATCGCCCACGATTGAGACATCGGTTATGCCGATGCTCTTGAGCAGGTCCTTGGAGTGACGGTCCTGTACAAAGAGATGCTTGAAGTAGGTCAGTGCCTTGGCATATCCGCGTCCGTACCACTTGAAGAAGAGCTGGTTGTCACGGAATATGGATGATATGCTGAAAATCTCGATGTTTCTCTTGTAAAGTCCCCTGAGGAAGTTGGGCCAGAACTCGTACTTGATAAAGAAAGCCTTCTCAATCTTGACGGTGTCCAGGAACCTGCGTACGTTCAAAGGAGTGTCAAAGGGAATGTAGCAGACAATATCGGCCCCCTTGTAATCCTTGCGCACCTCATAGCCCGAGGGTGAGAAGAAGGTGAGCAGGATGCGGCACTCGGGGTGCTTGCTGTGGATTCTCTCAATGAGGGGGCGACCCTGCTCGAACTCACCGAGTGATGAAGCATGGAACCAGAGATATTTTGACTCCGGATCAACCTGCTCCCTGATGGTGTCGAGTATATGGTTGTGTCCTTTTATGAGAAGACGGGCCTTCTTATTGAATAATGCCGCTATATTTATACACAGCGCATATAGATAAATGCCTATTGTGTAGATAATCATCTCTTGTACTTAACAGGAAAGTTCTGAAATGGCCTTGCGGGCACGTCTTAATGTCTCTTCACGTCCCAGGAAGTCAGTGATGCAGAATATCTGCGGACCCATGGCTGCACCTACAAGGGTGACACGCAGGGCGTTCATCACTTTACCTGTGGCATAACCCTTGGAAGCTATCCACTCCATTACCTTGGGTTCAAGTGTCTCACCGTTCCAGTCCTCCTGTGCCTCCAGGAAGTCGCAGAGTTCGGCAGTGGTCTTGGGAGCCTCGTCCTTCCACCATTTCTTGAGTGATTTCTCATCAAAAGCGGTGGGAGCCTGGAACAGGTATGAGCAGTTGTCCCAAAGTTCACCTACAAAGTTTACGCGGTTCTTGACCAGACCTACGGCAGTCTCCACACGCTCCATGGGAGCCTTGACACCGTGGCTTTCAAGAATGGGATTGAAGAGCTCGGCAATCTCGCGATCGCTCTTGAGCATTATGTATTCGTGGTTGAACCAGACGAGTTTCTGATAGTTGAAACGGGCGCCGGCCTTGCTGCACTTCTCCAGGTTGAAGAGGTCAACCATCTCATCCATGGTCATGATCTCACGGTCATCACCGGGATTCCAGCCCAGCAGAGCCAGGAAGTTGATCACGGCCTCGGGCAGATAATCCTTCTCGCGGTAGCCTGATGAAATCTCACCGGTCTTGGGATCATGCCATTCCAGCGGGAACACGGGGAATCCCAGACGGTCACCGTCACGCTTGCTCAGCTTGCCGTTACCCTCGGGCTTGAGAAGCAGGGGCAGGTGAGCGAACTGCGGCATGGTGTCCTGCCAGCCGAATGCACGGTAAAGCAGTACATGCAGAGGTGCTGAAGGCAGCCACTCCTCACCACGGATTACGTGGGTAACCTCCATCAGGTGGTCATCGACGATGTTTGCCAGATGGTATGTGGGGAGCTGGTCAGCTGATTTGTAGAGAACCTTGTCATCCAGTACTGATGAGTTGATGGTAACCTTGCCGCGGATAAGGTCATCGACCTCAACCTCCTGGTCGGGCTCGATGAGGAAACGCACTACATACTGGTTGCCGCCGTCAATGAGAGCCTTGACCTCATCGGCCGGAAGTGTGAGTGAGTTGCGCATCTGACCGCGGGTGGCGGCATCATACTGGAAATTGGGAATCTCGGCGCGCTTGGCCTCGAGTTCTGCAGGGGTGTCGAAAGCTATATAGGCCTTGCCTGCCTCGAGCAGCTGGTCAACATACTTCTTGTAGATTTCCCTGCGCTCCGACTGACGGTAGGGACCGTATTTGCCGCCAAAGGAAACACCTTCGTCGAACTTGATTCCGAGCCAGCGGAAAGCTTCAAGTATATATTCCTCGGCACCCGGTACGAAACGGTTGCTGTCGGTATCCTCTATTCTGAAAATAAGGTCGCCCCCATTCTTGCGGGCGAAAAGGTAGTTGTAAAGTGCAGTACGTACGCCGCCAATGTGAAGCGGTCCTGTAGGACTGGGCGCAAAACGCACCCTGACGCGGCGGCTGCCTGAATTGTCTGTCATCTCTTTCGTTTTAGCGGTGCAAAATTAATCATTTTATCATGAAAAAGCCTTATTTTTACAAGCCAACAAAGTAGTATAATCTTAATGAATGATAAAAGAGGCTTTTTAAAGAGCAACCGTAGTCTTTTAGTCATATTGTCAGTGATTTCCGCATTGCTGACCGTATACTTTATGCCTGCCAGCAGACAGGAGAAGTACACTTTCACCGTGGGTAAACCCTGGACATATGACGTGCTGATAGCACCTTTCAATTTCTCCATCCAGAAGAGCGATGACGTATGGCAGGCCGAGGCCGACAGCGTCAAGGCGGCATTCGCCCCTTACTTCAGCCGCAATGCCGGTGTGGCCGATGCCGCCCTGGCCCAGTTTGACAAGTTTTATCAGGACAGTCTGAGCAAGGTGGTTTGGGAGGAGTCCTACCAGGCCCTGCGCCGCCGTCTTGAGAAGGTCTACAGGGACGGAATAATATCCACGTCCGATGAAGAGGTCCTTTCTGGCAAGCAGCTGTTCCGCATCTATGAGGGTAACACCTCATCATTCGTACAGACATCAAGCGTAAGGAGCATACGTGACGCCTACCGTCTGGTGACCGATGCCGAGATATATGCATATGACCGCTACACCCTGCTCCAGCATAATATCGAGCAGTATATCCAGCCTAACGTGATATATGACGAGGTCCGTTCCGAGGCTGACCTTGCATCACAGCTCAATGAGATATCTCACTACCGCGGAATGGTTGTCGAGGGTCAGAAGATCATAGACCAGGGTGAGATAGTCGATGAGCAGAAGAGCAACATCATCAACTCCTACCTGAGCATAGTAAATGAGAAGAACCAGTCCAAGCGTTTTGCGATGCTCACGTGGGCCGGACGCGGTGTGTTTGTAATGCTCTGCTTCCTGGTACTGTTCATCTACCTGAGCCTGTACCGTATAGATGATGTCGAGAACCGCAACGTACTGTGGTTCCTGTTCGGCTCCATTTCACTCTTCACGGTAACTGTGGGCCTCTATTGCCAGTATTCAAGCTGGAGCATATTCCTCTTCCCCTGCTCCATGCTGGCCATCATGCTGCGCATATTCCTTGACTCCAGAACGGCGTTCACCGGATATATGACGTTCATACTCTCCACGTCACTCATAGTCTCCATGCCTTATGAGTATGTCCTGCTGCAGTTCCTGGCCGGCCTGACCGGAATCTATTCACTCAAGGAACTCTCGCAGCGTTCACAGATACTGCGTACCTGCCTGCTCATATTCATCTCATACAGTCTGGTATGGACAGCTTTCCAGATGACCCAGCTGGAGAACATCCGCGACATTGACCCGCTGATATTCCTCTACTTCGCCATCAACTGTATCATCATACTGCTTGTCTATCCGTTGCTCTTTGTCATAGAGAAGGTATTCGGATTCACATCAAACGTAACGCTGATTGAACTCTCCAACATAAACAATCAGCTGTTGCGTGAGCTGGCCGAGAAGGCACCGGGCACATTCCAGCACTCCATGCAGGTGTCAACCCTGGCATCTGAGGCAGCCACCCGCATCAAGGCCAACCCGCAGCTGGTACGTACCGCCGCTCTCTACCACGACATAGGCAAGATGGACAACGCCCCCTTCTTTACCGAGAACCAGAGCGGTGTCAACCCGCATGACAAGCTGACCCCGCAGGAGAGCGCCCGCATCATCACCGGCCATATAGAGAAAGGTCTTGAACTGGCCGATAAGTTCGGACTGCCCGAGTCAATACGCGGTTTCATTGCCTCCCATCACGGAAAGGGAGTGGCCCGATACTTCTATATCAAGTACACGCAGGAACATCCCGACCAGGATCCCGATCCCAAGGATTTCAGTTACCCTGGTCCCAATCCCTACTCAAAGGAGACAGCCGTCGTAATGATGGCCGATGCCGTCGAGGCCGCCTCACGCAGCCTCAAGGAGTATACTGAGGAGAGCATCGGAGAACTTGTGGACAAGATTATCGACACCCAGGTTCAGGAGGGTTATTTCCAGGACTGCCCCATAAGCTGGCAGGAGATAAACCGCGTCAAGGAGACCTTCAAGGAGAAGCTCCGCACCATGTACCACACCCGTATCAGTTATCCTGATTCTACTGTGGATCTGAGTCAAAAGAAACAGTAATTCCGCTCACCTTATCAGCTGCAAGAGTGTTGTCCAGGGCTTTGGACAGCAGGCTGCGGCTTTTGTCTACCGTGAGTTCAAGCGGCAGTTTGATTATTACGCGGCGTATATATCGGTACTGGATCCTGGAGACGGGAGGGGCATCGGGCCCCAATACCTTGTCCTGACCCAGCAGTGAAGCCAGGGAGTTCCTGAGTATGAGCGCCGCACGGTCTACGGTATCCGGCTGTGTGCCTTTTACCGATACGGTGACGATACGTGTATAGGGAGGATAACCGAATGCGCTGCGCTCCTCCATCTGGCTCTTGAAGAAAGATGCGTAGTCATTCCTGCGTACCAGATTCATCACGGGTGCATCGGGCTGGCGGGTCTGAATGATTACCTTGCCGGGCATCTCCTTGCGGCCGGCACGTCCCGCCACCTGAGCCATAAGCTGGTATCCGCGTTCGGTTGAGCGGAAATCGGGGTAACTCATCATGGAGTCGGCCTGCAGTATTCCCACCACGCTGACCTTGTCAAAGTCCAGACCCTTGGATACCATCTGCGTTCCAATCAGGATATCGGTGCGTCCCTCCTGGAAATCCTCCAGGATAGTCTCATATCCGTTCTTGGCCGAATCCAGATCCAGACGTGCCGTACGTGCCTGGGGGAACAGGGCCGATACCTCCTCCTCAATCTTCTCGGTTCCGAAACCGCGGCTGCGAAGCCTGTTGCCCGAGCACTCGGGGCAGACGGCGGGAACGCGGTAACTGCGTCCGCAGTAGTGGCAGGTGGCGGTGTTGAGACTCTTATGGAATGTAAGGCTCACGTCACAGCAGTCACATTTCTGAACCCATCCGCAGTCGGGGCACTCCACCGTGCCGGCATAACCGCGGCGGTTATGGAAGAGTATCACCTGACGGCCACCGTCAAGGGCCTCCCTTATGCTGTCAATCAGTTGCGGGGAGAAGAGCCCCTGCATGTATTTCTTACGTCTGAGTTCTGCAGTGTCCACTATGATTATTTCAGGCATGCGGATGCCGCTGTAACGCTCAGTCAGCGTAACCAGCCCGTACTTGCCGGATACGGCGTTGGAGTAACTCTCCAGAGCCGGTGTGGCACTGCCCAGAAGGGTCTTTGCTCCATATAATGAGGCCAGCATGATGGCTGTGTTACGGCCGTGATAGCGGGGTGAGGGATCCTCCTGCTTGAAACTGGGTTCATGCTCCTCATCCACTATGATGAGTCCCGGGTTTTGGAGGGGGAGCAACACCGCTGAGCGGGCTCCCAGAATCAGTTTGTAGGGATTGTCACCGGTAAGCCTATTCCAGACCTCGACCCTGACATTGTCCTGGCATCGGGAATGATAGACGCACATGTCATCACCGAACACCCGTTGCAGACGGTGCTCTATCTGGGTGGTAAGTGCAATCTCCGGTAACAGGTAAAGAACCTGTTTTCCCTTGGCTATCTGCTCCTTGATAAGATGGATGTATATCTCGGTCTTGCCGCTGGATGTCACGCCGTGCAGCAGGCAGACGTTTTTGGTCTTGAAAGACTCGTGTATGCCGTCAAGTGCCTTCTGCTGCGCCTGGCTTAAGGCGGCCGGCTCTATGAGCGAGCCCTTGAACTGCGGCAGACGGCCGGTCTCTACCTCATAGGTCTCAAGAATGCCGTTATCCTCAAGAGCCCTGAATGACGATGCCGTTTTGGAACCTTCCATGAGAGCCCTTTTGGTTACGGGTCTGGTATGTGAACCGTCATCCTTTATACCCGAGAGTTCAAGAAAACGTTCGTACAGCTCTTTCTGCTTTACGGCTGTCTTGCCGAACTCCGGACTGCTGTTCTGTCCAAGTCTGACGAATACCGTTATGCGGGGTTTGTATAACTGCTCCTTTGCACTGGAATCGGGACGCAGTCCTGACGGAAGGGCGGCCTTGAATACATCACCCGGCGGGCAGATGTAGTATCGGCTCATCCATTCCATTAGCTTGAGCTGCTGAGGCAGGACCGATGGGCAGGTGTCGTCAAGCACGCTGATTATCTCCTTTGTGTCATGCTGCGTGGGCTTGTTGCCGTGTGTCCTTACAATCAGTCCCGTAAGACGGCGGCCCTTGCCGAACGGTACATAAACCCTTGCCCCGGACACTGCAAGGTGCTCCAGAGAGGCCGGTACGCTGTAGGTGAACAGCTCGTTCAGGGGTACCGGAAGGATTATGTCGGCGTACATGCTCATCGGTCCCGTAAAGTTATAAAAAAAGACCGGCTCCCGTTTAGGGGAACCGGCCTCAATATGTCACTCTTTTTTAGAAAGTCCAGGTAAGTGAGAACTGGAGTGTGCTTGACTTGAAGTCAGCGGGAGGATTGGCTGCAATGGCTGCCGGGCTGGGATTTGAATCCTCTGCCAGTTTGATGGCACCCTCCTTTGATACGGGGATGTTGTAGTTGATACCGGCCTGGATGTGGTTGATCAGTTTCACACCGGCACCTACGTTGATACTCCATGTACTCTTTTCAAGTGCAAAGTCCTTAACATCGTTTCCGTCCTTGAATTTTGCGTTCAGGTCACCGATTCTGAAATCCAGCTGAGGACCTGCTGCAAAGTATACGGCTGCAAAGTTTCCGAGTCCGAGTGAATACTTCAGTGAAAGGGGGATAGAGAGTGACTGATTCTTCATAGTTGTAGTATCAGGAAGCTCAACGCCCTTCTGTGAATAGAGAGCGGCAGCGTCAACGCCGATTCCGATGATAGGAATCTGAACCTCGGCCATCGGACCGAAGAAGAAACCGGTGTAGCTGTCCTTGCTCTGTGCAGACTCTTTAGTTACTGCAGTAATGTCATTGTTTACAAGATTGAGACCACCGCGGATACCCCAGCTGAACTGAGCTGAAGCGGGGATGAATGAAAGCAGTGCAAGACTGCAGACGATCAATGCTTTTTTCATAAACGGTTTATTTAGTAAAACAATTATAATCAGAATCTCCAGCTTACTATGAACTGGATGGTCTTGTAATCACCTATCTGGTCGCCCATCTTCTTGAAGTCATCGGTATTGTCGGCAATGACCTTCCATGGAACATTGAAGTTGAGCATTGCTTCAACCTTGTCGAAGAGTCTTACACCTGCACCGATGTTACCGGTGGTGACGAACTTGTCTGACTCAATCTCCTTGCCGTCATTGAAGTATGTCTTGACATCTCCCAGACTGACGTTCCACTGCGGTCCGAACTGACCGATTACGCAGAGGTTGGGGAAACCTATGTTCACTCTCAGAGAGAGGGGGAGTTCCAGAAATTCCTGCTTGTAGTTCTTTTCCTGTCCCAGTTCATCATAACCCTTCATCTTGGTCTGCTGGTAAAGGAGTGCAAAGTCAAGTCCAAGAAAGCCGTCACCCATAGTCAGGGCCGGGCCGATAAAGAAACCGCTGTAATTCTCTTTCTGCTGGACGCTCTCAGTGTTGATACGTGTAATATCATTGCTTGTAAGAGAGAGGCCTCCACGCACGTTAAGCCTCGGTTCGGCCGATACGGTCATGAAGACCATCGGCAACATAAGGCAAAGGATAAATCTGATCTTTCGCATATTTAAAAAGGATTTAATCGGGTGCAAAGTTAACACTTTTTAAATACAACAATCAGGTCTGCCCTTTTTATTTGACAAACCTGACTGTTATCTATCTTTCAATCTGTTAGTTGCTTATCAATGAACTGATAGTCTCTCGCCTGATGACTGGCGAGGGGCACGCGGAGCCCTCTCTTTCTTTTCCTTGGGTTCCTTAGGCTCCTTAGGTTCCTTTTCCTTCTTCTGTGAAGTGGCTGCGGCGTTGGGCTCCAGAGCGTTTTGCAGGTCTGCCTCGCTCCACAGTCCGTTCTGGAAGTCACGGAGCTGCTTCTCGATGCGAGCTCGCTCGGCCTGCAGTGCTGAATCGGTCAGACAGTACTCTGAAAGGGGCACGTTCCTCAGGTTGGATGTCTTGTAGATATCACCCTCATACTGGCGCATTACAAAGTAGTCATCCAGAGACATGTTGCTGGTGTTGTTGTAACTGCTGGTCATCACCTGGGTCTGTCCAAGATAGGGGCTTATCTCATCATAGTTAAGCCAGAACATGGGGTAGGCGGTGGGTTTCTCACCAAAGTCACTCTGCATCAGAACCGGACATACGGCTGTAACGCGGGTCTGGAAGTTTGAAAGCTGGTCCAGATAGTTACTCTCCTTGATGTAGTACTTGCCCGGGCTGGGGATATCGGTAGGCTCGATCTTGTACTTGCCTTTCTCATCCTTGGTGTAGTAGATGTAGAACTTGTCCAGCATGTTCTCTATATCCAGTTCGTTGTCCGGAGTAAAGAGCTCATTGCCGTCCAGGCGGTACTCATATGCCTTGATCTTGCCGTCAAGGATAAGGTTGAGCACCAGAGTGAAAAAATTCACGCGGTCACCCAGAGGCTGCTCGGGGTAGTAGAGCGCTGCGTTCTTCTCCTTCTTGAGGTCCAGCTCACGGTAAATGTCACGTCTCCACTGAACTTCAGTAGGCATGGCGGTCTGTGCTGTATATTGTGAGCGGGCACGCTCTGAGATAGTCACTGCCGTGGGGCTCTTCTCGGCCTCCTTCTGGGCCTGCTGCTCCTGGAGTCTGCGTGTGGGCTGTGCGTTCACCATAAGTGAGGCAGCCAGTGTCAGAAACAAAAGAATACTCTTTTTCATATCGTTTTCTCCTTTTATCAGTTAAGAATGACCTCAAGTGAGGTGGTGAGCTGACGCTCAATGCCGTCAGGACCTACAGCCTTGACGCGCTGGATATAGAAACGGCGGCCGCGTCCCAGCTGCTGGAAGGTCTTTTTCTGACGCTCTGAGAACCTGGGTCCGTCAGAGAGTTCGGGTACGGCGTTACCGTTGTTGTCAAAGAATGTGGTCTCAAAACTCAGGACGCGGAAACCTATGTTCAGCAGACCGTTGTCAATGGCGGCTACGATACCGTCGGCTGACAGCAGGTTCTTCTTGAGGATAGGTGTACCGCCACCGCGGTAGCGCTGTGTGTTTCCGTTCTCATCCTTATACTCGATGAAGGGTGCCGGATCAGGCAGCTGGCGAACATGGAATTCATACTCACCCATGCTCTGCTGGCGTCCCTCCTGGTTGGCGGTAACGGCAATCACAACATCCTGGTTGGGGGTTGTGGGCTTGCAGACGAATGCGTTGCCGCTGCGTGTCAGTGTGCCGCCGCCGTTCTTGAGACGGGCCGATATCATATTGCTGGGTACGCCGGGCACAGAAATGCTGATGGGGTTGTCGATACCCGCATAGAGCACATTCATCATAGTGGCCGAAACGGTTGCCAGCGGTGATACTACCGAGTAGTTCTGTGTAAAGTCACGGCGGATGACGCCGTTACCTGAGTTCAGTTCCATGTAACCTGACAGGGTGTAGTCACCGGTCTTGTTGGCGGGAACCTCATACCAGCCGTCGTCAGAGTCTATCTTCTTGCCGTCAATGTAGATGGCGGGACGTGCGGTAGAGTCAACGGCAGCCATGATGATGCGTGCCTTGAAGCTGTTACCCTGTACCACGTTCTGTGAAGTGGGGATCACGTAAGCGTTGATGGCGTTTACACGGAGGTCACCTACGTCGATGTTGTTGACCAGGGTGTGAAGCACCTCACCTTCAGCATAACGAACATCATTCTGCAGTTTGGTAAGCATGGTGATGGCGGCAGCCACCGGCATGTTCTCATAGTTGTACTCCTGCCAGTTCTTGCCCAGAGCACCCACCTTGAGAGGAACCTCGGTGCTGAAGTTGTTGCTTATGATCTCTCTCTGGGTGGGGTCAGTGACCATCTCCAGGATCTTGTCGCGATAGTTGTTGATGGCGTCATAGAGCATGCCGCCCTTGCCGCGTGAGGGGTGGAGCATAACCTGTGTGGCAGCCTCCAGGTCCTCGCGGTTGTGGATGTTGTTTACATCGGCGTCCTTTCCATCGGCCTCAATTGCAATGAGTGTCTTGAGCTCATCGGCAAAGTTGTAAAGTGAGTCCGATATCTGCTTTACGTAGAGTGCCTTGCCGTACCATTCACCCACCTTCTCGTGGTTGATGGAGTCAGCGGCGGCAAACTCGCGGTAAGCCTTCTCGTTCTGGATCGTGGCATTGGTCGTGCTCTTTGACAGACTCTCCTCCACTATCTTGAAACCGTTCAGCACGTCCGATGATACGTTCATGGCAAGCATCGCCAGAAGGACGATGTACATGAGGTTGATCATCTTCTGACGCGCCGATGGCGGTCTTTCATTCGTTTTCTTTCTGCTCATAGCAAATTACTTGGCTCCCATCTGGGAATTCACCTTCATTGCCTCGACCATGCGTGCATATACGCGGTTGAGTTCCTCAATCTTGTCAACCATCTGACGGGTCTGCTCGTTTACCTTCTCGATGTTCTCCATCTGGGTGCTTGCAGACTTAAGATGCATCTGGTAGAATGTGTTGATGCTTATGAGGTTGCGTGAAAGCTGTTCTATCTCCTCTGAGCTCTGCTCCATCTTCTCTGAATGACGGCACATCTGCTCCATCTTGAGTGTAAGGTCATGCACACGTGCAATGTAGTCCTGTGTGATGTTCTCCACACCGCCTACATTGAGCGGGCTTGCACCCTCGGCGGCAGCTGCTGCTGTGGGAGCCTGAACGGGCTGCTGCGGAGCACTCTGCGGGGCTGCATTGTTGATGATGATGCTGCCGCGTACGCGGGGAGCCTCATATTCATCGTCCTCATCATCCTGTTTGGGAATGAACGGCTTCTCAAAACCTGAGATAAAGAACACCAGAACCTCGGTGCCCATACCTATGAACAGCATCAGGTTGGCGCCCTTGATGTGGGTCAGTTTGAAAAGCGCACCTAAGATAACGACAGCTGCACCCCAGCTGTAGAGGTAGTTCAGGAGGATTCTGCCCTTGGGTGAATCCAGATAGTCCTGTATACGTGTCAGAAGACCTTTTTTCTCTATATTTTCCATATCAGTTGATTTTCAAAGTTATTTACGGCCCTTGGATGATCCGGCGGTGCCAACCTGTGTGCGTACGCAACGGAAACCAATGTATGAACGCTGCTCGTTCTGGTACTCGTATGTACGCCATGAAGACTCGATGAACTTCTCGGGATCCTTCCATGAACCGCCGCGCAGGGCCTTCTTCTTCATGTAATAGGGATCCTCTACGGCTGCGTTGTAGTAAAGCTCCGGATTCATGTCGTTCATCTGGAGAATACCAGCCTCAGTGTATGTGGTGGATGTCCATTCGGCCACGTTTCCGGCCATATCGTACAGACCGTTTGAGTTGGGCTTGTATGAACCTACCTTAGTGGTTATCAGGCTTCCGTCCTTGGTGTAGTTACCGCGCTCGGGCTTGAAGTTGGCGTAGTAGCAGCCGTCATCATCCTTTGAACCGGTAGACTTCCAGGGATAGCGGTTGTTCTCACGTCCGCGTGCTGCAAACTCCCACTCAGCCTCGGTCGGCAGGCGGTAGCGCTGCACATATTTGGCCTGGGCACCCAGACCTGCCAGCAGGAACTCCGTACGCCATGCGCAGAATGCGTTGGCCTGCTCCCAGCTTACACCTACAACGGGGTAGTCATTGTAGTTGGGATGGTTGAAGTAGAGACGCATGTAGGTCTCGTTGTTGGCGTTGGGGAAATCGTTGACCCAGCATGTAGTATCCGGGAAAACATTAACTATATAGGTATTTACAAAGTCAAACAGACTGCTCAGTTCCCTGTTGATGGTCTTGCGGACAATGTTTCCGCTCTCATCAATGTAGGCGGTGTCCTTTGAGATCATAACCTTCTCCTTTGATACCTCCTGATCAGTATTGCGGAACCTGTCACTGGGATCGAGCTGGTTCTTGCGAAGGGCGGCCTGTGTGTAGTCAAACAGTTCATAACGGTAGTTGAGCTGCTTTACGTCAAGCATTCTCTCACCGGTAATGGGATGACGGTAGTAGAGGCTCTCGATGGCTCTCTGCTGGTCCTCGTTGGGCTTCTTCCAGGGAATAGGCTTGCTCCAGTTAAGATGCGGGGTGACGGGCTCGCCGTATTTGTCCTCGGTAATCATGAAAGACTCATCGCCGCCGTAAGCGGGATCAGCCAGACGTGTACGGATGATGGAGTCGCGTACCCACTCCACGAACTGGCGGTACTTGGCGTTTGACACCTCCTTCTCATCCATCCAGAAAGACTCTACCGATATCTCTTTGGTGGGAGCGTTTGAACCCCACAGACTGTCATTTCCTTCCTCACCTATCTTGAGAGAACCTCTCTTGACAAGCACCATACCATACGGCACCGGCTCGCGCAGCGCCGTCTGAGAAGAACCGGTTACCTCACCGCCGTTACCGCCGGCATAGCCGCTGCTGGTGCAGGACTGTGTCAGTGCCATGACTGCCATGAGGCCACTCAGAACAATGTTTTTCAGCTTCATTGTATATCAATTATAAATACCTTACACTTTTATGTACGTTTCTCCCTTTCTTAAAGAGGTCCACATCTGTCTGCCAGGTCACCGTCAGGTCGTGACTGCCCTTGAGGGCACCTACGCCGCTGGTGTAGAACTCGTATGCATAACCGATGAGAACGTCTCTTACCTTACCTCCTATCATTGCTGAGACAGATACTCCGGGACTGTAGGTGGCTCCCATGTACAACAGGGTTGTCTCGTATTGGTAATAACCTCTAACAGACATATCCACTCTCCAGAAGTCTATATCGCTCTCCACGAGGAAGCATGGCTGTACCGATAATAACGGATTTCTGAGTCCGATATTGCATCCGCCCGTCAAATATAGTGTGGGCTTGATGTCCATCTCTATGTTTTTACCCTGTGTCTTACCGAACTCCACATGCGGAAAATTGAGGTGTTGGGCCGATGCGCCCGCCCACCATTCACCGTTCACGTAGAGAATGCCGGCACCCAGGTCGCCCACCGTACCCCGTTCGTTTCCCGCAGGGAACGCCGGATCGTTCTGGGTCTCCATCTTGAGCTTTCCGCCGTTGAACTCCTCGGACATGACACCACCCTGGACGCCTATGTTCATCCAGCCCTTACCCATACCTATTTTATATGCGTAGTCAAACAGGAGGCGGCGGTTGGTGAAAAGACCCAGAGTCTCGTTGAAAAGACCTACGCCCAGCGAATTCTTCTGTTTTCCCAGCGGGATAGGCATGTTCGCCCCGATGAACATGGAGACAGGGGCGTTGGTGTATCCCGCCATCTGCATTGAAAGCGCTCCCACCACGTTGGTCCTTGAGTTGCGGTTCATTGCCGCAGGGTTATAGAAATTCTCCACTTCAAGAAAATTGTTGAAGTGGGCGTCACTTTGTGCCTTTATGCCCTGAAACACAGTAAGACACAGAAGCAATAGTAAGGAAACCGGCCGTTTCATTATGTTCATCAAAGTCAATAACGGCAAAAATTGTTCATTATTTTTGCTCTTGATGAAATTTTATCTAATTTTGCGCCGCTTATTCCCATAGAAAAAGTCAGAACTAAATAAAAATAAAGAACTTAAAATGATTATTGTTCCCGTTAAGGAGGGTGAGAACATAGAGCGCGCCCTCAAGAAATTCAAGA
>CADBXO010000034.1 GCA_902798685.1 uncultured Bacteroidales bacterium
ACCGGATTCTATCCGCTGGGCAGCTGCACCATGAAGTACAACCCCAAGATAAACGAGGAGATAGCCGCAATGCCCGCATTCGCAGGCCTGCATCCTCTGCAGAAAGACCTTAAGGGTGTTGATGCCGTTTATGAGGGAATGGACAAGGCGCTGGCCGCCATCACCGGAATGAAACACTTCACCTTCAAGCCCTGCGCAGGTGCCCACGGTGAATTGACCGGTCTGATGATCATACGCGAGTACCATCTGTCACGCGGTGACTTTAAGCGTACCCGCATAATAGTTCCGGATAGTGCTCACGGAACCAACCCTGCCAGTGCTGCGGTATGCGGTCTGGATGTGGTTGTGGTTAAGTCAAACGCCAACGGTCTGGTCGATGTGGAGGAGCTCAAGCCTCTGCTGGATGACACTATTGCCGGTATCATGATGACGAATCCCAACACTCTGGGACTTTTCGAGAAGGATATTCGCCAAATTGCCGATCTGGTACATGCCGCAGGCGGTCTGCTCTACTATGACGGAGCCAACATGAACCCGCTCATCGGCACAGTACGTCCCGGTGATATGGGATTTGACGTTATGCACCTGAACCTGCACAAGTCATTCTCAACTCCTCACGGAGGCGGCGGTCCCGGCAGCGGTCCTGTAGGCGTCTGCGAGAAACTGGTTCCGTTCCTGGGCGTGAACGTATCGGGCTTTAACGGCAACTTCGGCGTGATTCTCCGTGCTTATGCCTATATCCTGATGCTGGGCCGTGAGAACGTGAAGTTGTGCGGCAAGCTGGCCACTCTGGGTGCCAACTACATCAAGGAGTCACTCAAGGATTGCTATAAACTGCCTATTGAGAGCGTCTGCAAGCATGAGTTCGTGTTTGACGGACTTATCAACGACGGCGCACGTGAGGGCAAGGAGGGTGCTGCCACTCTGGATGTTGCCAAGCGTCTGCTTGACTTCGGATTCCACGCACCTACCATATACTTCCCGCTGCTGTTCCATCAGGCCATCATGATTGAGCCTACCGAGACCGAATCAAAGGAGACCCTTGACGAGTTTATCGAGGTGATGCGCAAGATTGCCGCCGAGGCTGCACAGGATCCCGATATCCTGCACGGCGCTCCGCATAATACGCCCATCTCAAGGCCCGATGAGACCACGGCTGCACGTAATCCCATACTTAAAATCCAGGACGAATGCGCTTGCTGATAATTGGAGCTGGCCCTGGCGGCTACGAGACTGCGGTCGAGGCTGCCAAACGGGGAATGGAGGTGACCCTTATCTCTGAGGGACCTCTGGGCGGCACATGTCTTAACGAGGGTTGCATACCCACCAAGACATTCTGCCACTATGCCGAACTCATTGAGCAGAACCACAAAGCCGGACTGGACTGCAAACCGTCTTTTGCAGCCGCAGCTGAACGTAAGCAGGCTGTCATAGAGCAACTGCGCGGCGGCATAAACATGCTGCTCAAGGGCGTTCAGGTGGTGCAGGGCAGAGCCCAGTTCAAGGATGCCGGGACAGTTATCTGCAATGGCACGGAGTATACGGCCGATAAGATTATCATTGCAACCGGATCAATATCGGCTTCACTGCCCATACCCGGAGCCGACAACTGCATCACATCAAAGGAGATTCTGGAACTCAAGGAGGTTCCGGCAAGCCTTTGCGTGATAGGCGGCGGCGTGATAGGACTTGAGTTCGCATCGATATTCCGTAGCTTTGGCAGTGAGGTAACTGTGCTTGAGTATTGCCCCAATATCCTTCCGCGCTTTGATGTGGATCTGGCCAAGCGTCTCAAGCAGTCACTCTCCAAGCGTGGCATCAACATTGAGGTACAGGCGCAGGTAACCCGCATAGACGGTAATACCGTAACCTATATCAAGAAGGAAAAAGAGTTTACCGTACAGGCCGATAATATCCTGATGGCTGTGGGCCGACGCCCCAACACTGAAGGACTGAATCTGGAAGCAGCAGGCATAGACTACACACGCAAGGGTATCACGGTCAATGACCGCTTTGAGACAAATGTTCCGGGTATTTATGCGGTTGGTGATGTTACCGGCGGTATCATGCTGGCACATGCCGCAACCTATCAGGGACTGCATGCCCTAAACTGCATGTGCGGCCAGCAGGACAGCATACGTTTTGACCTTATTCCCGCAGCGGTATTCACCATGCCGGAGGTGGCAACCATCGGCCTTACCGAGGAGCAGTGTGAGGAACAGAACCTTGAAGCGCGCTGCCTCAAGTCATTCTACCGTGCCAACGGAAAAGCTGTCTCAATGGATGAAACCGACGGCTACTGCAAGGTGATTGTAGGGTCAGACGGAGTTATTCTGGGCGCACACCTTATGGGCGCGCATGCATCGGACATAATACATGAGATTGCGGCCGTAATGAATATGGGCGGAACGCTGGAACAGATGCAGGCGGTGATACATGCCCATCCAACGCTAAGTGAGGTGATGCAATCAGCATTGCACCAATAAAAAAAGGCGACCTTGAAGGCCGCCTTTTTTATGCTTGCTGCGGGATTAGAAGCCGCCGAAACCGCCACCGAAGCCGCCGCCGAAGCCGCCGCCACCGAAGCCGCCGAAGTCACCGCCGCCCATCATCATGAAGTCGCCGCCGAAGCCGCCGCCCATGCTCATCTCGCTTACCTTGCAACCCTTGGGCAGTACAAAGAATGCGGGATCGACATCCTCGGCAATGAAGTTCTGAGCAGTCTGGCTTGTGGTAGCCCAGTCGCTCTCAGTTACGGTTGACAGAGGAATTCCCTCGTAAACGCAAACTGTGATATTCTGTGTGAAACCCATCTGGTTGCTGGGGCTCATTGAGTACTTCTTGCAAGTAACGCCTGCAACTACCTCCTCGCCGAGTTCCTTGATCTTGTTACGGCGAATGGTCTTCTTGTCCAGGTTCATCCAGTCAATAGTACCAAGCTGACCGATCTGGGCGCCGCCCATACCGAAACCGCCGCCAAAGCCGCCCATGCCACCGCCACGGCTGTTACGGCCGCCGCCGAAGATAGGCATTGCGGTTGCTGTGTTCTCAAGCTCGTTGATAGTGTAGGTTGTATCACCTATTGCTATGGTACGTGTGATGTTATCTCCGTATTGGGTTATTCTGGCGGTCTTCTTTCCGTAATCGTCAAAGTAGATCTGCTCCCTCATATCGCTTGAGTTGAAGCTGTTCATTCTAGCCAGGAAAGTGCTGTCATTGAAAGCAGCAACACCGCCGCCACCACCCATGGCAGCCATCTGTGAGAAATCAGGCATGTCACCCATATCGGATGTAACAGTGATAACTCCGGACTTAACGCCGAACAGAATCTCCTTAACCTCTTTTTTCTTTGCGCCTGCTGAGAGGCATACTGCCATCATCAGGGCAGCCATCATAATCTTTTTCATTGTCCTTATTTTGTTTTTGTTACTGTTTCAGTGTTGTCGTAATGAATATACGGCCCAACCCGAAAAGTTAAAACGGACAATGTCAGAATAGTTTTGAAATAAGGTCGGGACGGCCTATACGTCTGAGTTCGGCGATAAGACGGTGACGCTGGGCGGGATCGTACCAGAAAAAGAACTGTCGCTGGGCCTGCTTGTCGCGATCGGTGCGTGCGGTATAGACCGGCTGCATGGTGTAGGGATTTATGCCCGTGTAGAATATCTCGGTGCTCAGAGTCATGGGGGTGGGCGTGAAATCCTGAATCTGCTCCAGTTTGAAATTGAGACGCTTGGTGATTATGGCAAGTTCAGCCATATCCTCCTCGGAGCAACCCGGATGGCTGCTTATGAAATAGGGAATGAGTTGCTGACGCAGTCCGCATTCCTTGTTTATCTTGTCAAAAGTCTTCTTGAACTGCTCAAACTGCAGGAACGACGGTTTACGCATGAGTGCCAGGACGGAGTCCGATGTGTGCTCGGGTGCCACCTTCAGACGGCCGCTCACATGTCGGCCTATCAGTTCACGGGCATAATCCATATGTGACTTGTCGGCCTTGGGGTCCGGGTCACGGTACTGCAGGATGTCATAGCGGATACCGCTTCCGATGCAGGTCTTCTTGATGCCGGGCACGCGGTCAGCATCTTTATAGAGTTGTGTGAGGGCAGTCAGGTCAGTGCCCAGGTTGGGGCATACCTTGGGTGTCAGGCAGGTGGGGCGCTTGCAGTGCAGGCACTTGTTCTTGTCACGTCCGCCCGTGCCGTACATATTGGCCGAAGGTCCTCCCAGGTCCGATACGTACCCTCTGAAATCCTCCATCTGGGTAATCTGGCGCAACTCCCTGAGTATGCTCTCACGGCTGCGGCTTACAATCTGCTTGCCCTGGTGGGCCGATATGGTGCAGAACGAACAGCCGCCGTAGCATCCGCGGTGGATGGTCACCGAGTGGCGTATCATCTCATATGCGGGAATGCGCTTGCCGTTGTAACGGGGATGGGGCAGACGGGTGTAGGGCAGGTCATAGATGGCGTCCAGCTCAGGTGTGGTGAGCGGAGGATAGGGAGGGTTGACCACTACATATTTATTGCCGGTGGGCTGAATGATGCGGTGGGCCTCTATCATGTTTGACTCCTCCTCTATGATGCGGAAGTTTGCAGCCTGGCTGCGCTTATCGGCCAGACACTGCTCGTGAGAGGCCAGCACCTTGTCATTGTCAGTTATGCCTCCGGGTACATCCTTGGCCAGGAACGCCACCTGTTTCATTGTCAGGATATCCTGCGGGCGGCCTTCGTTAAGGGCATCGGCCAAATCGATTGTTACCTTCTCACCCATGCCGTAGGTGAGGAAATCGGCCCCGCTCAACTCCAGTATGTTGGGCATGAGTTTATCCTGCCAATAGTCATAATGGGTGAAACGGCGCAGCGAGGCCTCAATTCCGCCTATCACTACGGGTACATCAGGGAAGAGTTTCTTGAGTGCCTTGGTGTAGACTATGGTGGGGTACTCGGGGCGTCCGGTGTGGCGGCCGTCGGGAGTGTAGGCATCCTCGGAGCGAAGACGCTTGCCGGCGGTATAGCGGTTCACCATGGAGTCCATGGCACCGGCCGATACTCCAAAGAACAGGCGGGGTGTGCCCAACTTCTTGAAATCACGCAGGTCATCCTGCCAGTTGGGCTGCGGGACAACGGCTACCTTGTATCCGTGCGCCTCCAGAACACGTCCTATGACGGCTGTGCCGAATGAGGGGTGATCAACGTAGGCGTCACCTGTAAAGAGGATAACGTCCAGCTGGTCCCAGCCCAGTCGTTCGCACTCTTTCTTGGTTGTAGGCAGCCACTGCGGCATTTTATTCGGCTGATTCAGGCTCTTCGGGGTTGTCTTTATTCCACTGTTCGTAGAGGGCTATCAGGTTCCTGAGTCCGAAAGCCTTCATATCGCTGTGGTATATTACATCAATACACAGGTCCAGCAACTGCTTATCGGACCCCTGAGGGGTGGTCAGGAGGGAACGGATATTGAGTCTGAGCTTGTCAAGTGCCTGCTCGGTTACAATACCGCTGCTGTCAATAAGCAACTGGAAAAGTGAGAAACGGCGGATAGTTGCAAGATTCTCATCGGATACGCTGATACTGCGTGTTCCTGATTCGTTGGCCTGAATGTTATACATAATAATTAGGTTTATTTGTCAGTAAGATAGGTCAGTATGGATCTCATTATGCGGTCGCGCTCCTTTTCTGATTCCACGCTTTCAAACGGGAATCCCAGGGTGATGGTGGCGTATGAGCGGTCCTTGTATCCTACGCCTGCGGGAAGTGAGCTCTCAGAGTAGGTGAAAAGGGTCGATGCGCCGCGTCCTACGGGGCTCAGTACATCGGGCTTGGTTACGCCGTAACCGTACCTGTCGGCGTTGCGCTTGATCTCAGCTCTGCTGCGCATTCCGCGGATCTGGTTTGCGGTACTTGAAGGAAGCGGTCCTTCCCAGCGGTAGTGGAGAACATCGGCCGTAAATGCTTCATCCTTGAGGTCCGATATCATATCGGCCCCCACGTATGATCCGCTTGTTATCAGCTTGCCGCCCCTCTGCAGGTACCGGCGTATCTCATTTTGCAGCGGCTGGGGGAATGTGGAGTAGTCCTTATGGCATATGGTGTCCTGTGCGGAACGTTTCTGGAGTCCCATGATAAGGTCAACCACACGGTAGTCAGAGAGCGATATTATGCCGTCCTGGACTGCTTCACGGCTGCATGATATGAATGACCATCCGGCCTGGGCTATCGAACTGCCGTGAATGGCGGGGTAGTCAAAGGTGTTGCCGGCCAGAAGTGCTCCGTTGAGGGTCTCGTCACCGATACCCAGTGATACCTCCTCCTCAGAATCTATGGAGTCAAGCGTGAATATCTGCTGTGCGCCGCCCAGGATGGGTGAGAGCAAATACTGTACGCCCGGATCGGACAGTATGTCAAATCCCTGTGTACTGTCTGTCTGAACAGTCTCGGGGCCGCTCAGGCGCTGGAATCCGTTCACTACCAGAACCGTGCCCTTGCTCTCTGATGCCATGTATGCGGCCAGTGTCTCTGAAGGCATGCTCTCGCCGCCCTCGTTTATGGCGGTAACCTTGAAGCGGTACAGACGGTCTGGTTTGGGGGCGAACTGACATGAGTTGGTGCGCATGTAAGTGCCGCCGTCAAAGCCGTTGTCATCAACTGCTGTGTAGAGAATGTATCCTCCCGGTGTGGCGGTGGGCTCTAGGGTATCCTGAACCGCCTGCCATGAGAGTGACAGCATAGCACCGTTTGACTTGATGGTGAAATGGTCCACGGGCAGGGGCTGCACTACATAGGGGCGGTCATGCATGAAGTTCACATACCTCAGGATCGACTTGTAAATGGAGCGTGATGCCGTAAACCTGAAGTTGGGGTTCAAGGCCAGGCATACGTCACGGAAGTTCTGGTGCGAGAGCAGTTCCAGAAGCATGGAGAGCACCTGCGGCTCACGGCTCTCGCAGTAGTTCTTGTCCCAAATACCGCGGTAAATCCATTCACGGCCGATAGCCGGTTCCAGATCACGGCGCAGTCCGGTGAGTACCATGTCGGTAAGGTCGCGGCTTACGTCACGGGTGTGACCGTCACCCAGCAGACCGTCATTGAAATCAGTGGTGCAGATACCCAGCGATCCGTAAAGGGTGTCGCCGTAGGTGTATCCGGCATCAGTATGCAGTGCAAAGTAGAGTTCCAGCGGAACGCCCAGACCGGGATTGGCCTTATTGAATATTGATCCGCCCGATAGCCAGTTGGAGACGTAGGGGCGGGTCCAGATGTCCTCGCGGTATTCATCGTTGCCCTGATACTTGCTGTAAACGCTGTCAGGGGCACCTGCAAACCTGGTGTAGTAGCGTGCACCCATATTGTAACGCGGTGCGGTGATCTCCAGATTGTGGCTGACCTCAGTATGTGTACCGCCGCCGAAACGTACGGCATCGGCATTGACCGTTCCGTTCATCTCGCTGCTGTTGTCAAGGCTCACCATACCCTGCGGACTCTGGCCTTTTTTGAAATGGAATGTACCAAGATATACCCAGGTTCCGCCACCCATCTGCTGGTTGACGCGGAATGTGGTTGAGCCGCCCGTATGGAATACAATGTAACGGGCATCGTCCACGCTTGAGGAGTCTGACTGATAGGTTACGTAAACGGCATAATCACCGTCCTCAGGTATCTCAGGAATCCAGAATGCGGTTGACATGGGTATGCCCGGACCGTTTCCTGCTTTTGCAAAGCGTGTCTTGACCTGCAGGCTGTCAGGCAGTATGCGGATTGAATCGGCCGAATAACCTCCTGCAGTATATTCTGTCCATACCCCGTCCTCGCGGTATCCGTTGCGGCCGCTCTTTACTGTCACGCTGTTGGGCTGCCAGTCACGCTCGCGCGCCGTATAGACCACAGCACCGGCGTTTTCAAGCATTGGAATTATGTAGGGGTAGGCGAATGACTGTGTCAGCAGGTCCTCACGGGTGCAGTACAGAGGCGGACGCTGCCACTCCCACAGGCTGTCCTCATTGTCATAGTAGAGGCCGTGGCTGGGGGTGACTGCCATATGGATGTTTGTGAGTCCTTTCTTGGGGGTATAGATGCGGCTTTCATTGCTCACCCAGGGCTTGCCGTCATAGTAAACCTCGTTCCAGAGGTTCTTCTGGCTGATGGTGTTCCTGGCCCAGTTGGGGATGAGCCGCTCAATGGTCTTTCCGCCTGTGTGTATGCCTATGCTCCAGCGGCGTATGTCCTGCGGCAGGTCGCGGCGCAGGCCGGCATAGATGGAATCGATAAGTTCCTGGCGGAAGAGCTGATAACTGAAGTTCTGGTTCAGGTAGATGTCCAGACGACGGCCGTTGCGGCTTATGTCCGTATGCTCGATCTTGAGAGTCTTAAGGTCAAATTCTCCCTGATACTGTTCAAAGTGTTCCCTTACTTTGGAGCGTATGGTAGCATTGTCCGTCTGTGCACTGAGAGTACTGGCGGACAAAATGACGGCAAGTGCCGCCACGAAGGACCGCACACGCCGGGACATACCGTTAAGGGGTTACTTTTTGAGTTTGGTCAGCTTGTCGATGACCTTGGTTATCTCTCCCTGGAAATCCTTGACAAGAGCGCGGTAGTATCCCTTGGCGTTACCCGGCTCTGTATGGCTGATGCGGGTAATGAATTCGTTGTCAATACGGAGAAGGTCAACAATCAGCTTCTCGGCTTCTTTCTGGTTGGTGCCGGGAACCAGCTCCTTGTATATGAGACACTCGGTGAAAATGTCACCAATTACATAACTGATGTCTCTCTTGAGATCTCTGCGACTTGCCATAGTGATTGTATTTATGGGTTGTTGTGAATAACACAAAGATAAAACAAACGGCCTGCATCTGCAAGCCGTTTGATGTTTATTTTTCCACTTAAGCGGGGATGATGAAATTGATTGCCTGGGGTATCACTTCTATGTGGAAGTCTGTGCCTGCAAGCATCTCTCCGTCAAGGCAGAGCTCAATCTGTTTATCAGAGTGAACATCAACCGTTTTGGACTGACGGTAAACGAAATGTCTGCTTGCCTTGGGATCATCCAGGTGATAACCTGCGGTGTAGATGGGCAGCAGGCCCAGGAATCCTGCAAGGGTAGTGGTCTTGCAGTAACCTACCTCAATAAGTCCGTCGTCATTCTTGGCACGGGGTGAGCAGAAGAACTCGCCGCCTACATGGTTGTTGTTGCCAAGTGTGCAAAGCAGCATGCGCTTGCCCTCATTCAGGAGTTCGCCATCGGCCTTAACCTGAATGCTGTTGAAACGGCCGCAGAAGATGGCCTTGACAATGCCCCAGCGATAGGGGTTCTTGTTGCCGCGGCGGCTAAGTTTGTTTGCGGTCGATGCCACTACGGAGTCAAAACCGAAGTTGCATACGTTTATTGAATAATGGTCCTCTCCGACCTTAAGGATGTCAATCTTGTGGGCTGTGCCCTTTACAAGCTTCTCAATGTCGAGGAAATCCTTTCCCTCGTAGTACTTGATGAAATCGTTGCCGCTTCCGTAGGCCAGAACTGCAAGTGACTTGTTCTTGGCGCCTACCATTCCGGTTGATACCTCATTGATGGTTCCGTCACCGCCGCATGCCACGAAACAGGTCTCCTGCTCAGGATTTTTCTTGCAGTAGTCACGTACGTGATCGATGGCTGTTTTCTCAGCGGTTGTAAGATAAATTTCAAAATCAATCGGTTCCGGTAGTTTCTCAATATCGGCACGGATGATATCAGCGTTGCCTGCTTTTCCGGGTTCGTTGTTAACGATAAAACAATAATGCATGGTCCTGATAAACTCAGTTAATTTCAAAAAACGTGCAAATATAACATTTTTTTACATATCTTCGTACCAACAATAAACAAATACGATATGAAAAAGACAATTTTTTTCATAGCTGCTTTGTTCTGCATGAGTCAGTCTATGATGGCTATAAAGCCGCTTCTTACAGAAGGTTACGACAAATACAATAACAGTTTCAAACTTGATCTGGTGTCTGTGGGTTACTTGTCTCCCCAGATAGTCTGGGAGCATTACACCAACACCCGTTTCTCATACGGTGTATCCATGCAGACTCACTTTGTGAACCGCAGTACGTTTGTCAGAGACCTTAATGACGGTGATCCTATTCCAACCACAGTAAAACTGGACGGAAAGACCTATACTCTGGACTGGTCCGGTCATCCCGCCAATTGGTATGCTGATGTAACTATGGATGACGGAACGCATGAAGTAAAGTGGGACCGCAAGTATGTTGGTGTGATGGTATGCCCCGAGGGACGGTTCTACATGGGACGTAAGCCGGACAGAGGATTCTACTTTGTAGCAAGGGCTGACGTGGGACTGTTCCGCGAGCAGTTTATCGTGTCCAACACCACCCTGAACAAGGAGTATATAAAAGCCCTTACAGACGAGCAGAAGAATACCGATGAAAGATACCTCAAGTATCACGAAGATCCGTGGCATAAGGCAAACATAGAGCAGGGCGAGACTTTCCTTGCAGCCGGAGTAGGCGGCGGTTTGGGTTTCCAGGGCTGGTTCAAGAAAAACGCTCATTGGGGTTTTGATCTGAATACTTTCGTAAAGAATGACTGGAAGTTCTCAAAGGATGACAACACATGGGAGTGGTTCTTGGGAGCAGGTAGCTTGTTTGACTTTAACGCCTCCATCATATACCGCTTTTAATAAACAACCAAATATTTGCAAGGGTGCGCAATTTTGACGAAATTTGCGCACCCTTACTATTTAGAAGAGGTATTTAAACAACATACTATACACATGAGTACAAAAAGCGCATTACAGATTGCACGCGCCGCTTATCAGCCCAAACTTCCCCAGGCTCTCCGCGGTGCTTTGAAGGCTGTCGAGGGTGAGCCCACACAGTCAGTAGCTGATCAGGAAGAGGTTAAGAAGCTCTTCCCCAACACTTACGGCATGCCGTACCTCAAGTTCGAGCCGGCCGAAGGTGCTGTTGCCAAGAAATCACTGAACGCAGGTGTTATCCTGTCAGGTGGTCAGGCTCCCGGCGGACACAACGTTATTGCCGGTCTGTTTGACGGTCTCAAGAAGCTTAACCCCGCTAACAAGCTTTACGGTTTCATCCTGGGCCCCGGCGGTCTGGTTGACCACAACTATATGGAGCTCACAGCTGATATCATTGACGAGTACCGCAATACCGGCGGTTTCGACATCATCGGCTCAGGTCGTACCAAGCTTGAGAAGAAGGATCAGTTCGACAAGGGTCTGGAGATCCTGAAGGCTCTTGACATCAAGGCTCTGGTTATCATCGGCGGTGATGATTCAAACACTAACGCTTGCGTACTTGCTGAGTACTACAAGGCTATCGGCGCCGGCGTACAGGTTATCGGCTGCCCCAAGACCATTGACGGTGACCTTAAGAACTCAGAGATTGAGACCTCATTCGGTTTCGATACCGCTACCAAGGTTTACTCAGAGATCATCGGTAACATTGAGCGTGACTGCAACTCAGCACGTAAGTACTGGCACTTCATCAAACTGATGGGCCGTTCAGCCAGCCATGTTACTCTGGAGTGCGCTCTTCAGACCCAGCCTAACGTAACCCTTATCGGTGAGGAGGTTGAGGCTAAGAACCAGACTCTTGATGATATCGTAACATATATCGCTCAGGTTGTTGCCGACCGTGCTGCACGCGGCATGAACTTCGGTACCGTTCTGGTTCCCGAGGGCCTGATCGAGTTCATCC
>CADBXO010000035.1 GCA_902798685.1 uncultured Bacteroidales bacterium
AAGGGTTACAGAATCTATATACTGACCGATAACCCCAAGCAGGGCGAGCGCTTGCACGATATCTTTACCGAGCGCGGCGAGAACATACAGTTTGAGACAATAGGCAAGACACTGCATGAGGGATTTGCCGACGGCATCCTTAAGTGCTGCTTCTTTACTGATCATCAGATATTTGACCGCTACCACAAGTACAACCTCAGGAGCGAGCGTGCCCGCAACGGAAAGGTGGCGCTTACGCTCAAGGAGTTGCAGGAGTTCCAGGTGGGTGACTACGTGGTTCATATGGACCATGGAGTAGGCAGGTTCGGCGGACTGGTACGCGTGCCTCAGGGCGGCGGTTATCAGGAGAAGATCAAGATCATTTACAAGAATGACGACGTGGTGTTCGTATCCATCCACGCCCTGCACAAGGTATCCAAGTACAAGGGCAAGGAGGGTGAGGAGCCGCATATAAATAAGCTGGGCACAGGCGCCTGGGAGAACCTCAAGGAGCGTACCAAGGGTAAGATCAAGGACATTGCGCGTGACCTTATCAAACTGTACGCCAAGCGTCTGGAGGAGAAGGGATTTGCCTACAGCCCGGACAGTTATCTGCAGAACGAGCTGGAGGCCAGCTTCATGTATGAGGATACCCCCGATCAGCTCAAGGCCACCCAGGATGTCAAGATGGATATGGAGAGCAGCCGTCCCATGGACCGTCTCATATGCGGTGACGTGGGATTCGGCAAGACCGAGGTTGCCATACGTGCCGCCTTCAAGGCTGTGGCCGATAACAAGCAGGTTGCTGTTCTTGTGCCGACTACCATTTTGGCTTTCCAGCACTATCAGACATTCAGGGATAGATTGAAAGAGTTCCCGTGTAGGGTGGAGTACCTGTCACGCGCCCGCAGTGCCGCACAGGTAACCGCCATTTTGGAGGACCTAAAGAACGGCAAGATAGATATCGTAATAGGTACGCATAAGTTGATTGGCAAGCAGGTCAAGTTCAAAGACCTGGGCTTGCTCATTATCGACGAGGAGCAGAAATTCGGCGTATCGGTCAAGGAACGCCTCAAGCAGCTGCGCGCCAACGTGGATGTGCTCACCATGACCGCCACGCCTATACCGCGTACCCTGCAGTTCTCACTTATGGGAGCCCGTGACCTCTCCGTCATTCAGACTCCGCCTCCCAACCGATATCCCATACAGACCGAACTCCATGTGTTCAGTCCCGATATCATCCGCGAGGCCGTGAACTATGAGATGAGCCGCAACGGACAGTTGTTCATCGTGAGCAACCGCATATCGTCCCTGCCTGACCTGGCCGCTACGGTACAGCGTGAGGTGCCCGATGCCCGCGTGGCCATCGGCCATGGACAGATGGACCCCGATGAACTTGAGAAGATTCTGACCGGATTCATCAACTATGACTACGATGTGCTGGTGGCTACGTCAATCATTGAGAACGGAATAGACATTCCCAATGCCAATACCATAATCGTGAACCAGGCCCAGAACTTTGGTCTGAGCGACCTGCACCAGATGCGCGGACGCGTGGGCCGAAGCAACCGCAAGGCGTTCTGCTATCTGCTGGCACCGCCTCTGGCTGCACTTTCCGACGAGTCACGCCGCCGTCTGCAGGCTATTGAGAGCTTCAGCGAGCTGGGCAGCGGCATACAGTTGGCTCTGCAGGATCTGGATATCCGTGGCGCCGGTAACCTGCTGGGTGCCGAACAGAGCGGATTCATTGCCGACCTGGGCTACGAGACCTATCAGAAGATACTCAAGGAGGCTGTTCGCGAGCTTAAGAACGATGAGTTCCAGAACCTGTTCAAGGAGGAGCCTTCAGGGAAGGGTAGTGACGGCGCCGCTCAGATTGACGCTTCACGATATGTCGAGGAGTGTACTGTGGAGACAGACCTGGACCTCTGCTTCCCGGATTCATTCGTGCCCGACGGCAGCGAGCGAATCCTTCTGTACCGCGAGCTTGACAGTATGGAACGTGAGGCCGATATCCAGCGCTTCCAGGACCGCCTTCAGGACCGTTTCGGAAAGATTCCGCAGCAGGCATTGGAGCTTATCCGTCTGGTTACGCTGCGCCGCATGGGCCGCGAGTTGGGCATCGAGCGCATATTCCTTAAGGCCGGCCGCATGAGCCTGTTCTTTGTAAGCAACCCGGACAGCCCGTATTACGAGAGTGAGGCGTTCGGCGCCATCCTGGCATACATCGCCCAGAACCCGCTGACTTGCCGCCTGCGCGAGGACGGAACCAAGCGCAGTCTGGTGGTATCGGACGTACCTGATGTGGAGAGTGCTATCAGCATCCTTGCAGCACCCCGTCAGATGAAGATGGGGATGTAAATGTAGTTTGGAGCGTTAAAGGACTTGATGTTGAGATGGATTGCAACACCAAAATTGACTGACCAGATGTTTTTTTCTCCACCCAGATAATCATATGCTCCGAACAACCTGAATCTCAAACTGGTATCAACACGCTCATCAGGACGTATGGTGTGTCTCATAATCCAGTCGGCATTCACTCCTGCCATAACAGATATGCCGTTCAAATTGCTGTCGTAGAACATATCAGGCTTATTGGGAATAGGTATGTCGGTTTCCTGTATAAGACCTGCAAAGGCAATGCCGGCATAGGGAATAACCCTGTAATACTGGTTCAATATTGCCGCATGGCCGATATTCAGGTATAAGCGCATATGGTTTGTGGACTTATCGGTTGTCCAATCATAATTATTCTTCCCGTCATTATAAAAGCCACCGGTTTTAAGTTTTGAAAATTGAGCTGAAAATCCGCCATCAAAATACCAGTCTTTCCTGTTGATGTAATCAAAACCGAATGACAAGCCGTTCGCGGGTTTCAGATAGTCCGATGCTCCTCCAACATAAGATCCATGGATGTATGAGAAATAAAAGCCTGCCATATCCGGTACTCTTCCCGCCAGAGACAGGTCGGGTTCCCTTCTTGGAGTATATTTAAGGTCGCTCTGTATGGATTCTTCATATTTCTTTAATACGACGGTGTCAATACCTTGCCCATTATCGCATTCTTTCTCGAATTCGTCCACTCTTTTTTGGGCCAATTCCGAATATGTTTCCATGTTTTTATTGAAGGTCAGGGTCGTTTCGCCGAAACTCCTGTTCTGGACTTGCCTGGAGCAGAGTTCCCAAATGTCAAATACAACCTGGTTACTCCTTAACTCCAGATCATCAGACATGTTAGGATTGTACCACGATCTGTTACGGTCCAGGTAGCAGTCAACCTGGTTGTACACAATTTTGTAGTTGTCTATTTTGACTTTTTTCTTTGAAGTGGCGTACTGGTATACCGATACGGAATGAATTTCCGGATCAGCAGGTGCCTCATTCACCTGGTAATCGGCCCATGTAAGAGGACCGTCATTCCATTTTCTGAATGACTGGTCATATAGATTCTGGGCCGACAGCCCTGTAAAGGCCATGGAGAGCGTCATTACACACAAGGATTTGATTGATATCATAGCTTTCAATTATAATGTCACAGTTAATCCGGAATTAAGGGACCATGTAAGGAGAGAGTTTAACCTCATTATTGGACTAAAAAATGATTTCTGTTACAAACATACCTAAAAACAATGAAAAGATTTTTATATGTTTGTAAAAATCGGATTTATTAACCTTATAACAGATATAACTATGAGTAACAAGTACGCAGGAACCCAGACTGAGAAGAATCTGGAGGCAGCATTTGCCGGAGAGTCAATGGCACGTAACAAGTACACCTATTTTGCATCAAAGGCCAAGAAAGAGGGTTTTGAGCAGATAGCTGCAATCTTTGAAGAGACAGCAAACAACGAGAAAGAGCACGCAAAACTCTGGTTCAAGGAGCTGGAGGGCATAGGCGATACCGCCCAGAACCTGGGTGCAGCCGCTGACGGTGAGAATTACGAGTGGACCGATATGTACGAAGGCTTTGCCAAGACTGCCGAGCAGGAAGGATTTCCTGTACTGGCCGCACGTTTCCGCATGGTTGCAGCCATCGAGAAGCAGCACGAGGAGCGTTACCGCGCACTGCTCAAGAACGTTGAGACAGCCAAGGTATTTGAGAAGTCAGAGGTTAAGGTTTGGGAATGCCGCAACTGCGGTCACATCGTAGTGGGCACCAAGGCTCCGCAGATCTGCCCGGTTTGCCAGCATCCTCAGGCATACTTTGAGGTTCACAAGGAGAACTATTGATCCTTTTGTGCACTCCGCCAAAGTGTCCCGCACACACCCGCGTCAGAGCGTATTCTGAGCCCGGTGCGTGCGGGACACTAGTTCATTTGGAGGGTGTGTCCCGCACCGAGCGCGCCCAGGAGCCTCCCAGGGCCGATGCGCGTGGGACACTTTGGCGAAGTGATCAGAAGTGCGGGATGGGAACGCGGGCCGGTTGGGTCGATGAGGGCAGTCCGAAGGCGGTGAATTCTATCACGCTCAGGGGCTGCGGCTTGGGCCAATCGGTTACGGTGAGACGTATGAACCGGCACTCTACGGGTGCGAACTCCTCAAAGATGGTGTTCTTCTGAACGGTGTTGTCAGTGCGGTCAAGCGCTGTTTTCCAGTTCTCACCGTCCATCGATACCTCAATCTTGTACTTGTAAATCTCCTGAGCGCCTGCACCACGGCCAAATCCGCGGCGTCCGCCACCTCCGAACATGATCCTGACGCCATCCACATCAAACAGCTGAACCTCATCAAAACGGGTTGCAGGTGACAGTTCAATGGTTATGGACGGTGTCTCATCGGAGGGCTCCGGCTCCCAAACCGTGCCGCTGGAGTTGTCTACGGCGTATGATGCATATCGGCCCGGCTGCTGTGACGAGAAGGTTGAGAGCGCGTTCATGGCGTTTATCTTGTTGATGGTAACCGGGAGAGACTCTCTTGTGCCGATGGCTCCGGGCGCGGGCTGCGGCGTATCGGTAATGGTTACTGACCACTGGCCCTTCTTGTCAACATTTATGCGGTCCATGCCGATGCGACGGCCGCCGGGAGGATTGGAGAGCACGATTGTATAAAACTGCCACAAACCGCCGTCAGGTCCCTCTACAACGCTGCCGTGCGCGGTTCCTGTAACAAGTCCGTCAGTCTTGCGCAGCAGCGGATTATTGCCCGCATACTTGTACGGTCCCATTATGTTCTTGGCTGTATAGTAGCCCTCGGCGTAGGTTTTCCACTGGGTTCCCGATGCTGAATATTGCAGATAATAGGTGCCCTTATACTTGAACAGCCAGGGTCCCTCAATCCAGGCCACGCCGGTGTACTCATTCATCTCACCGTAACGCTCCCAGGTGTGGCTGCTGTCAAATCCGAACAGATGCGTGGGCTTATCGGCAAAACGGTTGGGCTGATCGGGATCCAGCGGCACAATGAAAATTCCGCTGATTCCGCGTCCTGAGTAGAGCAGATAGGGCTTGTCATTGTCTATGAAGATGTGCATGTCAAACGCGCCGTTCCAGCCGCCCTCGACATCGGGAGTGTTCTCCCAATCGCCCAGCACCTCGTACGGACCGAGCGGATTATCAGCAACATAGAGCGGGCAGTCGTTGCCTGACATATAGAACTTGCCGCGGTATTTGACCACATCGGGTGCAACCGGAACGTTACGCACGGGAGTGAACGACCAGTCAAGCATATTGTCCGATGTCCACGCACCGCCGCCGGTACAGAACATGTAGTAAGTGTCACCCTCGCGGAAAACAGAGACATCGCCTGATGCGTTTCCGCCTTGGCCGATTACCATGGGGAGGGGGTTGCAATAACGTTGGCCCCAGCCGCAAACTGAGAGCAATGATGCTAGTGCCACTAAGATTATCCTTTTCATACTCATGAGCATTTGGTTACTTGTGCGAATATAGCACAATTCTGCTTATTCGCCAAAGTGTCCCACGCTTATCGGCCCTGGGAGGCTCCTGGGGGCACTCGGTGTGGGACAGGGGCTCGAAATGAACTAGTGTCCCACACGCACCGGGCTCAGAATACGCTCTGAGGCGGGTGGGTGTGGGACACTTTGGCGGGATGGGCCGATTCGCGGTTATTTGTACATGAAGCGGCGGATGCTGCCCTTAGGCGTTTTGGCGAAGGGCTCAAAGCGGATCTCGAAGCCGTTTACTGTGGAGTAGGCGGGAAGCTTGGAGTTGAGCAGGGTGATGTTCTGCTTCATGATGGCATCAAGCGCATCGGCATTGAGTCCGGCCTTGTCAAGCGCATCCAGATTGGGAACTATCAGTGCTATGATCTTGGTGTCGCGCTGCAGAACGATTGACTCGGCTACGTAGGGGAGCTCGTTCAGGATAACCTCGATCTCCTCGGGGTATACGTTCTGTCCGTTGCCGGCCAGTATCATGTTCTTGCTGCGGCCCAGCAGGAATACGTTGCGGTCCTTGTCGATGGTACCCATGTCGCCGGTGTGGAACCAGCCGTCAACGAGTACCTGTGCGGTTGCCTCGGGGTTCTTGTAGTAGCCCTTGAATACCTGGTCACCCTTAACCAGAAGCTCACCTGCAATGTGCTCGGGATCGGGAGAGTCAATCTTGCACTCCATGATTTCGGGCAGATACTCACCGCATGACTTGGGAATGTACTTACCCAGTTTTCCGTATGATACGATAGGTGCCAACTCGGTCAGACCGTAACCGGTAATGAACGGCAGCTGCAGCTTGTAAACCAGCAGTGACTCAACCTCCGACGGGATTGCGGCACCGCCTGTTGCGAATACCTCGATGTTACCGCCCATGGCAGCCAGAAGCTTGTCATGCAGCATCTTGCAGAAATCGGGGTTGTGCTTGTAGTCTGAGAGTTTGGCCTTGCCTTCGGGGCTCTTGATATCGTCGCCCAGCACATACTCGGCAAACTTTACAAAGATCAAAGGAACACCGTAGAAAATACGCGGCTTTACCTCCTGCATTGCAGCCTGTACGTTTGAAGGAATAGGCGGAATACCCAGAACGGTTACGTGCATACCCATGGTCATAGGTATAACGACGTCGCAGGTGAGACCGAAACTGTGTGCATGGGGCAGCAGGCTCAGGTAGTTCTCACGCGGATGGAAGGGGAATCCCGGACGTATAACCTGTACGTTGGCTGTATAGTTGCGGTAGGTGAGCATTACACCCTTGGGGTTGCCTGTCGAGCCTGATGTGTAAAGGATGGCGCAGACGTCATCGATGTCAGGATTGCAAACCTTGAAGTCGGCGGGCTGCATGCCTGCGGGGAAATCGGCGGCGAGCAGTGCATCGGCCTGGGCATAGAGTTCGTCAACACCGTTGCGGCTTGCCAGAACCTTGCCTGTGCCGGCATCGATAACGCAGAGAACCTGCGGCATCTCGTCAAAGTTCATCTCATCGAAGGTACGCTTCTCGGTATAGAGAATCTTGCTGTCCGAGTGGTTTACCAGGCGCTGTGTATCGGCCGGGGTGAATGCATTATAAAGATGTACGGCTACGTAACCCTTGCTGACGGCTGCCATGAAGACCGATGCGCCCAGTGCGCAGCTCTTGGTGTTGATGGCAATCTTGTCACCGGGTTTCAGGCCGGCCTTTTTCCAAATAAGGTCTAAAGTATATACGCGCTCTGCGAGTTCGCGGTAGGTGATGGTCGATTTGCGGAAATCACTGAGGGCGGGACGGTCCCAGCACTCTCTTGTTGCGTTCTCAAAGAGTTTGATGAAATTGTCTATTGTCAACATTGAAAAATAGGATTTGGTTTGATGCCGCTAAGGTAAAACAATCATGCAACCTTGGGGGTGATATTTATCAATTTGTGGCCAATTTCGCCCCATTGTTGGCGAAATGACATGAAAGAGTTCCGTCCGGAGCCTCGTAAATGAAGTAAGCCTCGATCTCCGGATGGCGTTCGCAGAGAGCCTGGGCGCTGTCAAGTCCCATCACCATCATGGATGTGGCCAGTGCATCGGCTGTTGCGCAGTCATCGGCCAGTACCGTTACGGAAAGAAGGCTGTGACTTACGGGCATGCAGGTGTGCGGGTCGATGGTGTGGGCGTATTTGCGTCCGTCCCTGACGTAGAAGTTGCGGTAGTTGCCCGATGTCGCCATCGCCATATCGGTTACTGCAATGACGGTCTGCAGTTCATTGTTTACAGAAAGCGAATCGTCAACCGGCTTGCTTATGCCTATATTCCATTTGTTGCCCTTGGGATTATGTCCGCTCACCACAATCTCGCCGCCAATCTCAACCATATAGTCGCTGATGCCCTTGGAGCGCAGCGTCTGGGCCACCATATCGCTGCCGAATCCCTTGGCGATAGCGCTGCAGTCAAGCATTATGCGCGGATCATCCTTGGTAATCAGGCCGTCCTGCTCATGGATTTTTGTGTATCCTGTAATCTGGCGCAGGCTGTCAATAGTAGTCTGGCGTATGTTCTCGGCATGTTTGAATCCGAATCCCCATGCATTCACGGCCGGAGCCACCGTAATATCGAACGCCCCATGGGTCAGGTCCGATATCTCCATGGCGCGGCGGTATACCTTGAGGAACATGGTATCGGCCACCTGAATACTCTCGCTGCGGTTTACGGCCGATATGGTTGACTGCCCGTTGAACATGGACAGGGCGCTGTCCACAAGTGCCATGGTATGCTCGATCTCAGGTTTGAGATCCGCGTTATAGAGATAGGTGATGTTATAGCGTGTGCCGAATACCAGCCCCTGTGCCGTGCGGTACTCGGGTTTGGCGGGCTTGCTCTGAGAAAGGATGATGATGGTACCTATTATCAGAAACGCCAGGAAAGGGTAGTGCCACTTTTTCATATCACGCTGTAAGATGTTCAATCAGTATTTTTACTCCTATTCCTATAAGTATTATGCCGCCGATAATCTCGACCGGGAAGTTGATGCGCTTGCCTGCGTATGAGCCTATCAGGAATCCGGCAACGGAAAACAGGAACGAACCTGCAGCGATGATTCCTATGGGTAGCAGGATACTTACGAATGTGGTATAGCCCGAGCAACCGAATGACAATCCTACAGCCAGCGCATCGATACTGGTTGCGATTGCCATCGTAATTGTGGTGGAAAACCTGGTGGGATCAAAAGAACCTTCTTCGTTATCGGGCCTGAGTCCGCTCAGTATCATCCTTCCGCCCAGGAATGCCAGCAGTCCGAATGCAATCCAGTGGTCCCAGCTCTCAAGAGCTTCACTGAAAAAACTCATGCCAACCCAACCTATCAGTGGCATCAGGCCCTGAAACAGGCCAAACATGAGTGCTGTAACAATCATGGTGCGCACAACAAGACGGCGCTGGATGAGGCCGCTGGTGATAGACACTGTAAAGCAGTCCATTGCAAGCGCCACGGACAGAAGTATGAGATCAAGTATTGACATGGATTATTTTATCTCTTTTTCAATCTTGTAGTCGTTGCGGTTCTGCGAACTGCGGCTTACCAATTCTGCCAGGAATCCCACCAGGAACATCAGAGTTCCCATAATCATACCGGTCAGGGCGATGTAGAAGTAGGGGTTGTCAGTGATAAGACGTGCCGGAACGCCGTTTGCCAGACATACCAGTTTGTTCACACCGATCACGATAATCGCGATGAAGCAGAGCACGAACATAACCGATCCCCAAAGGCCGAAGAAATGCATGGGCTGCTTGCCGAACCTGTTCAGGAACCAGAGTGTCATAAGGTCCAGATATCCGTTCACAAAGCGGTCCAGACCGAATTTGGTCTTGCCGTACTTGCGTGCCTGGTGGTGAACTACCTTCTCACCAATCTTGCCGAATCCGGCATTCTTGGCCAGGAACGGGATGTAGCGGTGCATCTCACCGTAAACCTCTATGTTCTTGACAACCTCGCGGCGGTATGCCTTAAGGCCGCAGTTCATGTCGTGCAGATGGATACCGGTAACCTTGCGTGCGGTCCAGTTGTATATCTTGGAGGGTATGTTTTTGCTGAACTTTCCGTCATAGCGCTTTTTCTTCCAGCCCGATACCAGGTCAAAGCCGTCCTCGCGGATCATGCGTACCATCTCGGGAACCTCTTCGGGGCTGTCCTGAAGGTCGGCGTCCATGGTTACCACGATATCGCCCTGAGCCATGTCGAATCCGCAGAACAGGGCGGGGGATTTGCCGTAGTTGCGGCGGAACTTGATACCCTTTACGATTTCGGGGTTATCGGCCCTGAGTCCTTCAATAATCTTCCATGAATCATCGGTGCTGCCGTCATCTACAAAGATTACCTCATAGCTGAAGTTGTTCTGCTTCATTACGCGGCCTATCCATGCGAACAGTTCCGGAATTGACTCCGCCTCATTCAGGAGCGGTACTATGATTGAAAGGTCCATATTATTGCTGAATTTTAATCCTTTTTGCTGTTAAGAGTCCCACTGCCAGTGAGATGATGTTACCCCACATGAGTGATGACTGAATAAGTTGTTTGGTCATGCCCGATGCGGGTAGCGAGCAGAACCATGCTATTGTCTGCTGCATTATTTCCATCGTCCTGTTGTACTGCTCGGCCTGTGCGGGATCGGTCATTGCGGCGGTCATCTCCTGTGATGACTGCATGAGCAGATTCATGCGTTCCGTCAGGCCTGCTGCCAGTGCGCCGTGGTCCAGAAAACGCAGGTAAAGGTATGCTGCCATGCATGAGAGCACCGTTGCGAACAGGAATGTCAGTATGGAGATAATCCATGATATGGGGAACGGGAAGTAGGGGACCTGGGTGGAGTCGCGGAAACGGCGGACCAGGATGAATGCCACTACGGGAATTCCCAGGAACAGAGGCAGAGCCAACAGAGTCATTGCGGGATACTTGATTGTGAGCAATGTCACCAGGTATGCCAGAATAATATAAGCACCCAGATATGTTCCGAGTGTCATTGATGTCTGCAGGATGTTTATCCTGATTATTTTGGGCTCGTTCTGTTCTTCCATACAGAAATGCAAATTTAGCGAATTATTTTGGATATTACTCCTACTTGCACTATCTTTGCATCGGGTAAGTCCTACACGGCCAGCTCCCTTCCAACCCTCCAGGGCTTGACGGCAGCAAAGGTACGTCGGTTGTAGCGGCGCGATGCAGATCGCTTACCCATCCTCTAAAAGGAGACCTTGACAGGCCTCCTTTTTTTTACAGGTGGGTTACAAGAAGAGAGAAGTTTACATCTCCATCTGCTAAACTTCTGCAGGTGTCGGCGTAGAGGGAGGCGTAGTTGGTTGTGTTTCCGGTGTGGGGCGTATGTTTTGTCAGGCCACCTATGACTACTACGGCGGCAAGGGCGGCAGCTATCGACCAGGCCGATACACGACGCATGGTGCGGTGCTTTTTGCGGCGGGTGGTGATGGCCTCCACGGGTGGAAGATCAAGGGCGCTGTTCTCAATGTCGCGGCTTTCCCTGAGCAGGTCCAAAAGTTCCTTACTCTCATTTTCAAGGTCTTTGAGCTGATCCTTTTCCATTGTTATATCATTTACAAATTATACTTACTCATTGATTCCTTCACGCTCTTGAGTGCTGTCAGAAGGCGTGTCTTTACAGTTCCCTCGGGCAGCATGGTGATGCGTGCAATCTCCGGTACGGTCAGTTCCTCCTCATATCTGAGCAGGAACAGGGGTTTCTGGTTATCGGGCAGGGCGTTTATGGCCTCCTGGAGCATCTGTCGGCGCTGTCGGCCCAGATATCGGTCGTGGTGTTCAATATGTGCTCCTGATAGGCCTGTACTATCTCTCTGTGCCGATACTCGTTCTTGCACATGTTGTAGGCGATTGAGAACATCCAGGTGGTGAATGAGGCATCGGCCCTGAATGTGTCCCGATGCTCCCAGATGCGTGTGAACAGGTCCTGGACCATATCACGAGCCAACTGGACATCGTAGCCCATCATGCGCATGAAGAAACCTTGGGCACGGCGGCCGTGCTCAAGGTAGAGGGTTCGGAACTGCTCAGCGGTCAATCTCATCGTAGTAGTATTTACGTTCGTCGTCGCTCATATTTACGTAGATGTCCACAACATGTGTCATCAGTTCGCGGAGCTTGGCTTCCTGTTTCTGGTTTCCTGTTTCCCTGTAATAGGTTAGCAGGGATTTGAAGCAGGGTATATAGTTGAGATTTACCGCTTCTTCGGCCTCATAGGTGTCTTTGCCTTTTTTCTTTTTTTCGTACAGATAATCAGTCTTATAGACCTCCTCAAAATTTCTTCGCTTTACTGCGAGATTGTCATATTTGACAGCGCTGTATTTGTTAACCAGTCCTTCGGAATACAGATGGCTCTTGAAATCCAGATCATATTGTGGAACTTCGGCCATCATCGAAGTGAAATATAACGGACGGCCGGTCTTCTGGGCAATGGTTGTAAAAACGTTCTGTTCCCATTCTCTGAGTCCTTTCGAATCATAAACTGTTGGCTCATCAAATTCGTCTATTCCCAACTGACGGCAGATTTTCTTTCTGTATTCAGGTAGGTACAACATGCTTACGCATATCATGGTGCGGTCTTGAAACTTGTTCATGCCGTACTGAACCAAAAGAGTTGAATATACGGGTATATCACCATTTACGATCAGGATTCCGTTTGGTTCCATTCCGGCCAGTGAATTGTAGAAGTATGATATGAATGTGTTGGGAAACCTTTCCGATTTGTACCACTTTCTCAGTATCTTTTTCATCAACTCGTCATTGTCTTTCGGCAGTAGATACGACACATAGTTGGGATATAGCTCCGCTTTGTCTGGACGCATGGCAATGGCCTGTTCCATATTGTCCTCACATTCATATCCGTTTATTTCCCTGCTGCACCTAAAGTCAATGTAATATCGTGCGAATGAATTGGGACGCTCGTTTGCAAGTCGGGCGGCAATATCCCTTAATGGAGTAAAATCCATATCCTCTTCTTGCCATTGACGACTATGTTTTTGGGACTCCTGATGCTTGAATATTATTTTATTTCTGGTAGCGATGAACCAATTGATCCAGGCGTCGTCATCGTTGGGCTTCCTGTTGATTCGCTGCTCCCAAAGATCGGCCTGATGGGCATACCAATCGGATGTATGTGATTCCTTGATGAATGATTCTATCGGTACGGGCTTCTCGTCCCCGTTTTTGAGTGTGAGTATTACTGCGCCGGCCGCGATGATTGCGACTGTCAGAATTATCGGAATAAGGTATTTCTTCATTTCTGCTCAATTTGGGATTTTACAAATCGTTTTTTTTGAAGCGCTTCATTATTGCATACACTCAACTTCGCAAAACGATTGATGTCAAAGGGGACGGTTCCGTTTGGCACGCTCAAAAAGGGACCAATCTGCGCAACAGTACCCTCAGACTGGATTTTTGCTTTCTGCAGACGTGCCAAACGGAACCGTCCCCTTTGTCACGCGAGAACGACGTCGAGGACCATCATTAGGGCGAAACCCAGGGCAAAGCCTATGGTGCCGATGTTGGAGTGCTCGCCTTCAGAGGCCTCGGGGATGAGCTCCTCTACTACGACGTAGAGCATGGCTCCGGCTGCGAATGTGAGCATGAACGGCATGATGGGGGTAAAGAACGATGCCAGGAAAATGACCAGAATGGCTCCGATGGGCTCAACGATTCCGCTCAGGGCGCCAATCCAGAAGGATTTGAGGCGGCTGTTGCCGGCGGCGCGCAGGGGCATTGAGATGATTGCGCCCTCGGGAATGTTCTGAATTGCAATACCCAGTGCAAGTGCCAGTGCTGCGGAACCTGTCATGTTGACGACGCTGCTCATTGCTCCGGCCAGACCTACGCCTACTGCCATACCTTCAGGGAAGTTGTGGATGGTAACGGCCAGTGCCAGCATTGCGGTTCTGGAGAGGCGGCTTCTGGGGCCTTCGGCTTTACCGGTGGCGTGCAGGTGCGGGGTTACGTAGTCAATCAGCAGCAGAAAAGCAAAACCTGACAGCAGACCTATTATAGAGGGCTTGATGCCGCCCATCTGCATACCCGGAACTATCAGTGACCAGAACGATGCGGCCACCATTACGCCCGATGCAAAACCAAGCAGAATCTTCTGCAGCAAAGCGGGCATCTCTTTCCGCATAAAGAATACGAACGCCGATCCCAGCGCGGTTCCAAAAAACGGAATCAAAAGTATCATCAGTGTATTTCTCATATTCCTCTGTTTTTATTCGTGTTTACTGAAGTAACGGGCTACAATTGCACCGCTTATGTTATGCCAGACGCTGAACAGTGCTCCCGGAATTGTAGCCATGGGGTAGGCGGCAAAGTGGAGCGTAGCCAGTGATGAAGCCAGTCCGGAGTTCTGCATGCCAACCTCAATGCTTATGGCCTTGCGCTTGGCAGGAGCAAGTTTCAAAACGCCTCCAATCAGATATCCCAGTGCCAATCCGCAAACGTTGTGCAGAATAACCACCAGAATAATGAGAAGGCCGCCTGTAAGCAGCTTGTGCGCATTGGCCGCAATGATAATAAGTACAATGAAACATATTGTGACCGATGACAACGCGGGCAGATAAGCGGTCGCCTTCTCAGTCTGAACGGGCCAGAGGCGCTTTACGATAAGGCCCGCAACGATAGGCAGAATGACCACCCAGAGAATGCTCAGGAACATTGCCACCACATCCACATCAACAGACTGTCCGGCTAAAAGCAGTACCAGCAAGGGAGTCAGGATCGGTGCCAGCAGGGTTGAGACACCGGTCATTCCGACTGACAGCGCCAGATCACCCTTGGCCAAATATGTGATCACATTTGATGCAGTACCGCCCGGACAGCAGCCAACCAATATCACTCCAACCGTGAGCGCCTGATCCATTCCGAATATCTTGGCAAGTACCCATGCCAGCAAGGGCATAACGGTAAACTGAGCCAGACATCCCACAATCACATCGCGCGGACGGCTGAATACCACCTTAAAGTCATCAAACTTAAGCGTGAGGCCCATTCCGAACATGATCACACCCAGCAGCGGGTTGATCACCTTTGGCTTGACGTGGCTGAATACATCGGGAAACACCAGTCCTATTACCGCCGAGAGCAGTACCAGAACCCCCATGTACTTTGATATCAGCTGGCAGATCTTTTTCATCTCATCATAATCCTGTGATTTTAATAATCCGTTTTGCAACTTCATCGGGATGATCCACAAGGAACTGGCCGTGGTTCATCTTGGGGAAGATTTCTATCTGCGCAGAATGGCAGAGTTTCTTGAGGTGCTCGGCCTGAGGTTTTGCAACGAACGCCTCCTTTGTGCCGTACCAGAAGTAGATGTCATTGCCCGATATGCTCTCCAACTTGTTGGTATAGATCGATTTATAACCGTCGCGTACAGCCTTGCCTTTGCCGTAAGGCCAAACCTTCTTGCACTCATCAAGCAGCACATCGTAATAATGTGAGTGGAAGACAAAGCGCCAGAATCCGGTCCAGTGGTAGCAGGTCCAGACGTTGAAACTCTGGTAGTAGCGTATGGGGTCAACGCTCCAGCGGGGCAGGGGGAGCAACGGGGCTGCGTCCATTATTGCGTGGCCGATGCCAATCTCGTTACGTTCCAATACGCGGGAGAGTATCTTGCCGCCCAGTGACAGACCGTATGCTGTATCAAGTTTGCCGCCCAGGTTCTCCTGTACATATTTAATAATCTGCACGGCCAGGTCATCGACCGATGTAAACTCAGATGTCTGACCCAGCAGGAAACCGTCATTATCAACTGTTGTGATGCTGAACTTATTCTTTAGCAGTTCAATGAGCGGGAGAAAAATCTCGTGTGAGACTCCAAGTCCCGGAATCAGCAGCAGCGTGGGTTTATCGGCCCCTCCGTATGTGTAGAAAAGCATTCCTCTATTTTTTTTGCGAAATTACTAAAAAAATGAGTGCAACTGAATTGCAAATTATCTACCTTCGTTAAAACAATTTTTAGCCATGGGAGGGCTTACAAAATGAGGAAACATTGGATTGACAATCTGCGCTGGGCTACAGTGCTGCTGGTTTTATTCTATCACGTAATCTATTTCTACAATAATAAGGGTGTGTTTGGCGGTATCGGCGGCTTTGGGGAGTTCCCTGAGACGCAGCAGTATCAGGATGTTGTAATGTATGTGCTCTATCCCTGGTTCATGCCGCTGCTGTTCCTGCTGGCAGGTATGAGCACCAGATACTCACTGCAGCGTAAAACAGGTAAGGAGTGGCTCCGCTCACGTACTCTTAAACTGCTTGTGCCCAGTACTATAGGCTTGTTCGTATTCCACTGGATGGTGGGCTATTTCAATACGGTTACTGCTGCCGAGGTTATATTCAAGGATATGCCGGCAGTGGCCAAATACATGTTATTTGCAATTTCCGGTACCGGCCCGCTGTGGTTTGCTCAAGACCTGTGGTTCTTCTCGCTCTTGTTCCTGATTGTACGTAAACTGGACGGAAAGGATAAACTGTGGACCCTGTGCGGAAAGAGTGGGATAGTTGTAATTGTACTGCTTGGCGTTCTGTATTGGGTTGCAGAGCAGACATTGATTATGAACCCGCGTGAGGATTCGGCCGATGGTCTGCTCAATCTGTACAAGCCCGTATTCTACTTTGTAGTGTTCCTGATGGGTTACTTTGTATTCTCACATGATGATGTTCAGGAAAAGGTAAAGAAAGCATGGATTCCATTGATGGTATGCGCCGTTATAGCAGGTATTGTATTGATAGTAACCACATGGGGAGAGAACAATACATCACCGCAGTATCTGTGCAGTCCCATGAACTGTCTCTACGGATGGCTCATGTGCCTTGCATTGATGGGACTGTTCAATGCCCGATATGACTGCACAAACTCATTCTCGCAGTATATGACCCGCAGCAGTTACGGCCTCTATATCGTTCACTATCTGGTTGTTGCGGCCTTTGGCTATCAGATGAAAGTTCATACTGACCTGTCGCCCGCCCAAATGTACATTATACTTACCATCGCAGTGTTTGCAGTGTCTCCCGCAATCTACGAACTGCTCCATCGTATTCCTTTTGTCCGTTGGTGCGTATTCGGTGAGAAAAAACGCTGAATTCTTGCCGATATCGGCAAAAATTGATAGCTTTGTCTCGGACATCGGCCCAAATTCTTGCCGATAGTGTGAGACTATGGATTATATTTCTGTTACAGAATTTGCCAGGAAATACGGTATTTCGGAGCGTACCGCCCGCAATTATTGTGCAAGCGGTAAGATAGACGGTGCCTTCCTTACGGGTAAGACCTGGAACATCCCTGAGGATGCGGGATTGCCGGGTAGGAAAACGTACGGGCACAGTGTATTTCCATTGCTCAGAATCTTGAAAGAGCAGAAGGAAATGGGGCTCAAAGGGAGTATCTATCACCGCACACAGATAGATCTGACCTACAATTCCAACCATATTGAGGGAAGTAGGCT
>CADBXO010000036.1 GCA_902798685.1 uncultured Bacteroidales bacterium
CCTCGACGGCAAGTGCAAGCAGGTTGCCATTACCTGTCTCGACGCACTTGGTGATGGCATTGAGAGCCTTCTGTACATCGGCCTCGTTGCGGCCTGCGCGGAGCTGCTTTAAGCGCTCAATCTGCTGGTTGCGTACTGCGGTGTTGTCAATCTCAAGGATATCGATGGGATCCTCGTGATCCAGACGGTACTTGTTGGTACCTACTATGGTCTGGGTACCGCAGTCTATGCGGGCCTGGGTGCGGGCAGCTGCCTCCTCGATACGCATCTTGGGCAGACCGGTCTCGATGGCCTTTGCCATACCTCCCAGCTTCTCAATCTCCTGGATGTGCTCCCAAGCCTTGTGGGCAATCTCGTTGGTCAGAGACTCAATGTAGTATGAGCCTGCCCACGGGTCAACCTCACGGCATACGTTGGTCTCCGCCTGGATGTAGATCTGTGTGTTACGGGCAATACGGGCCGAGAAGTCCGTAGGCAGTGCTATGGCCTCGTCAAGGGCGTTGGTGTGCAGTGACTGGGTGTGACCCAGAGCTGCTGCCATAGCCTCGATGCAGGTACGGCCAACGTTGTTGAACGGATCCTGCTCGGTGAGTGACCAACCTGATGTCTGGCAGTGTGTACGCAGAGCCATTGACTTGGGGTTCTTGGCGCCGAAGCTCTTGGTTATCTTGGCCCAGAGCAGACGGGCTGCACGCATCTTGGCAATCTCCATGAGGTGGTTGGTGCCGATGGCCCAGAAGAATGACAGACGCGGTGCGAATGTATCGATGTTCATGCCGGCGTTGATACCTGCACGCAGATACTCCATACCATCGGCCAATGTGTAAGCCAGCTCGATATCGGCGGTAGCACCTGCCTCCTGCATGTGGTAACCGGAGATTGATATTGAGTTGAACTTGGGCATATTCTGTGATGTGTACTCGAATATGTCGGCGATGATCTTCATTGAGAACTTAGGAGGATAGATGTAGGTGTTACGTACCATGAACTCCTTGAGGATATCGTTCTGGATTGTACCCTGAAGCTCCTCAAGTGTGGCACCCTGCTCCAGACCTGATACGATGTAGAAGGCCAGGATAGGCAGAACGGCGCCGTTCATAGTCATTGATACTGACATCTTATTAAGAGGTATGCCGTCAAACAGCACCTTCATATCCTCAACTGAGCAGATGGATACACCGGCCTTACCTACGTCACCTACCACACGCTCGTGGTCAGCATCGTAACCGCGGTGGGTGGCAAGGTCAAATGCAACTGACAGACCCTTCTGACCTGCGGCCAGGTTACGGCGGTAGAATGCATTTGATTCCTCGGCGGTGGAGAATCCGGCATACTGACGGATGGTCCAGGGGCGCATCACATACATTGTTGAATAAGGTCCGCGAAGGTTAGGGGCGATACCTGCAGCGTAGTTGAGGTGCTCCATGCCCTCCAGATCCTCTTTGGTGTAAACAGGCTTGACTTCAATATGCTCCGGAGTCTTCCAGATCTCATCTGCACCTGCTTTCTTTGCCTTGCAGCCGCAAAGCTTCCCTGTGGGAGCTGCAGCCTTTATGTCGATGTTCTTAAAATCAGGTTTCATAACTACGGATTATTTGATGTTAAGCTTGCTGTTGAAATCTCTCAGTGTCTCAAGCACGTTGCAGCGTACGTGTACGTAGTTCTCAATACCTACGGCCTTGAGGTCCTCGATGCAGGCGGGGTTACCGGCAATCACGAAGATTGCGCTGTCACCAACGGCCTTGAATGCGGCGGGACCGTACTCGGCGTACTCGTCATCGCTTGAGCAGAGCACTACGATATCGGCGCCTGCCTTGCGTGCTGCCTCGGCTCCGTCCTCGACGGTCTTGAAACCAAGGTTGTCAATAATCTCGTATCCTGCGCAGCCAAAGAAGTTGCCTGAGAACTGGGCGCGGGCCTGACGCATGGCAAGGTTACCTATGGTGAGCATAAATACCTTGGGACGACGGCCGCTGGCCTCGGTAGCCAGGCGGAGCTCCTCAAACTGTGAAGCTATGCGTGCGCTGTCAAGGGTTGCGATGGTGGGCTCACCCTCGGCCTTGCAGCAGCAGTTGCAGGTCTTGGGAGCGCGGCCCTCGGACATCTCCTTGATGTTTGGGAACTGGTTAGTTCCCAGCAGTGACTCCTTACGCTTGGCGGCGTTCTCATGACGGGTGGCGTTGGTGGCGTTGATTGCCTCCTGTACCTTGCCGGCCTTGACCATTGCCAGCATACCGCCCTCATCCTCAACCTGGAGGAACAGCTTCCATGCCTGCTCTGCCAGAGCCTCGGTCAGGTTCTCCACGTAGTATGAACCGCCGGCGGGATCTACAACCTTGTCAAAGTGTGACTCCTCCTTAAGCAGCAGCTGCTGGTTACGTGCCAGACGCTCTGAGAATTCATCGGACTTCTGATAAGCGGCGTCAAACGGAGTGACTGTTATTGAGTTCACACCTGCCAGAGCGGCACTCATGGCCTCGGTCTGTGAACGCAGCAGGTTCACGTACGGGTCAAAGATGGTCTGGTTGTACTTGGTGGTGACTGCGTTGATGTGCATCTTGCAGGCGCAGCGGCAGATACCGTCCTCGGGTTTGTCCTGGCAGTGGCACTCGGGCTTGTAGGCCTCAACGATCTTTGCCCACAGCATACGTGCTGCACGGAACTTGGCAATCTCCATGAAGTAGTTGGAGCCGATGCCCAGGTTGAACTGTATCTTCTTGGCTACTGCGTCGGCGGGAACACCGGCCTCGGTGAGGGTACGCATGTATTCGTTACCCCAAGCCAGTGCATAACCCAGCTCCTGATAGCAGAATGCACCTGAGTCAGTGAGCATTGAAGCCTTGACGGTGAGGGCACGGAATTTCTTGAGAGGTTTAAGTATCTCAAGGAGTTTGGCTGCATCCTCAAATCCGCACTCGATGCCGTGCTTGAGCATTGAGCCGATGGGATCATATGAGATTGAACCCTTGAGCTCACTCAGGTCATAACCCTTCTTGGTGAAGTAGTCAACCAGAGCCTGAGCCTGTGCGCAAGCCAGCTGTGGCTTGGTGCTGAAGTTGAGTTCGATGCAATCGGCCAGAATGTCATTGAGCAGTGCTTCCAGATCGGCCCCTTCTATGAGACGGCCGCGGCAGCAGAAACTGAGCGAGTCGACACCCTTGTTGAGGATGTCAAGTGCCTTTGCGTTAGCTTCCTTGATGTCTTTCGTGCTGATTCCCTGACGTACAAACCAGGTGTTGCAGGCTTTGGTGCCGCGCTTGTAAGGAAATTCTCCGGGCTTGGTCTCTGTGTCAAGGCCTTTCAGGTCCTCCTGGCGGTAGAACGGCTGGACCTTGAATCCCTCGTTGGTTCTCCAAACGAGTTTCTTCTCAAAATCGGCACCTTTAAGATCCTCTGTGATCTTGGCCATCCACTCCTCGGTAGACACCGGTGGGAACTCTGAGAAGAGTTTTTCTTTCTTGTTTGACATAAAAATATACTTGTTTGATAGGATAATTCTCGTGCTATGACCCCCGCTGGGGTGCATAGTCTGACAAAGATATGTAATTAGATTGAGTAAACCTACTTAAATCTTTAGATTTATATTCTATGAATAACTATAAATTTTTAAGGTTTTATAATAGAGTCTGTACGGCCAAAATCGGCAAAATGTAAGTAACTTTGCACCCGGAAATTAGGACATAATATCTTATCTGGACAAAACACTGATTTATAATGGATTGGATTAGGACACTTCTTTTTGACACTGAATCAATAGCCCATCTGCTTCTTCTGTACTCTTTTGTCATCGCCGTAGGCATGCTGCTTGGAAAACTCAAGTTCCGCGGTGTCTCATTCGGTGTGGCATTCGTACTTTTTACCGGTATCGTAGTCGCTCATTTCGGTTTTACCGGCAACATAAAGACTATAAGTTTTGTTCAGGATTTCGGACTTATCCTGTTCGTTTACAGCCTGGGACTTCAGGTGGGACCCTCATTCTTCAGCTCATTCGCCAAGGGCGGTGTCCAGATGAACCGTCTGGCTGTTCTGATGATATTCCTCAATATCGTGGTTGCAGTAGGTGCTTATCTGCTCCTGTTTGACCGTACCGATCCCGACAGTTTCCCCATGCTGGTGGGCGTTCTGAGCGGTGCCGTCACCAATACACCCGGACTGGGTGCCGCCGAGGAGGCGCTCCGTCAGATTGGCGGAAGCAATGCCGATATCGCCAACGGTTACGCCTGCGCATATCCGCTTGCCGTAATAGGTGTCATTATGGTGCCGATGATAGTGAAGGCAATCTGCCGCGTCAAGGATGATAAGGAGAACGCCCAGTTGGAGAGCATGAAGCAGCAGGATACCAGCACCAAGCCCATGAGACAGTATCTGCAGATGACCAATGAGCGCCTGGACGGCAAGACCATACTGGAACTGCGTCGTCTCATCAACCGTGAGTTCATTTGCTCACGTCTGATGCATGAAGGTGTTGTGGTAACTCCCCACCGTGACAGTGTGGTTAACCTGGGTGACCAGCTTTGCGTGGTAAGTGCGGAGGATGACGGTGAGGCTATACGCACGTTGCTGGGATCGGCCGTAGAGGTTGAGTGGGATAACGTAAAGGGTACCGAGCCTCTGGTTTCACGCCGAATCGTTGTGACCAAGGAGAAACTCAACGGCAAGACTCTGGGACAGTTGCATCTGGGCAGCATATACGATGTCACTATCACCCGCGTGGTACGTTCAGGTACGGAGTTGTTTGCATCGGCCAGCCTGGTACTTCAGATAGGTGACCGCCTGTCAGTGGTAGGTAAGGAGAGCAGCGTGGCTGCAGTGGCACAGCGTGTGGGCAATGAGATGAAGCGTCTGGATGTTCCCAATATCGCCACATTGTTCATAGGTATTCTGGTGGGTGTTCTGTTTGGAAGTATTCCAATCGCTATTCCCGGTATTCCTACACCGCTTAAGCTGGGTCTTGCCGGCGGTCCGCTGGTTGTTGCTATCCTTATAAGCCGATTCGGATACAAACTGGGTCTGGTTACCTATACCAAGGCAAGTGCACTTATGATGCTGCGTGAGGTTGGTATTGCACTTTTCCTGGCCAGCGTGGGCATCAAGTCAGGTGCCACATTCGTAGAGACAATCACATCGGGCGACGGCCTTACATATATGCTGGCCGGTCTGCTCATCACTATCATACCGGTATTCGTGGTGGCGCTCATAGCAAGGAAACGTCACAACATGAATTACTACAGCATACTGGGACTTGTGGCCGGCGCCAGCACCAATCCCCCGGCTCTGGCATTCGCCAACAGCCAGACAGAGCATGACGCTCCTGCTGTAGCGTACTCCACGGTTTATCCGCTCACCATGTTCCTGCGAATACTAACAGCGCAGCTGATGGTGCTGATAGGTTGCAGCCTGTTTTAAATAAAAACGGTACAATTGGGGCCTGACCCCAATTGTACCGTTTTTAAAATTCCGAGTATTTTACTGAGGCCTACCGCCGCCAAAGCCGCCGCCGAAGCCGCCCTGGCCGCCCTGCTGGCGCTGCTGACGACGCTGCTCCTGGATCTCGTCATATTTCTTCTTCTGGTCATCGGTCAGGAAAGACTTGATCTTCTTCTCCTGAGCCTCACGCTGCTTCTGCATCTGCTCCATCATAGCCTGCATGTCACCCTCGGCTGGCATACCGCCGCCGTTCTGCATCTGCTCACGACGAGCAGCCTGCTCCTTGGCGTTGGCAACATAGTAGTTGTAGATTGAGTCATACTGAACCTTGGTGAGTTCGAGCTGCTCCTGCAGACGGTCAGCCTGACGCTTGGCCATATCCTCAGGATTCATGTTCATACCCTGGCCGCCGCCGAAACCGCCGCCAAATCCCTGTGCAAAGCTCATGGTTGAAACCATCAGAGCTGCGATTGCGAATAAAATCTTCTTCATTTCTTATTGTTTTTAGGTTAGAAGTTGTTTAAAGTTTGCTTATTTAAGATATCGGGAAATCGCAAAAGTTTAATGGACCTCATTAAAAAATGTATCTTTGCAAAGATAAAAGGAAAATAAATGGCAGAATTGAAAACACCCCAGGAACTGGGAACAGAAAAGATCGGAAAACTACTTATCAGGTACGCAATACCGGCCATGATTGCTATGCTCGCATCATCACTTTACAATATCGTGGACCGCGCGTTCATCGGCCACGGAGTAGGGCCTATGGCTCTCTCGGGTCTGGCAGTGACATTCCCCCTCATGAACCTCTCGGCAGCCCTCGGATCAATGGTGGGCGTGGGATCGGGAACCATGATTTCACTCAAGTTGGGACAGAAAGACCATGAGAGCGCACAGATGCTTCTTGGAAACTCAGTGACACTGAACATACTGATAGGAGTACTGTTCGGCGTATTCTCACTCATATTCATCAACCCCATACTTACTCTTTTCGGTGCGACCGATGTCACCATCGGCTATGCCCGCGAGTATATGGTGATAATCCTGGCGGGTAACGCATTCACCCACCTCTATCTGGGAATCAACTGCATACTGCGTGCGGCAGGACACCCCAACAAGGCTATGGTGGCAACCATCGGAACGGTGCTCCTGAACACATTGCTGGATTACCTCTTTATTATGGTGTTCCACTGGGGTATCAAGGGCGCGGCTATTGCAACCGTGATATCACAGGTGCTGGCATTCAGCTGGCAGTGCTACCAGCTCTCTGACCGGAGTGAACTGATCCACCTCAAGAAGGGTACTTACCGTCTGCGCGGCGACCTGGTAAAGAACATGCTTACCATCGGTCTCTCACCCTGTCTTATGAACGCCGCTGCCTGCTTTGTGGTGCTGCTCATCAACCGCGGCCTGCTCAAGTACGGCAGTGACGTGGCCATCGGAGCTTACAGCATAGTGAACAGCTTCGGATTCCTGATTGTGATGATGGTCATGGGATTCAACCAGGCCATGCAGCCCATCGCGGGTTACAACTACGGTGCGCGTCAGTTTGACCGTGTGCTCAGGGTTCTCTATCTGACCATGTTCTTCGGTACGATAGTGACCACGTTGGGATTTGCCATCACTGAGTTCCTGCCGGGTCTGTGCATACGCATATTCACTGACGATCCTGAACTTACCGCCATAGCCATGACAGGTATGAAACTCACATTCCTTGTGTTCCCGCTGGTGGGCTCACAGATGGTTACCGGTAACTTCTTCCAGAGCATAGGCATGCCCGGCAAGTCAATCCTGATGTCGCTGTCACGTCAGCTTCTGCTGCTCATACCGTTCCTGATTATCCTGCCGCGCTACTACGGCATCAACGGAATATGGTACAGCATGCCGGCATCGGACTTCCTTTCAGTGATACTGGGTGTGTCACTGCTCATTCCTCAAGTAAGAAAACTCAAAAAAATGGCATAATATGGACAAGCACTACTGTATATGCATAGGCCGTAAGTTCTGCAGCGGAGGCCGTAACGTAGCAGCTATCGTAGCTGAGAAATTGGGTGTCAAGGTGTATGACCGTGACCTTCTGAAGAAGGCTGCCCAGGAGACCGGTTTCAGCGAGCAGTTCTTTGCTGAGGCCGATGAGGAGAAGACCCGCAAGGGCCTGCGTTCACTGTTCATGACCCATATGAGCAGCAGCAACGGACTCTCAAACAACTACCTGAGCAACGAATCCATATTCAACATGCAGAGCGACGCCATCCGCAAGATCCACGAGACCGAGGACTGCGTATTCATAGGCCGTTGCGCCGATTACGTGCTGCGTGACAGCGACCGCCTGCTCAACGTTTTCATTGCGGCCGATGTCAACGACCGCGTAGCCCGCGTGATGCGCCATGCCGGTGAGGATATGACCCAGTCCAAGGCCCTTTCACTGATTGAGGACATAGACCGCAAGCGCTCATCGTACTACAACTACTTTACCGGCCGCACATGGGGTGACACCGCCGTTTATGACATTTGTCTGAACAGCACCACCCTGGGATATGACAAGTGCGCCGATATAATAGTATCTTTGGCAAAGGAAAAACTCGGAATATGAAAAAGATAGGAATCCTGTCCGATACCCACGCCTATTGGGATGACCGCTACGCCACCTTCCTTATCGTTTCAAGGTGGAGGACGCAAACATCATGATAAAGCACATAGGCGGCTCGCCCGACCATTATGACCACTCCGTGCGTGAGCAGTTGCTAATAGAGACTCCTGATTTGCTGGTGTGCGGCCATTCGCACATCCTTAAGGTCATGCACGACAAAAAATACGGAATGCTTTTCATCAACCCCGGTGCAGCCGGTCTGCAGGGGTGGCAGCAGGTCAGGACGCTGGTCCGCCTGGAGGTTGACGGCAGGAATTTCAGGAACCTTGAGGTCCTTGAGATAAAGAGGGAAAATGACTTACCCTAAAATAATACTATGGAAGCAATCACATTACTTGAACTCAACGGCCGCGTCAAGAGCACTCTCCAGTTTGAGATGCCCGATGCCTACTGGGTACAGGCCGAGATAAGCAGCATCAGCCCCTCGGGGCAGGGACACTGCTATCTGGAACTTGTGCAGAAGGATGCTACAGGCCGTAATTTCCTGGCCAAGGCCAAAGCCAATATCTGGCGCGGCACATGGCTCAAACTGAAACCCTATTTCGAGGCCCAGACGGGCGAGACGCTGAAGGTGGGAATGAAGGTCCTGCTTCAGGTCACCGTCACCTTCCATGAGGTCTACGGATACTCGCTGGTTGTGCAGGACATTGACCCCACATACACCATGGGCGATATGGCACGCCGCCGCAAGGAGATACTGGAGCAGCTGGAGAAAGACGGCGTGATAGGGCTGAACCGTGAACTCGAGATTCCCGCACTGCCCAACAGGATTGCGGTGATATCATCGGCCACGGCTGCAGGCTGGGGTGATTTCCGTGACCAGTTGGCAAATAATATCTACGGATTCCGATTCTACGTCAAACTGTTCCCCGCCCTGATGCAGGGTGATGATGTGGAGCGCAGTGTGATATCGGCCCTGAATGCCGTGGCCATGCGCAGGGATGATTTTGACGTTGTTATAATAATAAGAGGAGGCGGCGCAGTGAGTGAACTGAGCTGCTTTGACTCCTACAACCTGGCGTTCAACATAGCCAACTTCCCACTGCCAGTGATAACCGGTATCGGACACGAGCGTGACGATACGGTGGCCGATGTCGTGGCACACACCAAGGTCAAGACGCCTACCGCCGCTGCCGAGTTTATAATAAACAAGGTGTTTGACAGCGCATCGGACCTGGAAAACCTGACACGCAGGATGAGCGACTCCATAAGCGAGCGGATGAATGCCGAGAAGGTGAGAATAGAAAGATTGTCGCAGAAGCTGCCATCCCTGTTCGCAGTTCTCAAAACCCGTCAGGAGCAGATTCTGGAGACCATTTGGATAAGATCGGTCAACGGAGTGCGCAATATGCTGACCGCACAGACACATAAGCTGGAGATTGTGGACAAGACACTTGCTGCGGCAGACCCGGCGGTCATCCTTAAGCGCGGTTATTCGCTTACCAGGGCCGGCGGCCGTGTGGTCAAGTGTGCATCGGACCTTAAGAAGGGTGACCGTCTGACCACCGTATTCAGCGACGGAAGCGTGGAGAGTGAGATTATCTGATTACAAACCTAAATACCAATAATATGAAATACGAAGAAGCAATGAAGCGCCTGGACGAGATAGTTTCCAGGATTGAAGAGAACAAGATGGACATAGACCAGATCGGTGAGAGCCTCAAGGAGGCCCGTGAGCTCATAAAGTTCTGCAAGGACAAGCTCTACAAGACCGATGAGGAGATAAAGAAGATTCTTATATGAGAAGGACTGTCAAGTGGTTTATGTGTCTGCTGCTTGCAGCAGGCCTGATTGCATGCAGTTCAGTGGCTTTCACCGGCCGCAACCGCATGCTGCTCTATTCGGACAGCGAGATAACATCGCTTTCAAATGATTCTTACAACGAGCTTATGGCTACCACCAAGGTATCGGACAACAAGGCCCAGGCGGCTATGATACAGGAGGTGGGTGAGCGACTTACCGGCGCCCTGACCAAATATCTGGCCAGCCGTGGAGAGCAGTCACTGCTGGATGATATCACATGGAGTTTCAAGCTGGTGCAGGACAGTCAGGTCAATGCATTCTGCATGCCCGGCGGTCAGGTGGTGTTCTATGAGGGCATCATGCCGCTTTGCGATACTCCGGACCTGGTGGCTGTGGTGATGGGCCATGAGATAGCCCATGCGCTTGCCCGTCACGGAAACGAGCGTATGTCACAGCAGGCACTTACCAGCCTTGTGGGCGGTGTAGCCGGACAGGCGGTCGAGCTCAAGACATCCCAGACCGGAAGAATGCTCTTTGAGGCGGCTTTTGCCGTGGGCAGCGAATACGGATATCTGCTTCCTTATTCACGCAAACATGAATCGGAGGCCGATGAGATTGGCCTTTACATAATGGCCATTGCAGGATATGACATTGAGCAGGCTCCTGTGCTCTGGGAACGTATGGCTGCCAATGAAAGTCAGTACGTGCCGGAGTTCATGAGCACCCATCCCAGCCATGCCAACCGCATAAAGAATCTGGAGAAGCATATGGACAAAGCGCGTAAAATCGCGGCAGAGATTAAGTGATATTAAAAAAATGTCGTATGTTTGCAGAACGTGTGCATTGACTTAATCAAACCAAATAATAAAAATCAAAGTATGAAAAAAATTATCCTTTCACTTTTGGCACTGGCTACAGTATCTGCGTATGCCCAGTTCGGCGGACGCGGTCAGGGAAACCCCACAGTGCCTTCAGTAACAGAGAATGTAACAGAGGACTTCAAGCCTGCTTCAAACAATCAGGCAAACCACCAGTATCCTATGGTAAACTCACAGCGCATGGTACGTGCTCAGATTTCAGCCCCCAACGCTACTTCCGTAGGTCTTGACATAGACGGTAAGATCTATTCAATGAGCAAGAATGAGAACGGCGTTTGGACTGGTACTTCTGCTCCTCAGGATCCCGGTTTCCACTACTATCAGCTCAACATTGACGGTGCAAGCGTACCCGATCCGGGAAGCCTCTACTACTATGGCGCAAGCCGTTGGGGCAGCGGAATCGAGGTTCCGTCAGACGACCAGGATTTCTGGCAGGTTAAGAATGTTCCGCAGGGCAGCATGAACGAGGTTTATTACTGGTCATCAGTAACCGAGAAGATGCGTCACTGCTACATCTATTTCCCCAACGAGTACTACACCAACACAACCAAGAAGTTCCCCGTTCTGTATCTTATGCACGGTATGGGTGAGAACGAGCACGGTTGGGCAGAGCAGGGTCATACCGCTCAGATCATGGATAACCTGATCGCAGAGGGTAAGGCTGTTCCGTTCATCATCGTTATCGATTGCCTCGATGCACAGCTTCCCGGTCAGCAGGGTGGCGGCATGGGTGGATTCGGCGGCTTCGGCGGTCAGCGCCCCGGCGGTCCCTCAGCTGATGCTCAGGCACAGGCTCCTCAGGGCCAGGCTCCTCAGGGCCAGCGTCGTATGGGCGGCTTTGGTGGCGGCTTCATGATGGGTGGCGCATTCGGCGATGTACTCATCAAGGACATCATCCCCATGGTTGAGAAGAACTACCGCGTTATCGCTGACACTCAGCATCGCGCTATGGCCGGTCTGTCAATGGGTGGTATGACCACACGTTCAGTCACACTGGCTAATCCTAAGACATTCGCATATGTAGGTATGTTCAGCGGTGGTACAATCTCTCTGCAGGACATCGAGGGTGCCGAGGGTTACAAGGAGACCAACAAGGCTCTCTTCATGAGCTGCGGCGGTAAGGAGAATATGGGTGTTATGGAGGCTGCCGAGAACCTCAAGAAGGCTGGCATCAACGCTACCGGTTACATCTCAGAGGGTACCGCTCACGAGTGGCATACATGGCGTCGCAGCCTGTACCAGTTCGTACAGATCTGCTTCAAATAATTGAAAACCTATTTTAACCGATTTAAAAATGAGAAAGTTTACAGTAGTTTTAAGTGCTGCCCTTTTGACCGCAGGTTTCTGCGCAGCACAGGAGATCAAGGAGGACTTCAAGCCCTCAACAAAGAATCAGCCCCAGCAGGAGTATCCTATGGTTAACTCTCAGGGTTATGCCCGTTTCCGCATTGTTGCCCCCAATGCACAGTCTGTATCTGTAGGTCTGGGTCTGGGAGGTGACGGCCGCGCCGGAACCACTCTGACTAAGGATGAGAACGGTGTATGGACCGGAACTACATCACAGCCCCTGGATGAGGGTTTCCACTACTATCATCTGACAATTGACGGCGGTACATTCAATGACCCCGGTACAAATAACTACTACGGCTCAACCCGTTGGGAGAGCGGTATTGAGATTCCCGCACACGATGCAGCCTTCTATGAGGAGCGCAACATCCCGCACGGCTTCGTACAGCAGATTCTGGTTTGGTCAGAGAGCACCAACAGCCTGCGTCGCGCATTCGTTTACACACCTCCTACATACTATGCTGACAAGGCCGATGTCAAGTATCCGGTTCTGTATCTGCAGCACGGTTGGGGTGAGGACGAGACCGCTTGGATGACCCAGGGTCACGCTAACCTCATCATGGATAACCTGATTGCCGAGGGTAAGATCAAGCCCTTCATCATTGTCTGCACCTATGGTATGACCAACGAGGGCTTCCGTCCCGGTGGCATGGGTGGTGGCATGCGTCGTCCCGCTGGTGGCGCAGGTGCTCCCGCAGCACGTCCCGCTGCAGGTCCCGCTGCTGATGCTCAGGCTCAGGGCCAGGCACAGCGTCCTCAGGGCCAGCGTCCCGCCGGTGGTGGATTCGGTGGCGGATTTGGTGCCAATGCCGGATTTGAGAAATTCCTCTGCGACGAGCTTGTTCCTTACGTAGACGCTCACTTCCGCACTATCGCCAATAAGGACAACCGCGCTATGGCCGGCCTGTCAATGGGCGGTATGGAGACTCACTCAATCACTCTGGCACGTCCCGAGATGTTCGGTTACTACGGTCTGCTTTCAGGCGGTACCTACAACCCCTCAGAGATTGCTGACAAGAAGCAGGTTAAGAAGATCTTCATCAGCTGCGGTAGCAAGGAGGGTCCCGACAACATCATGAATGCTGCCAAGACTCTTAAGGAGGCTGGTTTCGACGCAATGGGTTATGTATCAGAGGGTACAGCTCATGAGTTCCTGACCTGGAGACGTTCACTCTATCAGATGGCTCAGTTCTTCTGGGGCACCGGTAAGTAAGAATTTCGAATAATTATTTAAACATCCGGCTCCATACGGGGTCGGATGTTTTTTTGTTCCATTTTAGTTCAGATTTGTGCAATATTCTTAACTATTTGTTGTAACTTAGCGAGCCAATTGTGCAAAACTATCAATTTATTATAAACCTAATTTTTATCCAAAGTTCACTATGAACAGAAACTTCAAATTAATTCTGGCTGTAGGAATGACAGCAGTTTTAGTTGGTTGCGGTTCCAACGGTTCAACTATTGACCCGCAGCGCATTGCCAACAGAAATGTTGAGTTCGACCAGTACTTTACTGAGATCAAGGCCGATGCCGCTCCGGCAAAGCCCGATGAAAATGGTTTCATCCGTCGTTGGACTATCATTGAGCCTATCAACAAGCCTAACAGTGGCAATACTGTATTTACTGACAGCTATATTCAGGCTGAGCTGACCAAGGAGTATTTCAAGGGTCAGTTTACAAATGACATCAACGCTCTTCCCAAGACCGGTGATCAGGTTATCGTAGAGTCAGAGGCTCCTCGTGCCGGCGGTCGTGGCGGATTCGGCGGCTTTGGCGGCGGTGCTCCTCAGGGTGCAGGTGCAGGTCAGGCTCGTCCTCAGGGCGCTCCCGGTGCCGGTGCTCCCGGTGCAGGTCAGGCTCGTCCGCAGGGTGCTCCTCAGGGTGCTCCTCAGGGTCAGGGTCGTCCCCAGGGTGCTCCTCAGGGTATGGGCGGCTTCGGCGGCTTTGGTGGTGGCATGATGGGTGGCGGTGCTCCCGCTGCTGCAGCTCCCTCAATGGTAAAGGATACTCTCGAGTGGCACTCAGTTGACAGCAAGCTGTTCAACATCAAGCTCATCCGCTTTGCTCAGGGTACATCAAACGGTCAGAAGCGTTACGGTCTTATCTTCAATGCTTTCACTGTAATCAATGTAGATCAGGATGTAGTTGTACGTCTGGCTGCCGGTTCAAACGCATCATCAATCTGGTGGGTTAACGGTGAGAAGGTCCTGACTCTTCAGGCTGACCGCCGTATGGTTGCCGATGACGGTATGTCAAAGCGCATCACCCTCAAGAAGGGTAAGAACCTGGTTCGCGCCGCTGTCATCAACGGCCCGGGTATGAGCGATATGTGCGCACGCCTCTACAATGAGGACGGCACAATCTTCAAGAACTACACCATCACTAACAATTAATTATTGGATCAGAATATGAAAAAGATATTTCAGTTGGGCTTGGTAGCCCTTGTATCAGTCTCAATGACTGAGACAGTTATGGCTCAGATCGGTGCTCCGTTCATTCACGATCCTGCCACAATTATGGAGTGTGACGGTAAATACTATACTTGGGGTACAGGCGGTTCACCGCTGGTATCAAGTGACGGTTGGGTATGGTCAAGCGAAGGTGGCGCACGTATTTCTGTAGGTGCTGCTCCTGATATGATCAAGATCGGTGACCGTTATCTCTGCGCACACAGTTCAACAGGCGGTGGCCTGGGTGGTGGTCACGCAGGTACTATCCGTACCATGTGGAACAAGACTCTGGATCCTCAGTCACCTGACTATGAGTGGACAGAGCAGATTCAGGTTGCTGAGTCACTCGTTGACGAGGACTGCGATGCTATCGACGCCGGTCTTATCATGACTCCCGATGGCCGTCTCTTCGTTACTTACGGAACATACTTCGGATTCATCCGCGTGGTTGAGCTCGATCCCGCTACCGGTGACCGCGCTGCAGGTGCTGTTGACGTAAACGTTGCAGTTGACTGCGAGGCTACAACCATGATCTATCAGGATGGTTACTACTATCTGCTGGGTACTCACGGAACATGCTGCGATGGTGTTAACTCAACATACAACATCGTTTGCGGCCGTTCAAAGAGCCCCACAGGTCCGTTCATCGATAACGTAGGCCGTGATATGATTGAGGGTGGCGGTAAGATGGTTCTCGGTTGCCGCGACGGTTATACCGGTGCCGGTCACTTTGGCCGTTACATCGTAGAGGAAGGCGTTCAGAAGATGTCATTCCACTGGGAGGCTGACTACTCAATGAGTGGCCGCAGCACTCTTGCTATCCTGCCTATCGTATGGCGTAACGGCTGGCCCGAGGCTGGTTACAACGTAAAGAACGGTGTATACGAGATCGAGTCAGAGCGTCGTGGTTATGCTCTTGAAATTGCTACTGAGTACGTACGTCTTGGTGGCGGTCGCGGAATGTTCGGTGGTGGCGGCAACCAGGCTAACACTCAGGTTGCTTTCCAGAAGCTCGAGGACGTTATCGGCAACTGGCCCAAGGGTAACATCGATGTTCGCGTTATTGACTATCAGTTCCGTCCCAACCAGAAGTGGGAGTTTGTAGCTCAGGAAGAGGGTACTCTGGGTACTCCGTACTACAAGATCGTCATTGCCGGTACAAACCGCGCTCTGGCTGCTACCGCTGGTAAGGAGCTCACCACTGTTCCCGAGTTCACAGGTGCACCTGAGCAGCTCTGGAGCGTTGATCAGCTCGTTGACGGTACATATCGTATCTGCCCGAAGGCCGTTCCCGGCACTGATGAGAAGGTTTGCCTGATCTCAGTTGGTGACTCAAACGCTTCACTCGGCAAGTTCGATATCAACGACGTTAACTGCAAGTGGAATCTCCGTCAGTATTAATCTGACTGACTTTCAGATAAAAAGAGAGGCCTTCGGGCCTCTTTTTTTTGTGCCTATCGGTTTTTTGCTTAATATTGCGGTGTTCTAATTACCAACTAAAATCTTTTAGACTATGAAACAAAAGACCATGAGGCAGTCTTCAGCCCCAAAGAAGACATGTGTTAACCAACTCTTTTTACTAACCCTTCTCACACTTGGAGCTTTTATCTGTTCCTGTACTGACCGCATTCATGTCGTTCCCGTCGATGAAGGAACCGGTATACCGGTAAAGGTACGTGTGGCCTCAATCGAGCAGGTGCCTTTCGGCCCTGTTACGAAAGCATCGGCCCTTAATGAGGTCTGCTCCAGGATTACATTCTGTATTTACAGCGGCGGGGGTGAGAAACCTGACAAGATCCAGAAGGACCAGACGCTGGAGTCCGAAAACTTCGGGTCACTGGACATTCTGCTGGAGGAGGGGACCTACACGCTGGTGGTGCTGGCGCATAACGGTGATGGCAATCCCACTATGACAACTCCCTCAAAAACGTCGTTCAACAACAAGAAGACCCGTAAGGCGACTGATACTTTCCTCTATTGCCGGGAGATAACGGTCCATGAGAATATGGAGCCGATAGAGGCGGATCTGGAGCGTGTGGTGGCCAAACTGGAGCTCAACCTGACGGATCTGGCCATCCCGGAGAGCATCCGAAAGTTCCAGATCGATGTGACGGGAACAAGTCAGTCACTCAATGTTTACACGGGACTGGGACTGAACAGCAACAAGATCACTGAGGTTATTGATGTATTGCCCGATGTCAGGACGTATGATATGTATATGTTTGTACGCGAGGGTTACAACACCATGAACATAACCGTCACCGCAATTGACAGTCTTGACCAGGAGTATAACAAGATGACGATGGAGAAGGTTCCCGTAGCCAAGAACAAGATTACCCGTTGCAGCGGGGAGATGTTCAGGAAACAGACTTATTCTGCGGGTATGACCGTATCAGTCAATGATGCCTGGGCGGGCACTGTAGAGAAGACTTTCTGACCGTAATCAACGTACGGTAATATGAAGGCAGGTCTGCTGTTTCTCGTATTTTACGTAGCAGCGGCCCTGCTTTTTCATGTCATAGGCCACCTGGTAGAGTATCTGACGCATCTTGTCGATTGATGCCTCCTTGCCTACCTGGGGCGGGCTGTATGTGAAGTAGGATATATCAAATGTGGTGCCGTAGCAGTGGCATGAGTTCTCGCTGGAGTTGACGTTGGTCTTGCGCAGCTGGCGGACGGTCTCCTCAGTGCGCAGCACGCTGGTTACGGTGAAGCGGTGGTTACGGTTGTATCCGCGGTTAAATAGCGAGTCCTGGAAGGCCTTGCCCATGTCCTCGAGCAGTTTGGCTGCCTTGGGAACCAGATAGGGGACCGAGTGGGTGAGTTTCTGCACCACGTAGTAGCGGTTGGTCTCTATCTTCTGGAGTTGGCGGTTGGTCTCGGCCTCCTCAAGTGTGATGGGCTTTTTGAGTCCGTTCTTGCGGGCGGCCTCCAGCTGCGTCTCGTTCAGGTCGTTGAAGAGTCGGTCGTACTGGCGTACGGGCTCGCGGTGATCGGCATTATGGTTTATCTCACCTTCATCAATGTACTGCTGGATATCGGCCCCCTTGTCAGAGAGAGTGCCGGAGAGTTTGTAACCTCCTATGAACAGCATCACTATGAGCGCTACGGGTATGAGCATGAAGAACATGAATACCATGCTGTTTATGGATTCCAGTTTGAAAATGCGTTTGATGAGGTTTCCGTACCAGCGCAGGAATGATGTGAATGTGGCCTCAATCAGGAATCCCCACAGGGGCATTATGGAGACTGAGAATTTATAGCCTATGAGCGTGGAACCGCCGTAATAGTAGAAGTCGCGCCATTTGAGAAGCAGGCAGAAGAGTATTACGTAGGCTATGGCAGACGCCCATCGGAGCCATTTGAGACTGATTCTGCGCCAGTAGAAGAACTGCAGGGCACCGGTGATGAAACAGAGAATCCATATCATCATGGTGTAGACGCCGGGTACTGAATCCTGGGCGGGGACGAACCATCGGCCGATGGCATCGGTCAAAAAGTAAAGGATGATGGAGAGAAGTATGAATCTGATAGTCCTTATTTTGCGGTCCATTCTGGTGTTATCGGACCTGTTTTGCTTGCTTTGTGTCTCCATATTTTCCATAAACGTTACAAATTTAGTTTATTTACAGGTACTGCAGGACAATCTGATAGCATTTTTTGTAATTTCGCGGATGATTAAATATATACTGTTATGAAAGAACTTGACTGGGCCAATCTGTCATTTGGTTACATGAAGACCAATTGGAATCTCAGAATTTGGTTTAAAGACGGAAAATGGGGTGAGATCGAGGAATCTGACTCCGAGTATGTACCCATGCATATTGCCGCCACCTGCCTGCACTACGGTCAGGAGGCTTTTGAGGGCCTGAAGGCTTTCCGCGGCAAGGACGGCAAGGTACGAGTGTTCCGTATGGAGGCCAACGCCGAGCGTATGCAGAGCACCTGCCGTGCTACCATGATGCCGGAGCTTCCTACTGAGACCTTCTGCAAGATGGTAAAGCGCGTCATCGAGCTCAACAAGGAGTTCATTCCTCCTTATGAGAGCGGTGCTTCACTTTACATCCGCCCGCTGCTTATCGGCACAGGCGCAGAGATTGGTGTTAAGCCGGCCAAAGAGTATATGTTCCTTATTTTCGTTATGCCTGTAGGTCCGTACTTCAAGGGCGGTTTTGCAGCTAACGCTTATGCACTGGTTCGTTCTTACGACCGTTCAGCTCCTCTGGGTATGGGTAAGTACAAGGTAGGCGGTAACTACGCTGCCAGCCTTTACGCTCACAACATCGCTCATGAGAAGGGTTACGGAAGTGAGTTCTATCTGGATGCTAAGGAGAAGAAGTATATCGATGAGTGCGGTGCCGCCAACTTTATCGGCATCAAGGGTAACAGCTACATCACTCCCAAGTCAGAGTCAATCCTGCCTTCAATCACCAACAAGAGCCTTCAGCAGCTGGCTAAGGACAACGGTATGACTGTTGAGTGCCGTCCCGTTCCTCTGGAGGAGCTTAACGAGATGAGCGAGGCTGGTGCCTGCGGTACTGCTGCCGTTATATCTCCGATCTCACGTATCGATGATATCGAGCTTGGCAAGTCATACGTTATCGGTGACGGCAAGCCGGGTCCTGTTCTTACAGGCCTGTACCATCAGTTGCGTGCCATCCAGTATGGTGACGCTCCCGATACTCACGGCTGGGTAACCGTTCTGGATCTCTGATATGGGTAAGGGTAAACTGGCCAAGTTTGCCGATATGCGGACCTATCCGCACGTGTTCGAGCCGCAGGGTTCGTTCCGTGAGGATGTCCCGTTT
>CADBXO010000037.1 GCA_902798685.1 uncultured Bacteroidales bacterium
ACCTGTGCGCTTACCGTTACGTGTCTGGAGGAACCAGAGCTTGCCCTCCTGAACGGTGAACTCCATATCCTGCATATCGTGGTAGTGGTTCTCAAGCTTTGTCTGAAGAGCATCGAGCTCCTTGTAGATAGCGGGCATAGCCTCTTCCATTGAAGGATACTTGGCCTTGCGCTCCTCCTCAGATACGCCAGCCAGAGCAGCCCAACGCTTTGAACCCTCGATTGTGATCTGCTGCGGAGTGCGGATACCTGCAACTACGTCCTCACCCTGTGCGTTAACCAGATACTCACCGTTGAAGAGGTTCTCACCGGTAGCGGCGTCACGGCTGAAGCATACACCTGTAGCAGATGTGTCACCCATGTTACCGAATACCATGGCCATAACTGATACGGCAGTACCCCACTCATCGGGTATACCCTCCATCTTACGATACAGGATAGCGCGCTCGTTGTTCCATGAACCGAATACAGCGCAGATAGCGCCCCAGAGCTGATCCATAGCGCTGGTCGGGAAGTCGTGACCGGTGCGCTCCTTAACGGCAGCCTTGAACAGCTTAACCAGCTTCTTGAGGTCGTCAACGCTCAGGTCCTTGTCCAGAACTACGCCGCTCTCCTCCTTAACCTTCTCGATGATTGCCTCGAAGGGGTCAACATCGGTCTTGTTCAGGGGCTTCATACCCAGAACTACGTCACCGTACATCTGTACGAAACGACGGTAGCTGTCCCAAGCGAAGTGGGGGTTGTTGGTCTTGCGTGACAGACCCTCAACAACCTCGTCATTGAGTCCCAGGTTCAGGATGGTATCCATCATACCCGGCATAGAGGCGCGGGCACCTGAACGTACTGATACGAGAAGGGGATTCTCAACATCACCGAACTTTGAGTTCATCAGTTTCTCGATGTGGCGGATAGCATCCTCAACATCGTTCTTCAGAATGGCGACAACCTTGTCGCGACCAATCTGATAATACTCGTTGCAAACATCAGTGGTGATTGTGAAACCCGGAGGTACCGGTACACCAAGCAGATTCATCTCAGCAAGGTTCGCTCCCTTGCCACCAAGCAGATTACGCATTTGGGCATTTCCCTCAGCTTGTCCGTTTCCGAACTTGTAAACTCTTTTTTCGCTCATAAATAAATTGAATATGTTGTTTTGTTTATGTCGTGCGGTGCGAATTGTCCTTTTTCAATTAGCGGGTGCAAAGGTACTTATTTTTATTATAAGTATTGTATTTTTTCACGTATTTATTCTATTTTGCTACCTTTGCAGCCCAAAAGGAAGAAATATGTCAAGAAAGAGACGCGAACAACCCATAATTGAGAACGTTACCATAACCGGAGTGGCTGCCGAGGGCAAATCCCTTGTCAGGATCAATGACCTTGTGGTTTTTGTACCGTTTGTAGTACCCGGAGATGTAGTGGATCTCAAGATTCTCAAGAAGAAACACAGTTATGCTGAGGCAGTTGCCGTAAAGTTCCATAAACTGTCCGATGTCCGCGCCGTGCCGTTTTGCCGCCATTTCGGTATTTGCGGAGGCTGCAAATGGCAGAATCTTCCGTATCAGGAACAGCTCCGTTACAAGCAGCAGCAGGTGGTGGACAACCTCACCAGAATAGCAAAAGTCGAGCTGCCTGAAATCAGTCCGATCCTGGAGTCCGAAGAGACTATGCGTTACCGCAACAAACTGGAGTATTCGTTCAGTAACATGAGGTGGCTCACTCAGGAGGAACTGACAGAGCTTGATAACCCTGAAAACAACGCTCAGCGTAAGCAGCCGGGACTTGGATTCCATATTCCGGGAGCGTTTGACAAGGTGCTCCACATCAATGAGTGCTGGCTTCAGGATGAGATATCGGACCGTATCCGCAATGCTGCGTATGATTACGCCGTTGAGCATGGAATTCCGTTCATAAACATGCGTTCACAGGAGGGTATCCTTCGTGATATGATGGTACGTGTAGTAACCACCGGGCAGATAATGGTTCTTCTGCAGGCCAAGGTTACCAATCCCGCTGAAAATGAGCAGTTCATGGGACTCATGCAGTATATCTCAGACAGTTTTCCTGAGATCACTTCATTGCTGTATGTCATTAACAACAAGTGCAACGATACTTTCGGTGATCTGGATGTTCATGTGTTCCGCGGAGAGGAGTTCATATATGAGACCATGGAGAATCTCAGGTTCAAGATCGGACCCAAATCATTTTTCCAGACAAACAGCCGTCAGGCATACCGTCTCTACTCTGTAGTGCGTAAGCTTGCCGCTCTCAAACCGGACGAGGTGGTGTATGACCTCTATACCGGAACAGGTACGATCGCACAGTTTATATCGGCCGGAGCAAAGAAGGTGGTAGGTATTGAGTATGTGCCTGAGGCCATTGAGGATGCCAAGGTTAACGCAGCCCTGAATAATATTGACAATACTGAGTTCTTTGCCGGTGACATGAAGGATGTGCTCAATGAAAGTTTCATTGCAGAACACGGTACTCCCGATGTCATAATAACAGATCCTCCACGTGCCGGAATGCATCCGGATGTGGTTGATGTGATACTCAAGGCTGCTCCCAAACGTATTGTTTATGTAAGCTGTAATCCTGCAACTCAGGCCCGAGACCTGGCGTTGCTTGATCAGGGTTACCGCGTCACTGCAGTTCAGCCTGTCGATATGTTCCCCCATACGCAACATGTTGAAGTTGTGACCGCACTTGAGAAAAAATGTTAAGATTTTCCGTTTGGATTTAACCATTAGCCTTGTAAACTATCAAACTATACGGAAAAATAAAAAAAACACGATGCGAAAACTTGCCTTGCTGTTAGCACTGTTACCCATTTTTGGTCCGGCTGTTGCCCAGACCGATAAGGATTCAGCTGCTGCACCCGTACAAAAGACAGCCGATGTTATTACCCAGCCCGAGTTCAAGGGTGGGATAGAGAAGATGTACGAGTACATCAACAGAAACTTCCAATATCCCGAGGAGGCTCAGAGACGTTCCGTCAAAGGAAAGATGGAAGTTGAGTTCACTGTGGAGAAATCAGGTGATATAACATACGTCGGAATACTTAAAGGACTTGACGAAGCAATAGATCAGGAGGTTCTTAAACTTCTTAAGGCCATGCCCCGCTGGACTCCCGCAACCAAGAACGGCCAGCCTGTAAGATATAAGGTTTCAATGCCTATCACTATCCGCGCTTCAAAAACAAAAAATGGTCAGAAATCCAGCCAGGGACTGACAGATTATAGGGATAATTAAATAATGCAATTGTTGCATTAACAAAAATCTGTTTGTTTCGTCATATAGGCAGAATACTAAAATTAATTGTTATGAAGAAAAATGTATTAGCCCTTTTGGTTGTCGCATTGTTTTTTTGCGGATGTAGTTATGACAAATATGAGATAGGTTCCGATCTTCAGGTTTACTATGAGGACGCTCCTGCAAATAAATGGTTGTCATCAGGGCGAGAGGGTGAACCGGGATACTATGTTTATCAGCAGTTCAGATTTCCTGAAATCACCTCTTCAGTGATGGATGAGGGTGCCGTGATGGTTTATTTGTGCGACGGTAGTATAGATGTACCTCTTCCCAACGTATTCCCGGTTGAGGATGGCCGTACAATTGTAACTGAGAACATGCGTTTTGAAGTTGAAAAAGGCCTGGTTACAATAGTGTTGGAGTGGAATGATTTCAATTTCCATGACAACCTTGAGAATTACAAGTTCAAGATTTGTATCCTCACACCAAGTGTAAAGAAACAGGTGTTCTGATAAAACAATAACCGATCAAAAAAGCCGCATCAGTAAGGTGTGGCTTTTTTTATTGTTCAGGTGCCTGGAGGATTATCGTCGTAGCTCCCAGGGTTATTATGGCGCCGTCTTCAATCCGGGCTCTTTCCCTGTCTCCCAGGATGCGGTTGTCAAGGAATGTGCCGGTCAGGCTGGGGAAGTCCCTGAGTGTATAGCTCAACTCTCCGGTAGGTTCTCTCTTGACGGTAATGACGCAGTGGCGTCGGTCCATACTGCGGTCGTTGGTGTCAATCGGGATGGTGATGTTGTCGCCGGGATTGTATCGGCCGATAATATTCTCGCCCTCCTGCAGTGCAAAGCTCTGACGGAAACCGAACACATTCTCCACGACAGTGATGGAGCCGAATCCGAGGTCGTTTACCTCTTTCTTGCGGTCTGCATCTCTCTGAGTGGCTGCCAGCTTGCTTGTTCCTATGCGAATGCGGAACTGCTTGCGGCAGTTTTCGCACTCAAACACCAGTGACTGACCCTCTTTGTAGAGAGTCTCGTCGAAAGTGTTGTAGTGATCACATTTGGGACAGCGTACCCGTTTCATATGTTGAGTTTTATGATTGTCAAACAAAAGCTGACCTGTAAGCCGGGTTCTGTAGGGTCAGTACACGTACTTTCCCTGTCTGCCATTAATCTTGACCAGCCGTCACCGGCATGGCTCCGTAACCTTGTGGTTACGCGCGTTCTACCCTCCGGCTCAGGCGAGCAGCCCTCTGACGCCGGTATACATGAACTTGCAACTTCCAAGGCGCACAGCACCTGTGTCACCACAGGCCTGGTGGGCTCTTACCCCACCTTCTCACCCTTACCTTGCGGCGGTTGTTTTCTTCTGCGCTTATCAGCCGTTTCTGACTGCTTCCCGTTAGGAAGTGGAATGCTCTGTGTCGCCCGGACTTTCCTCAGCCCAGACCGGTCAGCTTTCGGACCGCAAAATTACGCATATTTTCCTACACCATAATTGTATATGTTCTATATTTGCATTCTAATTAATATACACTAAATATGAGAAAGTCGATTTTATTGTTGTTTGCATTGTGCACGCTTCCTCTTTTTGCCCAAAAGAACGGAGGAATCACCGATGGAATGCTTGAACAGATCCGCAAAGGATACAATGACACTCCTGCCGAGAAAGCGGTTCGCAACGCACTTGCCGGTCAGTCTATCTCCACATTGGCTGTTAATGCCGATAACCTTGCTATGATAGACACCCATTTTTCCAACAAGGTTACAACAAAAGGCATTACAAACCAGAAATCTTCCGGACGCTGCTGGCTGTTTACAGGCTTGAACGTACTCAGAGCCAAGATGATAACAACTCATGACCTGGGTGAGTTCGAGTTCTCCCAGAACTACTGCTCATTCTATGACCTGCTTGAAAAGTCCAACCTTTTCCTTCAGGCCATTATCGATACCCGCTCCAAGTCTGCCGATGACCGCGAGGTTGACTGGCTGTTCGAGAACCCAATAGGTGACGGTGGTCAGTTCACAGGCGTATCCAACCTGGTTATGAAGTACGGCGTAGTGCCCAAGGATGTTATGCCAGAAACATATCAGAGCAACAATACTGCCGATATGCGCTCCATCCTGTCACAGAAACTGCGTCAGTTTGGACTGGAACTGCGTGAACTCAAGCCGGCCGATGCCTCCAAGCGCAAGGTTGAGATGCTCACCGAGATCTACGGCATTCTGGCAAAGTGCCTTGGCGTACCTCCTACGGAGTTCGAGTGGGCCCGTTATGATTCCAAGGGCAAGTTCGTAAGCCGCAAGACCTACACTCCCAAGAGTTTCTACGACGAGTTCATCGGCCAGGATCTTGAGAACAATTACGTTATGTTCATGAATGATCCGGTACGTGAATACTACAAGACATACGAGATAGAGTATGACCGTCACGTGTATGACGGTGACAACTGGGTTTATATCAATCTGCCCATTGAGCGTATCAAGGAGATGGCTATCGCATCCATAAAGGACAATACCGCCCTCTATTTCTCATGTGATGTCAGAAAGTATCTGGATTCAGACAAGGGTACCCTTGATCTGGCCAATATGGATTATGCTTCTTTGTTTGACACCCAGTTCCCCATGGATAAGAAACAGCGTGTCCAGACTCATGCCAGCGGCTCATCTCATGCCATGACTCTGATGGCTGTTGACCTGGATGACAACGGCGCCTCCAAGAAATGGATGGTTGAGAACAGCTGGGGCAGTTCATCGGGCTACAAGGGCTTCCTTATTATGACCGATGAGTGGTTCAACGAGTATATGTTCCGCCTTGTGGTGGAGAAGAAATATGTTCCTGCCGATATTCTGGAACTCCTGAACAAGAAGCCTCAGAAGTTGCCGGCTTGGGATCCCATGTTCCTTCCTGAAGAATAATTGTTTTTATTTACATACTTAAGATGAAAAAACTATCATTGTTTGCTGTAGCAGCGCTGATGCTGCTCGGTGTCGTATCATGTTCCAAGTATGAGACCGTCAAGGGTGACCCCATGAAGGTTAAGATCTACACTCTTGACAACGGACTTAAGGTTTACATGTCCGTCAACAAGGAACAGCCCAGACTTCAGACTTACATCGCTGTCCGCAACGGAGGTAAGAATGATCCTTCTGACAATACCGGTCTCGAGAAGCCTCTGCTTGACCAGATTGAAGAGCAGTTCAACATTTATCGTACCAAGACCGATCCCCAGGAGCGTCTGGCCATCTATCATATCATAGACAGTCTCAGTTATGCTGCATCGGAGATTTCAATCCCCAACGAGTATGACAAACTTATGTCCGTGATCGGCTCACAGGGAACCAATGCTTTCACTTCTGAGGATATGACCTGCTATCAGGAGAACATCCCCTCAAACCAGATAGACAACTGGGCCCGTATTCAGGCAGACCGTTTCCGTAACCTGGTCATCCGCGGATTCCACACAGAACTGGAGGCTGTATATGAAGAGTACAACATGTACCTCAATGATGATGCCGAGAATTCAATCTATGCAATGGATTCCGTTCTTTACAAGAAGCATCCCTATGGACTTCAGCAGGTTATCGGCACACAGGAGCACCTCAAGAACCCCTCAATCACAGCCATCAAGAAGCAGAAGTCAACCATGTACGTGCCTAACAATATCGCCATTTGCGTATCAGGTGATTTTGATCCCGATGAGTTCGTGGCCATTATTGAGAAGTACTTCGGTACATGGGAGCCCAATCCTGCCATTCCCGAGTTCAAGTATGAGCCCGAGGATGAGCTTACATCGGCCGTTGAGAGACATGTATATGGAAACGAGGCTGATTTCCTCCTGTTCGGCTGGCGCGTTCCCGGCGTAAAGGACAAGGAGTCTGAGATTGCCGGAATCGTTTCATCAATCCTCACCAACGGCAAGGCTGGTCTTATCGACCTTGACCTGAACCAGCTTCAGAAGGTCCTGTATGCAGGATCTCAGCTCTATGACCGCATGGATTATTGCGATTTCCTGATCCAGGGCTATCCCAAAGACGGTCAGTCAATGGATGAGGTAAGGTCACTTGTCCTGGCCGAGGTAGCAAAACTCCGCGCCGGTGATTTCGATGAGTCTCTGATTGATGCCGCCATCGCAAATATCAAACTGCGTCAGATGCGTCAGCTGGAATCCAACAGCAGCCGTGCCATGATGATGGTCAACTCATTCATCAAGGGTTCTGACTGGGCCGATGAGGTTCATGAACTTGACCGTCTGGAGAAGGTTACCAAGGCCGATGTAGTAGAGTGGGCCAACAAGTATCTCTCTGACAATTCATACGTAGTCGTTTACAAGCATCAGGGCGTTAATCCCAAGAACAACAAGATTATCGCTCCCGCAATCACTCCTATTGCTACCAACCGTGACAAGCAGAGTGCCTTCCTGACTGAGATCGCTCAGACTGAGGTTGCTCCTATCGAGCCCGTATTCGTGGATTATGAGAAGGATCTCTCCAAGTCTGAGTTCAAGAATGGCATAGAGATGCTTTACAAGAAGAATGAGAATAATGATATAGTTGCGACCACATTCCGTTTCGATATCGGTAACAGCACTGATCCTGCTCTGGGATTTGCTTTTGACTACCTCTCATATCTGGGCACCCCGACCCGTAGCGCCGAGGAACTGGCTCTTGAGGAGTACACCATTGCCGGAAACCACAGCTTCATTGTCAATGACAACACAATGACGGTTTCAGTCAACGGTCTGGCCGAGAATCTCGGACAGATGCTGGATATAACCGAAGATCTGATGCTCAACGCTATCCCCGATGAGGATATTCTCGAGAACCTCAAGCAGGATGAACTCATGGCACGTCAGATGGCAAAGGCAAACCAGAACAACTGCTCAAACGCTCTGAACCGCTATATCATCTACGGCCCCGAGTATGTCAAGTCAGTCACCCTGTCCGATGAACAGGTGATGGCACTTACCTCAGAGCAGCTGCTCGGACTGGTCAAGAGCATTCTGAACAAGGAGCATACCGTTCTCTATTACGGTCCTCAGGATGAGGCTCAGGCCAAGAACGTAATCGCTGAGCATCACAAGTGCTCTGATAATCCTGAGAAACTGGTTAAGAAGTACACCAAGAAGCAGATTATTGACAAACCTCAGGTATTCATCGCTCCTTATGACTCACGCCAGTTCAACTACATCCAGTATTCAGACCGCGGTGAGACCTTCTCAATGGATGATGTTCCCGCAATCGAGCTCTTCAACGAGTATTTCGGCGGAGGTATGAATACCATCGTATTCCAGGAAATGCGTGAGGCCAGGGCACTCGCATACAACGCCGGAGCTTACCTGTCATCACCTTCATATCTTGATGACACATACTCCTTCTACGCACGTATCGGCTCGCAGAATGACAAGCTGAAGGCAGCAGTTGAGGCTTTTGATCTTATAATCAATGAGATGCCTGAGTCTGACAAGTCATTTGAGATTGCCAAGACAGGTTTGGAATCTGTGCTCCGTACCAGCCGTACCACCGGAATGTCCGTCCTGAACAGCTACCTCAATGCCAAGGAACTCGGACTTACCGAGCCTCTTGCCAAGAAGGTTTATGACAATCTGTCAGGCTTGACAATGGAGGATCTGGTTGCTTGTCAGCAGAAGTGGGTCAAGGGCCGTACCTACATCTACGGTATTCTCGGTGACGTCAATGACCTGGATATGAATTATCTCAAGTCTCTTGGAACTGTTCAGCAGATATCTCTCGACGAGTTATTCGGCTTAAAGTAATTACCTTCACTGAACATAAACGGGTAGGGCCTCATGTGCTCTGCCCGTTTTTTTATCAGTCCTATTGTGTTAAATTGGAGGTTTTATGGTTAATTATTGGCAAAAGTTGCTCTTGATATGCAACATTGGTCCGAAAGTTGTATATATTTGGATGTGACAATTGTTAATACAAACCGATTAATTAACCAAAATAGGAGATAAAGCTATGAAAAAAGCAATTAGGATTATCACTTCTTTTGTAGTTCTGGTATGCTGCTGCGTAGGAGCATCAGTGATAACCACAAACCTTGTGAACAAGAAAAACAACCGAGTCGTTTATGTAACGGAGCAAGGCGCTCCTTATACTACGCTTTCTCAAGCTGCCATGCCCTCTGCCGGCAAAATGCAACCTGTTGACCTGACAGAGGCAGCCGAAAAGACCGTACATGGCGTAGTTCATATCAAATCAACGGTAAAGGGCCGCACTCAGACCTATCAGGAGTATCCTGACATCTTCGAATACTTCTTCGGCGGACGTCCGCGTCAGCGCCAGTATCAGTCTCAGCCTCAGGTAGGATACGGATCAGGAGTTATCCTGACCAAGGACGGTTATATCGTCACCAACAATCACGTTGTCGAGAATGCCGATGAGATTCAGGTTACACTGAATGACAACAGGGTATTTACCGCTACTCTGGTAGGTGCCGATGCCAATACAGATCTGGCATTGATCAAGATTGAGGGTGATGAGTTCCCAATCGTTCCCATGGGAGATTCCGATGAACTCAAGTTGGGAGAGTGGGTACTTGCAGTAGGTAACCCGTTCAACCTCACCTCCAGTGTGACCGCAGGTGTTGTAAGTGCCAAATCCCGTAAGATCGGTATCTATGAGGGAGCCGAAAGCATAGAATCATTCATCCAGACCGATGCTGCCATTAATATGGGTAACAGTGGCGGAGCTCTGGTTAACGTACGTGGTGAACTGGTCGGCATAAACGCAGCCCTGGAGTCACCTACAGGTACTTATGCAGGCTATGGATTCGCCATCCCGACCACAATCGTCAAGAAAGTCGTGGCCGACCTCAAGGAATACGGAACCGTACAGCGCGCCATGCTCGGTATCGAGGGCGGTGATGTCCTGAATATGCGTCAGGATCCCAGAAACGAAAACCTTGATTTCGGCGATGCTATCGATGGCGTTTATGTATCAGGTGTTGCTGATGGTGGAGGCGCTCTTGCTGCAGGAATTAAGGAAGGTGACATTATCACCGCCATCAATGGCAAGAAGGTCAAGACAATGAACGAACTTCAGGAGATCATTGTCCGCTTCCGTCCCGGCGACAAGGTTTCAGTCACTCTGCTTCGCAACAAGAAGGAAAAGACTTTTGATGTTGAACTCAAGAATGCCCGCGGCAATACCGATATTGTCAAGGCTGCCGATATGGAGGTGCTTGGAGCCACATTCCAGGAAGTTCCCGAGCAGACCCGCCGTCAGTTGAACATCGGCTATGGCGTACAGGTAAGCTCCGTCAATAACGGAATTCTGAAAGACGAAGGCGTACAGCGCGGATACATAATCCTCAGAATAAATGAACAGCAGATTAAATCTGTCGAGGATGTTGAAAGAATCTACAAGGAGGCCGTTTCATCACCCAATCAGGTGCTGTTTATCCAGGGCGTATATCCCAGTGGACGTAGAGCGATGTATGCAATAGACCTTGCCAAAGAATAAGGCTGTCGTTGCAGTTGAAATGAAAAATTGGAGTGGTCGGATAAACCACTTCAATTTTTTCGCGTCAAATAGGCCGTATTATATTTTTATTTTAAGTAAATTTGCACCCAATTCGCTTATTTAAGAATAATAGGCGTTTTTAATTCTATAGAACAATAAAGTTACATACTGACAATGAGGCAACTTAAGATCACAAAGAGTATAACCAACCGTGAAAGCGCATCACTTGACAAATATCTGCAGGAAATTGGTCGTGAGGAACTTATCACGGTAGAGGAGGAGGTCGAACTTGCACAGCGTATCCGTAAGGGTGACCGCGCCGCTCTTGAAAAACTCACACGCGCTAATCTGCGTTTCGTTGTATCAGTCTCTAAACAGTATCAGAACCAGGGACTCAGCCTTCCGGACCTTATCAATGAGGGTAACCTCGGACTTATCAAGGCCGCCGAGAAGTTTGATGAGACCCGTGGTTTCAAATTCATCAGTTACGCTGTATGGTGGATCCGTCAGTCTATTCTTCAGGCTCTGGCAGAGCAGGCACGTATCGTACGTCTGCCCCTCAACCAGGTGGGTTCACTCAACAAGATAAGCAAGGCTCTTTCCAAGTTCGAGCAGGACAACGAGCGTCGTCCGTCACCTGAGGAACTGGCCGAGGTACTCGATATCCCCGTTGACAAGATTGCCGATACCCTTAAGGTTTCAGGCCGTCACATCTCTGTTGATGCTCCGTTCGTAGACGGTGAGGACAACAGCCTCCTTGACGTGCTTGTCAATGATGATTCACCTATGGCCGATAAGACTCTGGTAAATGAGTCTCTCTCCAAGGAGATTGACCGCGCCCTGTCAACTCTTACAGACCGCGAGAAGGATATCATCCGTATGTTCTTCGGAATCGGTTGCCGTGAGATGACTCTTGAGGAGATAGGTGACAAGTTCGGTCTCACCCGTGAGCGTGTCCGCCAAATAAAGGAGAAGGCCATTCGTCGTCTTCGTCAGAATTCCCGCAGTAAACTGCTCAAATCATACCTTGGTTGATATGAAATCATTGAGACCGGTATTAACGGCAGCGCTTCTCCTTTTCACGCTGTCCGTATCAGCACAGAGGTCCGGCAGGACTCAGGATCCTACACTTAACAAGGGTGAGGGACTTTCCATGAACCGTAAGGATCTCAACAAGATGCGTAACCAGAATCAGGAGAAGAATGCCCGTCAGGTTGATGTATACATGTACGCAGCTTCTTTTTCACTTCTTGATTCCGTTATTTATGTTTCAGATATCCAGCTGGTCAAAGATGTAACCGTCAATAACAAGTGGTTCATCAAGGATCGTCTGGTATTTGAAAAACAGTTTACTGATTACGTTTCCGGAACCGATATTGACGAATCCATTATGACATCTCTTCTCTTCTCAGAGAAAGAAAAGCAACTCATAAAGAAGAGGGCGCGTGTTATAAAGGGGAACAATAAGAAAAACCGCTTCAAGTTATATGAGATTCCGGATTTCAAGTTCGTAAAGCCGGAGCCTGAACCAGAGCCGGAACCGGAAGCCGAATAACGTTTACTGGATTTAGTACTGCAGGTGAACTGCAATTCTCAAGCCCCATTGGTCAACATTGGGGCTGTTTTTGTATGTCATTCTCTTGAACCAGTTGATTGACATGATCTTGAAAATGTTCTCCACGCCGGCGCCAATCTCGACGAACGGCTCTTTCATGATTGTACCCGTAGCCTGGCTTCGGCCCGTAGGATAGGAGAATATCTTGCCGCTGGTGTCAATCGCAGGATTGTTCCGGTCGCTGAGTGAACCCCAGGTTCCACGGCAGTACAGCACCTCCCTGAGTTTGAGGTTCTTTATAAGTGGTGTGCGGTTGAATATGAGACCGTTCATATAGTAAACCACATCCCATGTCAGGTGCTGGTCCAGAACGAACTCCATGGGAGTCATGGTTTCGAACGTCTCCTTGCGGTATGTGTATGAAAGGTTGGCGTTCGGAATAATCAGCAGAGGATAGGGTGCCTGTCCCCAGATCTTTCCGGCACGCAGCATAACGTCGAAATAACCCACCGGTGCTGCCATCAGACGCTGGCGGTAAGAGAATTCAGTGTGCTGGATTGAGTAGTCGCTACCCAATACTCCGGCCTTGGAAATAGAGTGGTTGAGCGTGAATACCGGAAGCTCGGGAGTCTTGCTTTTTCTGTTCCATTTGTGCTGAACGAATTTCTCTCCCGGAGCATATCTGACACCAAGCTCCAGTTCTGTCTGCATTATGTTGTCAACAGGTCCGCTTCCGTCACTCTTCTCCATTGTTATGAACTTTGTGGCTTCGTTTATTCTGTTGCGTACAACGCCGGTAAAAGTAAAACCGCTGTGACGTTCAAGCGTATATGTCAATTCCGTGTTCCTGATATAACCTATCAGGTCATCCGGCAGACGCTTGAGTGAAAGCAGGAAATTGTCTTTGTTCGTATACAGGTACTGCTGACCGTACTGATAGATGTCATAATCATGCTGGAGCCTCAGGGAGTGTATCGGGAACTCATTCCATTGCTCTTTCTTAGGCTTGAACGAGTATTCAAGTCTTCCTGAATACTTGATCTTTTTATCATCAACTCCATAAATAAGGTGACCCGTGCCGAAAAGGTGCGGATTAAGATAGGCCGTCGTCATTCCGCCGAACTTCAGCCTAATCTTCTCCATACCGTTGTAACTGACAGTCGTGTTTACAGGGCCGATGTACAAGGGTGTATTCTCTTCTTTAATAGGTATGTATCCGGAGAACAGGAGATTGATGAACTGCTCAGTCCAGTAGTAAACGGGAACCTTGCGCAATTTGGCAATCATCTCCTTGACATCCATCGTCTTGCCGCCGTCTGATCCGCTCTCTTCGCTTCGGTATTGGGCCCAGAATTCCTTGTCTCTGTTCAGGGCATCTGTCGTTTCAATTACGTGTTCCTGATGACTGAATGGTTCGCGGTCAACCTCGTCGTTGAACTTATAGCCGGAATAATAGACTTCGCGTCTTCCGTAAATACCGTCTATGAAATCGTACAGCTTGAACTCCGCGGTAATGCTTTCGTATGTCAGCAGCCTGGAATGTTCGCTGTCGCGCTCGAATCTCTGCTCCACATTCATGTATTCCACAAAGTTCAGATTGATGTCGTAGGGCACGTTCATCTGAATCCATTTTACAAAATGTGTGGAATCTACGGTGATATAAAGGTGACCTGTAAAACCGAATGACTGGAGGTTTCTTGGAACAAATGCCAGGTCTACACACTTTTCACCCTCTACCATCATTGTATCCTGCAGATAGTATCTGTAATATGATGTAGCGTAGTCTGCAAATGGGCTCACAAACTCGTTGCGCAGTATCAGGACTTTTTCGTTGAAAAGGTCAACATCCCTGAGGGTGGCTTCCACTGCAGCTCTTACTTCTTCATCGGGAAGGAAATCCTCTATACCAACCCATTCTCTGCCGTGAACCACCTGCTTGTTCCTTGACGGTCTTCTCTGATAGTAGTCTGTAGCGGCCAGTTCACGTGATGAAACATTCAGAATGGGCTTTCCCGAAACTTTTGATGTGTCCACATAATCCGTCAGGAAAGGGAACTTGCGGAACATAGCCTGCTGCTGTTTTTCTTCAGTGAAATTATCAAGGGCTACAATGTATGTCTCATATCTGTCTCTTGACAGGTACTCATTATTGAAAGGGTTGTCATCGTTCTTGCGATTGATGATCTCGGTTATAAGCTCAACGGCAGGATTTCCCTTCTTCTCGTACTTCTCCTTCTTGGAACGTATTACAACCTCATCTATCTGGTAGGATATCTCCTTGAGAGTTATCTTGAGCGGGAATACGGTTTTGTCTGATAATTGTATTTCGCAGTTCTGGAATCCCAGGCAGGAGGCGACCAGTGTCTGACCGTTTACCGGGCCGTTGAATGAGAAATTTCCTTTGGAGTCAGTGATGCAGCCTAATGATGTGTCTTTGAGTCTTATGGTGGCGTAGGAGAGTATTTCTCCCTTCTCATCCTTTACGTTTCCGCTTATTCTGACGCTTGATCCTTGGGCATACAACACAATAGTTCCCGCCATAAGCAGGAACAGAACGATAAGCGTTTTTCTCAGTAGTCTAATCACACCTTATTCATATATACGACAGTCTGCCCGTCGTATTATTCCTCATTATCGTATGCAAAGATAAGCATTCTTTGCCAATAGTGTGATGCAATATTTCTGGCCCAAGGTAGAAGCCGATATCCGCGGCTTGCGTATGTCAGTAGAAATGAATGAGTTCTCTGAAATGCTACATTTTTTTAGAAAAAAGTCTTCAAAATATTTGGTCAGAATCTAAACTCGCCATATCTTTGCATCCGCTTTCCGAAAGGAACAGCACAAACAAGACGATCTTTGAAACGATTTCATACAGACAAGTAGTACGACGGGCGTACTTATATAATAGGTATGTCCAAGGGTAATACGAACCGTCAATTTATTAAACTTTGAAAGGAAACGAGACGGACCTGAGCAAAAAAAGACAAACTGGTGCGTCCCTTAAGAGATGCGTGCCCTGTGCACGTTTTTTTATGGGCGTACTCGAAATACGGTAAAATTTACAAAGAAGAGTTTGATCCTGGCTCAGGATGAACGCTAGCTACAGGCTTAACACATGCAAGTCGAGCGGAACACCTTCGGGTGTTTAGCGGCAGACGGGTGAGTAACACGTATCCAACCTTTCCCTTACTCGGGTATAGCCTCGGGAAACTGAGAGTAATCCCCGATGTTGTGTACGAAT
>CADBXO010000038.1:0-6722 GCA_902798685.1 uncultured Bacteroidales bacterium
AGTTGTTGAGTCAACCGGTTTCTTCCTGACCGCTGAGCTCGCTGAGGCTCACATCAAGGCTGGTGCCAAGAAGGTTATCATGTCAGCTCCTTCAAAGGACGCTACTCCTATGTTCGTATACGGCGTAAACGACAAGACATACGCTGGTCAGACCATCATTTCAAACGCTTCTTGCACAACCAACTGCTTGGCTCCTATCAGCAAGGTTCTGAACGACAAGTTCGGCATCAAGCGCGGTCTTATGACTACTGTTCACGCTGCTACTGCTACTCAGAAGACTGTTGACGGTCCTTCAAAGAAGGATTGGCGCGGTGGTCGCGGTATCCTGGAGAACATCATTCCTTCTTCAACTGGTGCTGCTAAGGCTGTAGGTAAGGTTCTTCCCGTTCTGAACGGCCGTCTTACCGGTATGTCACTCCGCGTTCCCACTTCAGACGTATCTTTCGTTGACCTGACTGCTGCTATGAAGGAGGCTTCAGAGGGCGAGCTCAAGGGTATCCTTGGTTACACCGACGAGGCTGTTGTTTCAACTGACTTCCGCAACGACTCACACACTTCAATCTTTGACGTTAAGGCAGGTATCCAGCTCGATCCTACTTTCGTTAAGGTTTGCGCATGGTATGACAACGAGTGGGGTTACAGCAACAAGGTTTGCGAAATGGCTCGCGTTATCACCAAGTAATCTATACTTACTTAATAAAGAAATCCTCGCAGAAATGCGGGGATTTTTTTTTACCTTCGCCTTGTCTATGCAGAATTTTGACCTGATAACCATACTGGGACCTACCGCCTGCGGCAAGACAAAACTTGCAGTGGCGCTTGCCGACCGTTTAGGCGGTGAGATACTGAGCGCTGACAGCCGTCAGGTATACCGCGGTATGGATATCGGCACCGGTAAGGATCTGGCTGATTATGAGATTAACGGCCACAGGATACCTTATCACCTGATTGACATTGCCGAGCCCGGAAGCAAATACAATGTGTATGAGTTTCAGGGGGATTTCCTCAAGGCATACAAGGATGTGGTGTCTCGCGGTGTCCAGCCGATAATGTGCGGCGGCACGGGTCTTTATCTGGAATCGGTTCTGAGGGGCTACAGGCTTATTCCTGTTCCGGAGAATCCTGAACTGCGTAAGTCACTGGAGGGAAAGACATTGTCTGAGCTTACTGAGATTCTCAAGGGCTACAAGACTCTGCATAACACTACCGATGTCGATACCTGCAAGCGGGCCATACGTGCCATCGAGATAGAGGAGTGCTACCGTAACACTCCGGTCGAGGTGGGAGCGTTCCCTGAGCTCAGGAGCCTGAACATAGGTGTTGACATAAGCCGCGACATGAGGCGTGAGCTCATAAGCAGCCGCCTTGAGAAGCGTATAAACGAGGGTATGATTGATGAGATCAAAGGCCTCCTTGACAAAGGAATATCGGCCGATGACCTTATCTATTACGGGCTTGAATATAAGTATGTTACCCTGTATGTGACAGGGCAGCTGGAATATAAGTATCTGCTGCAGGAACTGGAGGTTGCAATCCATCAGTTCGCCAAGAGGCAGATGACATGGTTCCGTGGTATGGAACGTCGCGGTATACATATCGAATGGATTCCGTTTGAGTGGAGTACGGACGATAAGGTTAACCGTATTATTGAATTAATGCAGAAAAAATGATGACCGTTGAAGAAGAGAGATGGGGAATAGTATATGTACCCCGTGCCGGTGTTAGCAATACACTCAAGAGATGGGAACAGATCAGAGAGTATCTGGAGTTCCGTAAGGTCAAGTATGACGTGGTGCAGTCAGAGGGCGAAGGCTCTATTGAGCGCATTACACGTATGCTAATTGACAGCGGTCACCAGACTATCGTTGTAGTAGGCGGTGACGAGGCTCTTAACGATGCCATCAACGCCATCATGTTCTCTTCACGCGAGATCCGTCAGAACCTCACTCTGGGTATTGTCCCCAACGGTATCGGTAATGACTTTGCCAGTTTCTGGGGCCTTGAAGTGGACAACTACAAGAAGGCCATTCACAGCATCATAGAACACAGGACCAAGAAGATAGATGTGGGCTACTGCTCGTTCCAGGAGGACGGCAGTGAGAAGGTCCGCTACTTCCTTATGTCTGTAAACGTAGGTCTGGGTGCCCAGGCTATCCGTCTGTCAGATATATGCAAGAGGTTCGGTAAGAAGAACCCGGCTTATCTGGTTGCCATATTCAGCCTGTTCAAGGAGCGCAAGCAGTACAAGATGCGTATCAAGGTGAACAGTGAGGAGATCAACGACAAGATCATGACTATCTGTATCGGTAACTCACGCGGTTACGGTATGACACCTAGCGCTGTGCCTTACAACGGATGGCTGGACCTTTCAGTGGTTTACAGACCCAAGTTCTGGCAGACCATACGCGGTCTCTACATGATCCTGCACGGTAAGTTCCTGAATCACGAGCAGGTACGTCCTTACCGCACCAAACAGATTGAGATTATGCAGGCCGACGGTACCCTGACATGTATTGACGGCCGTACACTGAATCATACATTCCCGCTCAAGGTGTCACTTGAGCCGGCAGTAATCAACTTTATAATTCCCTGATAAGATGGCACTTTTTAAGGATTCAAAGAACTTTTTCCTGCTGGCCGGTCCTTGCGTAATTGAAGGCGAGGAGATGGCTATGCGCATTGCTGAGAAGTGTGTCGATATTACTTCACGCCTGGGTATTCCTTATGCGTTCAAGGGTTCGTTCAAGAAAGCCAACCGCTCACGCATTGACTCCTTTACCGGAATAGGTGATGAGAAGGCTCTAAAGATACTGGCCCGCGTACGCAGCGAGTTCGGTGTTCCTGTTGTGACCGATATTCATCGCGAGGAGGATGCAGCCATGGCTGCTGAATATGTTGATATACTGCAGATTCCGGCTTTCCTGTGCCGTCAGACCGACCTTCTGGTTGCAGCTGCCCGTACAGGCAAGACCGTAAATATCAAGAAGGGACAGTTCCTGGCACCTGAGGCCATGCAGTTTGCAGCTCAGAAGGTGGCCGATGCGGGGAATAAGAACATCATGCTGACGGAACGCGGCAGCACATTCGGCTATCAGGATCTGGTGGTTGATTTCCGCGGAATCCCCGAGATGCAGCAGTTCGGTTATCCGGTTGTTGTGGACTGCACACATTCACTGCAGCGTCCCAACCAGACCAGCGGTGTTACCGGCGGTCAGCCCGAACTGATTGAGACAATATCAAAGGCTGCTGTTGCAGTAGGAGCCGACGGCCTCTTCATGGAGACTCACATGAATCCCAAGGAGGCAAAGAGCGACGGTGCAAACATGCTCCCGCTTGATATGCTCGAGGGCCTGCTTACAAAGCTTGTGCGTATTCGCGCTGCGCTTTAATCAGTTATCTCTTAATGACTTTACGGACGGAGCCGTCAGGTGTCCGCTCAAGCAGTATGCCCTTATAGTCGGGGCCGGCAGGGCGACCGTCAAGGGTGTAATACGTTGCTGCTGCTTTTGACAAGCCGATGCCCTGAACTGAAGTGGCGTCAAACTCCTCAATGTTCTCAAACAGACTCCAGCCTGCAGTGCTTTCATATATTGATTTGCAGCCTGTGGGAACCATGAGCTTGGTGTGCTTGTAGTTGTAATCAGCTGACAGATTGGTAGCTGTATTATAGTTGTTTGTGAAGGTGTTCTCCGGAATTGCTGACGGATTGGTGTCAAGCATGTAAATGGTACTGATGAACGGACAACTGTAGAATGCATATTCGCCCATCTCCTCAATATGACCGTTTATGTAGAGGGTGTGGAATCTGTTCAATACAGAGTTGCGGAAGGCATTTGTACCGATCTTTGTGACTGATGCCGGGATTATCACTGTCTCGGTGGGATCAACCCTGGCAAAAGAGTTGGCCTTTATCTCTGTGATGCCGTCCGGAATTTGCAGTGTCCTGCTGCCGTCATGTACATGCTGTCCGTTTATGTACATCCAGGTGTATGCGCGGTTCATCTGATAATCCTGGAAGGGATTGCTGTAATAATTCATGAAATTGATGCTGCAGTAGTCCTGGAGTGAAGTTATGTTGGCTGTTATCAGATTTGTGCACTCTCTGAATGCATCGGGACCTACATATCTCAGAGTAGAGGGCAGAGATACCTCAGTGAGACTCTTGAGACGGATGAATGCACAGCATCCTATTGAGTCCACTCCCTCGGGTATGTCAAGCTTGCTGATAGAACTGTCTCCTATGTAAAGGTTCTGCGAATAGTATACGGGATTGGAGAGGTTCAGCAGAACATCGTTGATCAATGTAGTGGGACCGAAGTGTATTCCGCACCATGACGCAACGTCATCGGCCGAAACCTTGGTGATGGATGTACAACCCATGAATGCGTCATAACCGATAGAATCAACGTTGGCGGGAATATGTACGGATGTTATGTCTTTAAACCCATCGAATACGTAAGGCTTGATTATCTTAACGTTTTCAGGGATAACCAGATCGGTCAGCGGCTTGTCGTTAAGATATACGGTGCCGTCGGTAAAGAGGATTCCTTCCATCTCAATATTGCACCATGCGGACAGATCAGTTATAGTCAGTTTCTTGAAATTGTCGCTGTAAGTGCAGAACGCGTTCATTCCTATCTCCTGAACTGAGGCAGGTATGGTTAACTCCTGCAGGTTGGTGCAGGATTGGAATGCCAATCGGCCTATTTTCTTTAGAGATGAAGGGAGAGTGACGCTGGTCAGGCTTGAACAATCTGAAAATCCGGCCTCGGCAATCTCTTCAAGGGTGTTGGGCAGACTTACGCTGGTAAGTTCAGAGCAACCGTAAAGGTCAACTCTGGTTACCGTATATGTCTTGCCTTCAATCTCAACCGTTGACGGGATTGTCAGGGCACCCTCATAGTAGTGATATATCATTTGTGATTTCTCACTGTCCCATTCAGACTCAACTGTAACCGAGACGTGTGAATCATCCATCTTATAATAGTGTATTCCATTGACAGTCTGAGATTTTGCTGTAATGGCAATGATGGTAAGGAGAGAAAGGGGTAAAATTCTTTTCATAAGCATGGAAATTGATAATCCGGGTCAAATATACGGATAAAAAAAGGTCCGCCGTTAGGCGAACCTCTTTTTTTAATCAATCATTTCAAATCCCGTATAAGGAACCAGTGCCTTTGGAATCTTGATTCCGTTCTCGGTCTGGTTGTTTTCAAGCAGTGCTGCAACTATGCGGGGCAGTGCCAATGCTGAGCCGTTCAGTGTGTGGCAGAGCTCGGCTTTCTTCTCGCCGGCCTTGCGGTAGCGGCACTTCAGGCGGTTGGCCTGATAGGTATCGAAGTTTGATACTGATGAAACCTCAAGCCAGCGGTGCTGTGCCTCAGAGTAAACCTCAAAGTCATAGCAGATGGCTGATGTAAAGCTCTGGTCACCTCCGCAAAGACGCAGGATGCGGTAGGGGAGTTCCAGCTTCTGGAGCAGGCCCTCTACGTGAGCAAGCATCTCCTTGTGGCTCTCGGCTGAATGCTCGGGAGTATCAATACGTACAATCTCAATCTTTGAGAACTCATGCAGACGGTTCAGGCCGCGTACATCCTTACCGTATGAGCCGGCCTCGCGACGGAAGCACTCTGTGTAAGCGCAGTTCTTGATGGGGAGCTGCTTCTCATCAAGAATAACGTCACGGTAGATGTTGGTTACGGGAACCTCGGCGGTAGGAATCAGATAGAGGTCATCAACCTCGCAGTGGTACATCTGGCCCTCCTTGTCGGGAAGCTGGCCTGTACCGTAACCTGATGCCTGGTTTACAACTGTGGGAGGCATGATCTCTGTGTATCCTGCCTTGTTGGCCTCGGCCAGGAAGAAGTTGATGAGAGCACGCTGCAGCTGTGCACCTTTTCCTATATATACGGGGAAGCCTGCGCCTGTGATTTTGACACCAAGGTCAAAGTCAATCAGGTTGTACTTCTTGGCAAGTTCCCAGTGGGGAACCTTGGCCTCGCCGTTCTCAGGGTTGCAGGTCCAGTTACCTACAGTATCCTGTCCGATGACGCACTCCTTGAGGTTTGACTTTACCACCCAGTTGTCCTCGGCGCATGTGCCCTCGGGAACTTCAGGGTAGGGAATGTTGGGGATGGTGCACAGGAGAGCGGTCAGATCATTCTCGGCCTGCTCTTTCTTTGACTCCAGCTCTGTAGCTGCAGCCTTGAGCTCTGCAACCTTGGCCTTGGCCTGCTCGGCCTCCTCCTTGTTGCCGGCCTTCATAGCCTGTCCGATCTTGGCGGCAAGAACCTTACCCTCGGCAAGATTGTTGTCCAACTGTGCCTGGGCCTTCTTTCTGTCGTCATTCAGCTTTATAGCCTGGGCAATAGCCTCCTCTGCATTCTTGAAATGCTTCTTATTAAGACCTGCAATAACCTGTTCGGTCTGTTCTGTGATCTGTTTGAGTGTGAGCATCGGGATTTAATCTTTAAATAAAAAAGGCCCACAGAATAAGTGAGCCTCTTTTATAATGTTTGGTTTATCAGGCCTCAGCTTTCTCCTCAACGGGGATTACTGAAACATAACTTCTGTCCTTGCGGCCTTTCTTGAACTGAACAACACCGTCAACGAGTGCGAACAGAGTGTGGTCTTTACCCATACCGATGTTCTCGCCCGGATTGTGCTGTGTACCGCGCTGACGTACTATAATGTTACCTGCTTTTGCATACTGTCCACCCCAA
>CADBXO010000038.1:6739-15190 GCA_902798685.1 uncultured Bacteroidales bacterium
ATGTTACCTGCTTTTGCATACTGTCCACCCCAAATCTTAACGCCCAGACGCTTGCTGGCAGACTCACGGCCGTTCTTAGAACTACCTACACCTTTTTTATGTGCCATTTCTTTCTAGTTTTTAGGGTTATGCTACTACTTCCTTAACCAGGAGCTCTGTGAACTGCTGGCGGTGACCGTTCAGCTTACGGTAACCTTTTCTTCTTCTCTTGTGGAATACAAGAACCTTGTCACCCTTAACGAGCGGGGTCTTGACCTCACATACTACCTTTGCGCCCTTAACGGTAGGAGCACCTACGGTGACCTTTCCGTCCTTGTCGGCGAGAAGGATCTTCTCGAACTCTACGCTTGCACCAGCCTCAACGTCCTGAATGTGGTGCACGAACAGCTTCATTCCCTGTTCAATCTTGAACTGCTGTCCCTGAATTTCAGCAATAACGTACATTAAATCTTGCTTTTATTCGTTTCTCCGTGAGGTGGTCGGCACTCTACAGCTGACACTTCTCAGACCTCTGCGGCACTAATCGGGCGCAAAATTAGCACTTTGTGCCGTCATGGCAAAATATTTTTACTTCTTTTTTTATAATAATCAGCGGAGCTTGTGGGACTCGAAGTGGCGGCGTATCTGCAGGAAGTAGAACGCCACTCCGAAAGCGTTGACTATCCATGCGGTCCAGAAGGCGCTGTGATAGCCCCAGAATTCGCTGAAAAGACCGCCTATTAGTACGCCCAGACCTACGCCTGCATCCCATGAGGTCAGAATCGATGAGTTGGCGGTACCTCGCTGCGAGTGCTCTGCCAGATTGATGAACATGGTCTGGAAAGCGGGGTACATGTGACCGTTTCCAAGGCCGATGATCAGGGCGGCGCCGTAATAGCCTATGGGGTTGTGCAGGGCGGCAAAGAGAAGGTATCCGAATATGGATACGCACATGCCCATGGTGGCGTTGCGCGACACCTTTCCGTCACGCAGATGACGTGCTCCGGTAAGGCGTGAAAGTATAAGTCCCATGGCGCAGAGACCAAAGAAAAGTCCCGTTCCACCGGTAATTCCGAGCTCCTCCTTACCGTAAATGGCAACGTATGTGGAGAGCACTCCGTAACTGAATGCAAAGCTTGCAATTCCTATTGCCTCACGCCAGCCTTTAAGCAGGAAGAAACGGTCCAGAGAGAGCACTTTCTTTTCCGGTACGAAGTCACGTTTGGGAAGACGGATGGATATTTCAAGCAGTAGTCCTATCAGTGATGCGGCAAGCGATACCCAGAACAGGGCCTTGTAACTGCCGTTGAATGCCTCCAGCAGTACTATGGCCAGTGCAGGACCCAGAGCCATTGCCAGGTTGTTGCTCAATCCGTAATAGCCAATGGCCTCACCGCGGCGTGAGGAGGGTACCACATCAATTGCAACAGTGCTGGCGGCAACCGTGGTGGCGCCGAACGGGGCACCGTGCAGAGTACGGAATATGGCGAATGCGGCAAGCGATCCGGCTACGATGTATCCCACAAAGATGCTGAAGAAAAGTGCTCCGCAGATTACCAGAACCGTCTTGCGCGGAAAGCTGTCAACCATATATCCGCTGAACGGACGTATGGTGAGCGCCATGATGGTATAGCCGGTGAGCACCATGCCTATGGTGTCCTTGGTGGCTCCGAATGTTTCGTTGAGATAGAGGGGAAGCAACGGAACGATGAGCATAAAAGAGAAATGGACCAGAAAATTCACGGTCCATATCTTTATGTAGTTTGCGTTCCAGAGTTTCTCCTGTTTCATTTCGTCCCGCAGATATCCTGCATCAGATGTGCTGTTTCAAGAGCGTCTTTGGAATAATAGGTGGCGCCGATGGCCGATGCAATATCGGGCGTCATGACGGCACCGCCCACGATGATGGGGCAGGTTATGCCGTTTGCACGCAGATACTCAATGGTCTCCTTCATGGAATCCACCGTGGTGGTCATCAGGGCGCTGAGTCCTACGGCATTGGGCTTCTCATTCTGTGCGGCCTCAAGGACGGTCTCCTTGGGAACATCCTTGCCAAGGTCCGTTACGCTGAATCCGTGGCTCTGTACCACAACCTTGACGATGTTCTTGCCTATGTCATGTACGTCACCCTTGACGGTTGCAATTACCAGATGTCCCTTGGCTGCTTCGGTATCGGCTGTGCTGAACTGCTCGGAGATGACGGCGAAGGCCAGCTTGGCGGCCTCGGCCGAGCGGATGAGCTGCGGCATGAACACCTCGTTGCGTGCAAACTTGGCACCTACGTCACCAAGGGCGGGGATAAGAATCTCGTTAATGATACGGTCCTTACCCAGATCGGGCATCTCACGCTCCAGGCAATCCTTGACGCGGTCCTTGAGACCCAGCGATACGGCGTTGAAGAGGTTGTCAACGGTCTGTTCCTCGGATGCCTGGGTGTTGAAATATATGAATCCGGCACAACCGGGGTCATTGCCTGTAAGGGCCATTGAAGCACGTACCGTAGCTACGGTGTCGTGATCCAGCGGGTTCATGATAGGCATATCCAGACCTCCCATGAATGCCATGGCCAGGAAGTTGCGGTTCAGAGTTCCGCGCTCGGGCAGACCGAACGATACGTTTGAAAGGCCTACCGTGGTGAGTACACCCAGCTCCTTAAGTGCGGATAGGGTGTTTATGGTTATCTTGGCGTACTGCTGGTTGGATGAGATGGCCATTACCAGTCCGTCAAATACAAGCAGACGGCGGTCAATGCCCATTTTCTCGGCACGCTCAATGATACGTTTTGCTATGTCTATACGGGCCTCGGTGGTTTCAGGTACACCGCGCTCGTCGAGCGGCAGGGTAACTGACGGGGCCTGATATTTGGCTATGATGGGCAGCAGGCGTGACATGGATTCCTCGGCTCCGTTTACGGAGTTGATCATGGGAACACCGTTGTAGAGACGGATGGCTGCCTGAATGGCTTCGGGGTTGGATGAGTCAAGCTGCAGGGGCAGGTCACAAACCTCCTGTACCTTGCGTACGGCCTGGCAGAGCAGGGATATCTCATCAGAGTTGGGCACACCGCAGTTCAGGTCCAGGAAATCGGCCCCGGCATCCTTCTGGGCGAGTGCCTCATGCTGCAGGTACTCGAAATTGCCCTCGGCAAGTGCGGCCTTGAGCTTTTTCTTACCGGTGGGGTTGAGTCGCTCACCGCATATAAGACCCTTCTCCAGGCGGAGCATTATGGTCGATGAGCAGATATATGTGCCGTCGGGCTTTGATATCTCGGGTGCGGGCTGTCCCTTGTAGACCGATATGGCCTTGATGGTTGAGGGTGATGATCCGCAGCATCCTCCCAGAATGGAGGCGCCGGCCTCGATCAGTTCCTTTCCTATCTTTACAAAGTCCTGGTCAGTCCAGTTATAGACCACCTGTCCGTCATGCATCTCGGGCAGACCCTTGTTAGGCTGCGCCAGGATGGGGCAGTTGGCGAATGGTTTCATGCGGCGTACCACATCCACAACGCCTGCGGGGTTGTTGGAGCAGTTGACGCCGAGTGCATCGACACCGAGTGATGAGAGTGTCAGGGCTACGATCTCAGGGGTTGAACCGGTGAGTGTGCGGGCCTGCTCATCAAACGTCATGGTGGCGAATATGGGCTTGCTGCATACGTCACGGATGGCCAGGATAGCGGCACGCAGTTCATACAGGTCACTGAATGTCTCCAGCAGATATCCGTCAACGCGGTCACATGTGTACTCGGCAACCTGGCGGTAGTTGTCATAGGCCTGCTCAAATGTGAAGGGGCCTACAGGCTCCATGAGCTGTCCTGATGTGGAGACATCGAACATGACCATGGCGCGGTTGCCTACGGCGGTACGTGCGTTTTTTATGGCTGCATCGGCAATCTCCTGCCAGGTGTACTCCTGGGACTGCCACTTGACGGGGTTGAGCTCGAATGAGTTGCAGGTTATGTACTGCGCACCTGCCTCCAGATAGTCTGTGTGCATCTTCTGCACACGCTCCGGATTGGTGAGGTTGAGTACGGCCACACCGTTGTGCTTGGGCTTGCCGTCCTTGCCGGGCTCTTTGGGATGGGCATCGGCCAGGACTGTACCCTGCGCTCCGTCAAATATCTGTATTTTGTCTATGATCATTCCTGTGTTTTATTTGAAGAAACCTGATGCCACATAGCTGATGTTGTCCATAAGTTTGCTTATGAATCCGCTCTTGTTCATTGAATAGATGTGGATTCCGTCAACGTCATTGGCCATGAGGTCAAGTATCTGATAGCTGGTAAAGATAAGGCCGATCTCCTCGATGGCGTCCTTGTCATCCTTGTATCGGTCAAACTGGTTGAGCAGCTTGAGAGGTACCTTGCAGCCGCTCATCTGAATCATACGGTTGATCTGGCTGTAGTTGGTTACGGGCATGATTCCCGGTATGATGGGCACGGTGACACCTGCCTTGCGGGCTTTGAGCAGGAAGTGGTAGAACACCTCGTTGTCAAAGAAGAGCTGGGTGTTGAAGAACTCCATTCCGGCATCCTGCTTTACCTTGAGGAACTCGATGTCGGTGGTGATGCTGTCTGCCTCGGGATGCTTCTCGGGGTAGCAGGCTCCGGCCATGCCGAACTTGCCGTTGTACTTGCTCTTTATGTATTCAGCCAGGTCACTGGCGTGCTTGAAATCAGAGAATAGTGGAGCATCGGCCTCCTTGGGTATGTCACCGCGCAGGGTCAGTATGTTCTCCACTCCGTAGTTCTGGAGTTCGTCACATACGCTGTCAACCTTGTCACGTGTGGATGCCACGCAGGTGAGGTGGGCCAGGGGCTGTGCTTTTGTGTTGTCCTTGATGGTTTTGGCTATCATGGCGGTGTTGCTCAGGGTGTTGCCCAGAGCACCGTATGTTACGCTCATGAAGTCAGGTTCGTAGCTTGCCAGTTTCTTTATGGTTTTGTCAATCAGGGTAAAGGTATCCTCTTCTCTCTTGGGAGGGAATATCTCAAAAGAGAGGGTCTTTTTCTTGGCAAGAATCTCAGAGATCTTCATTTCTATTATTGGATGTTATTTGTTTAAATACTTTTCTGCTTCAATGGCGGCCTTGCATCCGCTGGCAGCGGCGCAGATGGCCTGACGGTATACGGGATCGGCAACATCACCTGCGGCGAATACGCCGGGCACGTTGGTCACGGGTGTGCCGTTTACGGTCTTGATGTAACCGTTCTCATCGGTCTCAATCCAGGGCTTGAAAACGTCAGAGTTGGGTTTGTGGCCGATGGCCAGGAAGAAACCGTCGATGGCGCGCTCGTAATGCTCCTCGGTGGGCAGACCCAGGTCCTTGACCAGCTTGACGCCCTGAACCTTGCTCTCGCCGGTAAGACCCTCGGCGTTGTGGCCGAAGAGTACCTCGATCTTGGGGTTCTCAAGCACACGCTTCTGCATGATGTCGCTGGCGCGCAGGTAGTTCTTGCGGACAATCAGGTAGACCTTCTCGGCAAGGGTGGAGAGATAGTTGGCCTCCTCACATGCTGTATCACCGCCGCCTACAACTGCTACGACCTTCTTACGGAAGAAGAATCCGTCACAGGTGGCGCAGGCGCTCACACCGCGTCCGGCGTATTTCTTCTCATCCTCCAGACCAAGATATTTGGCCGATGCACCCGTCGAAATGATGACGGTGTCTGCCTGTAGCTGGGTGCCGTCATCGATGGTGACGGTGTAGGGGGCCGATCCGAAATCAACGGCTGTAACAATGCCCATACGGATATCGGCACCGAATCTCTGGGCCTGGGCACGCATATCCTCCATCATGTCGTAGCCGCTTACTCCCTGCGGGTAGCCGGGGAAGTTCTCGACGACGGTGGTGGTGATGAGCTGGCCGCCTGACTGCGGGCCCTCATAGAGGACGGGGCTCAGGTTGGCGCGTGAAGCATAGATTGATGCGGTGAATCCGGCAGGACCGGAACCGATGATAAGGCATTTTACTCTTTCCATATTGTGTTTTGTTTTTATCTCAAATCAACTATTTCGGCATCCTTGTAATCGCTGACGGGGCAGGTGAATGTCTTCTTGTCAAAGGCCTGTCCGGTTTTGTAGTCAGTTACAAGTATTCTGGCCGATATGTTTCCAAGCTCCTCGGCGAATGAGATGCTGAGGGTCTTGAATACCAGTGTGGCGGGATCAACCTGAACGGTGACGCTGCGTATTCCCTCTACGCTGCGCTCGGCATTGGAGGCGGTGAGGGTGAATGTATCGGACCCGTTACCGCTTACGCTGAATCCCTGGTGCTTGCCAAGCAGGTTAACTATGTCATAACGGACTTTCTCCTCGGGGGTGGGCTCGGTAATGTAAATCTCCTCGATTCCTTCACCGAAATCCTTGCCGTTCCACAGGGTCTTGCCGTCAAACCACATTGTGTTGTCGTCCTCTTGGGCGTAGAAGCTGTTACCTGACATCTTGAGTGTGATGTCAACGCGGTCGGTACCGTGCTCATATTTTATCTCTGCATCAAGAGTCATGGCAATTCCGCCGTCCTTCTGGATCTTGGAGACGGTTTTCTGCAGCAGTTTCTCGGCGCTGTTCTGTGCGGACAGCGGCAGGATGCATAATGAGAATAACAGGAGCAGGTATTTACGCATCATCACAGCAGATTGTATGTTTCAAGTATGCGGTCAAGCTGAACCTCATCTGTTACAAGTACGGGACGCGGTTTGCTGCCGTCGGCCTTGCCTACGATGCCGGTAGCCTCGAGCTGGTCCATAAGACGTCCTGCGCGGTTGTAGCCGATGGCGAACTTGCGCTGTATGAGTGATGTCGAGCCTGATTGGTTGATTACCACCAGACGTGCGGCCTCGGCGAACATGGGATCGAACTTGCCCATCTCTACGCCGCCTTCGATAGGTCCGCCCTCATTCTCGTCAACGTACTCGGGCAGAGGATATGCCTCGGTGTAACCCTGCTGACGGCTGATGTACTGGCATATGGCGTTGACCTCGGGGGTATCCACGAATGCGCACTGTACACGTACGGGATCGCTGCCTGACAGGAACAGAAGATCACCGCGGCCGATAAGCTGGTTGGCACCCGGACGGTCCAGAATGGTACGTGAGTCAATCATTGAACTTACACGGAATGCCATACGTGCCGGGAAGTTGGCCTTGATGGTACCTGTTATGATGTTTGTGGTAGGACGCTGTGTGGCGATGATCATGTGCATACCCACGGCACGTGCCTTCTGGGCGATACGTGCAATAGGCATCTCGATATCCTTGCCGGCGGTCATGATAAGGTCACCGAACTCATCGATTACGACTACTATGTAGGGGAGGTAACGGTGTCCCTTCTCCGGATTGAGCTTGCGGTCCTTGAAGAGGTTGTTGTACTCGATTACCGAGCGTACATTGGCCTCCTTGAGGAGCTCGTATCGGTTATCCATCTCAATGCAGAGTGACTTGAGGGTGTGGATTACCTTGGTGGTATCGGTAATGATGGCATCGGTCTCATCGGGCATCTTGGCCAGGAAGTGCTTGATGATGGGGGCGTAGATGCTGAACTCTACCATCTTGGGGTCAACCATTACCAGCTTGAGCTCTGCGGGATGTTTCTTGTAGAGCAGTGAGGTGATGACGGCGTTCAGACCTACGGACTTACCCTGACCGGTGGCACCGGCTACGAGCAGGTGAGGCATCTTGGCCAGGTCAAACATGAAGACCTCATTGGTGATGGTGCGGCCCAGGGCCACAGGAAGCTCCATCTTGCTCTCGGCGAATTTCTTGCTGTTGAGGATGGACTCCATGGATACCATGACGGGCTTGGCGTTAGGTACCTCGATGCCGATGGTTCCCTTGCCGGGTATAGGTGCTATGATACGTATGCCCAGGGCAGCAAGGCTCAGGGCTATATCGGCCTCCAGGTTGCGTATCTTGGAGATGCGGACACCTGCAGCCGGGACGATTTCGTACAAAGTGACCGTTGGACCGATGGTGGCCTTGATCTTATCGATGGCGATGCCATAGTTGCCCAAGGTTGCGACAATCTTGTCTTTGTTGGCATTCAATTCCGCTTCGTCAATCTCCGATTTCCCTCCGCCATAGTCGTTGAGCATGTCCAAGGTGGGGAACTTATAGTCGCTCAACTCGTAACGCGGGTCGAAAGGCGTGTCGATGGTGAAGTGCTCGTTGCCTTTGGGAGCTTCGATGGTCTCTTCCTTGGTGGTCTCGGCGATTTCCAAAGTCACATCATTTTCAGGCTCGCCCTGCTTTTCCACGACGGCCTCTTCCGGCTTGGCCTCGTTAAGGTCTGTCACCAAAGGAGTCTCTTCGATGGGATGGGTGAAGACGTTCTCTTTGGGCTTGTTGTCATCGGAAGACACGACCTCAAAATCGGGGTCTTTGGTGTAGGAGGTGACAGGGGGCAAATCCGAACCGTCATCTTCCTTATCATCATTGTAATTGGTGTAGGGCTCTTCATTGTGATTGTTGAAGATGCT
>CADBXO010000039.1 GCA_902798685.1 uncultured Bacteroidales bacterium
GTATGCAAAAATGAGCAGTGCCAGAAGATGGATATCAAGGAAAACCACGATTATTGAAAAGAACAGGATAAGCAGGCCGGATACTGAATAGGACATTACAAAAAAGCAGTTCCAGCGGCTCGGCTTAAGGGCTATTATCTGTTTCCTATAGAGAATCTTGTTCGTAACGGTGTATAGGATCAGTTTGACGACAAGGCAGACCACCACATCGCATGAATACCATAACAGGAATATGATCTGGGAGAATCCCTCCTCCATGATGTCATGGGAGTAGATACCCACAGCAATGGCAATGCTGATGCTGGACAGTAAAAAGACCAAGATGTTCTCAAATGTAGACAGAAGAGGGTAGCTGACATCACCGTCGGGACTCTTGAACCTAAACATGGAAAGAAAAGACCTTACATAATCATATCTGTAGGGACCCATTGTTATGAGCATGAGCAACAACGTCACTATCATTGCTGACAGGAACCAGTCATTGAGCTGGTAAGAGGTCGTCAGGTCTATTAGCGGAATAAATCTCATTTTCTGTCTGTATTGATTTTTGTGGTAGTATCGGTCCAGTCAGGAAGAGTATCGACAAGTTCAATGGCCTCATCAGGTGTTTGTGCCACGGCCCACAGTTTCTTGAACACAGGGTTCATGAAATGGCGCTCGGCGGTACGTTCCAGCATTTCAAGAAGAGGGTCATAGTAGTGGTCCGTATTCAGGATTATGATCGGTTTGACAAACAGGCCGAGCATCTTCCAGGTGATGATCTCAAACAGTTCCTCAAAGGTTCCTGTACCTCCGGGCAAAGCAACTACGGCATCGGCCATCTGGGACCTGCGGTTCTTGCGGTCATGCATGGTAGGGGTGATTATGGTCTCGGTCAGACCCTGATGCAGCCAGCCGTTATCGACCATAAACTGCGGTATAATACCGATCGATACACCGCCGGCATCAAGCGCTCCGTTCTCCACAGCCGCCATAAGGCCTGTGCTTCCGGCACCTGACACAAGACGCTTGCCGGCCCCGGCAATGAGGGAGCCCAACCGGTAAGCCGCATCCACGAACACCTTCTCGGCATCGGCACTGGATGCTCCGTAAACTACTATTGTCTTTCGTTGCATCTTGTTGAGGGAGCCAAAGGGGACGGTTCTGTTTGGCTCCTTTTTTGAAAAGGGGGCCAAACAGAACCGTCCCCTTTGGCTCCTTTTTTTAATATCGGTAATGATCTGCTTTATAGGGACCCTCTACGGGAACGCCCAGATAATCGGCCTGAGCCTGAGTGAGCTTGGAGAGATGAACGCCGATGCGCTCCAGGTGCAGACGGGCAACCTCCTCGTCAAGATGCTTGGGCAGACGGTATACATCGACCGGATACTGCTTGTTAAAGAGCTCTATCTGAGCCAGGGTCTGATTGGTAAAGCTGTTACTCATTACAAAGCTGGGATGACCTGTAGCGCAGCCAAGGTTTACCAGTCGGCCATCGGCCAGAAGTATGATGCTGTGACCATCCTCAAAGAAGTAACGGTCAACCTGAGGCTTCACGTTCTGGCACTTGATGCCGGGAATCTTCTTGAGTTTGTCAACCTGAATCTCGCTGTCAAAGTGACCGATATTGCAGACTATGGCCTGGTCGGGCATAACCTTCATATGTTCTGTGGTAACGACATCGATATTACCGGTGGTGGTTACGAAGATATTGCCCAGAGGAGCGGCCTCCTCCATGGTTACGACTTCATAGCCTTCCATAGCTGCCTGAAGGGCGCAGATGGGGTCTATCTCGGTTACAAGTACGCGGGCTCCGTATGAGCGCATGCTCTGGGCGCATCCCTTACCAACCTCACCGTAGCCGCAAACCACGCATACCTTACCGGCAATCATGACGTCGGTGGCACGCTTGATACCGTCGGCCAGTGACTCACGGCAGCCGTAAAGGTTATCGAACTTGCTCTTGGTAACGGAATCGTTTACGTTGAATGCAGGGAACAGGAGCTCGCCGTTCTGCTGCATGCGGTATAGGCGGTGCACGCCGGTGGTGGTCTCCTCGCTTACACCCTTTATGTTAGCGGCTATGTTCTGCCAATAGCTGCCGCCCTTCACCTTAGCGACCTCCTTGAGGGCCTTAAGGAGCTCGATTTCATCGGCCGATTCAGCCTGATAGTCAAGCGCCTTGGGATCTTTCTCACCCTTTACGCCAAGATGTATCATCAGGGTTGCGTCACCGCCGTCATCGACTATCATATTGGGGCCTCCCTCCGGGAAGTTCATGGCTTGGAGCGTGCACCACCAGTATTCCTGGGCGGTCTCACCCTTCCAGGCAAACACTGCTGCACTGCCGGCAGCGGCAATGGCAGCGGCTGCATGATCCTGAGTGGAGTATATGTTGCATGAGCACCAGCGTATCTGTGCGCCCAGCTCATGGAGAGTCTCTATAAGGACTGCCGTCTGAATGGTCATATGGAGCGAACCCATAATGCGGGCACCCTTGAGAGGTTTGGAATCACGGTACTTTTCACGGAGAGCCATAAGTCCGGGCATCTCCTTCTCGGCCATCTCAATCTCCTTACGGCCAAAATCAGCTAATTTGATGTCTGCCACTTTGTAAGGCAGACTTGAAAATAAATCCATAGTTAAAATAATGTACTAGTGTCAATTTGGGGTACAAAGATACGGTATAATTGAGAATTGAGAATTGAGAATTGAGAATTAATACGTTCGTAACTTAAGGCTAGGGATGAAAAAAGTGGGGTTGGCAAAATTGTCAACCCCACTTTCTTTCATTTCTAGCCTTACTTACGCAGACCGAGAGCCTTAACGATAGAGCGGTAACGCTCGATGTCTCTCTCCTTGAGGTAGTTGAGCAGTCTGCGACGCTTACCTACCAACTGGGTCAGTGCCCTTTCAGTGCTATAATCCTTACGGTTCTCCTTAAGATGTTCCGTCAAATGGGAAATACGGTATGAGAACAAGGCTATCTGAGCTTCGGGTGAGCCAGTATCCGTGTTGGACTTTCCGTATTGTCCAAAGATCTCTTGTTTTTTCTCTTTGTCTAAATACATTTTCTTAAAAATAATGTGAAAACTC
>CADBXO010000040.1 GCA_902798685.1 uncultured Bacteroidales bacterium
TTCCTTTGAGGGTCGTTGTAGACTACGACGTTGATAGGCTGCAGGTGTAAAGGTGGTGACATCAAAGCCGAGCAGTACTAATTGCCCGAATTTTTCCTTGTGTACAAAACACTTGTGAAAGTACGCTCAGTGGGTCATGACTTAGTGGTTAAATGAAAGCATATCGTTTTGTGGCTGTTTGTCAACCTTATTCAGGTGGCTATAGCAACGGGGTTCCACCTCTTCCCATTCCGAACAGAGAAGTTAAGCCCGTTCACGCCGATGGTACTGCGCAAGTGGGAGAGTAGGTAGCTGCCGTTTTTAAAAGCGCTTCAGATTATTTATCTGAGGCGCTTTCTTTTTTTATATCTGTTTCCGGTAATGAGAGTGATTCCTGTAAGGGCGCTTTTTGAATACTAACGCACCTGCGTGTCGATCTTGTTGTTTCTAATCAGCAGAACTGCTGCGAGCTTGAAGGGGACGGTTTTTATTGCGCCAACTAAACTTAAATCGCCCACTCACCATAATCCTTGATAACGTATAATTACGCACGAACCTGGCCGGGCGCAATAAGAACCGTCCCCAATATGCGTTTAATTACCTACGAACCTAGCAGGGCGCAATAAGAACCGTCCCCAATATGCGTTTAATTACCTACGAACCTGGCCGGGCGCAATAAGAACCGTCCCCAATTATCTGTTTCTTTTTTGATTGCGGCGTAATCATTGTGGATTTTGTTTATATTTGAGCCACTATTTTTGATAGAAAATGGACTAACATATAATTCTTATGGGTAATTATGATTGGAAATTTTCCACGATAGGTGGAAAAAACCGCGTAAATATCAAAAGCGGTGAAGATATCAGACATCTGGGTGAACTTGACCAGAAGTTGTGGACAGTTCTGAGCTCTCCTGTTGTGGGTCTTGAATTCGATGCCAAGACTCTTAAAATGCTTGATTCCGATAACAACGGCCGTATCCATGTAAATGAGGTTGTCAAGGCTGCAGAGTGGATTACCTCTATGCTTAAGGATCCTGACATGCTTCTTAAGAAGGAGGATACATTACCTCTGTCAGCAATCAATACCGAGAATCCTGAGGGTGCCCGTCTGCTGGCATCGGCTAAACAGATACTTAAGAACCTTGGACTTAAGAAAGACAGCATATCGGTCGCTGATGCCGATGACAGCGTGGCTATATTCGCCAAGACCGGCTTGAACGGTGACGGTATAATTACCGAGCAGTCTAGCAGCGATGAGGAGATTAAGAAGACCATTGCCGCTATCGTGGCTACAATTGGCGGTAAGACTGACCGTAGCGGACTCCAGGGTGCCGATACTGATTCCATCGAGGCTTTCTACAAGGCTTTGGCCGACTATTCGGCATGGCAGAAGAAGGCTGCCGATGACAAGGCTATTTTTGCTTTTGCAGACAATACCCCTGCAGTATATGATATCGTAAACCAGATCAAGGCCAAGGTGGCTGACTACTTTATGCGTTGCAAGCTGGCTGTATTCCATGCAGGCAGCGTGAACGCTCTGGATGTATCGGTCGCACGTATTGAGACCATCAGCGATAAGGACCTGTCACAGTGCGCCGATGAGATATCGTCTTATCCTCTGGCCCGTATCACTGCAAACAACACTCTGCCTATAGACGGACGAATCAACCCGGTTTGGCAGGGCACGTTTGACAAGCTCAAGGCTCTGGCTCTCGACAAGGAGTTTAAGGGAGCCGCCGAGATTACCGAGGAACAGTGGAATGCATTCGTTGCAAAACTGAGTCCGTATGAGGCATGGCTGGGCGAGAAGGCCGGTGCCGAGGTGGAGAGCCTGGGCCTGGATGCCGTCAACGCATTCCTCAAAGAGGACCGCAAGGCTGAACTACTCAAGATAATCGATGATGACAAGGCTCTTGAGTCTGAGTCTCTCTCTATCGATGAGGTTGCCAAACTGCTTCATCTGTATCGCGATTTCTACACATTCCTGTGCAACTTCGTCTCATTCCGTGACTTCTATGATCCCGACGGCAAGGCCATCTTCCAGGCCGGTGAGCTCTATATCGACGAGCGCTGCTGCGAGCTCTGTATCAAAGTGCCCGATATGGGACCGCACGCCACCGCAACTTCACTCAGCGGCATGTACATACTGTACTGCAACTGCCTCAACAAGATAACCGGTGAGACCATGATCATAGCTGCCGTCATGACCGATGGCGATGTGGCCGACCTTCGTGAGGGCAAGCACGGCCTGTTCTATGACCGCAAGGGTGCAGAGTGGGATGCCACCGTATTCAAGATAATTGAGAATCCTATCAGCATACGTCAGGCCTTCTGGGCTCCCTATCGCAAGATTGGACGCTACATCGAGACCACTATAGAGAAACGTGCCGCCGAGAAGGACAGCAAGGTAATGGCCGATATGACCGCCAAGGTTGACAACGCCGGAAAGGACGGTGCTGCCGGAGCTGAAAAGAAGAAACCGTTTGATATTGCAGCATTCGCCGGTATCTTTGCTGCCATCGGCTTGGCTGTCAGCGGACTTATGTCTGCACTGGCTAAGATGTCGGATTCCGTATCAGACTGGTCATGGTGGAAATGGCTTATACTGGTTATTGCCGTCATGCTCGTGATATCCGGTCCTTCCATGATCCTGGCTTGGCTTAAGATACGCAAGCGTAACCTCTCTCCGCTGCTTAATGCCAACGGATGGGCTATCAACGCATCGGTCAAGGTCAATATGACGTTCGGTGCCACCCTTACCGAGATGGGTAGGACTCCTCTCAAGGCAGAACCCGACCCGTTTGCCGACAAGGCTCCTTGGTGGAAGAAACTTCTCTACTGGCTCATAGGCCTGGGTCTGGTATTCTGGATCTGCTACTCTCAGAACTGGATCGAGAAGTGGACGGATAACTCCAAGTGGCACTACGAGAAGAAAGACAAGAAGACTCCCGCACCTGCCGAGAACGCCGAG
>CADBXO010000041.1 GCA_902798685.1 uncultured Bacteroidales bacterium
TTGAGATCGACGAGCCGGGCGATACCCGCTTCCTGGCACAGCAGGTCGTAGACAAGCTGGAGTTCATGGAGGAGAACGACCGCATCTGGGGTAAGTATGTCGTTACCGATCCGGGTGACTCAGAGAACCTGTTTGCCGGTCAGATGGTAACCGCACGCAAGCTCCGTGACGAGAACTCACAGCTTAAGCGTAAGGACCTCAAGCTGGTTCAGGCACAGGAGGCACGTCCTGCTACATCAACTCAGATTCTGCAGGGTATCACACGCGCTGCTCTGGCTACTCAGAGCTTCATGTCAGCTGCATCATTCCAGGAGACCACCAAGGTTCTGAATGAGGCTGCCATCAACGGTAAGAGCGACAGCCTGCTGGGTATGAAGGAGAACGTTATCTGCGGTCACCTGATTCCTGCCGGTACCGGTCTGCGTGAGTTTGAGAAGATTATAGTAGGTGACAAGGAGGAGTACGAGCGCCTTCAGGCTTCTCGCAGTAACTTCCTTGACATGGATCTTCCCACAAGAGAAAATTGATTAGACTTGATAGAAGAAAGGGGTGATCGGCTTGTCCGGTCACCCCTTTCTGTTTTTATACGGCCGGAAGGCTGTTTCCGTTGATCTTGCGGTAAATATCAAGGGCATAGACATCGGTCATGCCGCTTATGTAATCCAGAACGGCAAGAATGCGGTTGTATATGTCCTTAGCGTTGATGTCATATTGGCTTGACACACGGCCGATGAGCAATTTGGAGTATTCGCGTTCGGGATTAAGGACCGCCTCAACCATCAGGTCCAGCAGAGTGCTTATGATACGGAAACCGGCCAGTTCCACCTCCAGTACGTCACGGGAACGGTATATTTTCTGAACGGAGAGTTGGGCACATTGGCTGTATGCCTCCCTTGGGATGGGGCTTATATGATTGATCAGTGAACCGCTGAATGAACCGTCAAGAATGGAGTCCTCATTCTCCAGGAACACCTGGGTACACTCTTCAATCAGGAGACCTACCAGTTTGGAGCGCAAATAAGATACCTGCTCGTTCACATCGGTCACCATTCCTATTATGCCCTCAGCATGTTTCTGCTCGGCGGGGTCCAGGAAATCCATCATCAGTCTTATGGTCTCTGAAGTGGAAAGGAGTTTGAGTTTATGGGCATCCTCAAGGTCCATAAGCAGGTAACAGATGTCATCGGCGGCCTCGACCAGCCAGACCAGGGGATAACGTACATACTTAAGCGGTTGCCCCGGAGCGGAAAGACGGATTATCCCCAATTCATCGGCTATTTGGGCAAAAATATGAGCCTCACTCTCAAAAAAACCGAACTTGTGCTTACCATTGGCCAAGATCGATGCGTACGGATATTTTACGATTGATGCCAGCGTTGAATAGGTCATGGCAAAGCCTCCCTTTCGGCGTCCTATGAACTGATGTGCCAGCAGACGGAACGCGTTGGCATTACCCTCAAAGTTTATGATATCGGTCCACTGGCCGGGACTGGCAGCGAACTGAGCCTCCAGAGACTGTCCCTTTCCTTCGGTGAAAAAGGCCGAAATGGCCTTCTCTCCCGAATGGCCGAAAGGAGGATTGCCCATATCGTGAGCCAGGCATGCAGCCGATACGATATTACCTATCTCGGTAATGTTGGTGTCGGCCAGTTCAGGGTGTTTTCTGATTATACCCCTGGACACGTTGTTGCCCAGCGAGCGGCCTACGCATGAAACCTCAAGGCTATGGGTGAGACGGTTGTGTACAAAAACGCTGCCCGGCAGTGGGAACACCTGTGTCTTGTTCTGCAATCTCCGGAAAGGAGCCGAAAAAATAAGTCGGTCATAATCCCTAAGGAAAGCCGAACGGTCATCCTTATGGGCGGACTCTATGCCTTCCAAACCCAGACGCTTTGCCGAAATAAGTCTTTGCCAATCCATTCTCTGTATCTCTTTGTTTCAAAATTAGTGGTTTTTCAGAATATTTCTGCCTCAGTTGGCGGTATATTTGTTATTTTCGCTGTGCAAAACCAAATCACTCAATTGAGTATGGAGGTAAAGATAATCAACCGTTCACATCACCCGCTTCCCGAGTATGCTACACCGCAATCGGCAGGAGTGGACCTTAGGGCCAATCTTGACGAGCCCGTAGTAATGAAACCTATGGAGCGCCGTCTCATACCCACCGGCCTGTTCATCTCCCTGCCTGCCGGATTTGAGGCACAGGTACGTCCGCGCAGCGGTTTGGCTATCAAGAAAGGTATTACGGTACTTAACACTCCCGGAACAATAGATGCCGATTACCGCGGCGAAATAGGGGTGATTCTGATAAACCTGTCTCAGGAGGAATTCGTAGTAAACGACGGCGAGCGCATCGCCCAGATGATAATAGCACGTCATGAGCAGGCGGAATGGATAAAAGTTGAAACATTGGATGAGACCGAGCGCGGTGCAGGCGGATTCGGCCACAGCGGTGTTTAAAGCGTTATTTGATGAAAAGGGGCATAATCATATCCGTTTTTCT
>CADBXO010000042.1 GCA_902798685.1 uncultured Bacteroidales bacterium
ATCCTGGTCCGGTGACATAATCATCGACGCCATACCCGGTTGGGGTATTTCCGATGAGAAAGCCGGAACGGTAATATACCGCAAGCCCGTAGCCAAACCGGTTCCCTTTATACTGTACGGCAACGGAATCCGTGCCGAGGTAAACCACGAACCCATATCCGTAAGCGTCCTTGCGCCCACTATCTCCCTGATAACCCGCAACGACCCGCCCAACGCCTGCTCTGCGGTACCCCTCAAGAATCTGAAGTAATTTTACTACCTTTGCACAAATTTTCAAGAAATGGATAAGAAATATATCAGCCTTACCTATGATCTGATGCTGAAAGACGCAGACGGTCAGTTGTACAAGTACGAGAGCGCTACCCGTGAGAGACCCTTCAAGTTCATTACCGGAATAGGTTACGCCCTGGATCTCTTTGAGAGCAACGTAGGTTCTCTCAACGTAGGTGACTCTTTTGAATTTGAGATACCGTCAGACAAGGCATACGGCGAGTACAGCAAGGAGAACGTACTTGAACTGGACAAAGGCATATTCCTGCGCGACGGCGTATTTGATGACGAGCATGTAAAGATTGGCGCCATCATTCCCCTGAGCGACGGCCAGCAGACATTCAACGCTACCGTGACAAACATTACCGATGACAAAGTAACCGTAGACCTGAACCACCCCCTAGCCGGTGAGGACCTCACATTCAAGGGTGTGATACTGGAATCACGTCCCGCCACACAGGAGGAGATCGATGCCATACTGCACCCCAAGTGCAAGGGTTGCGGCGGCGGTTGCAACAACGGCGACTGCAATGGCGGCAGCTGTGACGGCGACTGCAACTGCGAGGGCGACTGTAAGAAGTCGAATTGAGAATTGAGAATTGAGAATTGAGAATTGAGAATTAAATGAATTTCGGCGAGAGCCACGGCCCCGCCATAGGAGGTGTGCTCGACGGTTTCCCATCGGGAATCGAGGTCGATGCAGAGTTCATACGTACATGCATGCAGCGCCGCCGTCCCGGACAGAGCACCGTGACCACCGGCCGTCAGGAGCAGGATGAGGTGGAGTTCCTGTCAGGACTTCTTGAAGGAGTGAGCACAGGAGCGCCCATAGCATTTATAATAAGGAACACTGACCAGCACTCATCAGACTACGATGAACTCAAGGACCTGTTCCGTCCGTCACATGCAGACTTTGCCTGGCTTCAGCGTTACGGTATCCGTGACTGGCGCGGCGGCGGACGTTCATCGGCCCGCGTTACAGCCCCCATCTGCGTGGCAGGCGCTCTGGTCTCACTGGCTTTCCGCAAAATGCTGCCCGGCCTTAAGATAAAGGCTTTCACATCACAGATAGGTCCCTACTCCACTGATCCCGCCAAGGATATGGAGTACGCAGGCGCAAATGTAGAGACCAATGCCGTAAGATGTCCCGATGAACAACTGGCCTCCAAGATGGAGGACTATATCAAGGATCTGCGCAAAGAGCAGGATTCAACCGGCGGTTGCGTTACATGCATCGTAGAGGGTCTGCCCGCCGGCATAGGCAATCCTGTATTTGACAAACTTGAGGCATCACTGGCCAAAGCCATGCTGGGTATAAACGCCTGCAAGGGTTTTGAATACGGTGACGGATTCCTGTCAGCCTCACAGCGCGCATCAGAGCATAACGACGCATTCCGCATGGAGGGCGGCAACATCACAACTGCAACCAACCACAGCGGCGGTATCCAGGGCGGCATAAGCAACGGTCAGCCCATAAGGTTCCGTGTGGCTTTCAAACCCACCCCCACCATCGGTCAGGAGCAGAACACCGTGACAGTTGACGGCCGCGAGACCACAATCGCAGCCAAGGGGCGTCACGATCCGTGCGTGGTTCCGCGTGCGGTTCCGGTTGTGGAATCACTTACGGCACTGGTCATTCTTGACCAATACCTCTCAAGCAAATAAGTTTTCAAGATTGTCCGCCAACTCCTGCATGGAGTGAAGCAGCAGTACGGGTTTTTCGGCCAGCAGGATCTCATCCTCAAGCGGGCCGGTATTGACTGCTATGGTGTCTATTCCGGCAGCCACGGAGGCACGTATTCCAAGCGGTGCATTCTCAACAACCACAGCCTCACCGGCGGGCACGCCTGCTATCTGCAGGCCTTTCAGATAGGGATCGGGATAGGGCTTGCCGCGCTTTACCTCAAAGGCGGTCACCATGCGGTCACGGGTGATGTAACCCTCAAAATCCCTCTGTACACGCTCTATCAGGTTCTTCTGTCCCGATCCTGTCACAATAAGAATCTTAAGTCCCAATGCCCCGGCCTTTCGGAACACCTCCTGGGAACCCGGC